>JAEWFF010000064.1 GCA_023388965.1 Pseudomonadota bacterium | reverse complement strand
TACACCCTCAGCATCGACGTGACGACCGCGCTCGGGGCCACCCAAGGCGCGGTGTCGGACATTCTGGCCGACAAGCGGGCCGAGCTGACACAGATGCTGGAGCGTGACACGCGGATGCGGACGCTGGAAAAGGAGGCCATCGAAGCGCGGCTTTCCGACCTTCAGCGCGAAATTCCCCAAATCGACGAGCAGCTGCGGCTGCTGGAGGCGACCGTCAGCGAGTTTTCGGACTTCGCGGACCGGCAGAAGGAGCTGATGGAGCGCGGCATTGCCGTTTCCGCCGAATACGAACAACGCCTGCGCGCCTTCTATGCCGAGCGGGCGCAACTGCCGGCTCTGCGCCGCGAGAAGGTGCAGGCCGAAAGCCGCCTGAACGACCTGCACGCCGACCTTGCCGCGTTCGATCTGCAATCCGAGGCGCAGGCGGCCGATATCCGCCGCCAGATCCTCGATATCGACCAGCAGATTTCCGAAAGCGAGGCCCGGCGCGAGGTCGCGGTGACGGCGCCGCGCGACGGGACCGTGACCGGGATCATCACCCTTGCCGGGCAGACCGTGACGGCCGGAACGCCGCTTCTGACCATCGTGCCGGGCAACCGCCCGCTGGTCGCGCAACTGCTCGCGCCCGGCTCGGCCATCGGCTTCCTGCGCGAGGGAATGCCGGTGCTGCTGCGCTATCAGGCGTTTCCCTATCAGAAGTTCGGGCAGTATCCGGGCGAGGTCACGGTGATTTCCCGCGCCAATCTCGGCCCCGAAGGCATCGGCGAGCTGCGCGGCGACAGCCAGGACGCCCCGGTTCTTTACCGCGTCACCGTCCAGCCGCAGCAGCCGCACGTGAACGCCTATGGCCGCACCGAGGAATTGCAGGCCGGGATGGAGGTCGAGGCGCATCTGCTGGTCGAGACCCGCCCGCTTTACCAATGGGTTCTCGAACCGCTCTACGGGCTGCGCGGCGCAGTGTCGGGTGGCGCGTCATGACCGCGCCGCTCGCGCGACGCCTGAACGCGCGCATCTTCGGCGCAACCCCGGTCATCCTGCAGAGCGAGGGTGCCGAATGCGGCCTTGCCTGTCTTGCCATGATCGCCGGCCATCACGGCCACCGGATGGATCTGCCGGCGATCCGGCGGCGCTTCTCGGCCTCGATGAAGGGCACCACGCTGCGGGATCTGGTCGGCATCGGCGAGTCCCTGCAGCTGGCCACCCGCGCCCTGCGGCTGGAACTGGGCGAGCTGTCCAAGCTGCGCCTGCCCTGCGTCCTGCACTGGGACCACAACCACTTCGTCGTGCTGATCCGCGTCGGCGCGCGCGGCATCGTCATCCACGATCCCGCCATCGGCCGCCGCCATGTGCCGATGGAGGAGGTGTCGAAGAACTTCACCGGCATCGCGCTGGAGGCATGGCCCACCGCCAGCTTCACCAGGCGCGACGAGACCGTCCGCATCAGCATCATGGACATGGTCCGCCGCACCCACGGGATCGCGGCCGCGGTCGCGCAGGTGCTGGCCATCTCGTTGCTGCTGGAGGTCACGGTCATCGCCATGCCGATCGGCTTCCAGTTGATCCTCGACGAGGTCGTGGTCGCGGCCG
Organism: Pseudomonadota bacterium; assembly: GCA_023388965.1. Taxonomy (GTDB): domain Bacteria; phylum Pseudomonadota; class Alphaproteobacteria; order Rhizobiales; family Methylopilaceae; genus Flaviflagellibacter. The sequence goes on along the minus strand of JAEWFF010000064.1, from coordinate 2,268 downwards.
ACCGCGACCTGCTGAGCATCATCGTGATCGCCCTGGCCTTCCTGCTGATCCTGCAGGTCGCAGCGACCTTCGCGCGAAGCTGGATCACCATGCTGATGGGATCGGGCCTCGCCCTGCAATGGAAGGTCGGACTCTTCGACCACCTCATGCGCCTGCCGTTGGCCTTCTATGAGAAGCGGCATGTGGGCGACATCGTCTCGCGGTTCGGCTCGCTTGATTCGATCCAGCGGACGGTGACGGCCTCCACCGTAACGGCGCTGCTGGACGGGGTCATGTCGATCGCGCTGATTGCGATGATGTGGATCTACGGCGGCTGGCTTCTCTGGCTGGCGCTGCTGGGCGTCGGGCTTTACGCGCTGCTCCGCGTTTCGACATGGGGCACCTATCGCCGCATGTCCGAGGAGGCGATCGTCCATGCCGCGCAGGAGAACACGCATTTCATGGAATCGGTGCGCGGCATCGGCAGCGTGAAGGTGCTGAACATCGAAAGCCGCCGTCAGGGCACCTGGATCAACCACCTTGTAGAACGCCTGAACGCCGAACTGCGGGTGCAGAAGTTCGACGTCTGGTTTCAGGCGGGCGCGTCCTCGATCTTCGGAATCGACCGGCTGCTCATCATCTATTTCGGAGTGCTGGCCATCATCGATTCGACCATGTCGGTCGGCATGTTTGTAGCCTTCCTCGCCTACAAGGACCAGTTCGCCGATCGGATCAACAGCTTCATCGACACGTTGCTGCAATTCCGCATGCTGGGGCTGCACGGCGAGCGTATCGCCGACATCGCCCTTGCCGACCCCGAGGAGGACGCGCGCCGCCCCGTCGCCGTCGCAGTCCCCAGCGCGGAACTCGCCAGCCTCGAAGTCCGTGACGTCCGCTTCCGCTACGCCGACAATGATCCGGAGGTGCTGAAAGGCATCAACCTGCGGATCGAGGCCGGCGAATGCGTCGGCATCGCCGGGCCGTCCGGCGCGGGCAAGACCACGCTGCTGAAGGTGCTGGCCGGGCTCGCGCGGCCGAGTTCCGGTCAGGTCCTGATCGGCGGCATCCCGCTTGATTCCCTCGGCTTGGCGGCCTACCGCGCCCGCGTCGGCTGCGTACTGCAGGAAGACCGGCTGTTCGCAGGTTCGGTCATCGACAACATCACCGGCTTTAGCCGCGAGGTTTCGCCTGAGGATCTCGAACGCGCCGCTCGCATGGCGGCGATCCACGACGAGATCCGCGCCATGCCGATGGGATACGAGACGCTGGTCGGTGACATGGGCAGCACCCTTTCCGGCGGGCAGAAGCAGCGCATCGTACTGGCCCGCGCGCTTTACCGCCAGCCCTCGGTCCTTCTGATGGACGAGGCGACCAGCCATCTCGACAGCACGAACGAAGCAATCATCAACCTGGCCATCCGAAAGCTGGGCATGACGCGGATCGTCATCGCCCACCGCGAGACGACGCTGGCGATGACTGACAGGGTCATCAGTATCGCCGACGGCGTCGCAGCGGAGAGGGCAGAGTGACGTTGCTGCCGAGTGATCCACGGTGGAGAACTACAGAAGTGTCGCACCAGGAACCGGCCAGCCAGACCGGAGCCCGCACTTGATCACATGCCCTGATGCGCAGAAATCCCTTGCGAACCGAGCGGCATTCACAAGGAGAAGGTTCGACGTAAGGCCCATCCCCTCCGCCACTATCAAATTGCGAACCACCCACAGCCCGATTTGAGAACCGGAATTCCTTTTTATTTCAAAGGGGTTTAGCAGAGGCGGCCGAACCTCAGAGACTGCCGAAGCGCCGATTTCCGGTCTCTGAACGGCTTTCGTCTCAAACCATGCGAACCTCGGCTGATTTGGTTCGGTCTGAAAAGTTGGCGTGATTTCAATGCGTTGATGTATTGGCACTACGCCCGAATTGTAACGGGTGCCTTCACCAGCCATCCCGAATAGAGACACCCGAGGTTGGCGTTGCTGGGCGGAACGCAGCGCAGGGCAACGCGGACAAATGCGACGTTGTGGGAAAACAGTCGGCAATGGGCGAGGGAGTTCCCATCCTTGCCGTAGACCTGAACGGTACTAGTCTAGAACATCCGTTTCCGCACGGTTGAGCGCCGGCACGACTGGCAGAATGTTGACGTTGTCGCGCTGGCAATGACAGCCGTTCGGCATTCTCAAGATCAGCTGACTGCAGCGGCATGGCCGCGCCATGTGGCAGGTGAGATTCCCACCGTCTTCTTGAAGGCCCGACTGAAAGCCGCCTCGGATTCATAGCCGATATCACGGC
>JAEWFF010000051.1 GCA_023388965.1 Pseudomonadota bacterium | reverse complement strand
AAGGCTTCGGCGGGGAAGCGCTCGTCCACCAGCTTGGTTTCCTGCAGGCCGACCACGTCGGGGGCGGCGGTCTCCAGCCACTGCAGCAGGTGGGGCAAGCGTACGTTGAGGGAGTTGACGTTCCAGCTGGCGATTTTCATGATCGCGATATCCATTTGATTTAATTGGATTTCGTGTCAGGAAGCTGGTTCAGATACCCCCACACGTACCCCCACAACGCTTTGGTGACCCCAAGTCGATCAGGTGAGGATCTGTGGATTGTCCTCTTCCGGAAGCAGGTCAGTCATCCCATGGTAGTCCATGGGTCTCCATTAGGCAGGTTGCCGAAAGCAAAGGAGATCCGTCCGGACACAGCTATGGGGCCGAGATGCACGTCTTGAACAAAGCACTTCCCAAGGAATGGCGATCACTCCCGCAGTGGGTCAAGGCCGAGCTTGCAGAGGACGTTGAGTATTTCGCAGGCTACGACGAGGTGATCTGCGCGCTGGTCCGGCATGGCGCCAGTATGCATCCAGTCTGGGAATTGCTCTATTCGAAGCGCGACGCTTTTGAAAGAGCTGGAGAGCAGGCTCGCAAAGATGGTCGGATAAAGGAGTTCGATCGATCTGCCAGTGACAAGGAGCTGCTCGGAATAATTGCTGATCTTCTGAGTGGATCCCAAGTTACTTATCGTGAGAAGGGCGGACGACCCTGGGGGCCGGTGAGGTCGCTTCTGGTGATGCTGCAATTCGTGATGGCAGACGTGGATCCTGGGCTTGAACGGAGCAACGCCGATCGTGCAGCAATTGCGGCGGCTGTAGAGGGGCACGTCATGGGGCTGTGCAAGCAGCTTGATCGCTTGGGAAACGGCGCGATGTTTGGGATGTATCCAGCGGCCATTGCATCAGAGGTGAGTCGTGGGGCATGGCAATGCGTTGATGAGCGCATCCCTAAGCAATTTGACGTTGCGAAAGAGCGCATTCTCAAACGCCTTGATGGCGCGGGTGTCGCGGGTGTTGTACGCCAGGCTGTCATCGATGATCTCGCGGCGCTCCAATACTCGATGGAAGATGGAGTGGAAAGCGTCTATCTGGATCCGCGTCCGTCGATCAAGACACTTGCCAACGGGGCTAAAGAGTGGAGTGACACATGTAACTGGGGACGCAATGATGTCATCCGACACATTGCCGCCAGCCTTCATGGCTGGATTGGCTGCCATCAGCTAACTGCAACACAGATACTGGCGACCATAGCTCTTGGCCAAGATGTCAGCGAAAGCACAGTCAGGAACGCCGTTTCCGGATCCGGCCTGAAGCGGAGAACGCAGAAAGTCAAGTCCAGAACGAAAAGAAGTTCGGGCGATTCTGGAGGTCAAAACGGAGCGCATGAAGCCTAGGTTTGTCTCAGACCGATCCGGACGCACCCGGGTAGGCGCCAAAGACCGTTTGGGTCCAGGAGACACCCCATGCAATCCCAGTACACCACGATGCTTCGGATTGTCGAAGTTTGCCGGCGGACTGGCTTGTCCAAATCCCAGATCCACAGGTTGATCAGTGATGCGTCGTTTCCTCCCGCGGTGAAGCTCGGCACCCGCGCAGTCGGCTGGGTTGAGCGCGACGTTGAGCAGTGGATCCGGCGGCAGATCGAACTGAGCAACCAGAGCGCGTCGCGATGAGCTCGTCGATTCGTGTCGTGCAACCTGTAATCGAGATCGAAGCAGCTGATCGTCGCGCGCGTCGGCGGGCCCCATACTGCAGCGAGATCGAGTTGATGTTGCTGGCCGGCGTCGCGCCAAATGTCTATATCTACGCTGGTCATGATTGCTGGGCTCGGGCAAAGAATCGCCGCGAGATCCATGGAGCCGGCTCAGCATTGGTGCTCCCCGCTGACACCGATCCATGCGACCTGAGGTGGCCAGCGGTGGATGCTGTGCTCGTCTGCTGGCCGACGACCCTGAGTTCTGACTACCGTTCCAAGCTCCTACTCGCGCAAGCGCTCATGCGGGACGGCGTCCGGTACGCGGCGATCGAACATGAGCCCGAGTGGCTGAATGTCCGGCGCGCCGGCGAGCTCCCGTCATGACCAGGATCGTCGTCGCTGCCACGACCGTGACTCCGCCCTTGCGGATGCAAGCCAGAACTCGGCGGGCTGCCGATATTGAGCCCCAGCCAGTGGCATGGCTATGGGAGCCGCACCTCGCACTTGGCAAGCTTTCCATGGTGGTCGGCGACCCGGGGCTCGGGAAGAGCACGCTGACGGCAGCGCTCGCTGCGCACGTGACCAATTCCCGCGACTGGCCGGATGGGACGAGCTGTCCCCAAGGGGATGTCTTGATGGTCAATGCCGAGGACGACCCAGCGGATACGATTCGTCCGCGCTTGGACGCGGCAGGAGCGGATGTGCAGCGCGTTCACCTTCTTGATGACGTAGTGGACTCCCACCTGCACCGCGCGAGGACGTTCAAGCTCGCGGACGTGGAAGTTCTGGATGAATTCATCGAACGCAACTCAGCGGTCAAGTTGGTGATCATCGACCCACTGAGTGCCTATCTGGCTGGCGTTGACACCCACAAAGATGCGGACGTACGAGGGCTCTTGGCGCCGATCACTCAAATGGCAGCGGCGCGGGGGGTTGCGGTGGTGGCCATTTCACATTTGAACAAGAGCAAAGCCGCGGCAATCTATCGTTCAACAGGGTCCCTTGCATTCGTCGCCGCCGCGAGATCCGCCTATCTCTTGGCGCGATCTGATGACGCGGACGATAAGCGCTTGCTCCTGCCCATCAAGAACAACCTCGGGCCCGACGGAGCAGGCGTTGCCTACTGGCTGCGGTCCACCGATGCGCGGATCCCATACGTGGAATGGTGCAACGAGCCTGTCCAGCTGACGGCTGACGACGTTTTGAGCGTAGGCACGGGATCCTCGGATGACCGTAGCGCAACGGATGACTGCGCAGATTGGTTAAGAACGGTCCTCTCCGAAGGGGACGCCAAGGCATCCGAGCTCATGAAGCAGGCGGACGGTTATGGATTCAGCGCCAAGGTCTTGCGCAGAGCGCGGGAGCGAGTAGGAGTGAAAACGGTGAAAACCGGGGTCCGGGAAGGCTGGGTGTGGTCCCTGTGATTTCCAAGCACGCGAGAGAGCGGAAATGACCGGTAGGAAAGAGACATTCCAGATATCGCTGGATGCAGATGTCGTAGCAGAGCTCAGGTACATGCTGTCCCTCCTAGACGCCGATCCCCTGTGGCAGAAGGCAGTTGTCGAGGACGTGCTCTACCGGACGGCCGACGCCATCGCAACTGGCTCACGGCGCCCCGGAAGCGCGGAGCGCGTGATCTTAAATATGCTGGGCCTAGTGTCCGAGCGTGCGGAGCATCACGTCTATCGCCGTGCGTACGGGCCTCCTGAAGCTTTGTAGCCCACCCCAAGATGCCCTCGCGACTCCGAAGATGCCCTCGCATTTGGCGGGGCACCTTGGCAAATCAGGGGCATCTTCAGCGCATGTAGACACTCTTGACCCAGCGCCCGCGGCCATCGCCGTGCCCCAGGTCATGGCTGACTGCAATCAGGGCTTCCCGGGCCGAGTAGCCCTTCTCCAGGTAGAAGTCCCGCTGAGCCCGGGCAAACGCGTACCTGGCGGAGTGGGGCTTGATGCCGTTCCTGTGCGCCCAGCTGTGGTAAATGCGGCGGGCTTGCAGCAATCCGCCAGCTGGCAAGCCGTCAGAGCGGACAACCAGGAACCCGCCCTGCGCCTCGGCAATCGTGAGGGCGTTACTGACGGCGGCCATTGCCTCAAAGATCGATCCTATCGTCACCGTGCGGGGGCGGCCGCCCTTGGTTCCCGCGAGGACAGTAATTTTGCCCCCGTTGGAAAGCTCTTGGGACCAGCGGCGAAGCGTGTCCGTCCTCGCATGAAGCGCCTCGTTGCCCCTGAGCCCCAGGAAGCGCTCAAGCCCCAGTATGGCGGCCAATCCAAGGCGCCCCTGACTCTCCGCCTTCGCGAAGACCTGGTCGTACGTGGGTCCGGTCAGGGCTGTGTTGGTTCCCAAGCGTGAACCACCGCCGATACCCAGCTCCCTGTTTGTCAACTCCGGCGCATCCGCGACTGCATGGTTGCGAGCGGACCTGAGAATGCCCCGCAGATGGGCCAATTCGTTCTGCAGGGTGCGCTGTCCGATACCTTGCGCCTTCCTGACGGCGACGTAGATGCGCAAATGTCGGCCACTGACATTCTTTGCATGGGCCAGGTGCGTGAAGCCCTCCTCGTACATCACCTTGGTAAAGGCCGCCGTCGTCCGCTGCCGCGCCTCGCGGGTGAGATGGGACCCGCCGAGACGGGCGCTCGCTGCCGCGAGGGATGCACGAAATTTGTTCTTTCTGCTCATCATCTTCTCCAAGTTGGTGCCGCGCCAACGGCTATGGGTGCGGGTGGACCGCGTGCACGACAGCCTTCAGCGCGGCTGTAAGTTCGGTGAGTAACGGGCCCCGCCGGTCGCGCGGATAACTCCGTGCGATGGCGCCGCAGTTGCGGCTGCTGGGGCGGCCTCAGGGAGGCGGGCCTGACGTGCAAGAACGTGATTTCAGATGGGATTTCGCGGCGTCACTGATGCGCGTTGGCGTCAAAGCCGCGTTGCGCTGAGCTTTTTGATTGGCAGCGGTGTTGCGTCACTCTCGCGATTCGCTGGCGAACCGGATGGGTGATGTCTGAGGTGAAACCGCCGGTAGATCGGCGCGCAGGGGAGAGAGCACGCAAGCCGCAGAAGTGCAGGGGCCGTGCCTTCGGTCTGATGATGCCGGTCGGAAACCGGAAGTGATGATGCGCTGGATTGGGCGCCAGGCTCGCTCGTACAACTTGGGGGCAAGACTATGCCCGTGTTGGATGCAGCGCAAACACCCGCGTCTTCGGGGTCTTATGGGTCCGCATGGGACGATTGGCCGGCGGGCCGATCCGCGCAAGTGCGCAGTCGCGCGGGCCGTTGGCTGCCCCGGGCACCCGCTGTCACTGATCCATGGTCACGTTCCAATGCTTCTGCCGCGGGTGCAGGCCAGAGCGCCGGGCATAAGCGAGCGCAGCGTACTGGCTGGGGAAGGTGAGCGGTGCCGGGGCGGGCCGCTCAACCGGCCAGATGAAGCTCGGTGAATACAGGATCTCCTTTTCCACCAGCCGGGCGAAGCCGCGACCGACAACCAGCAGAGCCCAGCCCTTGCCGTGGTTCACCTGGACAGGGTCGATTGCTTTCACAAGGCCAACGAGCTTGGCCAGCTCAACGGTGCTTGGAGCGATCAGGCGGGCTTCCATGGCGGTCTCCTTGGGGCGAGTGGGGATCAGATGTATCGCATGGTGTGGAATGCCGAAACTGAAGGGAGTTTTCGCAGTCCGATCGGATGATTCGGTGCCCCCGGGCTTTTTGCGATACTCAGAGCTCGGGGAGCGGGGCTGCAGTTCACTGGGATCCTGCCGCGGTGCTCGTCGGACGAGCTCAGGCGCGGGCGCGGAGACCAGTGACGCAACACGCAGGAAGACAGGGGGCAACATGATCGAGACAACGGATGTCCAGGCCAAGTACTTCGCCTGGGAGCTCGCTCGCCGCCGCCGCGGGGGCGATCTGGATCGCATCGGGCAGGCGCTGTTCGACGCCGCCGTTGACCTGAACCCCCATCAGATCGAAGCCGCGCTGTTCGCGCTGCAGAACCCGCTGTCGAAGGGCGTGCTGCTGGCCGACGAGGTCGGCCTGGGCAAGACCATCGAGGCCGCCCTGGTCCTCGGCCAGTACTGGGCCGAGCGGCGCCGCCGCCTGCTGGTGATCTGCCCGGCATCCCTGCGCAAGCAGTGGGCAACGGAGCTGGCCGAGAAGTTTCACCTTCCCACCCAGGTCCTGGATGCCAAGACCTGGGCGCAGGCGCGCAAGGACGGCGTCTACAACCCGCTCGACCAGGACGTGATCAGCATCGTGTCCATCCACTTCGCCGCCCGGATGGAGCGCGCCATCGGTGCCATCCGCTGGGATCTGGCGGTCATCGACGAAGCGCACAAGCTGCGCAATGCCTATCGGGAAAGCCACCACACCGGGCAGGCCATCAAGCGCGGGCTGGCGGGGGTGCGCAAGGTGCTCCTGACCGCCACGCCGCTGCAGAACTCGCTGCTGGAGCTGTATGGGCTGTCCACGATCATCGATGACCACCTGTTCGGTGACCGTGTAAGCTTTCGCTCCCGCTTCATGCGCGGCGATGCCGCCATCCCCGCCCTGCGTGCGCGGCTTGAAGACTTTTCCAAGCGCACCCTGCGCCGTGACGTGCTGGAGTACGTGCAATACACCGAGCGCAAGCCGCTCACCTTCCCATTCACCCCCGGCGAAGACGAGCAGCGGGTCTACGATCTGGTGTCCGGCTATCTTCTGCGCGAAGACAGCTATGGCGTCCCCTCGCGCCAACGGCACCTGGTCGGGTTGATCCTGCGCAAGCTGCTGGCCTCTTCCACGGAGGCGGTCGTGGCCACGATGGAGGTCATCCTGGCCCGCTTGCGTCGCCTTGAGGACAGTCAAGCCGACCAGGATGACTGGATCAGCCGACTGATCGAGGACGAAGAGCTCGACGCCGACGTGCTCGATGAGGAGGACGACGAAGACGCGCTCAACGATGACGACGACGCCCAGGATCCGGAGTCCCAGGTAGACCCCGTCAAGCTCCGCGCCGAGATCGTCGAGCTTGAGCAGTACCTGCTCATTGCCCGCGGTGTGCGCGAAGACCAGAAGTCGCACGCCCTGCTGAAGGCGCTGGATACCGGCTTCGACCGCATGGCCGCCATCGGCGCCGCACGCAAGGCGGTGATCTTCACCGAATCCGTCCGCACCCAGGACTACCTCGCCCGGTTCCTGGAAGCCCATGGGCACGCCGGCCGCGTGGTGAAGTTCAGCGGCCGCGCCTCCGATCCCGGGCTCAACGGCATCTACCAGCGCTGGCTCGCCGCTCACCATGGCACCGACCGTGTCACCGGCAGCCCCGCGATCGACCGCCGCACCGCCGTCATCGACCACTTCCGCGACCAGGCCGACATCCTGATCGCCACCGAGGCCGGCGCCGAGGGCATCAACCTCCAGTTCTGCTCCCTGGTGGTGAACTACGACCTGCCATGGAACCCGCAGCGGGTCGAACAGCGCATCGGCCGCTGCCACCGCTATGGCCAGAAGCACGATGTCGTGGTCGTGAACTTCATCAACCAGCGCAACGCCGCCGACCAGCGCGTGCTGGAGCTGCTGTCGGAGAAGTTCCATCTGTTCGACGGCGTGTTCGGTGCCTCCGACGAAATCCTGGGCCGCATCGAGTCTGGTGTGGATATCGAGCGCCGGATCGCAGGCATCTACGACACCTGCCGGACACCGGCCGAGATCGACGCCGCGTTTGCCCGCTTGCGTAGTGAGCTGGAAGGGCAGATCGAAGAGCGCATGCGCGAGACCGAGGAAGCCCTGCTGGCCACGTTCGACGCCGGGGTGGTTGAGCGCCTGCGTCTCCATCGCGATGAAGCCATCGTTCAGCTTGACCGTATCAGCCGCTTGTTCTGGCGCCTCACCCGGCACGAGCTGGATGGCGTCGCGGCGTTCGACGACCAGACCCTGTCTTTCGATCTGCGATCTTCCCCCGCGCCAGAAGCGGAGTCGGGCCGCTATCACTTGATCCGCAAGGGCCAGCCGCTGCCTGAAGACGGTCATGTCTACCGCCTGACCCACCCCTTGGGTGAGCACGTGCTCGATGCCGGAAGGCGCCGCGAGACCCCGACTGGCGAAGTGACGTTCACGCTCGCCGGCGCTCCGCAGCGCATTGCGGCACTGGAGCAGCTGCCGAGCCGGTCGGGCTGGCTGGAGCTGAACCTGCTGGAGCTGGAAAGCTTTCAGCTGGAAGAGCATCTGGTCTTCAGCGCACAGGCTGATGATGGGCGATGGCTAGATGCCGAAGCCTGCCAGCGCCTGCTGGAGCTGCCGGGTCGCGCCGGCGGCGGACCGCCTGACCCTGCCACGCTGCCACCCAACTTCGACGTCAACGTCCGCCGTCAGATCGAAGCCGCCCTGGCTAAGGCGCTGGAAGAGAACAACGCCTACTTCCACGCCGAACGCGAGCGGCTCGATCAGTGGGCCGAAGACAAGTTGCTGTCCGCGGAGCAGGCCATGCAGGACACCAAGGCCCGCCTGAAGGACGCCAAACGCCGCGCACGGGCCGCGACCACTGTGGAGGAGCAGGCCGCCATCCAGGAGGAGATCAAGCTCATGGAGCGCCAGCAGCGCCGCCAGCGGCAGGAGATCTTCGACGTCGAGGACGAGATCGAGGCCAAGCGGGACGCACTGATCGCCGCACTGGAGCGCCGCCTGAACCAGCACAGCCACAGCGTCAGGCTGTTCAGGATCCGATGGGTGCTGGCATGAACCGCACCGACAGAGCACCCCTTGCACGGGAAGTCGGCTGGGGTAGAATCGTTACCAACAACACCCCCCACGCCTCTCGTCAGATCGGCGCACCATGGGGGGTTATTTTTTTCCGGCCTACGCGATCGGCCGAGGGCATCCCGGAATTCGCAGCGCCAGGCCGCGATGGGGATGCCGCATGAAATACGACAAGCCAGCGCTCACTGTCGAGCAGCAGATCGACCAGCTTGCTTTGCGTGGCATGGCCTTCGGCAACCCCGAACGCGCCGTCCACTACCTGGGCGAGCTCAATTACTACCGCCTCAGTGGCTACTGGCTGCGGCATGAGGCCGATCACGCTTCGCACAAGTTCCTGCCTGGCACCACGTTTGAAGCGGTGCTGGACGACTACTTGTTCGACCGCGCCCTCAAGCTGCTGATACTGGATGCGGTTGAGCGGCTCGAAGTGTCCATCCGAACCCGCTGGGCCCATGTCGTCGGCCTGCGCCATGGCGCGCATGCGCACCTCGACAGCGCCTTGTTCAAGCAGCGCAGCCAGAACTGGAGCCATCCAACGGCTGTGGCACGCCTGGTTGGCGGCGTGGAAGACAGCCGCGAGCGCTTCATCCGCCATTTGCGTGGCACCTACGATGAACTGTTGCCGCCCATCTGGGCCAGCGTGGAAGTCATGAGCCTGGGTCAGATCTCACGCTGGTTCGGCAACCTGCGCCACGCGGCCGACCGCAATGCGATCGCCGATCTGTACGGACTCGACGAAGTGTTGCTGGCGTCCTTCCTGCACCACATCAGCGTGGTGCGGAACATCTGCGCCCACCACGCCCGCTTCTGGGATCGTGAAATGACCTTCAAGGCCCAACTGCCGCGCAAGCATCCCGAAGCCTTGGTCGCCTCGCTCGATCATGCCGGCGAGAGCAGCGCCTACAACACGCTCACCCTGCTGGGCTGGCTGATCGGGCGCATCAGTCCGGGGCAGACCTGGGTCCAGCGTGTGGCCGAACATGTCACCCAGCATTCGCCTGCGAAGGGCGTGATGGGTTTCCCAGCCGACTTCAGCCAGCGTCCGATCTGGCAGCACACCATAGAAGACTGAACCCGATGACCGACACCAATCCCGCCAAGTTCAACAAGCTGGTCGCCCTGCTCAAGGAGCTGTTCCAGCTCGACCAGCCCGACCTGGACTTCGGCATCTACCGGATCCTTCACGCCAGAGCCGACGATGTCACCAAGTTTCTCAAGGATGACTTGTTGCCCCAGGTCAAAGAGGCCTTCGCCGGATATCAGTCGGCCGACAGCGCGGAGCTCAAGAAGCGCCTGGAGCAGATGGTCGCCCAGCTTGCCGAGGCCGGCGTGGACCCGGACACCGCGCCCAAGGTGCGCGAGCTGCGCGAGCAGCTCAAGGGTGCCGTCGACCTGGGCGCGCTGGAGAACGAGGTCTACGATCACCTCTACAGCTTCTTCCGCCGCTACTACTCCGAAGGCGACTTCCTGGCCAAGCGGGTCTACAAGCCGGGGGTGTATGCCATCCCCTACGAGGGTGAAGAAGTCACATTGCACTGGGCCAACAAGGACCAGTACTACATCAAAACCAGCGAATACCTGCGCGACTACGCCTTCCGGCTCAAGCCCGAAGCCGGCGAGGGCGAAGACCCCATGCGCGTGCGCTTCAAGCTGGTGGACGCGGCCGAGGGCGAGCACGGCAACGTCAAGGCCGCCGAGGGCAAGGATCGGGTGTTCGTGCTGGCGGCCGAGGACTTCATCGCCGAAGTCGACGGCGAGCTGGAACTGCGCTTCGAGTATCGCCCGGCCACACTGGAGGACTGGCCCGCCGACCAGCGCGACGGCAGGAAGAAGCCGCCGGCGCAGAAGGATCTGAGCACGTTCGCAATAGCATCGATCCTGGCCGCAGGCGGTGATCTCGCCGCCTGGCTGACGGAGCTGGGCAAGACCCACATCAAGGCCAATGGCGAACCGGCTGACTACTCGCGTCTGGAGGCACACCTGCGGCGCTATACCGCACGCAACACCTTCGACTACTTCATCCACAAGGATCTGGATGGCTTCCTGAGGCGCGAGCTCGACTTCTACATCAAGAACGAGGTGATGCACCTGGACGATGTGGAAAGCGAAACCGCGCCCCGGGTCGAACAGTACCTGTCCAAGATCAAGGTGATCCGCCGCATCGCCGGCAAGATCATCGACTTCCTGGCTCAGCTTGAGAACTTCCAGAAGAAGCTGTGGCTGAAGAAGAAGTTCGTGGTTGCCTCGGACTGGCTGGTGGCGATCTCGCAGATTCCCGACGAGTTGCTGCCCGAAGTGTGCGCGAACGCCGCGCAGTTGGAGGAGTGGAAGACGCTGCATTCGCTGCATGAGCTGCCGGCGGATGTGACGCGGCCGGCGTATAGCGAGCCGCTGACGCCGGAGTACTTGAAGGCGCATTCAAGCTTGATGGTGGATACGCGGTATTTCGATGCGGCGTTCGTGGCGCGATTGTTGGACGCAGTAGGTGATCTCGATGAGAAGGCCGATGGCGTGCTGGTGCACAGCGAGAACTTTCAAGCGCTATCGCTGATGCAGGCGCGCTATCGGGAGAAGGTGCAGTGCATCTACATCGATCCTCCATACAACACAGGCGGCGATGGATTTGCCTATAAGGACACTTATCAGCACTCCAGCTGGTTGACGATGCTCGACTCAAGAATGTCGCTAGCTCACGGCATGCTTGCAGATAACGGTACGTTCGTCTCAAACATAGATGAGCACGAGTACGAGCGTCTCAGCTTATTGTTGGATCACCACTTTCATCCAGATAATCGTATTGGTTCGCTGGTATGGAAGGGCGCTACTGACAATAACCCGACCCGCATCGCAATCGAGCATGAGTACCTGCTCTGTTTCGCGAAAGACAAGTCGAGCGTCGATCAGCATTGGAGTACCAGTACGAGTGAGCAGAAGGAGCTGATGCTCCAGGCCTACTCACGGATCCGTGAGTCCGTATCATCCATAACTGAGGTGGAAGAAAGGTTTGCCGAGTTTGCAGCCGAAAACAGGGAAGATCTCGGTGATCTGTACCGTTACCGGCGCGTCGACGATGTCGGGCCGTATGTGGCCCGAAGGAACATGGACAACCCAGGCAAGCGTGGCTACGACTACGATGTCATCCATCCAGCGACGAGAAAGCCTTGTACACGCCCTTACTGGGGCTGGCGGTTCCCGCCGGCGACCATGGAGAGGCTGCTGTCCGAAGAGAGAATTATCTTTGGCGATACTGAGGAAAAACTTCCAGAGCTCAAGGTCTACTTGGCTGATGTGAAATTTCCCTTGCGAAGCGTGTTCTCTCTCGATGCTCGGAAGGGGTCGAATGATCTCGACCGACTTTTCGGCGCGCGCGATGTGTTCAAGAACCCGAAGCCCGTCGAGCTCATCACCTATGTTGTGCCTTTCATGACAGCGCGTGATGCGGTACTCGCGGACTTCTTTGCCGGCTCCGGAACAACTGGTCATGCGGTTATCAGCATGAACCGCGACGACTTGGGCTCAAGGAAGTTCCTTTTGATCGAATCGGGTGAGCATTTTGATCCCGTGCTCATTCCGCGTCTAAAGAAGGTCGCCTTTACACCAGAATGGAGGAATGGCGCGCCCGCTCGTCCAGCAACAGTCGAAGAGGTTGAGCGCGGTCCACGCTTCATCAAGGCTCTTCGTCTGGAATCCTACGAGGACACCCTCAACAATCTCGCCCTGTCGCGCAGCACGCAGCAGCAGGCCGCTCTGGACTTTGGTACTGCCCAAGGTGCCGACGGCCTGCGCGAGCAGTACTTGCTGCGCTACCAGTTGGACGTGGAATCCCAGGGCAGCGCATCGCTGCTGAACATCGCGGCCTTCAGCGACCCCACCGGCTACAAACTGTTGGTCAAAACGCCTGGCAGCGACGAAAGCCGTGAGGTGAATGTCGACCTGCTGGAAACCTTCAACTGGTTGCTGGGCCTGACCGTGCAGCACATCGCCGCGCCGCGCAGCTTTGCCGCCGGGTTCGAACGTGATGGCGAAGGGCGCTTGCAGATCAACGGACGCCTCAGACAGGACGCTGCCGGCCCCTGGTGGTTCCGCACCGTCACCGGCACCACGCCGGAAGGCCGCAGGACGCTGGTGATCTGGCGCAAGCTCACCGGGGACGCCGAGCAGGACAACCTGGTGCTGGAAACCTGGTTCCGCGACAAGCAGGCGTTCTCTGTGCGCGACACCGAGTTCGACCTGATCTACGTCAACGGCGACAACACGCTGGAGAACATCCGGCTGGAGGACGAGAGCTGGAAGGTGCGCCTGACCGAGGAAGACTTCCAGCGCCTGATGTTCGAGGGGACCGCGTGACATGGCACTGGTGAAGAAAGCAGCCAGGAAAGTCGCCAAGCGGGCCGGGCGGCGTGCTGCCGCAGCGCCCGTCGAGTTCACCCAGTCGCTGGTGCTCAATCAATGGCTGTTCGGCCTTTTCGGGTTGGACAGCACGGACGGCTACTACCCATTGGAAGGCGGGCGCCGGGTGCCGCTGCTGGAGGCGTTCAAGCAGCGCTTCCAGCTCAACGAGCACAGCGAGGAGGGGTTGGACGAAAACAACGTCCACCGCTTCCACCACGCTTTGGTCAACCAGATCACCGGCGAGCTGCCTGGAGTGAGTCGCGACGAGCTGCTGGCTTTCGACCAGAACATCGTCCGCCACACCCTGGCCCTGAACGCCGAGCGCACCCTGCGCCGCGAGCGGCCGGTGGTGTGGAAGTACTACCAGTATTTGGCCCTGCTGTTTGTCGAGATCTACCTGGACCGCTACTTCCGCGACCCGCAGGCACTGGCGCAGGCGCTCAACACCCACATCGCGAAGTTCAACGATGGCAAGCACGAAAACCAGCAACTCCCGGCGTTGGACGAGGGCCGCGACGCTGCGCTGGGCCTGAACAAGCTGGCCCTGTGGTGCGCCACCGGCAGTGGCAAGACCCTGCTGATGCACCTCAACCTGCGCCAGTACCAGCATCACCTGGCGCAGGCCGGACGTGGCGGTGAGCTCAACCGGATCCTGCTGCTGACCCCCAATGAGGGACTGAGCCACCAGCACCTGCAGGAGTTCAGCGCCGCCGGCATCGAGGCCGAGCTGTTCGACAAGAACGCCCGCGGCCTGTTCGCCGGCAAGGCGGTGGAGATCATCGACATCCACAAGCTGGCCGACGACATGGGCGACAAGACCGTGGCCGTGGACGCCTTCGAGACCGGCAACCTGGTGCTGGTGGACGAGGGCCACCGCGGCGCCTCCGGCGGCGAGGCCGGCAAGTGGCTGTCCCGCCGCGACCAGCTTTGCGAGAAGGGCTTCTCTTTCGAGTACTCGGCCACGTTCAAGCAGGCGGTGAAGGGCAGCGTGCCGCTGTCGCGCCGCTACGCGCGCAGCATCGTCTTCGACTACTCCTACCGCTACTTCTACGGTGACGGTTACGGCAAGGATTACCAGATCCTCAATTTGGACAAGGACACCGAGCGCGCGCATCGTCATCAGTACCTGATTGCCTGTCTATTGGCCGCCTATCAGCAGCGGCGTTTGTTCGACGACAGGCAGGCCGTCCTGCAGCCGTTCAACATCGAAAAGCCACTTTGGATTTTTGTCGGGGGAAGCGTCACCAAGGGCTTCAACAAAGGCGAAGCCTCGGATGTTGTGGAGATCCTCAAGTTTCTTGCCGCTTTTGCAGCAGACAAGGCCGCCTCGCTGCGTGCCATAACGGAAACGCTGAGCACAGGGTTGGTCGCAGCCGATGGCAAGAACATCTTCGCCAATCGCTTCGGCTACCTGGTGGAGTTGAGTCTGTCTGCCAACGAGCTGTTCGAAGATATCTGTGCGCGACTGTTCAACGCCTCCGGTGGCGGTGCCCTGCACGTGGAATACCTGAAGGGCGCCGACGGTGAACTGGCGCTGAGGCTGGGCAACAATGAACCGTTTGGGGTGATCAATGTCGGGGATGCCAAGAAGCTTTACGACATCTGCGACGCCACGCCGGGCGTGGTGGCCGAGGAGCGCGACTTCTCCGGTTCGCTGTTCCGCCGGATCAATGACCGAGGCAGCGCCATCAGCCTGCTGATCGGCTCGCGCAAGTTCACCGAAGGCTGGAACTCATGGCGCGTGAGCACCCTGGGGTTGATGAAGATCGGCCAGAGCGAGGGTGCGCAGATCATCCAGCTGTTCGGCCGCGGCGTGCGCCTGAAGGGCCATGGCTGGAGCTTGAAGCGCAGCAAGGCCATGCGCCTGCCTGCCGGCGTGGAGCGTCCGCGCCATATCGAGCTGCTGGAAACCCTGAACGTGTTTGGCGTCCATGCCGACTACATGGCCCAGTTCAAGCAGTTCCTGGAGGACGAAGGGCTGCCGCCGGACCAGGACAGCGAGGAGATCGTGCTGCCGGTGCTGCGCAACCTGGGCACGCACAAGCTCAAGATCATCCGGCTCAAGCCCGAGATCAATGGCGTGCAGACCGCGTTCGGCGCCGCCTTCCGGAAGCTGGCGCCGGTTCCGCAGCTCGCGCCTCCGCAGGGCGAGGCCGACCACTGGCTGTTGCGCAACCGGGTGCAGCTCAACTGGTACCCGAAGATCCAGGCGATGAAGGCGGCTGGGCTGGCTGGCGGCGACGGCGTGGCCGAGCTGGATCGCGGCAAGCTGGGGCCACGGCACGTGGCGCTGCTGGACCTGGACCGTGCCTGGTTCGAATTGATCCGCTTCAAGAACGAGCGTGGCTGGCACAACTTCGACATCCCGCGCCCGGCTGTCGAGCGCCTGCTGGCCGAGACCGACTGGTACGACCTGCTGATCCCGGAAGCGATGTTGGCCATGGACAGCTTCGCCAAGGTGGCGATCTGGCAGGAGATCGCCGAGACGCTGCTGAAGAAGTACGCCGAGCGCTACTACAGCTTCCGCAAGAAGGGCTGGGAAGAGCCGCACCTGGAATACGCCGAGCTGGACGCAGGTGACGCCAACTTCCCTGAGGCTGGTGACGGCCTGGGTGAGGAGCAGGGCGTGTACCGCGTCTCGGTGGAGAAGTCCGAGGAGGCGCTGATCACCCAGCTGCGGCAGCTTGGAGACGAGCTGCGCAAGCGTGCCGGCCTCGCCGACAGGGCGTTCACCGGCGGCCAGGCGAAGCTGGAGGTGCTGTCCTTCAAGGGACACCTGTACGAGCCCCTGATCAAGGCCAGCGGCGCCAGCATCAGCGTCCGGCCGGTGTCACTGAACGACGGCGAGATGCGCTTCGTGCGCCGGCTGAGGGACTACTGCGCCGAGCACCCGGAAGAGTTCGCGGACCGGCCGCTGTTCCTGCTGCGCAACATGAGCCGTGGCCGCGGCATCGGCTTCTTCGAGGCCGGCAACTTCCATCCCGACTTCATCGTCTGGCGCATCGACGGCAGCAAGCAGCGGATCAGCTTCGTCGACCCCAAGGGCATCCGCCAGCTGGACACCATCGACGATCCGAAGATCCAGTTCCACCGCACCATCCAGGAAATCGAAGCGCGCATGGCCGATCCGGACGTCAGCCTGCGCAGCTACATCGTCTCGGGCACGTCCGCCGCGGAAATGGAGATGCACTGGAAGGTGACCCGCCAGAAGATGGCCGAGCGGAACATCCTGTTCGACGAGGATGAGGGCTACGTGGAGAGGCTGGTGTCGGAGACCTTGCCCGGCCACTGAACCAGTCCCCGCAATTGTCCAGTCGGCATGCGGCACTGGTTCAGTCGATTGCTCCGCAGGCGCACCGTTTCCGAGCCGACGCGACTTTCCCCCGTAATTCGAGCACTTGAGAATCTGGAGCAGAACCTGTTAGGACTTAGGGGCAAACAGCTCCGCGTCCCAGCCATTCATCAGAACGGAGTCAGCTGAATGAAGACATGGATTTTTGCCGTTGCACTATCCCTTGCAGCCGCGCAGGTAGCGGGGTCCGAGCCTGTTCCCTTGGTGATCCAGGAGTATGGCGAGAGGATTCGCGAGAAGGATTGGCGGAAGATCAATCTGTTCGAGCACATCCCCCGTCGCTATGTCGAGATCACGGAAGACGTGGAGCTGTCATGCAAGGATGACAAGGGGCGCCCGATGACCCGAACCATCAGGGTTGATGCCGGCGTTTATCGGATCGACGAAACGCTTCAACACAAGAAGACCGAGCGCGACTGGCTGCTTGTTCGCGTCAATTCCAGTGAGAGCGTCCAGCATGGCCACAACAGCTCTGCCGGGAGCACGTGGGACTACCAGCACTCTGTAGCGTTTGATCCGGAGACTCTGGCGCTGTTTCCTCGTGAGCTGGTCCGGTACACGCAAAGTGGCCGATACCTCGATGGGTCGCCATGGACCGAGGGGACATGGACCTTCGACTGCACGCCAGCTGGTTTTTCCTCCGATGGCCAGCCCTTGGTCCGATTGGCGACGGAAGAAGAGTTCCGCTCGTCGCAAAGTGCCGAGCGGGATGCGCGATCGGAAGCGTTGGCTCGTGAGGCCCAGGAGCGAGACATTCAGCGTCGCGAGAGGTTGGAGTCCGAACGGCCGCTGAAATCAGAAATCGGAGCCTCGCTGTGTAAGCTTGATGGCAGGGTAATGCTGCAGGGCTTCAATGAGGGCCGCAGCCCAGATAACGACAAGATCAAGGTCCGAATCTGGCGCAGTTCCTTTCCGGTTGCAGGGAAGCCAGGGAACGCAACGCCTTCCGGATTCCATGAAACAACGATCTGGGACAGTCTGGACAATTGGGACTTGTGCGCTGACTGAGGCCGGCATACCTGCCAAAGGCGTCAGTTCGATGGCCTGCACGTGGCCAAGTGAATGGTTCGCGTCAGCCATCACGGGTTGCCTGAAGACATTGGAGGGTGTGCATGGAGATGATGCTGATTCTTGCGATTCTCGTGATCGGCGCCGTGCGCTTGGTGCGCATTGACGACGAATCATCCGATCGTGATGCCCGCGATGCCCAAGGTGGCACGGGTTTCGCCGAAGAGCCCCAACGGTCTGGAGCTGGGTTTGCTGACTCGATCAACCCGGCAACCGGGCTCCCGATGCTCTTGGACGGGCCTGGCGGATTCGACATCGACGGCAACATGTGGGGATTCGACGACGAAACGCTTTCGATGCATCGCCATCCGGCCGATCGGCTGTTGCTCGATGGAGCGTTTGGAGATCACAGCTCAGGCCCCAGGATCAATCCAGCAACCGGCCTGCCAATGATCTCCGACGGCCCAGCCAGCTTTGACGCTGGCGGCAATCCGTACGGATCACGTTCGGATGACGTGTTTTCTCATGACAGCCCATTTGGATCCGACTTCGGCTCGGGCTCGCACGGGATCAGCGACTTCCACGACTCGTTCGGTTCTGGATCCGGGTCAATGGATTCCTTCGGTTCGGGATCATCAGGATCGGGATTCGGCAGCGACTGGTAGTGATCGAGCGCTCATTGGTTACGGCTTCCCTGTCGCTGAAGGGGCCGCTTCAGATGCCAGGGCGCTCTCGCGCAGGGCGTCCAACTTGTTCGCCCAATCCTCCAGCACGGCACGTCGTTCAGCCATGTACTCGTGGCGGTTGTACGCGCCACGGGTCTTGCTCATGGGGGAGTGGGCCAGGCAGATTTCGATCACGTCCTTGTCGACGCGAACGCTGTTGAAATAGGTGCTGAAGGCTGCACGCATGCCATGCGGCGTGCCGATGCCGGCATAGCCAAGGCGCTCCAGGACGGCATTGAGGCTGCGATTGGCCATGGGGCGCTTGGGGTCGCGACGGTTCGGGAAGAGGAACTCCTGGCCGGCCGGGACCGTTCTGCGCAGCTCGCGCAGCAGCTCGATCGCTTGGGGAGACAGCGGTACCCAGTGGGCGCGTTTCGCCTTCATGCGCTCGGCTGGGATCTCCCATTCGCCTTTGTCGAGGTCGATCTCCGCCCAGCGTCCATTGATGATCTCCGACTTGCGGCAGGCGGTCAGCATGACGAGCAGCATGGCTATGCGCGTGTGTTCTGCCATCAACGAACGATCATCGAGCTGCACCAGGAGATCACCGATCTGCTCCAGCGACAGAGCCGGATGATTTGCCTGATCGCGCTTCTTCATCAGCCGGATCGACGGGACAGGGTTGGCGTCCATCAGGCCACTCTCGATCGCATGCTCGAAGATGCCCCAGAGGTAGTTGCGAAGGTTGCGGGCGACCTCGGGTGCCCGTCGTTCCACTGACTTCAGCTGTGCAGTGATCTCGACGCGCTTGATGGTCTTGATCTGCCGGGCATGGAACTTTGGGAGCAGGTCGTTGTTGATCTCGCGCTCGCGCTGCCTTCGAGTCGCTGGCCTTAGACCTTGGGAGGTCGCGTCAGCCCATTCGGCGGTCACGGTGGCAAACGAGCCCTGATCGCGCTCCAGGTACGCCAGGGCCAGGGCCTGCTTGCGATCCTTTCGCGCGTGAACCGGATTGATTCCCTGGGCGACGCAGCGGCGTGACTCGGCATGCGCTTGGCGTGCCTCGGCAAGGCTGACCTCGGGAAACGCGCCCAGCGCGTCCAGACCCTCGACCCCGCCGATGCGGAACTTGTAGCGCCAGTACTTCTGGCCGCCGGGCGTGACAAGCAGGAACAGCCCGCCACTGTCAGCGAGCTTGTAGGCCTTGGCAGCCGGCTTGGCGGACTTGATCTGGACGGCGGTCAGCATGGGGAGGTCCCAGCATTGGAGGCCTGAATGATACCCCCAATGGTACCCCCAGTGATCTGGGATGCCTTGAATCGTCCCTGTGCCTCTTGAGACAATCACAATCCATAAGATATTGATTTAACAGCTGATACTCAGCCCGTATGGGTCAGTGTGGGATTTCCTGGATTCCTTGATGCACGTTCCAGCTGGCGATCTTCATCGCGCCAGTCTAGCCGCGCCTTCAGTCCGCTGCCCCCGGGTCGGCGCTGTCGAGCAGGTCCTCCAGCTGCTCCAGCGTCGAGTGGTCCTTGACCACCCGGCGCAGCCACACGTG
>JAEWFF010000020.1 GCA_023388965.1 Pseudomonadota bacterium | reverse complement strand
ACTTATCGGTTGTTTAGCTGAAATATTTTTTGAGGAGTTCCATAAAATCGACGGCGGCTTCATTTTCTTCATCCGGGTGCACTTCCGAAGCAAAAATATCCATAGCCTTGTCCAAAGAAGGAGCCTCACCCAAACGTCGTACCACTTTATTCATCCGTGCAGCATCGCCTGCGAACAGTTCGCGGACAAAACGGAATGAATCGTTCAGACTGATGGCATGTTTCAAATCCTTGGCAGGCTTGATGCGTTCTGCCAAAATAGGAACTGTTTCCGGTTCCTCACATACCATCTTCACTGTATCAGGAATAACCGATTCGACCGGAGAAACCGATTCGGTCAAAGGAGTAGTAACAGCAGGGGGTTCCTCCAGGGGCGACACAACAGCCGTTGGCGCCTCCTCAAGCAGTTCTTGCAACGCCTCCAAGCGTGCCTTCATCTGCTGGATATTCCGTTTTGCCACAATCTTCAATGTCGGATTGGCATCACTTGAAATGGCCTGCATCAAACATTTCAATTCCTGAATATCTAATTCTATGTCGTTTAATAGGGTTTGCATATCCTTTACACAGTCCGTGTTAACGCTACAAATGTAGAAATAAATAATGAAAAAATATCGGAAAGCAAACAAAAGTGTTACTTTTGCGCTTAAATATAACACTCGAAAACATGGTATTATTTTCAGAAGATCATATACAGGAAACCAAACGCAGGGGAAGAATTGAGGTCATTTGCGGTTCCATGTTCTCCGGCAAAACCGAAGAGCTGATAAGGAGACTGAAACGGGCAAAATTTGCCAAACAACGCGTAGAGATATTCAAGCCTGCCATAGACACCCGTTATTCCGAAGCCGATGTCGTATCGCATGACAGTCATTCCATAGCCTCCACTCCCATCGACTCGTCTGCCAGCATTCTGCTCTTCACTTCAGAGATAGATGTAGTGGGCATTGACGAAGCCCAGTTCTTTGACAGCGGCCTGATTGATGTATGCAACCAGCTTGCCAACAATGGTATACGCGTCATTGTAGCCGGACTGGATATGGACTTCCGCGGTATTCCATTCGGCCCTATGCCGGGACTGTGTGCCATTGCAGACGAAGTTTCCAAAGTACATGCCATCTGTGTGAAATGTGGTCAACTTGCCTCGTTCTCCCACCGTACCGTCAAGAACGACAAACAAGTACTGCTGGGGGAAACCGAAGAATATGAACCGCTATGCCGAGAGTGCTATCAGCAAGCCATCCAAGCCGACCAAAAGGAAATCGGTCATTAACAAATACAAAAAACAGAGCATTATGGAACGCAAAAAGATTACATTCGACAGTTTTATCCGCGGTGTCATACTCGGTGTCATCATTATCGGCATCCTTATGCTCTTCAAGCGTCTAAGCGGCGTATTGCTGCCATTCTTCATCGCATGGCTCATTGCCTATCTGATATACCCCCTGGTCACCTTCTTCCAGTACAGATTAAGGCTCAAGAACCGGGTCATATCCATCTTCTGCGCCTTATTCAGTATTCTGATTGTAGGAGGAACCGCCTTCTATCTGCTTGTGCCTCCCATGATGGACGAATTCGTCAGGGTAAAAGATTTGGTAATAGACTACTTTTCCAACGGAACCCACGACGGCAATGTGCCCAAAACACTCTCTGAATTCCTTCGTGAGAACATAGACACCCAGTTTGTCACCCAATTGTTCAAGGAAGAGAATATGCTGAACGCCATCAAGGAAACCGTTCCCCGGCTCTGGTCCTTGCTGTCAGAATCCGTCAATCTACTGTTCAGCTTCTTCACTTTCTTTCTCATTCTTCTCTATATAATCTTCATATTGCTGGACTATGAAAGCATTTCCGAAGGGTGGCCCCACCTGGTACCACAGAAATACCGGCCCTTCGTAATCAATGTAATGAACGATGTGAAAGACGGCATGAACAGATACTTCCGCGGACAAGCATTCGTGGCATTGTGTGTCGGTATTCTGTTCAGTATAGGCTTTCTGATTATTGATTTCCCACTGGCCATTGGGCTCGGCTTGTTCATCGGTGCTTTAAACCTAGTGCCCTATTTACAGATTATCGGCTTTATACCTACCATCGTGCTGGCCATACTGAAAGCAGCGGATACGGGAGGAAACTTCTGGATTATCATTGCATCGGCCCTTGCTGTATTCATAATAGTACAAGTCATTCAAGACGGATTCATCGTACCGCGTATCATGGGGAAGATTACGGGCCTAAACCCTGCCATCATCCTACTGTCTTTATCAATTTGGGGTTCATTGATGGGTATGCTGGGTATGATTATAGCACTTCCGCTTACCACCCTTATGCTCTCCTACTATCAACGTTTCATCATAAACAGAGAAAAAATTCACAAGTTTGAACAGACTGATAATCAACAAGAAAAGTAAAAGCAGAAGTCGTTCTCAAAACTTTTTCCCTTAATCCATTTGTTTTTTAAACAAAAGTAGCTATCTTTGCACCCGCTTAACAGCAATAAGGTCTGATTCGCTAGCTCAGCAGGTAGAGCACAACACTTTTAATGTTGGGGTCCTGGGTTCGAGCCCCAGGCGGATCACTGAAACAACAAGAAGAATCAAGCAAATTCCTGATAATCAGATATTATCAGGAATTTCTTTTTTCTGGCAGGTAGCAGAAAATAGCCGTTTCAAGCATATTATCGGTGGATAAATCGTGGGACTAAAATTCAGTTCGAAAAAGTCCCACGAATTTGCATCTTTCTCACTGATTCATAGTATTTTGCATGGTCGTACTTTGGAAGAGAATACATAGTTTTGTAACTCTAAAAACGATGTAAAAATGGCTCGAAAATCATTTTCTGTTTTGTTCTTTATCAAAAAAGCCAAGTTATTAAAGAACGGAGAAGCACCTGTGTGCATGAGAATCACTGTAAACGGCTGTATGGTAGATATTTCTATCAAAAGAAGTTGTCCCGTAAACCTATGGAATCAAGCAAAAGAGAATTCAAAAGGAAAAGACCGTATGTCGGTGGAACTGAACCACTACTTAGAAATCACACGCTCACGCATACACCAAATTTATAGGGAACTGGAAACTTCCGACAAGGTTATCACCGTTGATCTTGTGAGAAAACTGTATTATGGTGTGGATGAAGAAAGCAAAACCCTTTTGCAAGTATTCAGAGAACACAACGAACAAAGTCGTAAGCTGATCGGCAAAGACTTTGTTAGTAAAACCGTTCAACGGTATGAAACCACTACCCGATATTTGGAGGAATTCATTAAGAAAGAATATCAGTTATCGGATATTGCCCTGAATAACTTGGAAGCCAACTTCATTTCTAAGTTCGATGCTTTCTTGAAGATTGAAAAAGGTTGTGCGCAGAACTCCGCTATTACCCGATTGAAGAATTTAAAGAAGATTATCCGTATTGCTTTGGAAAACGACTGGATAAAGAAAGATCCGTTTGCTTACTACCGTTTCAAATTGGAAGAAACCGATCCTGAATTTCTGACGATGGACGAGATTAAAATCATTCTCGCCAAAGAGTTTACAATTAAACGAGTAGAACAGGTACGTGACGTTTTTGTCTTTTGCATTTTTACTGGCTTGGCGTTCAGCGATGTGAAAGATTTATCACCCGAACACTTGGTAAAAGACAACAAAGGGGAACTTTGGATAAGGAAGAACCGCCAAAAGACAAAAATCATGTGTAACATTCCTGTGTTACCAGTGGCAGCTTCCATACTTGATAAATATAAGGATGTGGCAGAGTGTACCGGAAAACTTTTACCTGTATTGTGTAATCAACGCATGAACAGTTATTTGAAGGAAATTGCCGATGTGTGCGGAATTCATAAAAATCTTAGCACACATACCGCGAAACACAATGTATTTGTTATCTAATTGAAATTTAGATGGTTACCATATTATTTTCATTTAATAGGTAACGATTTAGAAACGAGCGAGATTCAACGGTTTGTTCTATCTTGCATACATTCAAAGAACGATTATCGTAG
>JAEWFF010000077.1 GCA_023388965.1 Pseudomonadota bacterium | reverse complement strand
AATACCGAGTTTTTGCAGCGTGCGCCGCGCCGACAGATGCGACTGCTCGACGAGCCGAATGATCTCCAGCTTCTCGGATGCGGGGTATCTCATTCGTCGTCGCCCCCATCCGCAATCATGCTTTTTTAAGAATCCGCAGTTCCAGCGCCTGCTCGGCGACGACCTCCTTGAGATCGCGCGCCCCGCAGGTCATGTCATTGACTTGGAACTTGTACATAAGGAACTCCGAGAAAATATAACGCGGAAATCGTGCGGCTTCCCACGGTGGTAAGGTCAAGACACTTTTTTGATTAAGTTCAGGGTTGATCACGCGGTGTCGGCTCCACGTGCATGCAGCGCAACAGTCGGCCCTTTTTTTCGGCCTGTGAGACCTCTGCGCCAAACCACATAGGTCGCGCACCAGCGTAAGAGCTGCACGAATAAAGTCAGACCGACGACAAACCAGGTGACTGGATTGGGTGGAGGGTCAGGCCGATGAAAATGCTGGAAGTGCATAACGAGAAAATATCCGGCGTGGAGTACGACAAGAATCCAGATCGCAGTGGCCGCCGACTGAAGCCACTTCCACGTTCTTGGCCCGAAGAAGGCAAATGCACGATCATTGCTGATCAGCACCAACCCAATGGCCGGGATCAAGGCAAATGCCCCAATCCAGTTGGCAAGACCGAGGCCATGCTCCGCCAGCACATAGCGTTGAAGAGTCGGATGGAAGGCAAATCCACTCAGCCGCCAGAGATCGAGAGCAAACCAGCCAATGAATACGATGAGCGTATGGACTGTAGCCGCGACGCCCGAATAGATGCCGAGTTCCCGACGCCAAGGAAGAAGGAATGACGCGCGTGGAAGTAGCGCCACAATCGGGCCCAAAGCCATGGTCAGGGCAATCAGAATGAAGGCAACATCGCCAAAGGCCCTATTCCAGCGGTGCATCGGGTCCCACTCAGCCCTCAGCCATCCGAACAACAATACCGCCGCAGCGGTAGTGGCGATTACCACCAGATGCCGCACAGGTGTTTTCATACTGCCTGCTGGACCACTATTTGACTTCCCACCGGGACACGGTTGTAGAGATCGATGACGTCTTGATTCATCAGCCGAACGCAACCACTCGATACCGCCAATCCGATTGTGGCCGGATCGTTGGTACCGTGGACGCGATAGAGGGTGTCGCGCCCGTCCTGGAAAATATAAAGCGCCCGCGCGCCGAGTGGATTGTCCAACCCCGGAGCCATGCCATTCCGGTAAGGTTCGAGTTCGGGTTGCCGTACGATCATTTCGGCAGGGGGAGTCCATTTGGGCCACTCGCGTTTGAGGCGGATTTCGCCCCGCCCGGACCAAGTGAAGCCGTCGCGCCCAACTCCGATGCCATAGCGGATGGCCTTGCCACCTTCTGCCACCAGATAAAGGTAGCGGTGCCCGGTATCGACGACGATAGTGCCGGGGCGCTCGGTCGTTGTGTAATCAATGGTTCGTCGCCGGTACCCGGGTAGGATCAAGCTTACGTCGGCCGGTGGAATATCGAACGCTTCGCCGTGAATACCGGCATAGAGCAGCACATCCGGATCGTAGCTCGGCGCCACTGCCTGCTGGGCGTGCGCGAGATTTGAGATGACCGGCAGAGCTGAGATTGTTGTCAGACCGGCGAGAAAGTGGCGTCGTTGCATTGGATACCTCTCGTATTTGCGGTTCATCGAACCACGACGGGAATTTGAAGGGGGGTGCCGTCGGCCTCGATCTCAACCGTCCAAGCACCTGCCATGGCAGGCTCTAAAGTGGCCTCAAAACGGGTAGGGCCAAGCGCGCGCGTTTGCAGAGACTCGGTCATGCGATGCGCTCGCATGACCGCAGAGACACTCGGCCAAGGCGGAGGCGACATATTGCCCTCATCCTTGGCTACGAAGTCGATCTCCACCACAAGCGCTGACGTCTCGGACGTTACAACCGCCAATAGCGTCCAGTCCTCGACCTCGAGGGAGCCGCGAACGACCGAGACTGCCTGTTGCGGAAACATCCTCGCAAACAGCACCGGTGCCGCCAAACCGCCCACTATTGCCAAAATGGCAACGACAGGCAGCCACACAAGATGCCGCAACCGTGAACGCCGATGACGAGCGACAGCGCCCTTCATGGCTTGGCCTCGGATGCTGGATTGACAGTGGCCTTGCCGCTAGAGCGGAGAGAAAAACCGATCAAGGTCGAAATCAGCAGCGTGGCCAGAACGTTCCAACCAGCCAGACTCAGGCCCAGGAAACGGAACTGCACATGGTCGCAAGGGACGAACCGGGCATCGTTCAAGTTGGCAAGTGCATCGAACCCGAAATTCGAGCCGGTGCCGGTGCACGCGGTTGGGCCGGCCCAGAACTTCCACTCCACGCCTGCGTGGTAGATGCCAAGGTAGACCCCCCACAAAAAGACTGCCAAGGCACTAAGTCTCAATACAAATCGAACGACCCCAGGTGCTACGACGAGGCTCGCGAGAAGGAGCGGAATGCCGAAATAATAGGGCAAGCGTTGCGTAAGGCACAATTCACAGGGCACGAGGCCGCCGAATACTTCGGAGGCGAGAGCACCTAAAATCGTAGCGGCAGCTAATGCCAAAGCGAGATGCGCCGGATTCGCACGGCGAAGGACTATCGACATGGCCCCACCCAAAACCGGCTGGTGTAGACTGGCTCCACGACCCTGACATCGGGCCGGAGGCTCCCGGCGAGCGCTAGAACGCAGCTAGGCGCCGGCCGAAAAGGCATAGTGCGCCACAGCGGCGCGAAATTCTGCATGATTAGACCTCTCATCAGGCACAACACGCGGGAACATCGTTCCCGTAATCGATTGCTCAGATGTGCCTGGGAGGTTGCTCGGGATCGAAAGGACCTATGCCGTCTCCATTCAAGGGAGTCGGTAAACTCCAGCCATCGCTTGACGGTGTGGCTTGCGGCAAGCTCGCCAATCGCAATATTGGCAACTCATGTGCATGGTCGACAGAAGCATGGTGACCTGCGGTGTGTGCGCCAAAGTTGGCTTCCGCCGGATAGGCACCGGCGTCAGCAGTCTCTATCACGGAATGCTGAATCTCGCTTGCATGACCAACCGACTGCCACAAGGGCACTAGCGTCATGCCGGCAACGATCATCGCCAACACAAAGCGCTT
Organism: Pseudomonadota bacterium; assembly: GCA_023388965.1. Taxonomy (GTDB): domain Bacteria; phylum Pseudomonadota; class Alphaproteobacteria; order Rhizobiales; family Methylopilaceae; genus Flaviflagellibacter. The sequence goes on along the minus strand of JAEWFF010000077.1, from coordinate 16,845 downwards.
CAGCAGATGTAGGACCGATCGCGGAATCATGCACCAAATCGCAGGACGTAGACCCGTGTAGTTTGGACGGAATTGTTCTCAGGGTCCATACACAACTTGTCGCATGGGGGCGAAGAAGGCGCCTGTCGGCCGGTCCAGAGGACAGGATTGGTATCGCAAGAGCCAGATCTTCGCCTATCGCGGGTTCATCCAACGTAAGGCTGGCCACGGCAGTAGTTCACGATGGAACCATGGTTGAGAACGCGGGTTATACCCCACCGGGGTATTGGGAGCCAAGCATGTGTGTCGAGCGATCTCCGGCAATCCGCAACCGGTTGAACCGCATTGCCGGCCAGGTCGCCGGAATTTCACGCATGGTCGAGGAGGGCGCCTATTGTATCGACATCCTCACGCAATTGCAGGCAGTCAAGGCCGCATTGGCCAAAGCGGAAGACGCGATCCTCAAGCAGCATGCCGACGGGTGTGTCGCCGAAGCGATCGCCTCGGGCGACCCTAATGCTCAACGGGCCAAGTTCAACGAGCTAGTGGACCTTATCGCCAAGTCGAAACGATGAGCGAAGAAGGAATGTGAGATGACCCAAGCGGCGACAGCAGAGCTGTACCGGATGGTTACGCCGGAACACACCTGCCCATGGGGGCTGAAAGCCTTGGATCTGCTGAAGCGAAAAGGCTTCAGGGTGGAGGACCGACACCTCGTTTCGAGGGCTGAAATCGACGCGTTCAAGCAACAGCACGGCGTCACGACGACACCTCAGACTTTCATCGCCGACGAGCGCATCGGCGGATACGACGACCTGCGCCGGCACTTCGGCCTCGAGGTAAAAGACAAGGATGCGGTGACCTACACGCCCGTCATCGCTCTATTCGGCATGGCAGCCGCTATGTCGGTCGCCGCTAGTTGGGCCGTGTACGGCAACATTGTCACGGTTGAGGCGGCAGAGTGGTTCATCGCCTTTGCCATGTGCCTCCTCGCTTTGCAGAAGCTAAAGGACGTGGACGGCTTCGCGACCATGTTCCTCAACTATGACCTCCTCGCGCAACGGTGGGTGCCCTACGCCTACGTGTATGCCTATGCCGAGGCCCTGGCCGGCGTACTGATGGTCTCCGGGGCGCTGATGTGGCTGTCGATCCCGGTCGCGCTGTTCATCGGAACCGTGGGTGCGGCCTCGGTCTTCAAGGCCGTTTACCTGGACAAGCGTGAGCTCAAATGCGCCTGCGTGGGTGGCGACAGCAATGTCCCGCTCGGCTTCGTTTCCCTCACCGAGAACCTGATGATGGTGAGTATGGCTATCTGGATGCTGCTCAAGCCTATGGGCATGGGACACTAGGAGATCACACATGTCGGATCATACACATCATTCAGGCCAGACGAACCATAGTGAACACGGCAACCACGGCCGGCCTTATCTGCTGTTCTGGATCAACATGATTCTGGGCCTGATCGTCATGTATGTCGTCATGTTCTCCATGATCGATGGGATCGGCGATTTCCGCAACAACCTCAACATGTTCTACATGGCCGTGACTATGTGGGCACCGATGGGCATTTTCATGCTGGCAACCATGCCCGGCATGTTCCCGAACAAGAGAATAAACGTCGCTTTATACGTGATGTTCGCGCTGCTTACGGTCCTCTCCTTCTGGGGTACCCGCGCTCAGACATTCATCGACGACCGCCAGTTTATTGACTCCATGATCCCTCACCACTCGGGCGCCATCCTGATGTGTCGTGAGGCCGATATCGAAGACCCTGAACTGTTGACCTTGTGCGACGAAATCATCGAGGCGCAGCGCCGGGAAATCGAACAGATGGAAGCAATCGGCGCGCGTCTAGGACTTTGATTGCAGCGTCGCGTGGGCGGCGTAGCGAACAGCAGCGTTTCATCGGGGCGCCGCCGCCAGCAGCAGATCGAAAGCTTCGATGATTTCCGATCCTGCCCCTTTGGCACCGGCATCAACCCATCGACGAATTGCCGCAAGCAGGGCACCACCCAGCATGGCCGTCATCGTTGCCTGCGCCTCACCTGCACCAATTTCGGTCGCGACGATGTCCTCGACGATCCCGCGGAACTCGGCCTCAGCAAGTCCTCCGCCGGCGCCGCCGGCAAGAGCGGCGAACAAGCCGGCGTGCGACTTTGCATGGTCCAGCAAGGCACGGATCAACGCCCGGTGATCTTCAACAGTCGATCTGGGTCGAGACGCCAATTGCGCGCGCAAGCGGGTGAACCCGAACCGCAGCAAATCTTCCTTGGCCTTAAAGTGCGCATAGAACGTGGTGCGTCCGACATCGGCTTCATCAAGGATGTCGCGAACCGAGATCTGGTCATACCCCTTCTCGGCCACAAGCGCGACGAAGGCCGAATATAGCGCATCCCTGGTTTTTCTGACCCGACGATCCATGGTTTTCCGGAACGCTCCCCTGTGACCTGTTCCGAAGCGAACGCCAGCCGGTGGACATTGCTCGAACTTCCGAACACGTGTTCGGTAACGGACATTGCGTCCGCCAACAAGGATTTCAGATCATGTCCAAAATTTCCCCGGCCTTGACCTCGCTTGTGACACTCGTTGCCACCCTCGTCGCTACGGGAGTTCACCACATCTTCCGGCTCGGCCCCGCACTGATATTGCCGACCGCCATCGGAGTGACCATCCCCATCGTGCTATGGTCGTTGCATGAACGGACCAGCAAGCCAGCCCTGCTCTGGACCTACGCTGCATACGCAACCCTCGTCGTGTTCTGGTTCGGCTTTCTCGACGGATTTCTGGACCACGTGGCCAAGGCCGCGGGCCTCGACAACGTGACCTTTCTGCCTGGCAGCGAAGAAGAGGTCGTGGGGACGGCCATGCAGCTCTGGTCCCAGTCCGCGTCCACCGCCTTTTACGAAGGCACCGGTATTCTCAGCGCGGCTCTCGCGCTGCTGACCGTCATCACGACTGGGCGCTACCTGGTCGACAAACTTCCGGCTCGCGGTGAAGCGCAACACCCAGGATGAGCCGTCAATGCAACTACCAAAAAAGGCCGCCGCAAAGCGGCGGCCTTCGCAATGTGGATCGCACGTGTCAGCCGCGCAGCTCACCGATATAGCCCGCATCCTCGATGGCTTTGGCGAAGTGCTCGACGGGCTTGTCGCTCTCGATCTTGACTGCATGCGCACCCAGATCGATGTTGACCTTGGCGGCGCTGTCGACGCTCTTGATCGCTCGTTCGACGGGGCCACGCAATGGGCGCAGGTCATGTCGCTAACTTGAAAATTATACATCTCATCGTCCTTTCCGCTGGGATGCATCCAAACTCGTTTTCCAATAGTGGGAAGATCAAGGGGATGCGGAAATTTGGGGACCGCCACCCGTTGGCCCCAGTGCATCGATCGTAAGTGCCACCAACCGGGCAACGACGGCATTGGATTGGCTGTCGCGAGTTCCCTACACCGCTGTGAGGCAGACTGTCGCTGATCTCCGCAGTGGTACATCTTCGCGACGGCTGAGCTCAAGCAGCAGACCGGAGCCAGTCGTATCGACGGGAGGTGCGGCGATCGAAGTGGGCAGGATCAGTGCGATCAAGGACCCGGATCTGGAAAAAGACCTCGACTACGTCTCCCTTTTCCACCGCCATCTGGACGTTTCCGTGCGGGAGCAGCGTTACGCTGACCCTGCCTTGCAACCTGACGCGGTGGAAGAGCGGTACTGGAACCGCCACGCTCTTTCCGCACACAACGAAGCGTGACTAGCGAAGTTGAGAGGATCGGCGACAGCCAAGACTGTGCTTAGGCCCTCATCGAGATCCTACAGAGCTGCCTCATCTGCCGAAGTGAACGGCTGCATAAAGGAAATCGCCACCTTGGGCGCCACCGGAACCGCTGGGTTACAGCGATTCCGGCGTATCGGGCGTTGAGACTCAGAAATTTTGGTCGCTCTTTGTTTTCCATGCGGAAAATCGACTCAGTTCTTTCTGGTCACGTCAGACGCTGTCGAGGCAGAGATCCTTACGATCTATAGCCGCTAGAGGAGCCAGGGCAATTTCGCCGCATCCCGACTGCTCGTCCGCAGGCGGCCCGGAGCTGCTTTTATAAATCGAGTTATAATAAACGATATTATAGTGTGCAGCTTCGCTGCCCGGTCTAGTGCGGGGTCTTGCCCGAGTGTCGCTGCCATCGATGACGTAGTCTTGCCCGACTTAACCTTAGGCTAAGGATGATGGGCTAGGATGATCCGGACGGTGTGGTGAGGAATGAACATCTCAATCCATCGTTGGCTATTGCCCGTTGTGTTCGCGCTGCTCGCACTGATGCTGTCCATGAATCAGGCAGGTGCTGCCGTTCATGTGGCCGAGCACGGGATCGATGCGGTCGCAGTTGGTTCCGACAGGGCACGATACGCCCGATGCGATTGTGCATCCTTGGCGGGATGCGACGTCAGGCCGATCCGCGGATAGCTCATGTCCAAGACTACCATCTCGAGGTGCGGAGAGGTGGCATACTCAGGAATGAAGGCCGTCTCGACCAGGAGCATCTTCCTCTCCTTGTCACAGTAGCTCGTAGCCTTCGCTCGGTGGTATTTGTGTCGATCCCAGCCCATAGTCGCGGACACGCGACTGGCGATTGTCTCTTGACCTTCCAACAGTGGGAAGGCGCACGCTGGATAATGACGATTCTCGAGCACTTCCCGGACGAGGTACATGATGGCCAGCACGAGCAAAGACCAACACCAACTCTCCCCGGGTGCCTCGAAGGAGAATGGCTCAGGTAGCGGCGACGGCGAGCATCACCTTTCGGGACATCATCACGAACACGATCACGACCACTCGGACCACCATCACGGGCCGGAGCACCCACACGGCATGGCCGCGGCTCCGGCCGACGGCGCCCATCGCGTCAAGGACCCGGTCTGCGGAATGATGGTCGACCCCCACACGACGCAGCACAAGGCCGAGCACGCTGGCCGGCCATATTACTTCTGCTCGGCGGGATGCCGCTCGAAGTTCACGGCCGACCCGGAACGTTACCTCGACCCGGCCGTCGCTGCGGCCAAGGCGGAGCCCGTTCCCGAGGGGACGGTCTACACTTGCCCCATGCATCCGGAGATCCGGCAGATCGGCCCGGGTTCGTGCCCCATCTGCGGGATGGGGTTGGAGCCGGTGCTGGTCAGCCTCGAAGCTGAGCCCAATCTGGAACTGATCGACATGCGGCGGCGCTTCTGGATTGGGCTGGCGCTGACGATTCCAGTGTTCATGCTCGAGATGGGCGGCCACCTGATCGGCCTCGACCACCTCATCAGCCAACGCGACTCGAACTGGGTCCAGCTGCTCTTCGCCACGCCGGTGGTGCTCTGGGCGGGATGGCCCTTCTTCCAGCGCGGCTGGCAATCGCTGGTCACGCGCAACCTCAACATGTTCACCCTGATTGCGATGGGGACGGGCGCGGCGTGGGTCTATAGCATCGTGGCGACGCTGGCGCCGGGCATCTTCCCGGATGCCTTCCGCCAGCCGGATGGCTCAGTCGCGGTCTACTTTGAAGCGGCTGCGGTTATTACGGTGCTGGTGCTGCTCGGGCAAGTACTGGAGCTGCGTGCCCGCGAGAGCACCAGTGGCGCGATCCGGGCGCTGCTTGATCTTGCGCCCAAGACCGCCCGGCTAATTCGTGATGATGGCACCGAGGAAGAGGTTCAGCTCGACAGCGTCCATGCCGGTGACCGCCTGCGGGTCCGGCCCGGCGAGAAGGTGCCGGTGGATGGCGAAGTCCTCGAGGGCCGCAGCGCCGTCGACGAGTCGATGGTGACCGGTGAGTCCATGCCGGTCACCAAGGAGATCGGTTCGAGGGCGATCGGCGGCACAATGAACCAGTCCGGCGCGTTGGTGATCGAGGCACGCAAGGTGGGCCGGGACACCATGCTGTCGCAGATCGTCCAGCTCGTCGCAGAGGCGCAGCGCAGCCGTGCACCCATCCAGCGCCTCGCCGACCAGGTATCGGGCTGGTTCGTGCCTGCAGTGATCTTCGTCGCCGTCCTCGCCTTCATCGCGTGGTCGATCTGGGGCCCCGAGCCGAGCTTCTCCTTCGGCCTTATCGCAGCCGTTTCCGTCCTCATCATCGCCTGTCCTTGTGCGCTCGGCCTTGCAACGCCGATGTCCATCATGGTCGGCGTCGGGCGCGGCGCTCAGAATGGCGTCCTGATCAAGAACGCCGAGGCGCTTGAACATATGGAGAAGGTGAACACGATCATCGTCGACAAGACCGGCACACTCACCGAGGGGCGGCCGGCGGTGACTGCCATCATTCCGGCGTCCGGCTTCACCGAGGAGGAGGTGCTGCGCCTTGCCGCCAGCGTGGAGCGGGCGAGCGAGCATCCGCTGGCGCTCGCCATCGTGCGTGCAGCCGAAGAGAGAGGATTGGTGATCGCACCAGTTGAAGATTTCGACTCGCCCACTGGCAAGGGCGCGCTTGGCGTGGTCGAAGGCAAGACAATCCCGCTTGGCAATGCAAAATTCCTTGCCGAACAAGGGGTCGATGTCGCCCCGCTGGCCGAGCAGGCAGACAGGTTGCGCGAGGATGGGGCAACCGCGATCTTCATGGGCATCAATGGACAGGTGGCGGCGATCTTCGCCATCGCCGATCCGGTAAAGGCATCGACGCCGGAGGCGCTCGCGGCGCTGAAAGCACGAGGCATCCGGGTGGTCATGCTCACCGGAGACAACTGGACGACAGCGAAGGCCGTCGCGCGTCAGCTCGGCATCGACGAAGTGGAGGCCGAGGTCCTGCCCGATCAGAAGAGCGAGGTCGTGCAGAGGCACAAGGCGGCCGGCGAGGTGGTGGCGATGGCCGGCGACGGGGTCAATGATGCGCCGGCACTCGCAGCGGCGGATGTCGGCATTGCCATGGGCACCGGCACCGATGTGGCGATGGAGAGCGCGGGCGTCACCCTGCTGAAGGGCGATCTTGTTGGCATCGTGCGGGCGCGGCGGTTGTCGCAGGCGGTGATGGGCAACATCCGGCAGAACCTGTTCTTCGCCTTCATCTACAATGCCTTGGGCGTACCGGTGGCCGCTGGGGTCCTCTACCCGTTCTTCGGCATTCTTCTCTCGCCGATCATCGCCGCGGCAGCGATGGCGTTGTCATCGGTGAGCGTCATTGCCAACGCGTCGCGGCTACGCGCCACCAAATTGTAGGAGACCGAGTTGACCGATACGCTTCAGGAGGCTGGAACCTCGAGCAACGTATCTCTTCCTTGCGCTGCATCAAGTTCTGCGGCGGCGGCTGTGGTAGTATCTGCCAGTCGGTGCCAACAGGAAGCCCGCCATGCACGGCCCTGATCAGCTGCGCATTCTTCCGCTGAGATCGTCGGCCGTGGCTGTGAGGACAAAAGATGCGAAATGACCATGCCATCAGCCGGAGAGCCTTCGTGGCAGGTCTTGGCTCGATATCTGTTCTGCTTTCAGTGCCGGTGACAGGGTATGCCGCAAGTCTGCCGCTCGTCACCGTTACCAAGGATCCGAGCTGCGGCTGCTGCACGGGGTGGGCCGAGCATATCGAGGCCGCGGGCTTTCCGGTGCGGATCGTTGAATCGCAGAACACCGACGCCATCAAACAGCAGCTCCGCGTGCCCCCGGCCCTCTACTCGTGCCACACGGCCGAAGTGGACGGCTATGTCGTCGAAGGCCACGTTCCAGCCGCGGCAATCCAGCGTCTCCTGACCGAGCGTCCGGCGGCCACGGGCCTCGCGGTTCCTGGAATGCCAGCCGGGTCGCCCGGCATGGACTTCCCGGGCGTGACTGCCGAGCCCTACGAGGTATTTCTGTTCGCTCCCGCCGACCAGAAGGTCTTCGGGCGTTTCCGCAGCGCGCAGGAGATCTGAAGCTGTTCATGATTCACCCGTTTGACACCAGTTTGATCCGGAGCGGGGACTGCGGGGCAGAACCTGCCCCTGTCAGTAGCTCAGGCTGCCTGAGGCCGCCGGATGCTGGCGGGCACATGGATGTCATCGGGTGCGTGAAGAAAGCCACGCCATGAGCAGGAGCTCGACTGCAACGTTCTGGTCGAGAAATGACTGGCTGCGCCAGTTCATGACCGGACTGCTGCTGCTCGTCTTCAGCGCTTTCGCTGTCCTGGGAACGGCACATGCCAGCTCAAGCACGCATGCCACGCACCAGGATCAGGCCGTTGCCAGTGCGCAGCAGGACGCCTATTCGCATTCCGACGACCGCAGCGAGGTTGCGGACGAACCATGCTGTCACCCTGAAGCGGCGCCGGATCGCGATTGCGGACAGGTCTGCACCTTTCTTGCCCTGCTTCCCGATCCGCTGCCGGCATTGCCAACACTGGACGGGGAGCCGCCCCTTCGCATTCAGCCCAGCGACCTGGGCCGAAATCCTTCAGGCATCCTGAGGCCACCGCGTCTGACTTCGATTGCATAGTGAAGCACGGCCGGGAGCCGTTCGTTCCCCGCTGCTCCAGCAACCGACAATCAGATGAAGCCGGAAACCGCACGTCCGAGGATGTGACGTGGTTTCTCCGGCGCTAAAGGATGCACAATGATGTACCGAACAGTAATTGCCCTCTCCGCCACTCTCCTGATGGGCGTCTCCGGCGCGGCTCTGGCTCAGCAGGCAGAGCATGACGCTCACCGACCCGGACCGCTGCAGGCGCAGGAGGATCGGGCTCCTGCTCCCATGTCTCCTTCCGATCCCGACGCGACAAATTTCACCAAAGCCTATGTGGATGCGATGGACGAAATGCACGGGCCGATGATGGAGGGCGTCATGGCCGAAGACCCGGACGTCGCTTTCGTGCGGGGCATGATTCCGCACCATCAGGGTGCGATCGACATGGCGAAGATCGTGCAGCAATACGGCGATGACCCGCAAACGGGAGAGTGGGCGGCGCAGATCATCGAAGCACAGGAGCGTGAGATCGCCGAAATGCAGGCATGGCTGCAGGCGAATGCCAGCCCGGATCTTGCCGGTTTCCTCCAGACGGGCGGAACCGTCTACTCTGCCAACGAGGGCGGCAATTCGGTCACCGCCATCGACCTCGGCACCGGTTCGGTGGAAACCGTTCAGATCGGGGTGTCGCCGCATAATGTCGATCTGACGCCGGGCGGGAACCTGCTGCTCGCGGTCGGTAGCCCCGCCTCCGATCACGCTCACGGATCGGCTGACGACGCACACGCCGAGGCCGAAGCTGGCCGAGGAGTTCTGGTGGTGCTCGATCCACAGCGACTCTCGCAACCTGTCGCCACCGTAGAAGTCGGGGCGCATCCGGCGCATGTCGTCGCCGATCGCCAGGGGCGTGCCTATGTTTCCCTGTCCGGCGGGAACGAAATTGCGGTCGTTGATCTCGCAGCGGCTTCGGTGATCGAGCGCATAGCGACCGGAGCCTACCCGCACGGGATGCGCCTCAGCCCGGATGAGAGCGAGCTCTATGTGGCCAATGTCGAGGACGGCTCGGTGTCCGTCATCGACACCCAGGACCTGACGGAGCTTGCCCGCATCGAGGTGGGCACAGCGCCCGTTCAGGTCGGGTTCACGCCCTCGGGCGATCAAGTCTACGTCTCTCTTCGAGACGAGAACCGGGTAGCCGTCATCGACACTGCATCGCACGAGGTGACGAACAGGATCGACGTCGGGCCGAACCCGATCCAGATGTTCGCCACCGCCGATGGAGCCTACGTCTATGTGGCCAACCAGGGCTCCGAGGCGGAGCCGAACGACACGGTTTCCGTAATCGAGACCGCAACTGGACAGGTGCTCAAGACGATCACCACGGGAGACGGGGCACACGGCGTCTCGGCATCGGCTGACGGGGCATTCGTGTTCGTGACCAACATTGCCGACGACACTGTGTCGATCATCGACGTGGCGAGCCAGGACGTCGTCAAGACTGTCCCGGTCGGTGAACGCCCGAACGGCATCGTCTACGGCGGATCAAACCAGTAAGCAATTTGGGCCGGAGCGGGACAGCTCCGGCCCAAAAACACTCTGGGGGGACACGCGAATGCCGGCTCCCCCTCGGCATTGAACAGGGCAGGACGCCGGCCCCATTCTGGCCGAGTTGCCACCGAGTTTTCCAAACCTTGAGGCGGGGGACGGGTCCAACACTGGCCCCCTATCCCAATCCCCACGTCTGGCAGGTCAGCGAGGGTCGAACGGCGGTGAAGGGGCATCTAGCCACCGATCCTCAATGAGGGCACCGACTTGTTCGACCAGACACTACAGCTGCCGGCGGTCGACGTTTGCGAGAAGCGCTACGTCTTCAACCGCTATGGCACCGGGGGACCGCCTCTCGACCCCGAAGGCGCGTGCCCGGGGGGATCGACTCGACGAGGTTGCCCTGTAGCGTGACAGGGGAAGCCCCGGCCTGTCCCATGCCCCATCCGGGCTTCGTGGTGTTGGGCTCCCCGCTGGTCACCTACCGAAAACCGATTCACTACAAGCGGCATGGCGAACTCGAAGCCGATGAGAAGGTCATCGCCGGCACCGCGCTCGACCAGGCGTTCTACAAGCACCTCGCCGGTCTCGGCGAGCTCGGCCAAATCTACGTCATCGAGAACAACGATCCACCATCGGTGATGCCATTGGGCGTCAAGATCGAGGGGTTCTCTGGTGAGACCGGCGACGGTCGGCAGGGTTAGTTTCCAGTCAGGCCTGCCTCACCTTCCTGGTCGCTCCGCTCGGCTGTGGATAGCGTTTTTCATAAGAATGTGGCGTAGGGTATTCAAATTCAGAAATGGATATCATTTTTCATGATTTCACCGAGCGGCGACGCAGTTCACGAGCTGGCATGACTATGGTGCTTGCACTTGCCGTGATCGGCAAGGATGTCGATGACCTGGCAGCTCTCGACCCGCCCATGGGAGCAACCTTCGACCATACGCTCCAGTTCGGCCTCAAGCGCCTTGAGGCTGGCGATCTTCTCCTTGACCTCGACCAGCCTGGCCCTGGCGATAACGTCGGCTTCGCCGCATGACTGGTCCCGGCGGTCCTGCAGCGAGAGCAAGGTTCGGATCTGATCTATTTCGAAGCCGAGTTCCCGGGAATGCCGGATGAACGTCAAACGGTCCGCGTCTTTGCGGTTATAAGTCTGCCGGTTACCCTCGGTCCGGGGCGGTGGCGGCAGCAACCCGATCTGCTCGTAGTACCGGATAGTGGGCACCTTCACTCCGGTTGCTTCCGAAACTTTGCCAATCGCGATGCCGTGATCCATCAACGCTGCTCCTATAGTCGCTAGAGCATGTAGGTCTGGCGCAGAGATTGCAAGGATTCGGCGCCACGGACGCAAGGATTGTTACGACACGCTTTCGTGCCGAGGGCAGGATTGCGCTAGCTGTATCTCCACGATGACACGGCGGGTGCGCCGGTGGAGGACGTTTCGGTTCCGGTGGTATCCGGCACCATGCCGGTGAAGCATGGCCGGGGCGCCGACTTTCAGTACCTTGCCCAGCGGGTACGGATCTCGGTTATCCAATGCGGCTTATCCGGGCGTCGAGAGCCCTTCGGGTGAAACCAGGAGATGGCCGTGTATGACGGTTCTTGGCTCGGCGTTGGCGCTGCCGGACGGGCGCGAAGTGATGCTCTACCGCGCGACCGCGGCGGACAATGAGAAGTGCGCTGTGCGCCGCGATTCCTGGTCAAGCAATGGGGAACCAAGCTAGGTAAGGCCAGTTCAATCAGGATGCATCGGTATGTCGAAAGAAGGCGCGGATGGCGCCTGCCGCTGATGATTGTAATCATGCTCGCCGTATTGGCGAGTTTGACGCTTCATCACGGCGCAATGGCAAGCCAACCTGCCGCTGGGCATCACGTGCAGCAGAACCACGTTCATTCCGGTGACGCATGTGTCTCGCCCCCTTGCGGGCAGCAGCATCACACCCTGCCGGAGTGCTGCGGCCTGGGTCTATGTCTGGCAGCCTTGCCGGTGCCCGCCGTCGCCGAAACTCCCGGGTGGAGCGGAGGGTCCCACCAATTGATGCCGCTGCACGTGGACGTGCGTTGGCCGATTCACCGTCTGGATCGTCCACCAAGGAATTCCTGAATTTCGGAACTTTTCTCGAAACCACAGGAAATGATCAAGATGAACTTCTTACAAGCAACCACTGCCGCAAGCCTCCTGCTAGCCGTTTCGACGGGAGCCATTTTCGCCCAGGACCATCAGGGTCATGACATGTCCGGCATGACCTCGGGTCAAATCCAGCTTCCGGAAATCTGCATGACCGGCGGCGAGCATCCCATGGAGGAAATGTCCATGGAGCCCGGGCAGATGGACGAAGCTCACATGGCCCTCATGGCAGGGATGGACGAGATGAACCGATTGATGATGATGGGCATGATGGCAGATGACGTCGACGTGGCGTTCGTATGCGGCATGATTCCTCACCATCAGAGTGCGGTGAACATGGCCAAGGCCGAGCTTGAGCACGGCGACAACGAAGACGCCAAGGCGATGGCCCAAAAGATCATCGACTCCCAGGAGCAGGAGATCGCCGAAATGATTTCCTGGCTTGAGGAGCAAGCCGGAGCCGAGACACAAAACTAGAAACCGGGAAGGGGTGCCATCGGCGCCCCTTCTTCCGCCCACAACCAGAACTATCCCTACAACTGCTGCGCGCGGGAATCGCGTGAACGCAGACTGCTGCCCGGATCCAATGCGATCACGTCGTAGCTGTCGGAGGGGGCATCGGTCACGCATCCGCGGATGCTCAAAGGGGCAGCGTACAACAATACCCTTGTCGCCGCGGCAGCCACATGACCTTCAATCAGGTAGCCTGCGATCTCTGCCGTGTGGCAGGAGCGGAGGTTGCAGGAATACCCTTCTGATCTTTCAGTGTTTCCATATCCCTCAAGATCGGGGAACAAACCGGAGTTTAGCGACTGAGGTCCAGCCGCCGCAGCAACTGTGCGTTGATCGCGACGACTACGTACTGGCAGACATCCACACTGCACCAACCGCCGGCGCAAGCACGATACCGGCCCAAAAAAAAGCACCCCGCCGCGAGCGGAATAGCGATGATATTGTAGCCCGCCGCCCACCAGAGGTTCTGCTCCTCGGCGCCAATGTTGCTTTTTCTTCTTTGCGCTCGTTGGCTATTCTTGAGCCCGACACCAGGGTTCACGGAGTATGGTCGTAGGGGGATGGCGCGCCGGCTACGCTGGCACCAGACTCCGTCGCCCTGGAAGCGTTGGGGGAGGAGACGGCGTGCTCATGGGCGCCGTGACCGCGCAGCGCATCGAAGAGGATATGACCGACCCAGTTCGCCGCGAACAAAATAGGCACGACTGCGGCACCCAGAAGCAGTAGCAGTAGGATAGACTGGCGTGCATCATTCATGCTGCAGGACAATACCTTAAAGATACTTACAGGAAGCTGACCGCGGAATCGCTATGATGCCGCGCCATTCACTGGGGTCAAAATGGGCCAGGGCTCCGGATCGCGTCGAGCGTCTTCGCGGTCATGGTCGAAGTGGAGCACTCCAACGCGGCGGGATGGGGCTCTGCCTGTTTGACGGGAAACACGTTTGGAACCTGGTCGATGGCTGCAGTGCACTGGAATGTCAGCGACCAGGCGAGCAACGCCTTGTTGTGGACTGATGCCGGCGGAGGCCGTTGAACGAGGACCACGGTTGCCGCTGTGCCCAGAAAGGCCGCCACAGCTGCACCGAAGAAGGCTGTCTGGAAGCCAGGCAGCAGGTCCGCCGTTCCGGTGCCGCCATGAGGTGCGACCCAGGCCGCCAAGGCCACCATCACGGCCAGACCCGCCGCGGATCCGACCTGATAGGTGGTGTTGATCAAGCCGGAGGCGATGGTTTCGATCCACCCTATGGGCGATGGGGCGACGGCAGGGAGCTTTGCACGGTGATTGACGGTACGAGATATGACATCGGAGTACCGTATATTCACGAGGTGCGGCGGAGGACCACTCAATGCTCGCATTAGCCGAGAAAATGATAATGTCGCAGTGAAGAGGCCGTTGTGCGTATTGATCGGGCTCTTGATGAAGAGCAATCAAGCAGGAGAGATTGCCGAGATGCAAAGGCGCGGTTTCATCCGAGATAGTCTTGCTGTCGGTGTCGGTGTCGCGATGCCGATATCTCGGTCCTTCGCAGCAGTGCCCACCGCCTTGCAGGTGTGGAACCGGCGAAATGGCGGGGTACGTCCTGGAGGGGCACGATCCAGCCATGGCCGCACGACGGCTGCTGCATCTGCGCCCCACCGTGCGGGGCTTGGCTGTTCCCGGAATGCCCTTGGTCGCCGAGCGGCGCGGGTGACGAGGTCTTCATGCGGTTCAAGGGGCGTGAAGTCATGTGAAGGAAAGCCTCCTATGCAGTGCGCCGGAATGCGGCGCCGGTGCATCGATCTTCCCTTACTTGGGGCTTGACCTTCACGCCGTGGCAAGGCCCCCTTCAGTCGATCATTGGGAACCAGACCACATTCCCGTCCGCAGGACGGCTACTGAAAGAACACGATGCCGGCGAGAAGCACAGTGCTTCTTGTGCGTGCGCCCGAGCAAAGAAGTCGCCATAGCGGCCCTGACATGGAGGATTGAAGCATGACGGATCACGCGCATCACACGGCTCCCCACTCGGACCAAAGCTCCCATGGGGCTCACGGGCGTCCTTACCTGATGTTCTGGATCAACATGATCCTGGGGCTGATCGTCATGTACGTCGTCATGTTCTCCATGATCGACGGGTGGCGGGACTTCCGGAACAACCTCAACATGTTCTACATGGCCGTGACCATGTGGGCGCCCATGGGCATTTTCATGCTTGCGACCATGCCCGGCATGTTCCCGAAGCGCCGGACGAACATCGTCCTATACGCCGCCTTCGGTGTGCTGACGGTGTTGTCGTTCTTCGGTACCCGGGCGCAAGCCTTTATAGACGACCGGCAGTTCGTAGACAGCATGATCCCGCACCATTCCGGCGCTATCCTCATGTGCCGTGAGGCTGACCTGGAAGATGCCGAACTGATCGCTCTGTGCGGCGAGATCATTGAGGCGCAACGTCGCGAGATCGAGCAGATGGAAGCGATCGGCGCCCGTCTGTAGCAGACTACCAGGGGCTGGTCGTAGACGGACGACCGAGCATGGCGCGGGTTATCAACTTTTGAACAATTGCGTGGTTGAATCTACGCGACCCCTGAGGGCCGGCGATCTCATTGTCGCCGAACTGTGCGGTAGAATGGACGCCCTAACAGACTTGTCGCCGGATCCTTGGTTGGAATGGCTTGGTTCACTCGAAAACTATTGCCCATCCTGCTCTCGTTCTTCGCGCTGGTGGTGGTCGCACCACCGGTGAGCGCTGCCATCGAAGACGGCGTCTCGGCGGCAGTTCAGGTCCATGGGGATCAGCACGCTGATTGCACTGGCCAGCATGCGCCTCATGCAACGAGCTGCTGTTCTCTGGTGACGGTCGTGGAGCCCTGCGGCGCGTCGTGGGCGTTGGACCATCGCAGGAAAGCAGATTTCGTGCTGCAATCCAGTTTCGCTGGCGTGGCGACCTACCATCCTTCCAAGCACTTCCGTCCACCCCGCGCCTCCTGATCTCCAGCTTCGGCGCAATGCCAGCGCCACATTTTTGCATTTTCGAACTGGAATCGAGAGATGAAGAGACGAGACTTCATGCGGCTGCTCCCGCTCGGCATGGCCGCCACCCTTCCCATCATGCAACCCGCGCGCGCGCAGTCGCTCTGGGACATGATGAACCAAACCCGCACCTTGAGCGATGCCGAACAGCAGGCCAATAGCGCTGCAGCTATTCAGGCGATCGACACTGTGGAGCCCATTCTCAGCTACGACACTGCCAACAACTTGCAGATGGCCATCGCCCAGTATGAGCCCTTTGTGGCTCGAGGCGGCTGGGAACAGGTGCCGCAGGAGACATATGGCGTTACCATGGGCGTCAACCGTGATGGGGTGGTGCAGCTCAAGCGTCGCCTGATCTCGTCGGCAGACATGGCCATGGTGGAGCGGGTCGATGAGGCCATGGACGCTCAGACCGACGCCGCCCTGCGACGCTTCCAGGCCCGTCATGGCCTTCAGGTAAGCGGACAGGTCGACGAAGCTACCTGGTATGCCCTCAATGTACCGGCCGAGACCCGACTGCACCAGCTTCGTCTCAACCTGCTGCGGGTGCAGAACATGGCGTCGGCGTTGGCGGACCGCTACGTCGTGGTGAACATTCCCGCCGCCTTCATCGAGGTTGTCGAAGGCGGGATGGTGCAGCGCCGGCACACCGCCGTGGTCGGACGCATCGACCGGCAGACGCCCATCCTCAAGAGCCGCATTCACCAGATCAACTTCAACCCGTACTGGAACGTGCCGGTCTCGATCATCCGGCGTGACCTGATCAAGTACATGAACGAAAACCCGAACTACCTTACCGAGCAGAAAATCCGCATTCTCGACGGCAACGGCCAGGAGCTCCAACCCAGCCAGATCAACTGGCAGACCGAGGAAGCGGTGAACTACCGGTTCCGCCAGGATCCGGGACCGCAGAACTCGATGGGGAACGTCAAGATCAACTTCCACAATCCCCATGCCGTTTATCTGCACGACACGCCGACCAAGGGTCTGTTCGGGGAGAACGCCCGGTTCTATTCGTCAGGCTGCGTCCGCGTCGACCAAGTCCAGGATTTCGTCGGCTGGGTGCTACGCGACAACGGGGACTGGGGCCCGGGCGAGGTCACCAATGTATTCGCCACCGGCGAGCGGAAGGACGTCGAGGTAACCAACCCTCCGGAGATCCACACGACCTACATCTCGGCGTGGGCGAACCGGAACGGGGTCGTCAGTTTCCGGGACGATGTCTACGAGTTCGACATGGCCGGCAAGGTCAGCTTCGATGCATGACGTCCTGGGG
>JAEWFF010000063.1 GCA_023388965.1 Pseudomonadota bacterium | reverse complement strand
GGATTTCAGCGTCGAAAAGCTGCTCAACGAACAGCCGGAATATTTCGTGTTCAACGGCTCGGTCGGCGCGCTGTCCAAGCTGCATCCGCTCAAGGCAAAAGTGGGCGAGACCGTTCGCATATTCTTCGGGGTCGGTGGGCCGAACTTCACATCGTCCTTCCATGTGATCGGCGAGATTTTCGACCGTGTGTACAGTTTTGCCGATCTTCAGAGCCCGCCTTTGCGGGGCGTGCAGACGATCACCGTGCCGCCGGGCGGCGCGACCATCGTGGAGTTCAAGGTGGACGTTCCCGGCAATTACATCCTTGTCGATCACGCGCTCTCGCGCGCCGAGCGGGGGCTGACTGGGATTCTCCAGGTCGAGGGAGCGCCGAACCCGGAAATCTTCGACGGCAAGATCGAGGAAGGCTCGGGCCATTAGCGCGCGGCTTCCCGCAACACTCGTGAAATATGCCTGAAATGGGCGGCCCATAGGCTCGAGTCTCGACCGTGCCTTCCGTTCGGATCCCGGTTTCGTCCGGATCGGGCGCGGCCTAAGATGCGTCGCTGACGCTTCCGGAGCCTTGCCATGCCGCGCCTTTGCCGCCTTCTGTCCGCCGCCCTCGCTCTCTGCCTGTTCGCGGCGGCTCCGGCCTCCGCCAAATCCTTCGAGCGGCCTTATCTGAAACAGGAGGCGGCGCGCACCCAGAGCGAGATCGTGCGCAGCGCCCAGCCGCGCGACCGCGCTTTTGCGGATTGGGTGAAGGAGGGCGTCGAAGCGGCCAAGACGGACGATTGGCGGGCCGTCTATGCCGCCTTCGGCAATGCCCTCGCGCTCGATCCCGAGAGCGAGCAGGCCTGGCGGAATTATGCCGTCGCGCTGCTGCGCATGGAGCCGAAGGACAGCGAGGTCTGGGATTTTCCGCGCAAGGCGCGCGCCGCGGCCTTCCGCGCCTACGAACTCTCAGGCGATGCGAAGGCCGAAGCGCGCGCGCTCGCCATTCTCGCCGAGGCGTTCGCGCGCGGGCAGGACTGGCGTCCCGCGCTCGATGCCTACAAGGAAAGTCTGCGCCTCGCCAATCATCCTGAAGTCCGCGCCGAATATCAGGCCATGCGCGAGGAGCACGGCTTCCGCGTCGTCAATTACGAGGTCGATGCCGACACCGCTTCGCCGCGCGCCTGCCTGAACTTTTCCGAACAGCTCGCGCGCGGGCGGATCGACTATTCCACGTTCGTCACCGTCACCGGCATGGAGAAGCCCGCCGTCACGGCGGATGGCGACAAGATCTGCGTGGACGGCCTCGAACATGGCCGCACATACGAGATCAATGTGCGCGCCGGCGTGCCATCCGCCGTTGACGAGGACAGCCTGCGCCCCTCGACCACGACCGTCTATGTGCGCGACCGCAAGCCGGAAGTGCGCTTCACCGGCCGCAATTACGTTCTGCCGCGCACCGGCCAGCAAGGGCTCCCTTTCGTCTCCGTCAATGTTGATCGCGTAAAGACCGAAATCTACCGCATCGGCGATCGTGGCATGGGGCAGGAGATTACCGGCGACAAGTTCCAGCGCCAGCTCGATCAGGACGACATCGATACTTTGCGGGGCGACACCGCCGCCCGCGTGTTCGAGGGCGAGATCGACGTTACCCGCGAACTGAACACGGAGATCACGACAGCATTCCCGCTCGACGAAGCGGTGAAGAGCCTTGAGCCCGGAATCTATGTCATGCTCGCTCGGCCCTTCGATGCCGAGCCGGATCAATGGGAATCGCAGGCGACGCAATGGTTCGTCGTCTCCGATCTCGGCCTCACCGCTTTGTCGGCGAAGGACGGCGTGCATGTCTTCGTCCGTTCGCTCGCCAGTGCCGATGTGCTCGACAATGTCGAACTGAAGCTCGTTGCTCGTAACAACGAAGTGCTGGCTACTGCGAAAAGCGATTCCGCCGGCTATGCGCGTTTCGACGCCGGTCTCGTGAAAGGCGAGGGTGGCCTTGCGCCCGCTTTCCTCACCGCGGCTCTGGCCGGCGATTTCGGCTTCCTCGTCCTGACGCAGCCGGGCTACGATCTGTCGGATCGCGGCGTCGAGGGCCGCGCCGCGCCTGGTCCGCTCGATGCGCTGACCTATACCGAGCGCGGCGTCTACCGCCCCGGCGAGAGCGTGCATGTCACGACGCTGCTGCGCGATGCCGATGGCCGAGCCGTGGAGAATCTTCCGCTGACGCTCGTCTTCGAGCGTCCGGACGGCGTCGAGGACCGCCGTGAGGTGGTGCAGGATCTCGGCGCGGGCGGGCGCACCTTCACCCTGCCGCTCGTCACCGATGCCGCGACCGGCACCTGGCGCCTCAAGATTTTCGCCGACACGAAATCCGCGCCGGTCGGCCAAACGCAGTTTCTTGTCGAGGATTACGTGCCCGAGCGCCTTGACGCCGAGATCGCGACGGATGCGGCGGAGTTCGGCGCTTCCGGCATCAAGGTCACGCTCGACGGCCGCTGGCTCTATGGCGCACCGGCCGCCGATCTTCGGGTCGAGGGCAGCGTGACGCTCAGCGTGGCCGATGCCGAGATCTCGGGCCTTGCCGGATACACATTCGGCCTTGCCGACGAGAACGTGTCGCCCGTGCGCACCGAGCTTGGCGAGCTTTCGCGTACGGACGCGGATGGAAAACGCGCTCTCGACATCGCGCGTCCCGCTCTGCCGGCAACGACGCGCCCGCTTCAGGCGCGCGTGTCTCTGCGTCTTGTCGAGCCGGGCGGTCGCGCCGTCGAGCGGTCGCTGACCCTGCCGGTTGCGGCGACGGGGCCGCGCATCGGCGTCAAAAAACAGTTCGAGCAATTGGGGCAGGGTGAGACCGCGAATTTCGATGTCCGTATGGTCGCGCCGGACGGTGCCTTTACAGCAGCAAAGGGCCTGCGCTGGGAGTTGTCGAAGCTCAACACGCGCTATCAATGGTATTCGGAAGGCTCGTCGTGGAACTACGAGACCATCACCACCGCAACGCGCGAGGCCGACGGCGTGGTGGATGTCGAGGCCGGCGCGCCGGCCACAATCGCCGCCCGCGTGGGCTATGGCCGCTACCGGCTCGATGTCATGAGCGCCGAGCCAAACGGCCCGGCGACCAGCGTCGTTTTCGATGCCGGCTGGTATCAGAGCGCCGGCAATGCCGAGACGCCCGACACGCTCGATGTCGCGCTCGACAAGGACGTCTACGCGCCGGGCGACGAGGTCGGGCTTCGTATTGACGCGCCCTTCGCGGGCAAGGCGACGATTGCCGTCGTCGGAAATCTCGTCTCCTCCACGCGCGTCGTCGATCTCGATGAGGGTGCGAACGAGATCGGCATTAAGGTCGCGGAGGATTGGCGGCCCGGCGCTTATGTCATGGCATTCCTTCACCGGCCGCTCGATGCGAAGGCGAGCCGCATGCCCGGACGCGCCATCGGCCTTGCCTATGCGAGGATCGACGCCGCGCCCGATACGCTCGGCATCGCGCTCGCGGCGCCCGACAAGGCCGCGCCGCGCGGCACTTTGCGCGTTCCGGTCAAGCTCGACAATCTCGGCTCCGGTGAACAGGCGCATCTCGTCGTCGCCGCCGTCGATGTCGGCATTCTCAATCTCACCAATTTCACGACGCCCGCGCCCGATGACGATGCGTTCGCGCAGCGCCAATTGTCGGCCGAGGTCCGCGATCTGTACGGGCAGCTGATCGACGGCATGAGCGCCGCGCGCGGCCGCATTCGCACCGGCGGCGACGCCATGGGCGGCATGGATATGGGCGAGCCGCCCTCGCAGCTTCCGCTCGCTCTTTTCTCTGGCATGGTTCCCGTCGCGGCCGACGGCACCGCCGAAATCGCGTTCGACATTCCGGCCTTCAACGGCACGGTGCGTCTCATGGCCATGGCCTGGTCGAAGGACAAGCTCGGCCATGCCGAACAGGATGTCGTGATCGCCGATCCGGTTGTCGTGACGGCGGCGCTGCCGCGCTTCCTGGCCGTGGGCGACAGATCGCGCCTCAGACTCGACATACACAATGTCTCCGGCGCGGTCGGTGATTACACTGTCGATGTCGCGTCCGACTCCGCCGCGCTTAAGCTCGACGTGGATGCCAAGACGGTCACTCTGAAAGAGGGTGCGCGCGCCGCGCTCGATGTCGCTCTGTCCGGAATCTCCGTCGGCCATGCCGCGCTCGATGTGTCCGTCACCGGTCCCGACGGCGCGTCCTATGTGCAGACGCTCGTTCTGCCCGTCGTGCCCGCCGCGCCGGAAAGCATGTCGCGCCGAATCGTGCGGCTTGCCCCGCAGACGGGCAGCTTCACGCTGTCCGCCGATCTGGTGACAGGCTTCGTGCCGGGCACGGCATCCGTCTCGCTCTCGGTCGGCCCCAATGCGGCGCTCGAACCCGCGGCCTTTATCGGCGCGCTCGACACCTATCCCTATGGTTGCTCCGAGCAGCTTTCTAGCAAGCTGATTGCGCTGCTCTACGTCGAGGAATTCGGCGTCAGGCTCCCCGAGGACGCCCGTGCCAAAGCGCAGGATATGATCGCGCGCGTATTGGCGCGTCAGAATTCCAATGGCGGCTTCGGCCTGTGGTCGTCGGACGGCGACGATCTGTGGCTCGATTCCTACATCGCCGATGTGCTGACGCGCACTCGCGAAAAGGGATATGAGGTTCCCGAGCGCGCGATCTCGATGGCTCTTGCGCGCCTCAAGAACGTGCTCGGCTATGAGGGCGATTTCGACGACGCGGATAAGGCCGCACGTATCGCCTATGCGCATTACGTATTGGCGCGCAATGGCCGCCCCATCATCGGCGATCTGCGCTATCTCGGCGATTCGCGCCTGAACGATATCGCCTCGCCCCTCGCCCGCGCGCAGATCGGCGCGGCGCTCGCGCTCGCCGGAGATCGTGTCCGCGCCGCAAAAGTGTTCGCGGAGGCCGATGAAGCGCTCGATCAGGGCAATGTCGATCAGGCCGCGCGGCTCGATTACGGCACTGCGCTGCGCGACAGCGCAGGCGTGCTGGCGCTCGCCGCCGAAACCTCGGTCGCGAACGTCATTCCCGCCGTCTCGCGCAAGGTGGAAGAAGCGCGCGGCGAACGCAGCCTGCTCTCGACGCAGGAGAATGCCTGGCTTCTGCGCGCCAGCCAGGCATTAAAGGCCGAGAGCGAAAAGCTCGCGCTGACGGTGGACGGCGCGCCGCATGAAGGTGTGTACAACGCCACCTTCAGTACCGGTGACCTGTCCTCGGCGCTCACGATCGGCAATGCCGGTTCCGCGCCGGTGCCGGCCACCATCGTCGTGCGCGGCTCGCCGGAAGTCATGCCGGACGAGGAGGCGCACGGCATCGAGATCAGCCGTACCTATTACACTCTGGACGGCGCGGAGGCCAATCCGACGCAAGTCGCGCAAAACACGCGTCTCGTCGCCGTCCTGCGCGTCAAGGAGACCGAAGCGCAGGCGAGCCGCATCCTCGTCGTCGATCGTCTGCCGGCCGGCTTCGAGATCGACAATCCGCGCATCGTCACCAGCGGCGAGGTCAAATCGCTACCCTGGCTGGAGCAGGAGGCGGCGCCCGGCCATTCCGAATTCCGCGACGATCGTTTCGTCGCGGCGTTCGACCGGACGGACACTAGTGGCGCCATGATCGCCGCCTATATCGTCCGCGCCGTCGCGCCGGGTGCGTACGTCCATCCGCCCGCAACCGCCGAGGACATGTACCGCCCCGGCCGTTTCGGCCGCACCGGCCATGGCACAGTCGAGGTCGTGGAGGCGAGGTGATGAGCCGCGCAGGCAGGGCAGGGTGCGTGTCCCGGGGCCGCGAAGCGGAGCCCGGGAACCATAACCACGGTGATTACGGCGTAGCTTCCGGCGCTGCGGAGTATGGCTCCCGGACAGGCGCTCCGCGCCTTCCTGGACATGCGAAACGCGCTGCCATATTCGCCTGTAGCCTTCTTGCCGTCTTGACGGTCTCCGCCGCCGCCTGGCTCGCTGTCGCCGCTCCGCCCTCGCTCGACCGCGCCTCCGCCGTCTCCACGCTCGTTCTGGATCGTAATGGCAAGCTGCTGCGCCCCTTCACCACGCCGGACGGCATCTGGCGGCTTCCCGTCACCGCGTCCGAGGTCGATCCGAAGTTCATTGCTTTTCTGAAAGCCTATGAGGACCGCCGGTTCGATTCTCATAGCGGCGTCGATCCGCTCGCTTTCGTGCGTGCCGCCGGTCAGGCGCTGATGTCCGGACGCGTGGTGTCGGGCGGCTCCACTCTGTCCATGCAGGCGGCGCGGCTTCTGGAACCGCAGCGTGGGCGCACCCTTGCGCGCAAAGTATGGGAGATCGGCGCCGCCGCCGGGCTGGAACGCACGGTGGGCAAGGCGCGCGTGCTCGATCTTTATCTCACGCTTGCGCCCTATGGCGGCAATCTCGAAGGCGTGCGTGCCGCATCGCTCGCTTATTTCGGCAAGGAGCCGGTGCGCCTGTCGTCCGCGCAGGCGGCTCTGCTCGTCGCTCTGCCGCAATCGCCCGAAGCGCGCCGCCCGGATCGGGATCCCGCTGCCGCCCGCCGCGCGCGCGACCGCGTGCTCGACCGTCTTGCCCGGCAGGGCGTGATCGATGTTGCGGAAGCGGCGTTCGCGAAATCCGAGCCGGCGCCCGATGGCCGCAAAGTTTTCCCCGCTTACGCCGCCCATGCCGCCGAGCAGGCCGTCGCCGCCGCGCCCTCGGCGCCAGTCGTACGCACGACCATCGACCGCGATGTTCAGGCGAAGCTGGAAGATCTCGCGCGCGAGCGTTCGCGCGCTCTCGGGCCCTCCCATTCCATGGCCATACTCGTCGTCGATCACGCCAGCGGCGCGGTGCGCGCCCATATCGGTTCGGCGGATTATTTCGATGCCGCCCGCGCCGGTCCTCTCGATCAGGCCCGCGCCGTGCGCTCGCCGGGCTCGACGCTGAAACCCTTCATCTACGGCATGGCATTCGAGGATGGCATGGCCCAGCCCGGCACTTTCATCGAGGATCGCCCGGTGCGTTTCGGCGCCTATGCGCCGAAGAATTTCGGCGAGGATTATCAGGGCACGGTGACGATGGAGAAGGCGCTCCAGCTCTCGCTCAACGTGCCCGCCGTCGCGGTGCTCGATGCGGTCGGGCCGCATCGCCTGATGGCGCGGCTGCGGCAGGCGGGCGCGGGCCTGAAACTGCCGAGAGGCGAGGCGCCGGGCCTTGCCATCGGCCTCGGCGGCGTCGGTGCGAGCCTGTTCGATCTTGCAACGCTTTACACGGCCCTTGCGCGCGGCGGCGATGCCATTCCTCTGTATGAGACGGGCGTGATACCGTCCCGGTCCCCAGCGGCCTTGCTCGATCCGGTCCCTGCCGCGCAGGTGGCGTATGCACTGCTCGGCACGCCCGCGCCACGAAGCGCCGTCACCGGCCGCATCGCCTACAAGACCGGCACGTCCTATGGCTTCCGCGATGCATGGGCGGTCGGCTTCGACGGCCGTCATGTCGTTGCCGTATGGACGGGCCGGCCGGACGGCACGCCGAGCCCCGGCCTTGTCGGGCGCGACAGCGCCGCGCCCATCCTGTTCGACGCGTTCGCGCGCATCGCGCCCCACACCGTGCCGCTCGCGTCCATGCCGGATGCGGCGCGCATTGTGGTGACGGAGATCCCCCCGGCGCTGCGCCGTTTCCAGCCGCGCGGCAATGCTCTGCCGCAGCTCGAAGCGGGCGATGTTCCGCTCACCATTGCCTTTCCCGCAGATGGCGTGCGCGTCGATCTCGGCGCGGGGCAGCGAGCACCGCAGGCGCTCGCACTGAAGGCTGCGGGCGGCGTCGCGCCCTATACTTGGCTGGTCGACGGACGCCCGGTCGCCTCCGATAGGCGGCGGGGCACCGCCTTCTTCACACCGGCGGGGCAGGGCTTTACGCGCGTCACCGTGCTCGACGGCGCAGGGCGCAGCGCCAGTGCGCGCGTGCGTATCGATTAAAGAAAGCGGCCATTCGGATAAAGCGCGCGTTTTATCCATCGGAAGGTCGTTTTTACGCATAGGCCTGGACCATTACGCATTGGAAAAAGCGTAGTGTTTTCAGTAAACCCTTGGCCGAGCCTGCGCCGGATGTTCCCGGCGCCGCCAGCTGCGCTGGCTTGTCCCGTAACGATCTGATGCCGGAGAGAAAAATGGCCGTGCCGACCGAAATGACCGCGATCGAGATCACAGCGCCCGGCGGGCCCGAAGCGCTCCAGCCGGCACGCCGTCCGGTCCCCGTTCCGGGGCCCGGAGAGGTGCTGATCGAGGTCCATGCTGCCGGCATCAATCGCCCCGATGTCCTTCAGCGCATGGGCAAATATGAGCCGCCGCCCGGCACGACCGATATTCCCGGCCTCGAAGTTTCGGGCGTCGTTGCCGCGCTGGGGGAAGGGGTCTCGGATCACAAGGTCGGCGACAGGGTCTGCGCGCTGCTCGCCGGCGGCGGCTATGCCGAATATGTCGCCGCTCCCGCCGCGCAAGTCCTTCCGGTTCCTGGCGAATTGTCCATGGTCGAGGCTGCCTGCGTGCCCGAGACCTTCTTCACGGTCTGGAGCAATGTGTTCGATCGCGGCGGCCTGAAGGAGGGCGAAACCTTCCTCGTTCACGGCGGTTCCTCGGGCATCGGCACGGCGGCGATTCCGATGGCAAAAGCGTTTGGCGCCAGGGTCTTCACCACCGCCGGCAGCGTCGAAAAATGCGAGGCCTGCGTCAGGCTCGGGGCCGACCGCGCCATCAATTACAAGGAGGAGGATTTCGTCGAGGTCATCAAGGCCGAGACGGGCGGCAAGGGCGTCGATGTCGTGCTCGACATGGTCGGCGGCGATTATATCCCGCGCACCGTCTCCATCATGGCGCCGGAAGGGCGGCACGTCTCCATCGCCTTCCTGCAGAGCCCCAAGATTTCGCTGAACTTTTTCCCGGTCATGCTGAAGCGCCTGACGCTGACGGGCTCGACCTTGCGGGCCCGTTCCATCGCCGACAAGAAGGCGATCGCCGATCAGCTCCGCGAAAAAGTCTGGCCTCTGGTGGCGTCCGGAAAGATCGCGCCGGTCCTCTTCAAGACTTTCCCGCTGGCTGAGGCGGGGGCGGCTCATGCGCTGATGGAATCGAGCCAGCACATCGGCAAGATCGCGCTGATCGTGCGGTAAGGATTGTGGCGGCGCTGCGGGGGAATCGTGGCGCCGCACGATCACGATTTACCCTGTCCGCATTCCCCATATCGGCGTTAAGCATTTGAACGGCCGATGTTCTCCGGCCTCGCGCCCGCTTAATTAAGCCTTCGTGAACGGTTGCCTTCTGTGTGGCGGTCAATATACTGCCCGCCTGCTGCTGGCGCTCGGCCGGCTGCGTTTCTTGCGAAATCCGCTCCGCGTTCAGCGCAGAAAAAGCGGAAGTCGCGAATGGGAGAGAGAACGCGATGAAGACATCCGGTATTGTATCGTTTGGGGCTGTTGCAGGTGCGGCGGTTCTTGCGATGACGTCATTTGCGTCGGCGGAGTGGAAGCCGACGAAGACGGTTGAGTTTATTG
>JAEWFF010000035.1 GCA_023388965.1 Pseudomonadota bacterium | reverse complement strand
CGGCAACACCCCCGTCGTGTGCCCGCCGGATCAGGACGTGGCCTCCTTCGTGATCACCGACACCGCCTATGACGGCGAAGGCCGGATGATCAATTCCCGCTTCCTCGACGGCATGACCATCGCCGAGGCCAAGGAAGAAGTGGCCAAGCGCCTCGAAGCCGAGACGCGCAACAACCGTCCGGTGGCTGAGCGCAAGGTGAATTTCCGCCTGCGCGACTGGGGCATCTCGCGCCAGCGCTATTGGGGCTGCCCGATCCCGATCATCCATTGCGACGATTGCGGCGTGGTGCCGGTGCCGAAGGACCAGCTGCCCGTGGTGCTGCCGGAGGACGTGTCCTTCGACGTGCCGGGCAACCCGCTCGACCGTCATCCCACCTGGCGGCATGTGAACTGCCCGACCTGCGGCAAGGCGGCCCGGCGCGAGACGGACACCATGGACACCTTCGTGGATTCGTCCTGGTACTTCGCCCGCTTCACCGACCCGACCCTCACCGACAAGCCGACCGACCGCGCGACCGTCGATTCCTGGCTGCCGGTGGATCTGTATATCGGCGGCATCGAGCACGCGATCCTGCACCTGCTCTATTCGCGCTTCTTCACCCGCGCGATGAAGAAGGCCGGCTATACCTCGCTCGATGAGCCGTTCGCTGGTCTCTTCACCCAGGGCATGGTGGTGCACGAGACTTACAAGGCGAACGGCGAATGGGTGTCGCCCGCCGATATCGTCATTACGGGCGAAGGCGATGTGCGTTCCGCCAAAACGAAATCCGGCGCGCCGGTCGAGATCGGCTCCATCGAGAAGATGTCGAAGTCGAAGAAGAATGTCGTCGATCCGGACGACATCATCGCCCATTACGGCGCCGACACCGCGCGCTGGTTCATGCTGTCGGATTCGCCGCCTGAGCGCGACGTGATCTGGACCGAAGCCGGCGTCGAGGGCGCGGGCCGTTTCGTGCAGCGCCTGTGGCGGCTCGTCACCGGCGTCGCGGCCTTGGCCCCGGCGGAACGCCCGGCGGAGATTTCCGGCGAGGCTTTGGCGCTGCGCCGCGCCAGTCATTCGGCGATTGCGGCCGTGGACGACGCCATCGACCATCTGCGCTTCAATGTGGCGGTCGCAAAAATCCACGAACTCGCCAATGCCGCGATGACGCGGCTGGCGGCCAAGCCGGGCGACGATGCCAGCCGCTTCGCGCTGCACGAAGCGGGCGAGGTTCTCGTCCACCTCATCGCGCCGATGATGCCGCATCTGGCCGAGGAATGCTGGTCGGCGCTCGGCCAACCGGGCCTTGTTGCCGAGGCCCGCTGGCCGGAGGCGGAGGCCTCGCTTCTTGTCTCCGATACGATTACGCTGCCGGTGCAAATCAACGGGAAGAGGCGCGACGAAATCACGGTTCCGGCCGCCGCCACCCCCGCCGAGGTGGAACAGGCTGTGCGCGAACTCGAATCTGTAGTACGCGCAAGCGACGGACGGCCGCTGAAGAAAGTGATCGTCGTCCCGCAAAGGATCGTCAATGTCGTGGTCTGACCGGGTCCGGAATTTCGGAGTTGTTTCGCTCGCCGCTTTGGCGCTGGCGGCCTGCCAGCCGCTCCATGCCGGCGGCGGGTCGGGCCTCTCGGTCAGCCAGCCGGTCGCGGCCGCACAGCCCGCATCTCCGCAGCTTGCCGCCATCGACATCCTGCCGATCGACGGCCGCGTCGGCCAGCAGATCCGGAACGGCCTTCTGTTCGCCTTCACCGGCGGCGGCGAGCCCATCACCCCCGCGCGCTATCGTCTCGACATCGCCGTTCAGGTCATCAACGCCCAGATTCCGGTGGTCGATCCCTTCACCAACCGTCCGGAAGTCCAGACCGCCGGTGTGGACGCCGCCTGGGTTCTGGTCGCGGTCGGCAGCGGCGAGCGTCTTGTGACCGGCAACGCCATCAGCCGCGCGACCTATACCCGCAACCGCCAGCGCTTCGCCTCGGTCCGCGCCGAGCGCGACGCCGAAGACCGGGCCGCGAAAGTCGTCGTGGAGCAGATTCGCGCCAAGCTGCTCGCCCATTTCTCGGGCAGCGGCGGCGTCTGAGCCCATGGTCGCGATCAAGGCGGCGGCGGCGGATGCGTTCGTCGCCCGGCCCGATCCCGCCCAGTTCTGCCTTCTCGTCTACGGCCCCGATCTTGGCCTCGTCGCCGAGCGCGCGGCGCAGCTCGCGAAATCGGCGGTCGACGATCCCGAGGACGCCTTTTCCCTGATCCGGCTCGACGGCGACGATCTCGCCTCCGACCCCGAACGCCTGCTCGATGAGGCACACACCGTGCCTTTGTTCGGCGGCCGGCGGGCGCTGTGGGTGCGTGCCGGATCGCGCATGTTTCACACCGCCGTCGAGCGCCTGCTGGCCGGCCCGGCGCCGGATGCGCGCGTCGTCATCGAAGCCGGCGATCTGCGCAAGAACGCGCCGCTGCGCACCCTTGTTGAAAAAAGCGCCAAGGCCGCCGCGATCCCCTGCTACGCCGACAATGCGGCGGGCATTGCGCGGCTGATCGACCGCGAACTGAGCGAAGCCGGCCTGAAGATCGATCCGGCGGCGCGCGATGCGCTGGTCGCGGCGCTCGGTTCCGACCGGCTCGCCACGCGCCAGGAGATCGCAAAACTCGCGCTCTATGCCCATGGCGAGGAGCGCGTCGGCCTTTCCCATATCGACGCCGTCATCACCGAATCCTCGGTGATCGCGCTCGACGACGCGGTGGATGCCGCCTTTACCGGAAATCAGGATGCGCTGGAGCGCGGCATGGCGCTGCTGGAAGCTTCGGGCATTCCGGCATCGGCGGCTGTTGCCGCCGCGCTGCGCCATGCGCTGCAGATGCACAAAGTGCGCGCGAGCCTCGACCGCGGTGGCCAGACGCTCGACCGCGCCTGGCCGGGCCTGCATTTCCGCCGCCGGCCGGCCATCGAGGCGGCGCTGGCGCGCTGGTCGCTACCGCGCCTCGAAACGGCGGTTCAACGGCTGTCCCAGGCCATACTCGACGGCCGCCGCGCAGGTGCTTTTGGTGAGGTGATTGCGAGCCGGATGCTGTCGGCCATCGCGAGCGAAGCGCGGAGAAGGTAGCTGTAGGTGCCCTCCCTCCCCTTTATGGGGAGGGTGGCCCGAAGCCGGGCTTGCCTGGCTGAGGGTCGGGTGGGGTGGCGGTAGACGCCTCTCCAGTCGTATGTACGGTATGTCCTATATCGATACTATCAAAACACCCAGATTGGTCAGACGGATTGACGCGCTGCGGCGTATGGGTCCCGGATCGCGCCGCGCCAAGCGCGGCTTGTCCGGGACACACAATGTGCGGACATCACCCCACCCGACTTCGGCTCGCCATGCTCGCCGAAGCCACCCTCCCCATAAAGGGGAGGGAGAGCACCGAGATCGCGGTTACAATATGGGCGTGTCTTACCGCGAGCGCTTGAGCCGCCGGGCGATCTCGTCGAGCTGTTCGAGGCTCGAATAGCGGATGATGACCTGTCCGCCCGGCCCCTTGTGCGCGACATCGACATTGAGCCCGAGCGCATCCGACAGGATCTTTTCGAGAACCGTCGTGTCCTGATCCTTGCGCGCCGGCTTCTTCGCCTTGGCCGCGCTGCCGGACTGACCCAGCGCTTCGGCCTCGCGTACGGACAGGCCCTGCTCGATGATCTTCTTCGCCGCCGCAACCGGATCGTCGACGGCCAGAAGCGCGCGCGCATGGCCGGCCGTCAGTTTGCCCTCGAGCACCCATTGGCGCACATCGTCCGGCAGTTTCAGCAGACGCAGCGTATTGGCGATATGGCTGCGGCTCTTGCCGATGATCTTGGACAGAGCGTCCTGGGTGTGGCTGTAGCTCTGCATCAGGGCCTGATAGCCCTGCGCCTCCTCGATGGCGTTGAGATCGGCGCGCTGCACGTTCTCGACGATGGCGATTTCGAGCGCTTCCTGATCGGAGACATCGAGCACGACGACCGGCACATCGTGCACGCCCGCGCGCTGCGCGGCGCGCCAGCGGCGCTCGCCGGCAAGGATCTCGAACGCATTGTCCGCACCCTTGATCGCGCGCACGAGAATGGGCTGAAGAACGCCCTTCTCGCGCACCGAATTGGACAATTCCTCGAGATCGCTTTCATCGAAGGTCTTGCGCGGATTCTTGAGATTGGCGCGCAGGAATTCGATGGGCAGGCGCTTCTGCCCCTCGCGGGTGCTGCGCGCCGGAACCTGCTCGTCCTCGCCGATATCGCCGATCAGGGCCGCAAGCCCACGCCCCAAACGCGGCCGCGCCGCTTCATCCGCCATCACGTCACATCCCCGATTGTATTTACGCTGCCCTGAGCTTGCGCTCGCGCTGGATGATCTCCGAAGCGAGCTTCAGATAGGCCTGGCTGCCCGAGCAATTGAGATCGTACAGAAGCACCGGCTTGCCATGCGACGGCGCTTCCGACACGCGCACATTGCGCGGAATGATCGTGTCGAAAACCTTGTCGCCGAGATATTGGCGCACATCGGCCACGACCTGTCCGGACAGATTGTTGCGCGCGTCGAACATGGTCAGCACCACGCCCTGGATCGTCAGCTCCGGGTTGAGGGTCGCGCGCACCTGCTCGACGGTGCGCAGAAGCTGCGACAGACCCTCGAGCGCGAAGAACTCGCATTGCAGCGGCACGAGAATGGCGTGCGCGGCGGCGAGCGAATTGATGGTCAGGATGTTGAAGCTCGGCGGGCAGTCGACCAGAACGTATGTATAGGGCTCGCCGCCATCCTTCGCGAGATGGTTCAGCGCATCGCGCAGCCGGTAGGCGCGGTTCTTGTCCTGCGCGATCTCCATCTCGACGCCGAGAAGGTCCATGGTCGAGGGCGCGAGATCGAGCCGCGGCACGGCGGTCGGCTGCACGACATCGCGCATCGTCGCCTCGCCCATCATGACGTCGAAGGTCGAGCGCTTGCGGCTCTTGCGGTCGATGCCGAGCCCGGTCGAGGCATTGCCCTGCGGGTCGAGATCGACGATCAGAACCTTCTCGCCGATGGCGGCGAGCGCGGTTCCGAGATTGATGGCCGTCGTCGTTTTGCCGACGCCGCCCTTCTGATTGGCCACCGCGAGAACGCGCGGCGCCGTTGAAATTTCGCTCATGCTGTGAGGTCCGCCCTTGCGGACATGGTTAGCGCGCTCTTGCGGCGGAAACAACGACAAGCCTCGCCTCCGGGTCGAGCCGGCTCGCTACGAGGCGGTGCTCGAACGCCCAAAGGCTTTGGGCCGTGGTTAATTCTTCGTTTATTTCCCGGCCCTTAGCGAATATGCCGACTGTCACCGCTGTCAACAGCGGCAGAGCGAGCCCGATCAGCCGGTCGAGCGGCGCAAGCGCCCGCGCGGTCACGATATCGGCGCCGTGCGGCCAGGCAGCGAGCGCGGACTCGATTCGCGCATTGTGGACGCTAACCGGCACCGCCATTGCGCGGGCGGTTTCGCGCAGGAACGCCGCCTTGCGCTGATCGCTCTCGATGAGATGCACATGCGCACCCTCACGGTCCGCGAGCGCGGCGGCGACGACAAGGCCGGGAAAGCCGCCGCCCGAGCCGAGATCGACCACGATCCGCGCATCCGGCGGGATCAGGGCCGCGACCTGAAGGCTGTCGGCGATATGGCGAAGCCAGACCTCTTTCAGCGTCGCCGGCGCAACGAGATTGATGGTCTTCTGCCATTTGTCGAGACCGGCGACGAGCTTGTCGAGGCGCTCGAACGTTTCACGTGAAACATCAGGGAACAGGCGCACCGCCTCAGTGCGCCCCCGGTCGCCGGCGGGCTCAGGCGGCACGGCGGGCGTGGGCAACGAGAAGCGTCAACGCCGCGGGCGTCATGCCCTCGATACGGCCCGCCTGCCCGATCGTCTTCGGGCGCACGGTTTCGAGCTTGATGCGCAGTTCGGCCGACAGGCCCGGTATGGCGGCGTAATCCATGCTGTCGGGCACGGTGCGGTTTTCCTCGCGGTGGAACTTCTCGATATCGGCGTTCTGCCGGTCGAGATAGACGGCGTAGGTGGCGTCGATCTCGACCTGCTCCGCGATTTTTGGATCGAGATCGGCAAATTGCGGCCAGATCTGCGCCAATCTCGCCAGATCGATTTCCGGGCGCGACAGAAGATCGAACGCCGTGCGGCGCTGGCCGTCCTGGTTGACGGTCAGGCCATGCGTCTTCGCCTCATTGGACGACAGCGAGACCGAGCGCACCAGCGCGCGCGCCGCCGCCAGAGCATCGGATTTCGCGCGCCAGGCCGAGGCCCGCTCCGCACCGACACAGCCAAGCGCCACGCCGCGCTCCGTCAGCCGCTGATCGGCATTGTCGGCGCGCAGGCTGAGGCGGTATTCGGCGCGCGAGGTGAACATGCGATAGGGCTCGGACACGCCGCGCGTGACGAGATCATCGACCAGAACCCCGAGATAGCCTTCGGAGCGGTCGAACGTCACGCCCTCGCCGCCCCCGGCCCGGCGCGCGGCGTTCAGCCCCGCGATCAGCCCCTGTGCCCCGGCCTCCTCATAACCCGTCGTGCCGTTGATCTGGCCGGCAAAGAACAGGCCCTTCACGCGCTTGGTTTCGAGCGTCGGATCGAGTTCGCGCGGATCGACGAAATCATATTCGATGGCATAGCCAGGCCGCACCATGCGGACGCGTTCGAGGCCGGGAATGGTTGCGAGCAGCGCGAGCTGCACCTCTTCCGGCAGTGATGTCGAGACGCCGTTGGGATAGACATTCGTGTCGTCCAGCCCCTCGGGCTCGAGAAAGATCTGGTGGCTGTCGCGTTCACCGAAACGCACCACCTTGTCCTCGATCGCCGGGCAATAGCGCGGACCGCGGCTGTCGATCTGGCCGGAATACATGGGCGCGCGATGGATATTGGCGGCGATGATGGCGTGCGTTTCAGCCGTGGTGCGCGTGATGTGGCAAAGCACCTGCGGATTTTCGATGCGGCGCGTCAGCGTCGAGAACGGTTCGGGCTCGTCGTCGCCCGGCTGCGCGTCGAGCCCGGAATAATCGATTGTGGTGCTGTCGAGACGCGGCGGCGTGCCGGTCTTCAGGCGGCCGAGCGCGAAACCCTGCGCGCCGAGCGTCTTCGAAAGCCCATATGCCGGCGCCTCCCCGACCCGCCCGGCGGGAATTTTGGTCTCGCCGATATGGATCAGGCCGGATAGGAAGGTGCCGGTCGTCAGCACGATTGCCCCCGCCGCGATCTCCTCGCCGGACACGAGCCGGACCGCCGCGATGCGTCCGTCCTTCAGAACGAGATCGTCGACCTCGCTTTCGATGACATCGAGATTGCCGTGCTCGCGGATCGCCTGCTGCATGGCGGCGGCGTAAAGCTTGCGGTCGGCCTGGGCACGCGGGCCGCGCACCGCCGGACCCTTGCGCCGGTTCAGGACGCGGAACTGGATGCCGCCCGCATCCGTGATCCGTCCCATCAGGCCGTCGAGGGCGTCGATCTCGCGGACGAGATGCCCCTTGCCGAGCCCCCCGATGGCGGGATTGCACGACATCGCGCCGATCGTGTCGAAGCGGTGGGTGACGAGCGCGGTCTTCGCGCCCATGCGCGCAGATGCGGAGGCCGCCTCGCAGCCCGCATGCCCGCCCCCGACCACCACGACATCGTAATGTTTCACGTGAAACCTGTTTTCATTTGCCGATGCAGAACGATGCGAAGATCGCATCCAGCAGATCCTCGACATCGACGCGGCCTGAAATACGCCCCAGCGCCCGCGTCGACAAGCGCAGTTCCTCGGCGGCGATTTCGGCTGGCGCGTCCGGGGCGGCTGCCGCGATGAGATGATCGCGCGCCTCGGCCAGCGCCGCGCGGTGGCGCGCGCGCGTGATCAAGGCCGATTCGGCCGGTGCGAGCTCGATCCTTGTCCAATTCGCCAATGCAGCGAGAAGCTCTCCGACACCTTCGCCGGTCAGGGCCGAGATGTGGAAGTTAGCGCCCGCCCCGCATACTCCGTCATTGCCGGGCTTGACCCGGCAATCCATCTCGCCGCCGTACTGGATGCCCGGGTCAAGCCCGGGCATGACGGAGGAGAGGCTCGGGCCCGGCAATGGCGGAGTTCGCTGTTCTGCCTCGCCCACCAGATCTATCTTGTTCCTGATCCGCCAGACCGGAACCTCTAGCTCCGGCGGCGGAACACCCTCTTCCTCAAACCACAATACGAGATCGGCCCGCGCCGCCCGGGCCTCGGCCCGGCGCAGAGCCTCCTGCTCGACCGGATCGCTTGTTTCGCGCAAGCCCGCCGTGTCGGTCAGAGTGACCGGATAGCCGCCGAGATCGAGCGCGACTTCGAGCATGTCCCGCGTCGTTCCGGCATGGGGCGAGACGATCGCGACTTCGCGCTTTGCCACGCGATTGAGAAACGAGCTTTTGCCGGCGTTCGGCGGGCCGGCGATGACGATGACCGCGCCTTCGCGCAGCCGCTCCCCACCCGCGCCATCTTCGAGCAGCGCGCCGATCTCGGCCGCAAGTTCTCCGGCGATGGCAAGAGCCCGGTCCAGCAGCCCGGCGGGCACATCGCCCTCATCCGGAAAATCGATTTCGGCTTCGGCCAGCGCCAGGGCCTCGACCAGCCGGGCGCGCCAGTTTTCCGCCTGCGCGCCGATGCCGCCCGAAACATTGCGCAGAGCCTGGCGACGCTGCGCCGCCGTTTCGGCATCGAGCAGATCGGCCAGAGCCTCGGTCTGGGCGAGATCCATCTTTCCGGCCTCAAACGCGCGGCGAGTGAACTCGCCCGGCTCTGCGGCCCGTAATCCGCCGATATGTTCGAGCGCGGACAACACGCCGGCAATGCTGGCACGGCCGCCATGGATGTGAAACTCGGCGACATCCTCGCCCGTCACCGAATGCGGTGCCGGGAAGAACAGGACCAGCCCGCGATCCAGAATCTCGCCGCTGCGCGGATCGCGAATATCGGCGAGCGCCGCCCGGCGGGCCTCCGGCACGCGGCCGGCCAAAGCCGCCAGCGCATCGCGCGCAGCCGGCCCCGAAAGGCGGATCACCGCGACGCCGGCGCGGCCCGCCCCGCTCGAAAGCGCAAAAATCGTATCGCTCGCAGGCTTTTGTTTCACGTGAAACCAAATGGCGGTTAAGCAGAGACGGCTATGTGCGACGGGGAGCCGATATGAGCAAGAACAGACTGGCCGACGAAACCAGTCCCTATCTGCGCCAGCACGCAGAAAATCCGGTTCATTGGTGGCCGTGGACGCCCGAGGCGCTGGAAGAAGCACGGCGAACCGGCAAGCCGATCCTGCTCTCCGTCGGCTATGCCGCCTGCCATTGGTGCCATGTCATGGCGCATGAGAGTTTCGAGGACCCGCCGACCGCCGAGGTGATGAACGAGCTGTTCGTCAACATAAAGGTCGACCGCGAGGAGCGGCCGGACGTCGATCAGGTCTATATGTCGGCGCTGCACGCAATGGGCCAGCAGGGCGGCTGGCCGTTAACCATGTTTCTGACTTCCGACGCCAGGCCGTTCTGGGGCGGCACCTATTTCCCGAAAAAGGCCGCCTATGGCCGCCCGGGCTTCAGCGATGTCCTGCGCGGCGTGGCGCAGACCTTCCGCGAACGCGGCGAGGATGTGGCGCACAATGTCGAGGCCATCCATGCCCGCATCAGCGCAGAAGGCGGCCATACTGCCGCCGATCTGACGCGCGGCGATCTCGATTCGGTCGCAGCCCAGCTTGCCGGCGCGTTCGATCCCGTTCATGGCGGGCTGAAGGGCGCGCCGAAATTTCCCAACACGCCCGCGCTGGAATTCATCTGGCGCGCCGGCGACCGCACCGGCGATCCGCGTTTTCATGACGCCTTTCTGCGCACGATGAACCGCATCTGCGCCGGCGGGATTAACGATCATGTCGGCGGCGGCTTTGCGCGCTATTCGGTCGATGAGAAATGGCTCGTCCCGCACTTCGAAAAGATGCTGTACGACAACGCACAGCTTCTCGAGCTTCTCGCACTCGCTTTCCAGACCAGTGCGGACGCCGGCGAGCGCGCCATGTTCCGCCGCCGTGCCGAGGAGACGGTCGGCTGGCTGATGCGCGAAATGACCCTGCCCGGCGGCGGCTTCGCATCGAGCCTCGACGCCGATTCGGAAGGTCACGAAGGCAAATTTTATGTATGGACAAAGAAGGAGATCGATTCCGTTCTCGGCGCGGAAGACGGCGCCTTCTTCGCGCAGGCCTACGACATCACTCCCGACGGCAATTGGGAGGGCGTGTCCATACCGAACCGCCTCGATGCCGCGGGCGACAGCGACGAAGCGCGGCTCACTCCGTTGCGCGAAAAGCTGCTGCACGCGCGCGAAGCCCGCACCCGCCCCGGCCTCGACGATAAAGTGCTGGCCGACTGGAACGGGCTGATGATCGCAGCGCTCGCCCGGGCCTCGACCGTGTTCGAGCATCCGGACTGGCTGGATCATGCGCGGACCGCATTTTCGTTCGTAACGACAAACATGGCGCGCGGCGACCGGCTCGGCCATTCCTGGCGCGACGGCAGGCTTGTCTTCCCCGGCTTCGCCACCGATCTCGCATCTTTTGCGCGCGCGGCCATCGCATTGTTCGAGACCTCGGGCGAGCGCGACTATCTGGAACAGGCGCGAAACTGGATCGGCGCGCTCGAAGCGCATCACGCCCGGCCGCAGGGCGGCTATTTTCTCACCGCCGACGACGGCGAGCCGCTCGCGGTCCGGCCCACCGCCAACAGGGACGAGGCCACGGCGAGCGGCGCGGGCCTTGCGCTCGATGCGCTTCTGCGGCTGGCCGCGCTCACCGGCGACGATTTCTATCGCGTTCGTGCCGACGAGATATTCTCGAGCCTCACCGGCGCGGCCGCGCAGAACATTTTCGGCCATCTGTCCGTTCTCAACGCGCTCGACACACGGCTTGCCGGGCTTGAGATCGTGGTGACGGGCGATGCCGACGGCGCCCTGGCCGAAGCCGCCCGCGGCCTGCCCTTCATCGCCCGTACGGTGAATATCGTCGGCGATGCGGCAGCGCTTCCGGACGGTCATCCCGCGAAATCGCTTGCTGAATCGGGCGGCGCAAAAGCGCTCGTCTGCGCCGGTCAGGTGTGCGGACTGCCGGTCACGGAGCCGGACGAACTTGCCGCGCGGGCGGATGAGATGCGGCGGGGCGCCGGCAGTAATACACAATCCTCATCCTGAATTGCGGTTATCCCTCCCCTGAAAGGGGAGGGCCGAGTGCGCGCAGCGCACCGGGGTGGGGTGACGGCACGGCTAGTCAATACACCCCCACCCCGCTCGGCTTCGCCGAGTCGCCCTCCCCCGCTACGCGGAGGAGGGATGAACAGCCGCCGTGCTTCGAGACGCGAGCTTCGCTCACTCGTCAGGATGAGGACGTCGAACGCGGCAAGACAAACAAAAAGGGAGAGCTTTCGGCTCTCCCCCTCACCTTGCTTGAAATCCCGGATCGCGCTTCGCGCGTCCGGAATGACCTCACGTATTCATCGAGTCGAAGAACTCGGAATTGTTCTTGGTCTGGCGCATCTTGTCCATCAGGAACTCGATGGCATCGACCGTGCCCATCGGGTTCAGGATGCGGCGCAGCACATACATCTTCTTGAGGATGTCCTTGTCGACCAGAAGTTCCTCCTTGCGGGTGCCCGAGCGTGTGATGTCCATCGCCGGGAAGACGCGCTTGTCGGAAACCTTGCGGTCGAGAATGAGCTCGCTGTTACCCGTGCCCTTGAACTCCTCGAAGATCACTTCGTCCATGCGCGAGCCGGTGTCGATTAGAGCGGTCGCGATGATGGTCAGCGAGCCGCCCTCCTCGATATTGCGCGCGGCACCGAAGAAGCGCTTCGGCCGCTGCAGCGCATTGGCGTCGACGCCGCCGGTCAGCACCTTGCCGGAAGACGGCACCACCGTGTTGTAGGCACGGCCGAGACGGGTGATGGAATCGAGCAGGATGACGACGTCGCGGCCGTGTTCGACCAGGCGCTTGGCCTTCTCGATCACCATTTCCGCGACCTGGACGTGGCGCACCGCCGGCTCGTCGAAGGTCGAGGACACGACCTCGCCCTTCACCGTGCGCTGCATGTCCGTCACTTCTTCCGGGCGCTCGTCGATCAGAAGAACGATCAGATAGCATTCCGGATGATTGGCCGTGATCGAGCGGGCGATGTTCTGGAGCAGAACGGTTTTACCCGTGCGCGGCGGTGCGACGATGAGGCCGCGCTGGCCTTTGCCGATCGGCGAGACGATGTCGATGATCCGGCCCGAATTGTCCTTGATCGTCGGGTCTTCGATCTCCATCCGCAACCGCTTGTCGGGATAGAGCGGCGTCAGATTGTCGAAATGGACCTTGTGGCGGGCCGCCTCGGGGTCTTCGAAATTGAGCGTGTTGACCTTCAGCAGCGCAAAATAGCGTTCGCCGTCTTTCGGGCTGCGGATATGGCCTTCTACCGTGTCGCCGGTGCGCAGCGAGAAGCGGCGGATCTGCGAGGGCGAGACATAGATGTCGTCCGGGCCGGGCAGATAATTGGCGTCCGGCGAGCGCAGGAAGCCGAAGCCGTCCTGCAGCACCTCGACCACGCCGCCGCCGATGATTTCGACGTCGCGGGCCGCATGTTGTTTGAGAATGGCAAAGAGCAGTTCCTGCTTGCGCAGGGTCGAGGCGTTCTCGACTTCGAGCTCTTCGGCGACCGCCAGCAATTCCTGGGGCGTCTTTGTCTTCAGGTCCTGGAGCCTGATCTCCATGGGGGAACCTTCGCAGATGAATCGCCCGCGGGCGAAAAAGAAAAATAGGGAATCGCAGGCTGCGGAGCGGAACGGGGTGCTTGAAAACCCAATTCGCCGGGCGCTTTGGCGTTCCGGACAGTGTCCGAAGATCGTCCTGCGCGGGAGGTAGACTCTAGCAATACGGATTCGGCGCCGTCCCCGCAAGAGCCCTTTTGCGCGATCAGAACGGCTTGAGCACGACCAGAATAACGATCAGCACCATGAACAGCGCCGGCACTTCGTTGAAATAGCGGTAGAAGCGCGAGGAGCGCGTATTCGCATCCCGCGCGAACCGTTTCACCGCCGCCATGCAATAATGATGATAGCCGGTCATCAGAATGACCAATGTCAGCTTGGCGTGAAACCAGCCCTGCCGCCAGATATCGAGTTCCCAGGCGAGCCAGAGGCCGAACACCCAGACCGCAATGCTCGCCGGCCCGGCGATCCTCCTGAGAAGCCGCCGCTCCATCAGCTTGAAGGTTTCGGACTGGACCGAACCCTTCTCGGCATCGGCATGATAGACGAACAGGCGCGGCAGATAGAGCAGCGCCGCCATCCACGAGATGACGGCGACGATGTGCAGGACCTTCAGCCAGAGAACGAGCATGGAATTGTTCTAGACTGATTCCCGCACGCGCGCCACGAGCTGCTCGACATGGGCGATCGGCGTGTGCGGCTTGATACCGTGACCGAGATTGAAGATATGCGGCCGGCCGGCAAAGCCCTGGCGGATGCGGTCGATCTCGGAATCGAGTCTTGCCCCGCCTTCGATCAGAACTTCCGGATCGAGATTGCCCTGCACCGGGGTCGATGGCGGCAACAGCGCGTTGACGGCTTCGGGCGTTTCGCTGGTGTCGAGGCCGATCGCAACATCGGGCAGAGCCTGCGCGAAGGCCGCGAGTTTTGCGCCGGCGCGGCGCGGAAACGCGATCACAGGAATGCCGGGATGGCGCTCGCGCAGCCTCAAGACAATTTCTCTCATCGGCCGCGTGCACCACATCTCGAAATCCGGTGCCGCGAGATCGCCCGCCCAGGAATCGAAAATCTGCACCACTTCGGCGCCGGCCGATATCTGGCCGGACAGATGCTCGACGCTGGCATCGACCAGGCGCGCGATCAGATCCGCAAAACTCCGCGGATCGTTCTTCGCCCAGTCCTTCGCCTCGGCATGGTCGGGAGAGGAACCGCCGGCGGCGATATAGGTCGCAACCGTCCACGGCCCGCCGACAAAGCCGATCAGAGTGGTTTCATCGGACAGCTTTCCACGGATCGCCGAGACGGCCTCATAGACCTTGCCGGTCTTCGTCGCATCGAGCTTCGTGCCGAGACGGTCGAGCCTATCGGGTCCAAGCCGCTCGACCTTCGGGCCTTCGCCCTCGACGAAATCCACGCCCAACCCGAGCGCGTGCGGGATGATCAGGATATCGGAGAACAGGATCGCGCCGTCGAAACCGAATCTTCGGATCGGCTGGAGCGTTACCTCGGTCGCATATTCCGGCGTGTAGCAGAGATCGAGGAAGGAACCCGCTTTGGCGCGCAGCTCGCGATATTCGGGCAGATAGCGCCCGGCCTGCCGCATCATCCAGAGCGGAGGGCGTGCGGCGATCCTGCCTGAAAGCACATCGAGAAGCGGTTTGGTCGAGGAAGTGGCCAAGGGCCCTTAACCCTTCTTTAATAAGTTCTTACTTGAATTCTGTTTCTGTTAGGGGGCTGGATAGCGGGGTTCCATGAACCCCACAAGCCATGCACAGCCCGCCGGCTTGTCGCGGGCCGCGGCCATGCCGTGAATCCCGGTGCCCGGATCGCTCCATTCCCGCTGTTCACAAAAGCCCGCTCCAGATTATCCCGCGCCGGATGCCTGTTGATCGGATCGGCACTTCCCCCCAGACTGCTCCGCGCCGGGCGGGTTTCGCCCTGTGATCCACAGGCTTTCACACCCTCTCTGGAAAACTTTTTCGCCCGACATGAACGACATCGTCCATCCGCTCTGGATCGATCCCTGGCCGCTGATCCTGGCTTCGGCGTCCGGTTCGCGCGCCCGGATGCTTCAGGCGGCGGGCATTCCGCTCGAAATCGTGCCGGCGCAGATCGACGAACGCGCGGCTGAAGACATCATGCTGGCGGCCGATACACCGCCCGATGCCATTGCGGCGGGCCTTGCCGCGCTCAAGGCGCAGGCCGTGAGCGAGGATTTTCCCGGCCGTCTCGTTCTCGGCGCGGACCAGACGCTCGCTGTGGGATCGGAGCGTCTGCACAAGCCCGCCGGCCTGCGCGAGGCGCGTGCCCAGCTTCTCGCGTTGCGCGATCGCGAACATTGGCTGCATTCGGCCGCGGCTCTTGTCATGGATGGTGAGGTGCTCGAGAGTTTCACCGGATCGGTGAAGCTCATCATGCGGCCTTTCTCGGAAGAATTCCTCGACCGCTATCTTGCCTATGCCGGAGACGATGCGACAAAAAGCGTCGGCGGCTATCAGCTCGAAGGGCCGGGCGTGCAGCTGTTCGATCTGGTCGAAGCCGATCATTTCACCGTTCTCGGTCTTCCTCTGTTTCCGGTCTTGCAATCGCTGCGCCGCCGGGGACTTCTGCTCGAATGAAAAAAGCCTGCGTCATCGGCTGGCCGATCAAGCATTCGCGCTCGCCCATCATCCA
Source organism: Pseudomonadota bacterium (assembly GCA_023388965.1). Lineage (GTDB taxonomy): Bacteria > Pseudomonadota > Alphaproteobacteria > Rhizobiales > Methylopilaceae > Flaviflagellibacter. The sequence continues at coordinate 96,761 of JAEWFF010000035.1, read as the reverse complement.
TAATTACTGGCTGCAGCAGCACGGCCTCGACGGATTGTACGAGAAGGTCGAGGTCGAGCCCGACCGGCTCGCGCAGTTTCTCGCCGAACTCGGGCGCGATCATGCCGGCTGCAATGTCACGGTTCCGCACAAGGAAAGCGCGCTCGCTTTTCTCCAGGACCGCGCCGACGAGACTTCGCGCGCAATCGGCGCCGTCAATACGATCTGGATGGAAGACGGCAAGCCGCACGGAACCAACACCGATGTCGAGGGCTTCCTGCACAATCTCGATCATGGGGCACCCGGCTGGGATGAGGCGCCGCTGAATGCCCTGGTTCTCGGCGCGGGCGGCGCGGCGCGGGCGGTGGTGTATGGACTTGTCATCCGCCGGGCCACGCGCATCGTCATCGTCAATCGCTCCCGCGAACGGGCCGAGGAACTTGCGCGCGAGTTCGGCCCCTCGGTGTCGGTCGCGGGTTATGAGGACCTGCCCGCGCTGCTGCCCGATGCGTCATTGCTGGTGAACGCGACGAGCCTTGGCATGCAGGGCGCAATCCGGCTGCGGGTACGCCTCGACGGATTGCCGAAACAAGCGGTCGTGACGGATCTCGTCTATGTGCCACTGAAGACCGATCTTCTGAAAGATGCCGCGGCGCGCGGCAACCGCACGGTCGATGGGCTCGGCATGCTGCTGCATCAGGCCGTGCCCGGCTTCGAGAAATGGTTCGGCATCCGGCCCGAGGTCACGCCCGAACTGCGCCGTCTGGTCGAAGCCGATATCGGGAGCGGTGCATGATCGTGCTCGGTCTCACCGGCTCGATCGGCATGGGCAAGACGACGGTCGCGCAGATGTTCGCCGAACAAAGCGTGCCGGTGTTCGAGGCCGATGCCGCTGTCCATGCGCTTTATCGCGGCCCCGCCGTCCCGCTCATCGAACAGGCGTTTCCGGGAACGACGCGCGATGGCGAGGTCGACCGCGCGGTTCTTGCGCGCGCCGTGGTGGGGGATGCCGATGCACTGCAGAAGCTCGAATCCATCGTCCATCCGATGGTGCAGATGATGGAACGCGCTTTTCTCGATCAGGCGCGCGCGGCCGGCGCACCTCTGGCCGTCATCGACATTCCGCTTCTGTTCGAGAAGGGCAGCGACGTACGCACCGATCTTGTCGCCGTCGTGTCCGCGCCGCCCGATGTGCAGCGCGCGCGCGTTCTGGCGCGTCCGGGCATGACGGCGGAGAAATTCGAACAGCTTCTCGCGCGGCAGATGCCGGATGCGCAAAAGCGCGCGCGTGCGGACATCGTGATCGACACCGGCGCCTCGCTCGAAGACACCGCCGCCGCTGTGCGGGACATTGTGAAGCGTTTCTCCGAATCGCCCTCCCCTGCTAAGGGCTGAACGAACCGGAGCGCGGCACTGTGCGGGAAATCATCTTCGACACCGAAACGACGGGCCTCGATCCCCTGAACGGGGATCGCGTGGTCGAGATCGGCTGCATCGAGATCTTCAATCTCATCCCCACCGGCCAGACCTATCACGTCTACATCAACCCGGAACGCGACATGCCGGAAGATGCGTTCCGCATTCACGGCCTGTCGGCGGAGTTCCTTGCCGGCCATAAATGCTTCGCCGATGTGGTCGGGGATTTTCTCGCCTTCATCGGCGAGGATTCCAGGCTCGTCGCGCACAATGCGAGCTTCGACGTCGCCTTCCTCAACGCCGAGATCGAGCGTTGCGGCCATCGCCCTCTGGCGCGCGAGCGCATTGTCGATACGCTCTCTCTGGCGCGCCGCCGCCACGGTTTCGTGTCCAACAAGCTCGACGATCTGTGCGCGCGCTACGGGATCGACAATTCACGCCGCACCAAGCACGGCGCGCTTCTGGACGCCGAACTTCTCGCCGAAGTCTATGCGGAACTGATGGGCGGACGGCAGGCCAGTTTCAGCCTTGCCGTCACCGCCGAGCGCCGGAGCATGGATGGCGCGGATGCCGTGCAGGCGGTACGTCCCGCGCCTCTGGCGCCGCGCGTGACGCCGGAAGATCGCGCCGCCCATGCCGAATTTGTCGGCGGGCTGGGCGGATCGCCGCTGTGGTGGAGCTACGAGCCTCCGCCCGCCGCAGCGGCCGAATAATAATTTTACGGATGGATCAGGCGTTGCCCTGCGTCGCGCCGCCGGCACGCTGGCGGTAGAGCGCCGCGAAATCGATCGGATCGATCAGAAGCGGCGGGAAGCCGCCATTGCGCACGGCATCGGCGATGAGCTGGCGCGCGAACGGGAACAGGAGCCGGGGGCATTCGATCAGAACGACCGGCGCACGCTGCTCTTCCGGAACGTTCTGCAGGCGGAACACGCCGGCATAAAGAAGCTCGACGCGGAAAATGGTTTCCGCCGCCTCGCCCGCCTGGCCCTCGATCTTGAGCTCGACCTCGACATCCTGCTCCGACAGGCCGCGCGCATTCACGTTGACGGAAATCTGGATGTTCGGCGCCTGTCCGTTCTGGACAAGGCTGCGCGGCGCGCTCGGATTTTCGAAGGACAGATCCTTCACATATTGCGCAAGCACGCCGAAAGAGGGCGCGCTCGAAGCGCCGGCGGCCTGCTCGGTGTTGTTTTCGTTGCCGTCCGCCATCTTCGTTCCCCCGCTACGCCATGTGCCTTTCGAGGCGGCTGGCTACCATGTCTGCCTTGGCCGCCGCAAGGCGAGGCGCGGGCGTAAACCCATGCACTTGGCGCGGGTGTTCGTTCTTGCTGGCGCCCGGGCCTGATTCCCCCATATATGAGGATCGTTGGGCCCAATGAACGGGCCGCCCATGGTTCTGGCAAAGGCGGCAGCAGAAGACGTGTTCGATATCTACACGGTCATATTCCTCGTCCTCGCGGTGTTCATCTTCCTGCGCCTGCGCAGCGTGCTCGGCACGCGGACCGGCGAGGAGCGGCCACCCTACGATCCCTATACGCGTCGCGAACCGGCGCAGGCCGATGTGAACGACAATGTCGTCACCCTGCCGCCGCGCGGCGAGCCGGCCCCGGCGGCGCCCGCCGCCGAACGCTGGAAGGCGCTGATCGAAGGCGAAGACACCGCCGCGGGACTCGACAGGATCGCGACGGACGATCCCGGCTTCGATCTGCCCGGCTTCCTGCAGGGTGCGCGCGGCGCTTATGAAATGATCGTGACCGCCTTTGCGGCAGGCGACACCAAGACGCTGCGCCCGCTCCTGGCCAAGGACGTCTATGAGAGCTTCGCCAGCCTGATCGCGGACCGCGAGCGGCGCGGCGAAAGCGTGCAGACGACCTTCGTGTCGATCGACAAGGCCACCGCCAGCGGCGCCGAGCTGAACGACGGCACCGCCGAGCTCGAAGTGCGCTTCGTCTCCCAGATCGTCACTGTGACACGGGGCAAGGACGGCGAGATCGTGGACGGCAGCCCTGAAAAGGTGACGGAGGTCGTCGATATCTGGACCTTCGCCCGCGAACTCGCCGAGCGCGATCCCAACTGGAAACTGGTCGGCACCGAATCGGCATGAGCGTGCGAAGGGCTGCGGCGGCTCTTGCGGCGGTGCTGATCGGCACCCCGTCCGCATTCGCAGCTTCGCCGCCCGCGCCGGTTCATCTTCAGCCCGTTCTGTTCGAAGCACTGCATGGATGGGCGGCGGACGATCACACCGCCGCCTTTGCCCCGTTCCGCGCCAGTTGCGCGGCGCTGAACGCCAAGCCCGGCCCCGTCCGTCCCGGCCTGCCGCCGGGCATGTCGCTCGACGCGGCCTGTGCCGCTGCGCTCGCTCTGCCGGCGAAACTCGGCGCCAAACAGGCGCGCGCTTTCTTCGAGGCATGGTTCGTGCCGGCAGTGGTCGCGCCGCCGGGCGAGGCGTTTTACACCGGCTATTTCGAGCCTGAATTTCCCGGCTCGCTGACGAAGACCAAAAAATTTTCCGCGCCCCTGATGGCCATGCCGCCCGGTCCGGCGCCCGACCCCTTTCCGGACCGCGCGGCGATTGAAACCGGAGCCTTTGCGGGGCGCGGGCTCGAACTTGTCTGGCTCGATCCCATCGACGCTTTCTTCGTGCACATACAGGGCTCGGCGCGCATCCGCCTCGACGGCAAGAAGGTCGTGCGCGTCAATTTCGCCGGGCGCAACGGCCACAAATTCACGCCCATCGGCCGCGTTCTGGTCGAGCGCGGAACCATGACGCGCGAACAGGCGGATGCGACCTCGATCCGCGCCTATCTCGCCGCAAATCCGCTCGAGGCACCGGCGCTGATGCGCGCCAACAAATCCTATATCTTCTTTCGTATGGACGAGGGGCGGCCCGGCAATGAAGGGCCGATCGGCGCGCAGACCATCCCCGTCACCGGCGGGCGCTCGATTGCGGTGGACGATACGGTCTGGCCCTACGGGCTGCCGGTCTGGGTCGAGGCGCGGCTTCCCGCCAAAAAGGGCGAGGCGGAGTTCCGCCGCCTGATGATCGCGCAGGATACCGGTGCGGCGATCCGTGGCCCGGCGCGCGCCGATATCTTCTTCGGCACCGGAAAGGAGGCCGGCCGGATCGCCGGCCGCATCCGCCATCGCGGTCATTTCGTCGTGCTGATGCCGCGCGCCGAGCCCGCGCCGTGACGCCGGGCAGAAGAAGCAAGGGCCTCTCGCCGGAAGACCAGTCGCTCTGGGCGAAGATCGTCGAAAGCATCCGGCCGCTTTCAGGCCGCGCGGCGGCAAAGCCCTCTGCCCCGGAACCCGAACCGCCCGCCGCCCCGCCAAAGCCAGCGAAGCCGGCGAAGATCGCCCGTCCGGCCCGTCCCGCCGGCGCTCCCAAAGCGCCGCCCCCGGTCACGCGGCCGCCGCCTCTTGCGCCGATCGAGCCCAAACTCGCCCGCAGCCTGAAAAAGGGCGCGGCGGTCGATGCGCGGCTCGATCTCCATGGAATGTTTCAGGATGAGGCCCATGATCGGCTGCTGCGTTTCCTGCGGTCCCAGCAGGCGCGCGGCGCGCGGGTCGTGCTCGTCATCACCGGCAAGGGCTCGTCCGGCGGTGACAGCGGGGTGCTCCGCCGCCTCGTTCCCGCCTGGCTGGCGGAGCCGGCGCTGCGCGATGTCGTTCTGGGATTTTCCGAGGCCGCGCAGGCCCATGGCGGCGCCGGGGCGCTTTATGTGCGCCTGCGGCGCCCGCGTTAACTGGCCTGCGGCCGCGCACCCTGCTAAAGAGCCGCCGAAACGCCCCCGCTTGAGGGGATTTTCACCCTTTTGAGCTTTATTGGCGGTTCCCGCCGCACAGGACATGGCTTCGATATGACCCGCCGCGCCTCGATCGCCCGCAAGACGAGCGAAACCGATGTGTCCGTCAGCGTCGATCTGGACGGCGAAGGCCGTGGCCGGATCGCGACCGGCATCGGCTTTTTCGATCACATGCTGGATCTTCTGGCCCGCCATTCGCTGATCGACATGGATGTCGCGGCCAAGGGCGACACGCATATCGATTTCCACCACACGGTCGAGGATGTCGGCATCGCCCTCGGTCAGGCGGTGCGTCAGGCGCTCGGCGACATGAAGGGCATCACCCGCTATGCGGACGTTCATCTGCCGATGGACGAGACGCTGACGCGCGTCGTCATCGATATTTCCGGCCGACCCTTCCTCGTCTGGAAGACGGATTTTCCGGCCGCCAAGGTCGGCGATTTCGACACCGAACTGGTGCGCGAATTCTTCCAGGGCTTCGCCGTTCAGGCCGGCGTGACCCTGCATGTCGAGACGCTCTACGGCGTCAACGCGCATCACGTGGCCGAGAGCTGTTTCAAGGGGCTCGCCCGCGTTCTGCGCGCGGCCCTTGCCGTCGATCCGCGAACGGCGGATCGTATCCCCTCGACAAAGGGCAGCCTCGGCGGCTGAAACCGCATATGCGTCTGTGGACGGTCCATGAACCCCGCGCGGCGGCCAATGCCGCGGCGTGGGCCGACAGAACCCTTTTCATCAAGGACGGCTTTTCGTGGCCGGCCTTCCTCATTCCGCTACCCTGGCTCCTCTATCACCGGCTGTGGCTCGGCACTCTGATCTATGTCCTGATCGCGGTTGCGGCCGGGCTGGCCGGAACGTTCCTGCCGCTCACAGAGAATGCGGGCTTTGCGCTTGCGCTGCTCGCCAATCTCTATGCCGGTTTCGAGGGCAGCGATCTGCGACGCCGCAAGATCGAGGCGCGCGGCTTCGTACAGACGGGATCGGTGCTGGCCAAAAAAGGCGAGGAAGCGGAACTCGTCTATTTCGCCGAACGGGCCGCCATCCCGGCCACATTCACCGCACCGCCGCAGGATGCCCCGCACCGCGTCCATACGCCCTCCGGCGGGCACGGCGTGCTCGGCCTGTTTCCCGAACCCGGGGGCCAGCATTGACGGTCGCTCTCATCGATTACGGCGCCGGCAATCTGCGCTCGGCGGCAAAGGCGTTCGAGCTTGCGGGGGCGAAGGTCACGATCACCTCCGATCCCGACATCGTTCGCACGGCCGGACGGGTCGTGCTGCCCGGCGACGGCGCCTTTCCCGATTGCCGGCGCGGGCTTGCCGCCATCGCGGGTATGGACGAGGCGCTCATTGAGGCGGTCCGCAAACGCGGCGCGCCCTTTCTCGGCATCTGCATCGGCATGCAATTGCTTGCGACCGAGGGCGTCGAGCATGAGGGCGCCAGGGGCCTCGACTGGATTCCCGGCAAAGTCGTGCGAGTCGAGCCGGCGGACAAGACGCTGAAAGTGCCGCATATGGGCTGGAACACGCTCATTGCCGCGCGCGATCACGCATTGCTGAATGGCGTGCCGCTCGGCCCGTCCGGCCTGCACGCCTTCTTCCTGCACGCATTTCACTTCGTGCCGGACAATACGGACGATGTACTGGCAAGCGCCGATTACGGCGGGCCGGTCACGGCCATGGTCGCGGGTGGCAATATCGCCGGCACGCAATTTCATCCCGAGAAAAGCCAGGCGCTCGGCCTTGCGCTGATCTCCAATTTCCTGAAGTGGGCACCGTGATCCTTTATCCCGCGATCGATCTCAAAGAGGGCCATGTCGTGCGCCTGAAGCAGGGCGACATGGAGCAGGCGACGATCTATGGCGCCGATCCCGCCGCCGCGGCGAAAGGGTTCGAAGCCGCCGGATTCGAATGGATTCATGTCGTCGATCTCGACGGCGCGTTCGCCGGTGCAACCGTCAACATGATGGCGGTCGAGGGCGTGGTCGATGCCGTGTCCATACCGATCCAGCTCGGCGGCGGCATCCGCGAAATGGCGGCGGTCGAAGGCTGGCTGAAGCGCGGCATTGCGCGCGTGATCCTCGGCACGGCGGCGGTGCGCGATCCGGATTTCGTCAGGACGGCGGCAAAGGAATTTCCCGGCAAGATCGCGGTCGGCGTGGACGCGAAAGGCGGCAAGGTCGCGGTCGAGGGCTGGGCCGAGGTCTCCGAACTGACCGCGCTCGATCTTGCGCGGCGCTTCGAGGATGCCGGCATCGCGGCGATCATCTACACCGATATCGGCCGCGACGGCCTGCTGAAGGGGCTGGATTTCGAGGGCACGCGCGCGCTTGCCGAGGCCGTGTCCATACCCGTCATCGCCTCGGGCGGTCTTGCCGGTATCGAGGATGTGCGCACGCTGCTGAAGCCCGAAAACAAAAGCATCGCGGGCGCGATCACCGGCCGTGCGCTCTATGACGGGCGGCTCGACGGCACTGAAGCCCTGGCCGCGATCCGCGAGGCAAGATCATGACGCTGAAAATCCGCATCATCCCCTGTCTGGACGTCAAGGACGGACGCGTCGTCAAGGGTGTCAAATTCGTCGATCTCGTCGATGCCGGCGATCCGGTGGAGGCGGCGAAAGCCTACGATGCCGCGGGTGCCGACGAACTCTGCTTCCTCGACATCACCGCAAGCCACGAGGAGCGCGCCATCCTGCTCGATGTCGTCGCGCGCACGGCGGAGAACTGCTTCATGCCGGTCACGGTCGGCGGCGGTGTACGCACGGTGGACGACATCCGCAATCTCATGCTCGCGGGCGCGGACAAGGTGTCGATCAATTCGGCGGCGGTGAACGAGCGCGCCATTGTCGGCCGCGCGGCCGACAAGTTCGGCGCCCAGGCGATCGTGGTCGCGATCGACGCCAAGAAGACCGCGCCCGGCAAATGGGAAATCTTCACCCATGGCGGCCGCCGCCCGACCGGGCTCGACGCGGTCGAGTATGCACGCGAAGTTGCGGCCCTCGGCGCAGGGGAAATTCTCCTGACCTCGATGGATCGCGACGGCACCAAGGACGGCTACGATCTCGGGCTCACGCGCGCGGTGGCCGATGCGGTGCCGGTTCCGGTCGTCGCATCGGGCGGCGTCGGCGCGCTCGATCATTTCGTCGCGGGCGTTTCGGAGGGCCATGCCAGCGCCGTCCTTGCCGCCAGCGTTTTCCATTTCGGCACTTTTTCGGTTCAGGATGTGAAGGATCACATGGCCCGGGCCGGGATCGCGGTGCGCCGCGACCCGCCCTGGCAGCCGGACCGCACCACGGAGCGGACATGAGCGATTTCGACCTGAATGCCCTGGAACACCTCGTCGCCGAGCGCGCGATGGCCGACCCTGCGGCGTCATATACGCGTCAACTTCTTGACTCGGGCGTCGAGAAGTGCGCGAAAAAGCTGGGCGAGGAGGCCGTGGAAGCGGCTCTCGCGGCGGTCACCAACGACCGCGGGGGGCTGACCAAGGAAGCAGCCGATGTGCTGTTCCATCTGCTCGTCGTCTTGCGCGCGCAGCAGATCCCCCTGTCGGACGTGATGGCGGAACTGAAATCGCGCACGGTCCAATCGGGCCTCGCAGAAAAAGCGGCGCGGCAAGGTGGCTAGGGGGGCAGGCAGCTTGGACGTATTGGCCGCAAAACCGGAATCACCCTACCGGGTGTTTCCGCGCGAAGAATGGGCGCGCCTGCGTGCCGATACGCCGCTGACGCTGACCGCCGAGGATATCGTGCGCCTGCGCTCGCTCGACGATCCGATCGACGTGAAGGAGGTCGAGCAGATCTATCTGCCGATCTCGCGCCTGCTGGCGCTTTATGTCGAGGCGACCCAGGTTCTGTTCCGCGCCACGCGCGCCTTCCTGGGCACCAACGGCACCAAGGTCCCCTACATCATCGGCATCGGCGGCTCGGTCGCGGTCGGCAAATCCACGACCTCGCGCCTGCTGCAGGCGCTGCTGCGCCGCTGGCCGAACACCCCGAAGGTCGATCTCGTCACCACCGACGGTTTCCTGCTGCCGAACGCGGTGCTCGAGGCCGAGGGGCTGATGGCGCGCAAGGGCTTTCCGGAAAGCTACGACCTGCCGGCCCTGCTGCGCTTTCTCACCGACATCAAGGCCGGCAAGGGCAAGGTCACCGCGCCGCTCTATTCGCATCTCAGCTATGACGTGCTTCCCGGCGAGGAAATCGTGGTCGACCGGCCCGATATCCTCATCCTCGAAGGGCTGAACGTGTTGCAGGCCGGGCGGCCGCGCGGCGCCAAGGCCATGCCTTTCGTGTCGGATTTCTTCGATTTCTCGATCTTCATCGATGCCGACGAGAAGCAGATCCACGATTGGTATGTCGCGCGCTTCCTGCATCTGCGCAAAAGCGCGTTCCGCGATCCGAAATCCTATTTCAACCGCTTCGCCAATCTGCCGGCCGAAGAGGCCCTGGCCATGGCCGAAAATCTGTGGCGCTCGATCAACCTCGTCAATCTGCGCGACAATATCGTGCCGACGCGCCAGCGCGCGAGCCTGATCCTGTCCAAGGGCGCCGACCACCGCGTCGAGGAAGTGGCGCTGCGGAAGCTGTAACAAGGATTTCCGTCTGTCCCGGAAGCGGCAGAGCCGCTGTCCGGGACCCATATTCCGCGGCGTCAGAGGCTGAGCCGCAAAGGCTGCGGCGTATGGGTCCCGGGCTCGATGCTGCGCATCGCCCCGGGACATGCGCTGAGGGAAAATCACCTCACCACCATCACCGTATCCGGTCCGAGCAGCGGCAGCAGGCGCTGGAAATCGCGTCTTTGCAGGGCGACGCAGCCCTCGGTCGGCTGGAAGCCCTCGCGGGCGAGATGCATGAAGATCGCCGAACCCCGCCCCGCTTTGCGCGGAGAATCGTTCCAGCCGAGCTCCACCACGTAATCGTAGACATCGTCGTCCCGCCACATCGTCTCATGGCTGGCCGGATAGGGCGCGCGCACCGGGCGGTTGTAGTTCCGGTCGCCGGGCGCATCGCACCACAGATCGTCCGGCCGTATCGCCCGCAGCGGCAATCCCGTCGCCGGACGCCTTACCTTGTCGGCGCGAAACCACAGCCGGCGCAGCGGCAGGCGGCCGCGCGGCGTGCCGCCATCGCCCTCGCGCTTGCCGTTGACGATGCCCGACCGGCCCAAAGCCACCGGGAAACGCAGATTTCCCGCCAGCAAAGTGCCGCCGCAGTGGTCCATCCGGCTTCGGAGAACGTATATATAGCGGAGGGGTCTGGCCAAGATGTCGGATCCGCAGGCTCCCGCCCCCGTTTGCGCGGCGGTGCGGGTGTGGTTTGTTGCGGCGAAGGAGGGCACGACATGGCGGCTGCGCGCAAGATTCTCATCGTCGACGACGATGCCGATCTGCGCGAAGCGTTGAGCGAACAGCTCGCCCTCAAGGGCGAGTTCGAGCCGCTTGGCGCGGGAAGCGCCGCCGATGCGGCCGCGATCCTCAAAAAGGATCATGTCGATCTCGTCCTGATGGATGTCGGACTGCCGGACCGCGACGGGCGCGAGGCGGTCAAGGCCGCGCGCGCCGAAGGCTATAAGGGCCCGGTCATCATGCTGACCGGCCACGATTCGGATGCCGATACGGTCGAGGGGCTCGAAGCGGGCGCCAACGATTATGTCACCAAGCCCTTCCGCTTCGCCGTCCTTCTGGCGCGCATCCGGGCCCAGCTCCGCAGCCATGAGGCGAGCGAGGACGCGGTGCTGTCGATCGGCCCCTACACGTTCCGCCCGGCGACCAAGCTCCTGACCAACGAGCGCGGCTCCAAGGTCCGCCTCACCGAGAAGGAAACCTCGATCCTGCGCTATCTGTACCGCGCGGGCGGAAAGGTCATCGGCCGCGACGAACTGCTTCAGGAAGTGTGGGGCTACAATGCCGAGGTGACGACCCACACGCTCGAAACGCATATCTACCGCCTGCGCCAGAAGATCGAGAAGGACCCGTCCAGCGCCTCGCTGCTCGTGACCGAGGCGGGCGGCTACCGGCTGGTGTCGTGAGTCTCGACGACAATCTCCGCGCTCTCGAGCGCGCGCCCGTATTGTCGGATATCGGGCGCGAGGCGCTGCGGCTCCTCGCCTTCTCGGCGGAGCAGGCGCGCCTCGCGCGCGGCGACATCCTGTTCAACACCGGCGACGATGCCGAATCCGCCTATGTGCTGGTTTCCGGGCGTATCGAACTTCGCACCGGGCGCGAGCAGCGCATCGTCGGGCCGGGAACTTTGATCGGCGAGATCGCGCTCGTCGTACCGACGACGCGGCCCTGCGATGCGGTGGCCGCTGAGGCGGCGCATCTTCTGGCCGTGCCGCGGGCCACTTTCCGCCGGATGCTGGAGGAATATCCGAACATCGCCGCGCAGCTCCGCAACCGCCTTCTGGAGCGCATGCGGGCGGAATATACCGACCTGAACCGGATATCCGAAAATCTCGACCGGTTGTCGGGCGCCTGATCCTTAGATGTCGAATTCCGCGATCAGCGGAACATGGTCGGACGGCCGCTCCCAGCTTCGCGCCGGTTTGAGGATTTCAGTCGGCCCGATGGCGCTTTCGATATCGCGCGATGCCCAGACATGGTCCAGACGCCGCCCGCGGTTGGAAAGCTCCCAGTTCGGCGAGCGGTAGCTCCACCATGTGTACACACGTTCGGGTTCCGGCAGGTTGCGGCGCACGGTGTCGACCCATCTGCCGTCTTCCTGGATCGCGATCAGGCGCTCGGTTTCCGCCGGCGTATGGCTGACGACGCCGAGCATCTGCTTGTGGCTCCACACATCGTCGGGCAGCGGCGCGACATTCAGATCGCCGACGAGAATGGAGCGCTGCGCCGCCACACCGGTCGTCCATTGCCGCATCTCGTCGAGATAAGCGAGCTTGTGCGCGAATTTCGGATTGAGTTCGGGATCGGGAATGTCGCCGCCCGCCGGCACATAGAAATTGTGCAGTTGCAGGCCGCGCGTCTTGCCGTCGAGCGTCACGGCGATGTGGCGCGCATCCTCCTTGCCGCCGAAACGGAACCGCTCGACGCTGGAAAACGGCACGCGCGAGAGGATGGCGACGCCGTGATAGCCCTTCTGGCAGGTCATGGCCGCGTGGACATAGCCGCGCTGGTTGAAGGCGGAGAGCGGAAACTGCGCCTCGAGGCATTTGGTTTCCTGCAGGCAGATGATGTCGGGCTCGGCCTCGTCGAGGAGGCGGCCGACGAGGTCGATGCGCAGGCGAACGGAATTGATGTTCCAGGAGGCGATTTTCAGATGCATCGGAATATTCCTCTCCCGATGGGAGAGGCCGTGCCGCAGAGCGCGGCTTCAGAGGAAAGACGTGAGGCTGAGGAATAGCGGACGAATCGGGATCGGGTAACCCCTCATTCCGGGCGGTGGCGGTCAAAGGAAAGCGCCCGATCTGGGGGGAGATCGGGCGCCCAACGCTTTTGTTCGCGTTTCCGCCGGGAGGGTTGGCCGGCGGGTGCAACAGCGCCCGTGGAGACGGGGGCACCACTGGGGATGGGCGTGCTGCTTGAAGAGTCAGGTATGTATGCGCCGCCACAATTCAACGGGTGGGGCTTCACGAGGACGTGAGGCTTATTTTCCCCCCGTGGGCAGGCGCTTACCGGCGCGTGATGTCGCGCGTGTAATCGACGGCGAACAGCTTGTCGTCGGGTTTCGAGGCGGTGTCGAGCTGGGAGACGGCGATCGTCGTGTCGAGCCCCTGCGGATCGGTGATCGTCCACTGCTTCAGCTCGTAATTCACCTGGTCCTCGCTGGCGAAGACGATGAGAACGCGCGCCTTGCCGCCGAAGGTCGTCTCCTCCTCAATGGCGACCGAGACGATCCCCGGCTCCTCATAGACGCCGACGACCTTCGAATCGCGCGCCAGATCGAGATTCTTGTCGAGCAGGAATTTCAGCGGCGTCTGCGACAGCGGATAGACGTCCTGCGTCGCCAGCTTGCGGTCGCGCACGACGAGCGATTTGCCGTCGGCGATGATGTCGGTGGTCGAGGGCTGCTGATAATAGAACCGCACCTTGCCCGGCTTGCGCAGGAAGAACTTGCCGTCCGCGCGCGAGCCGTCCGGCCCGATCTGGACGAAGTTCCCGACCAGGGTGGTGATGCCGTTGAAATAGGTGTTCACCCGGTGAAGCGTCTGTTTTTCGGCCGGCGTATCGACGGGGCTGGCTGCGGCAAGAACCGCGCCCGGCGGGGTGCCCGGCACGGGCGAAGGTACCGGTTGGGGCGTGGGCAGGTTCTGCGGCTGGGTGAGATCGAGCGGCGCGCCGGGATTTGTCGGCGCGGTCTGCTGCATCATGGCGGCCGCTTCCGCCGCCTCGGCGGAGGGGGAGGCTGCCGGCGTCGGCGCGGCAAGCTCGGCGGGTGTCGTCTGCTGCGGCGGGTCGAGCGCGGGCGCCGCCATGGCCGGAGGAGCGATGGCGGACGGCGCGGTGGGCTGGGAAACCGGTGTCGCCCCCAGCGAAGCGGGCCGCGGCTGCGGCGACGGAATCGACTGGGCATGAGCCGGCAGCGCCACGGCAATCAGCGCGGATATGGCAGCGAGACGGAAAAGGGTTCCTGGAATCATCACACTCCCCAAGCCCGGTCTCGATAGCCCCGGTCTGTGGCGACAAAACGGAGGGCCGGTCCGCCGCTTACAGCTAAATTGGCCCGCGCCTCAGAAGTTGACGGCGCGGTCGTTGGTTTCGAGGAGGATTTCACGCTTGCCGGCGTGGTTTGCGGTGCTGACGACGCCCTCCTCCTCCATGCGCTCGACGAGCGAGGCCGCCTTGTTATAGCCGATCTGCAGGCGGCGCTGGATGTAGCTGGTCGAGCACTTCTTGTCGCGCAGGACAACCGCGACGGCCTGGTCGTAAAGATCTCCGCCCTCCGAGCCGAACGCGCCCTTGTCGAACACCGAACCGTCTTCGCCCTCTTCCTCTTCCGCGGTGACGGCTTCGAGATAATCGGGCGCGCCCTGCGCTTTCAGATGGCGCACGACCTTCTCGACCTCGGCATCCGAGCAGAACGGGCCATGCACGCGGCTGATGCGTCCGCCGCCCGCCATGTAGAGCATGTCGCCCTGGCCGAGAAGCTGTTCGGCGCCCTGTTCACCGAGAATGGTGCGGCTGTCGATCTTCGACGTCACCTGGAAGGAGATTCGGGTTGGGAAATTCGCCTTGATCGTGCCTGTAATGACATCGACCGACGGGCGCTGCGTCGCCATGACGATGTGGATGCCGGCCGCGCGCGCCATCTGCGCGAGACGCTGGATGGCGCCCTCGATCTCCTTGCCCGCGACCATCATCAGGTCGGCCATCTCATCGACGATGACGACGAGATAAGGCAGCTTTTCAAGCTCCATCTCCTCGCGCTCATAGATGGCCTCGCCCGTCTTCTTGTCGAAGCCCGTCTGTACGGTGCGGTGGATCACCTCGCCCTTGCGCATGGCCTCTTCCATGCGCGCGTTGAAGCCGTCGATATTGCGCACACCGACCTTCGACATCTTGCGGTAGCGCTCTTCCATTTCGCGCACCGCCCATTTCAGTGCGATGACCGCCTTTTTCGGATCGGTGACGACTGGCGCCAGAAGATGCGGAATGCCGTCATAGACCGACAGTTCCAGCATTTTCGGATCGATCATGATCAGGCGGCACTGGTCCGGCGTCAGCCGGTAGAGCAGGCTGAGAATCATCGTATTGATCGCGACCGATTTGCCGGAGCCGGTCGTGCCCGCGATCAGAAGATGGGGCATGCGCGCAAGCTCGGCGATCACCGGATCACCGCCGATCGTCTTGCCGAGGCACAGCGGCAGGCGCATATCGGTTTCCGCGAATTCGCCGGCGGCGAGAAGTTCGCGCAGATAGACCGTCTCGCGCCTTTCGTTCGGCAGTTCGATGCCGATGACATTGCGGCCGGGAACGACCGCGACGCGTGCGGCGGTGGCGCTCATCGAGCGCGCGATGTCGTCGGCAAGGCCGATCACGCGCGAGGCCTTGATGCCCGGCGCCGGCTCCAGTTCGTACAATGTCACGACAGGCCCGGGATTGACGTCGATGATCTCGCCCTTGACGCCGAAATCGTCGAGCACGGTTTCGAGCATGCGCGCATTTTCCTGCAGCTCGGCCTTGCTGAGCGTCGCACCGCCGGATTTCTTCGGCGCCGCGAGCAGGTTGAGCGCGGGCGTCGCGTAGGTACGCGGATCGTAGGGCGCGACGCTCGCCCGGCGCGTGATGCGGCGCGAGGCGCGGCGGCGTTCGGTCGCCTCCTCCTCGTCGGGGTCGAACGCGTCCTCGTCGTCCGTCGCGTCTTCCTCGGCCTCGTATTCCTCTTCTTCGTCCTCCTCCTCGCCGGAGAGCTCGTAGCCCTCGTCGTCGAGACGGCGCAGAAGATCGCGCATGCCGACACGTCCGGCGTCGCGCTCGGTGTGCATGAAGGCGCCGCCGCGCAGCACGCGCACAAGGCCGCTCTTCAGCGCGAACCAGTAATGCACGATCAGCCCGACGGGCGCGAAACCGCCCGGCCCATCGTCATCGAGCTCGGCCATGCGGCGGCGCGGTGCGCGCAGCTCGCCGTCGTTCTCCGGCTCTTCCTCGTAGTCTTCTTCTTCCTCTTCGGCGTAATCCTCGGTCTCGTCCTCTTCCTCGCTCTCATCGTCGTCGGCCTCGTCGAAGGCGGGCGCGCGGCGGCCGAGACGGGTCAGTTCCGGCATGTCGTCATGGAAGGCGAATCCGGACGCAACGAAAGCAAAGAAAGCGGCGGCGGCGCCGAAGCCGGCGGCGATCGCGGTGGCGGCATGGCCGGTCGCGGGAATGAGTGTGCCGATGGCGCGCGCAATGTTGTCGCCGGCAAAGCCGCCAAGGCCGTGCGGCAGGGGCCAGGCTGCGGTTTGCGGGAGTGCGGCACAGAAGGCGGTGGCAGTGATTATGGCCGCCAGCCAGGCGAGAATGCGCATTTTCTCGCGGTCGAGGCTGCGGCGCAGAACGAGACGCCAGCCCCAGGCCGCGAGCGGCAGCAGCACGATCAGGCTCGCAAGCCCGAAGGTCTGCATCAGCATGTCGGCGACGAACGCGCCGGGGCGGCCGAGCAGATTCCTGGCCTCGCCCTCGACGGCATTGTTGAAACTTGGATCGGCAGCGGACCAGGTGATCAGCGTCAGGGCCGCGCCGGCCGACAGCGCAATCAGCGCCGCGCCGGCGGCATCCCAGCCACGCCGCGCCAGGGCTTCCCGCATTTCGTGGGAAACCGTGCGTTTTCTCCTGACTCCACTGCGGTAGACGAGCGCCCGCACGCGATACATCCTCCCGCCGCTCGTGACTTGCTGAACAAGGCTTAAATGCAGGCGGTAAAGGGGTGTTTAATTTTGTCTCTATTCCGGGGGCGGGAGAAGGGGCTCCGGATGTCCCGGGGCCGCGCAGCGGAGCCCGGGACCCATACTCCCGGTGCTGACGACATGAACCGCAGCGCCCGAAATCATCCCGCAACATCACGGCGTATGGATCCCGGACAGCGGCTTCGCCGCTTCCGGGATATGCGAGGTGACGACAATCTTCCCCTCATCGAACTGCGTCGAAGAGCCTGCCCTCGGGCTTGACCCGGGGGACGCAACATCAATTGCCTGCGCATCGCCAATGGGCTCTCAGCAAACATTCCATGCTAACCTCCCGCCCATGTCGCTCGATGTCGTCGATCTCAGGGCCTTCTATCAGGGCCGCCTCGGCCAGGTGGTCCGGCGCATCCTGCGCGCCAAGCTGCGCGCAAGGTTCGACGATGTGACGGGCCTCAGGGTGCTCGGCGTCGGCTTCGCGGCGCCCTTCATCGGCGCCTTCCGCGACGAGGCGGAGCGCGTCATCGCCTTCATGCCCGCCGCGCAGGGCGTCATGGACTGGCAGTCCGGGCGCGGCGCCGCCTCGGCGCTGGTCGACGAGGATATGTGGCCGCTGCCGGATGCCGCCGTCGATCGGGTGATCCTCGCCCATGCGCTCGAAAGCGCGGACGATCCGCGCGAGGTCCTGCGCGAATGCTGGCGCTGCCTTGCGCCGGGCGGGCGGCTGATCGCCATCGTGCCCAACCGGCGCGGCGCCTGGGCGCGGCTGGAGACGACGCCGTTCGGCCATGGGCGGCCCTATAGCCGCGGCCAGCTCACCGAGCTTTTGCGCATGACGCAGTTCGCGCCGATCTCCTGGGGCGAAGCGTTGATGTTTCCGCCGGTCGCGCGCGCAATGGTGCTGCGCTCGGCGCTCTGGCTGGAGCGCGCCGGTTCATGGGGCTGGGCGCCGTTCGCGGGCGTGCATGTCGTTGAGGCCGTCAAGCAGATCTACACGCCCGCACGCGCCAAGCGCAAAGCCGCGCGCGTGCGCCGCGTTCCGGTCGCAGACCCCGTCCTGGTGCCGGGCGGCGCCGTCAATACACACCGCACGCAGGGCGACGAGGGCGGCTAGGCCGTCAGCCGCCGCGCCGCCAGTGCGATCATGATGTAGGACCAGCCCGAAAAGACGAGCGAAATGCCGGCCAGCATGCCCGGCGCGGTGACGGCCGTCGCCGGGAACCGCATCATCAGCAGCACCGCGACCGCGAGCGCAACAATGCCCGAAGCCAGCAGCCAGCCCCAGCCGTCGTGCGGACGGACGCGGAAGGCGAGCATGATCTGGGCGATGCCCTGCGCGCCGAAGATCGCGGCGATGAGGATGGTGAGCGTGATCGCGCCCGCCAGCGGATTGAAGAAGATCAGGAAGCCGCCGAGCACCTGGATCAGACCGACGACGAGATCCCACAGAAAGCCGCTCCACGTCTTCACCTGAAAGGCGTGGAAGATGCAGGCCACGCCGGTCACGAGCAGCACCGCGCCGAGGAACAGGCTCGTCGCCAAAGTCGAGACGACCGGCAGGAGGATGCTGAGCGTGCCGCCGATCACGAGAACGACGCCGAGGGCGAGGAACCCGCCCCATTTGTCGCGAATCTGCTGGGTGATGCTTTTCGGAATCCCGTAGCCGGGCTGAGCCGTCGTCATGACACGCCTCCGTGAGGGGCGGCCCCGGCCCCGCCGGAGCGCGCCATGCCGGGATCATGGCGCACAGCGTGCAACCATTCAATGACCGGCACGGAAAAGTGGCATCAGGCTGAAGAAAGCCTTGGTGCGCCTCACTGCAGAGAGTTCGAACCCGAAGGGTTCGCAAGGGCGACCGCCCGTCGGCCGGCCAGGCCGCCCTGTCGGAGCGGTGAGCGAGGCGAACTCGCGTGAGATATGGAAAATGGTGCGGGCGGCCGGACTCGAACCGGCATATCCTTGCGGACGGGGGATTTTGAGTCCCCTGCGTCTACCAGTTCCGCCACGCCCGCGGAGCGCGGGAGATAACCCCTCCCGGCCCCCGGAGGCAAGACGCCAGCACATCGGAACAAGCTCGGTCCGGCCCCGTTTCCCTGAAAAGGAGACATGCCATGACGGACAAAGCGGAGATCGAACGCAGATTCTGGGACGCTCTGCGGTCCGACATGACCCTGATGCTGACCTGCGACGGCGCCGAAGACGGCCATTCGCAGCCGATGACGGCGCAGTTCGACCCGCAGGTGCCGGAGGGGCACGGCCCCGTCTATTTCTTCACGACCCGCACCAACGGGCTCGTGAAGGCCATGACGGCCGGCGTGCGCGGCACGGCCCATTTCGCCGCCAAGGACCACGATCTGTTCGCCTGCCTGCACGGCAATCTTGTGCTCGACGGTGACAGGCTGACGATCAAGCGGTTGTGGAATCCGTTCGTCGCCGCCTGGTTCGAGAAGGGCGAGGACGATCCCGAACTGCAGCTCGTGCGGTTCGATACTGAAAGCGCCGAAATCTGGCTGAACGAGAACAGCCTGTTCGCGGGCCTGAAACTCCTGTTCGGCTCGGACCCGAAAAAGGACTATCGCGACAAGGTCGCGGAGGTGTCGCTGAAGTGACCGGCGGCGCGATGGACGGCGGGAGCCTGAGCGGCTAGACCCTTGGCCCTTCCACCGGGCCCGCCGAATGCTTCGTCCGCTCTACAACTGGACCATGCGCCTTGCCGAAGGGCCGCGCGCCATTCGCGCGCTCGGCGTCATTTCCTTCGCCGAATCATCGTTCTTCCCGATTCCGCCGGACGTCGTTCTGGTTCCGGTCGTGCTGGCCAACCGCGACAAGGCCTATCAGATCGCGGCCTGGTGCACGCTGACCTCCGTCCTCGGCGGCATTCTCGGCTATGCGATCGGCGCGCTTCTGTTCGACAGCGTCGGCCGCTGGCTGATCGAGCTTTACGGCTATCAGGACAAGATGGAGGCGTTCCGCGCCGCCTATCGCGATTGGGGCGCCTGGATCATCCTCATCAAGGGTCTGACGCCGATCCCCTACAAGCTCGTCACCATCGCCTCGGGCCTCGCAGGCTACGATTTCCTGTGGTTCGTCGTGCTGTCCGTCATCACGCGCGGCGCGCGCTTCTTCCTCGTCGCCGGGCTGCTGAAAGCCTATGGCGAGCCGATCCGCCATTTCATCGAGAAGCGTCTCGAACTCGTGACCATACTTTTCCTGATCGCGCTTGTCGGCGGCTTCGCGGTCGTGAAATACGCCTTCTGATGCCGACGCCCCGCACCTTTGGCCTCGCTGCCGCAGCCATCGCCGCCGCCGCCCTTCTGGCGGCCTTCTATTTCCAGCACGTGCTCGGCTATCAGCCCTGCCAGCTCTGCCTGTGGCAGCGCTGGGCCTATTACGTGGGCATTCCTCTGCTCGCCCTCGCCGCGATCCTGCAAAGCCGCACGCTTCTGCTTCTCGCCGCGCTCGTCTTTGCCGCCAATGCCGTGTTCGGTCTCTACCACGCCGGAATCGAATGGGATTTCTGGGCCGGGCCGGCGAGTTGCGGCGCGGGTGCGGGCGTCACGGGCGGCGATCTTCTCAGCAATCTGAAGACGACGAAGATCGTGCCCTGCGATTCGGCGCCGTGGCGCTTTCTCGGCCTTTCCTTCGCCGGCTGGAGCATGGCGATCTGCGCGGCCGTGGCGGGGATTTCGCTGGCGGGGACAAGGCGCTGATCTCCTCTCCCGCAAGCGGGAGAGGACGACTCGACACCGGGAGGTGTCGAGCGAGGTGAGGGGAAGTCGCAAGCTCGTACTAAGCTTCCCTCACCCGGCAGCGGCTTCGCCGCTTGCCGACCTCTCCCGCAAGCGGGAGAGGGATAGGTCCCCGATCCTCATCCTGAGGAGGCGCGAAGCGCCGTCTCGAACCATGAGGATCACGGCTCCAGCTCGGTATCCCAGTACAGATAATCGAGCCAGCTCTCGTGGAGATAGTTCGGCGGGAACAGGCGCCCGTTATGGTGCAGATCGTGTACGGACGGCTGGAACGGATGCTGATCCGGGATCATGCCGCACTGGTCCGGCATCATGCCGCCCTTCCTGAGATTGCAGGGCGAACAGGCGGTGACGACATTGTCCCAGGCCGTCGTGCCGCCCCGCGAGCGCGGGATCAGGTGATCGAAGGTCAGATCGTCGCGCGAGCCGCAGTACTGACAGGTGAAGCGGTCGCGCAGAAAGACGTTGAAGCGCGTGAAGGCCGGGTTGCGCGATGGCTTGATATAGCTCTTGAGACAGACGACCGAGGGCAGCCGCATATCGAGGGTCGGCGAATGCACGACCTTCTCATAGCTCGACAGCACGTTCACCCGGTCGAGGAAAATGGCCTTGATCGCGTCCTGCCAGGACCACAGCGAGAGCGGGTAATAGGACAAAGGCCGGTAATCCGCGTTGAGCACCAGCGCGGGGCAGGCATCGGGAGAAACGTGAGCGTTCACGTGGTGCTCCGGTTAAACCGGCGCCGCCTCTCACCCGGCACCTCCGCCCCGTCGGGGCCTCTCTGCGGGAATTATTTTATTTTCATGTGTCGGCCTTGTGAAGCCACCCGGCATCCAGCGGTTGTCGCAGGGCCTATCCGAGATTTTTCTGCAGGAATTGCGCGCCGAGCGAGAGCCCGGACCGGTCGATGCCGTGCGCCATTCCATGCGCGACATGCCAGCTCCGCGGCACCTCGTTCTCCGCCAGCGCCTCGACGCTCGCGACCAGCGCATCGACCGGGATGACCTGATCCATCGTGCCATGGGCCAGAAAGACCGGCGGGCGCGATCTGATCTCGCTCTTCAGATGCTCGGCACCCGCGAGCACGCCCGAATAGCCGATAATGCCGGCCAGCGGCTCGGCCCGGCGCAGGCCGACATGGAGCGCCATCATCGTGCCCTGCGAAAAGCCGACCAGGACGGTCTTGCCCGGCGTCACGCCGGCACGCGCGATCTCGGCCGAAATGAAGGCGTCGAGCAGCGGGCCGGAGCGGTTCAGCCCCTCCCAGCGCTCGGCGTCGCTGCGGACCTGAAGGTCCCACCATTGGCGTCCGGCCGGGTTCTGCACGCAGGCCTCGGGCGCGTGTGGGGAGACGAATTCGGTGCCGGGCAGAGCGGATGCCCATTCGCGGCCAAGGCCGATCAGGTCCTCGCCGTCGGCGCCGTAGCCGTGGAGAAAGATAACGAGCGAAGTCGCGGTGCCGCTGGCGGCGGCAAGACGGGGTCCGTCCAGGGCCATGATTTTACTCCAGAAAATCCACGCAGCGCGGGGCGGGGGCGTCGCCCCAGGGCATGATGGGAACCGAGCTTGTCGAGTTCTGCGGCGAGCCCTCGATCACCCGGTCGGAATAGATGAGATAGACGAGCGTGTTCCGTTTGGCGTCGCAGCCGCGCACGATCTGCACTTTCTTGAAGAATAGCGAGCGGCGTTCGCGGAACGCATCGTCGCCCTGCCCGAATTTACCCTTGAAGGAGACCGGGCCGATCTGGTGACAGGAGATCGAGGTTTCGGAGCGCTCCTCGGCAAAGCCTGCCCAGCCCTTCCAGCCGCCGATTTCCGGCAAAGTGAAATGGCAGGCGACGCCCTCGACCAGAGGATCGTCGATGGCATAGACGGCGAGCTTGGCGTCCGGCGACAGGAAGCGCCAGACGGTCGATTTCTTGAAGATCAGGTCCGGGTCGTCATTGGCAAGCGCCGGGGCGGCGAGCATGGCCGAGGCGAGAGCGATCAAGGCAAGACATATCCGCATGGTTCACACCGGCGTGGCGTCGCGCGCTTTGGCGACACGGTAATAGGCCCATAGCAGCCGCGCGGCCGCGGCGCGATGGGGGCGCCAGCTTTCGGCGCGCGACAAAAGCTCTTTCTCGCTTGGCCGCAGATCGAGACCGAATGCCAGACGGGCGGATTCCTGCAAAGCGAGATCGCCCGCGGGAAATATATCGGGATGGCCCGCGGCGAAGAGAAGATAGACCTCGGCGGTCCAGCGCCCGATGCCGCGAATCGCGGTCAATTCCGCGATGGCCTCGTCCGCCGACATCGATTTGAGCGCGTCGAAATCGAGGCCGGACTTCACCGCCAAAGCGCATTCGCGCAGGGTGCGTATTTTCTGGATCGAGAGGCCGGGCGCCCGCAGCACATCGTCGGATGCGGCAAGCACCGCATCGGGCGTGACCGCGATTGCCGCCTCGAGCCGCGTCATGATGGCCCGCGCGGCGGCGACCGAAATCTGCTGGCCCATCACCACCCAGACGAGGCCGGCATAGCCGGGTTCGAGCCAGCGGATCGGGATTTTTCCCGTCGCCAGCCGGATCGCGGCAAATTCCGGCGCGATCTCGACCAGCGCATCGAGATGGCGGTTGAGCCGGCCGGTATTGGTTATGGTGGAGGGAAGTTTCGACACTCTCGTCTTCATCGCGCGTTCAGTCACCATGTCGCACAATGCGGCGCAAGATCATGTCCCGTCCCGTTTTCCGCTTCGCCCCAAGTCCCAACGGCCAGATGCATCTCGGCCATGCCCTTTCGGCCCTGCTGAACCGCGATCTCGCGCGTGCGGTGGATGGAAGATTCCTCGTCCGTATCGAGGACATCGACCCCACCCGTTCGACGCCGAGTTTCGAAGCGCAGATTCTCGACGATCTCGCCTGGCTCGGGCTCGACTGGGAAAAGCCGGCGTGGCGGCAATCGGAGCATATCGGCGAACACCGCAAGGCGCTGGAGGCGCTGGGCGCGCGCCGGCTCGTCTATCCCTGTTTCTGCACGCGCGGCGATATCCGCGCCGCAGCGGGACCCGATGCTCCCCGCGATCCCGATGGCGCGCCGCTTTATCCCGGCACCTGCCGCGAACTGCGCACATCCGAACGCAACGAACGCATCCGCCGCGGAGCGCCCTATGCGCTCAGGCTCGACATGGAACGGGCGCTCGCCGAGATCGGCCGCGAGATCGTATGGACGGAACTCGGCGAGGACGGAAGCGCCCGCGAGGTGCGCACCGAACCAGGGGCCTGGGGCGACGTCGTTCTGGCGCGGCGCGATGTGCCGACAAGCTATCATCTTGCCGTTGTCGTCGACGATGCCGCGCAGGGTGTCACCCATGTCGTGCGCGGCAAGGATCTTTATCAGGCGACCAGCGTCCACCGCGTTCTCCAGGAGCTTCTCGGCCTGCCCGCGCCGGTCTATCGTCATCACCGGCTGATCATGGACGAGACCGGGCGAAAGCTCTCCAAGAGCGAGGGCGCGGAGAGTCTGCGCACGCTGCGCAGCAGCGGCGCCACGCCGGCCGATGTCCGCGCGAAGATCGGTCTTTGAGCCTCAACTGCCCAGAAGATACAGACAGATCGATACGGTGACGACGGACAGGACGGTTCCGGCGGAAATCGCATTGGAGGCCAGACGCTCGCCGGTGCGATAGCGCAAAGCGAGCAGATAGCCGTTCACTCCCGAAGGCAAGGCCGCGAACAGCACCGCAACGCCCGTAAATACGGGATCAAGCCCGAAGACATGGGCTGCGAACAGATAGACCAGAAACGGGTGCACGATCAGCTTGAGCGCGACGGAAACGGCCGCCGGTCCCGGAGCGGAGCGGAAGCCGTAGCGCGCCAGTGCAAGGCCCATGGCGACGAGCGCAACCGGCGAGGCCGAGGCCGCAAGCGGATCGAGCACTGTGTTCATCCAGGCCGGCGCCTGCACATCGAACAATTGCGCGAGAAGGCCCGCCAGCAGCGCGAGCAGGATCGGATGCGTCGCCAGCGTGCGCAGAAGAGGCAGAAGGCGAAAGCCGCCGGCTTTTCTGTCCGCACCTTCGATGAGAAGGCTGGCGACGCCCATCATCAGCGGCAGATGAATGGCGAGCAGAAGAAACAGCGGCACCGCGCCCGCTTCGCCGTAGGCCTGCAGGATCAGCGGAATGCCGAGAAAGACCGTATTGGACTGCGCCGAACAGAAGCCGTGAACCACAGCTTCGCGCGCATCGCGATGAAACACACGGCGCGCGAGAACCGAACCTGCTGTCCACACGATGGCGGCGGCGGTGAAATAGCTGATCCAGTAGCCCCACGGACTTGCGGTCATATCCGCCGTGCTTTCCGACAGCGCCTTGAAGATCAGCACGGGTACGGCGAGCGCGAACACATAATCGCCAAGGCTGTCACCGGCACGTTCGGCGATCAGGCCCATGCGCGCCGCCACATAGCCCAGCCCGATCAGTGCGAACACCGGCAGAACAACCGCAAGGACATCCATCAAATCTGCTCCCCAGGCGTGCGTGCGCACTCCCGCCCAATTTTTCGCGACATGGCGCCCCACCAGCGCCGCAGTGACGCCGCGCTTCACAAATCGCGAACCAAGACCGGGGTTCTGCGTTGTGTGTTCAGGATGGCACGATACGACGCCCCGCGTGCCTCACCTTACGTGGAGGGATAACATGCTCAAGAAACTTCTTCTGTCCGGCGCCGCTTTTGCCGCGCTCACCGCATATGCCACGGCGCAGACCGCGCCTGCCGAGCCGGCGACGCCTCCGGCCGTGACTGCTCCGGCAGCGCCGGGCGCACAGGATTCGGCCACGATGGCCCAGCAGAAGACGGATCCGAATCTGTATTCCAATATCAAGGGTGCCGAAGTGGTCGGCATGAACGACGAATCGCTCGGCAGCGTGGCCGACATACTCGTGGATTCGAGCGGACAGGTGAAATCGCTGGTGATTGGCCATGGCGGCCTTGTCGGTATCGGCAAGACCTACCGTAATTACGAGGTATCGCAGCTACCGGCGGTTGCCGACGGCAAGCTCAATCTCGGCCAGTTCGATACGGCCTCGCTCGAAACGCTGCCGCAGTATGAATATCCGAAGGCCGAAACCGGCCGTGCGGCAACCGATGCCGCGCCCGGCGGGGTGACGGCACCCGACAGCAACGCACCGGCCGCGCCCGATGCATCCATGCCGTCGGCCAACGCCGAATTGTGGCCCGCGAGCTATCTTGTCGGCGCCAAGATCGGCGGCGATGATTCCAAGAAGTCGATCTCCGATATCCGCTTCGACGGCGACCGGGTTGCGGCTGTGCTGATCGACGAAGGCTCGCTGGGTCTCGGCAACAATGTCCAGGAAGTCGCCTTCGAGGATCTGACGATTTCCGGCTCGCCGGCCGAGCCGCAGATTTCGATGGCCGCCAGCGGCGCGGCGCCCTCGACCATGCCGGATGCCACGGCGCCGGATGCAACGGCGCCCGCGACCGAAGCGCCTTCGGCCGCTCCCCCGGCGGAGCCCACTGCTCCCGCCCCGACGCCGTAAGGCAACAAAGGGCAGCTCACACGGAAACGCCGGGCGAAAGCCCGGCGTTTTTGCATGCGAGGAGGATAAATGAAAGTTGGATCAGGCCGTCGCGGCGGCCGGGCGCTTGCGGGCCTTGGTGCCGAAGAACAGCGCCTGGCTGACGATGGCCTTTACCGTCTGGGTCTGGAACGGCTTGGAGATCAGGAACACCGGCTCGGGCCGTTCGCCGGTCAGAAGGCGTTCCGGATAAGCGGTAATGAAGATGACCGGCACGTCGAATTCGGCGAGAATGTCGTTCACTGCATCGAGCCCGGACGAGCCGTCCGCAAGCTGGATGTCGGCCAGAACGAGGCCCGGCTGCGTCTTGGACGCCAGCGCGACCGCTTCCTTCTGCGTGCGCGCCACGCCGGCGACGCGGTGTCCGAGGCTTTCGACCAGAGCCTCCAGATCCATGGCGATGATGGGTTCGTCCTCGATGATGAGAACATCGGTCGCGACGATGCTGGCGAGTTCCCGGCCCGTCTCGTCGATGGCGCGGGTGACCTCATCTTCGGAGATGCCGAGAATGCGCGCCGTGTCAGCGGTCGAAAACCCCTCGACGGACACGAGCAGGAAAACCTGCCGCGAACGCGGTGCGAGCGCTTCGAGCGTGCGATGGGCGCCGGACATGCCCCCGCCATTTCCTTCCGTGTTCACCCGCACCGAGGACCAGATCCGCGTGAAGACCTCATAGGCCGCGATCCGGGGATCGATGTCGGTCGGAAACAGAGACGGTTCCGCCACGAGCGTTTCGAGCGCGGCGGCGACATAGGTGTCTCCGGACACCTGGTTGCCCGTCAGCGCACGGGCATAACGGCGGAGAAACGGCAACTGGGCCGCGATAATGGGCGCGATCTGCATTGTAGGACTTGTCCCCCTGTTCGCCGCGTGACCGCGACGGTATCAAGCGGTTCAACCCCGAGCGAGCCAAAAAGTTTCACGCCTTGGCGGAACAATTTGGCGAACCGGGGCGTTTTGGTCGTCATTGGGGTTTTTGCGTCGTTCCTTGCGGCGTGTGGGGGCGTTTTGTCATGCAGCATAAGCCGGACAGACCGGACCAGATGAGCAAAGGACACCCGGTGCGGGATCAGAACGAGGACCGTGGACCAGAAATCGATTCCGAATTGCAGGCCCATATCGGCCGCCACCTCAAGGCCTCTTACGACGACATCCTCGGTCAGGACGTGCCGGATCGCTTCATGGAGCTCCTTCAGCAGCTCGAGGCGCGCGAGACCAATTCCAAGGCCAAGGATGGCGATGAATGACGGCAGCCCGCAAGCATCAGGCCAGCCCGTCGGTTCGCGATGAGCTGCTGAAACAGATTCCGAGCCTGCGCGCATTTGCCGTCTCCCTGTGCGGGCAGGTCGACAAGGCCGACGATCTCGTCCAGGAGGCGCTGGTGAAAGCCTGGTCCAATCTCGGTTCGTTCACCGAGGGGACCAATATGCGCGCGTGGATGTTCACCATATTGCGCAATGTCTATTATTCGGAACATCGCAAACGGCGCCGCGAAGTGCAGGACGTCGACGGCGCATTCTCCGCCAAACTGGCCGTACATCCGGCACAGGGCGGGTATATGGACCTTCAGGACTTCCGCGACGCGCTTTCAAAACTGCCGCCCGACCAGCGCGAGGCCTTGATTCTCGTGGGAGCTTCAGGTTTCTCTTATGAGGAAGCTGCGGACATCTGCGGTGTCGCCGTCGGCACGATCAAGAGCCGGGTGAACCGTGCGCGCAGCGCGCTGACGCAAGCTCTGTCCGTACAGGCTTCGTCGGAATTCGGGCCCGATGCGGGTCTTCAGGCGGCTATCCTGCCGCCCGGAGAATCGTCCGGCTGACCCGCCGGGATTGAGAGGAGCGGTGGCAAGCAGTCTCCGTAGTAGGCTTGCGCTTCTTCTGGTGCTGGCCAATCTTCCAGCCGCACTTCTCGCGATCGGGGCAACCGTGAAGGGGCGCGACGCCGAAACCGCGCAGCGGGAATCCGCGCTCGTGCAGCGTGCGGAACTGATCGCGGCGCGCGCCGGTCTTGCGCTCGGAATCGCCGAAGGCGTCGCCGACACTTTGGCCGCAACGCCCGAAGTCCTGGCCGTCGGCCGGACATGCGACCGTCAATTGCGGGCCGCTCTGTCCTTCCGTCCCGAATATACCGGCATCGTCGTCTCCGACGGAAGCGGCCGGATTCTGTGCTCCTATGGCGAGACCGATATTTCCGAGGAAAGCCATACGGCGCTGATCCGCGCTTCGCGGACGGCCACGAATGCCGGCGAGAACAACAATGTCGTGGTCCTTCCCGAGCAGATCCGCGCGGACGACAAGGTGGTCATGCTGTCGCGCGCCTTCACCACGCCGGGCGGAGAGCCACGCGCGATCGGTCTTCTTCTGCGCCGCGACGCGTTCGAGGCGATTTTCCTGTCGGACGAATCGCGCGACGAGGAGCTGTCCGCGCTGGCACTGATCCGCACCGGAGGCGAAGTCGTTTCGGATTTCTCACGCGGACGCGAGGGATCGGACTGGCGCCCGGCCGAGCCGCTGCCGGTGTCCGCCACGCCGAGCGGTATGTACTCGCCGACCCGCGACGGCGTGTCCTATCATTTCGCGACCGCGCCTGTGCAGGGAACCATGGCGAGCATCGTGCTCGCGACCCCGATGTCGGTGATCGCCGCAACCGACTGGATGCGGTTCCTGACTGCAATCGCCGCGCCGCTGCTCATGCTGCTGCTCGGCATCCTCGCCGTCTTCGCCGGGGTCGACCGGCTTGTCCTGCGCTGGATTTCGCGCTTCCGCCAGGTGACGGCGGCCTACGCGCTCGGCAATTACACGCCGCGCATTCCCGGACTCGAAACTGCGCCATCCGAACTCGCCGAACTCGGCTCCGGTATTCACGATATGGCCGAGCGCGTGCGCGACCGCTCGACCGCGCTCGAAGAGGCGCTCGACGGCAAGAACGCGCTGCTGCGCGAACTGCATCACCGCGTGAAGAACAATTTCCAGATGATCGCGAGCCTGCTGGCGCTGCAGCGGCGCGAACTGCCGTCGCGCCTGCGCGTGCTGTTGCGCGTTCCCGAAGACCGGGTTCTGGCCATGGCGTCCGCGTACAAGGCGAGTTACGCGACCGGCGAGATCGGGCTTGTGTCCGCTTCCGAGCTTCTGCGCGATATTGCGGCGCAACTACGCCAGAGTTTCGGTGTCGGCGCGCCGCCGATTTTGGTGGACAGCGGCGACGCCGCGATCTGGCTTGATCTCGACCAGGCGGTGCCGCTCGGGCTTCTGGTCTCCGAACTCGTGACGGCGGCGCTGGAACGTCATGACGCCGCCGAGCGGCCGATCGATATTCGCGTGATCAAGCGAGCCGACGAGGACGGCGGGATCGAGATCGAGATCAAGAGTCGGGGCATCGTCGATTCGGTGC
This sequence comes from Pseudomonadota bacterium, assembly GCA_023388965.1. Classification (GTDB taxonomy): domain Bacteria; phylum Pseudomonadota; class Alphaproteobacteria; order Rhizobiales; family Methylopilaceae; genus Flaviflagellibacter. Next base: position 67,505 of record JAEWFF010000035.1, on the reverse strand, counting down.
CCGCAACGGGCCTCGCCGCGCGGCTGGTCACCGCCTACCGGACGCAGACCGGCGCGACCCTGACAACCCCGGGCGACGATGTCGTGCTCATCGCCATGTCCGCCCATGGCGACTCGCAGGCCCATCCCGGCCGGGTCGAATTCGGATCGTGATTACATCTTTGCCGGCATCAGAACCGGCACTTTGCCGCGCTCGATCCTGATGACGAGCGGCGTTTCCTCGCGCCGCAACTCCCCGTCCACCGCCAGCCACAGGCGCGGCCGTGCCGTGTCGATCTCGACCTTATCGGCCGCAATCGTCTCGATCGTATCGCCCTCGCGCCAGCGTCCGGACAGAAGCTCCATGCCTGCCTTTGCGCGGCCGGCGAAATGCCCGGCCCGCATGATGTGAAGTTCGAGAATGCCTTCGTCGAGCTGCGTCCGGCGCCAGTCCTCGCCGATACGGTTGTTGGTGATCATCGTGGCATAGGCACGGGTGCGCAAAGTCCGTCCCCCGGCCGCTATGTCCAGACGCGTGCGGCCCGTGCGTGTGACCGATTTCCAGATGGAGACAAGGACGCTCAGCGCCCGCCCGCCCGGAACGCCGAAACGCGATTGTTCGCGCTCGCGCGCCACTCGCGCGAAATAGCCAAGACCGACAAAAGTGTGGAACGGGCGGCCATTGAGTGTCGCAAGATCGATATTGACGATGCTGCCGCGCGCGAGCGCCCGGGCCATTGCCGGAAAATCGCCGAGCTTTTCGTACATATCCCGCCCGGCGAGATTCATCGTGCCGAGCGGCAGAAGGCCGAGCGCCTTGCCGCTTCCGGCCAGTCGGGCCAGCGCGTGGGAGAAGGTGCCGTCGCCGCCGCCGACCACGATCACATCCCAGTCCGATCCCGCCGCCTCTTGCAGGCGGCGGTCCATTTCGTCCGGCGCGACAAGATGGATATCGGCCTCATGCCCGGCCTCTCGAAAGGCCTCCGCAACTGTTTCGGCGGGACGCTCGACCGCGCCGGTGTTCAGCGTTCCGGCGCGGGCGTTGAGAAGGACGAGTATGTGCATGATGCTCCGATGGTGGGACGCATTGCCTAAACGCGCGCGGAAGGATTTCGGCTCAGGCCCAACCTTGCCAGTGTTTCAGCCATATGTGCAGGCAAAGGCGCTTCGACGCGCACAAGATCGCGCTTGGGATAGAGCGGCACCGCGACCCGCGAGGAATGCAGATGCAGCATGCCGCCACCATTGCCGTAGAAGCGGTCGCCGAGGATCGGGCAGCCGATGGCCGCGAGATGAACGCGAAGCTGATGCGTGCGCCCGGTATGCAGATTGAGCTCGACGAGCGAATACCCACCGGCCCGGTCGAGCACGCGATAGGTGGTGAGCGCGGGAAGACCTTTTTCCATATCGATCTTCTGGTGCCAGCCGCGCGCCTTGTCCTTCGGCCCGATGGGAAGCTCGATCCGACCTTCCTCGTCCGGCGGCGCGCCCTCGACCACGGCAAGGTAGATTTTCTCGACCGTCCCGTTGCGGAACATCAGATTGAGATCGGCAATCGAGCGCGCATGGCGCCCGAGAACGAGGCAGCCGGAGGTCTCGCGGTCGAGGCGGTGCGCGAGTTCGGGCCGGCGCGGCAGGCCGTAGCGCAGTGCGTCGAAATAGGTATCGAGGGTCGGGCCGCGCACCGCGCCGCCGGCATGCACGGCGATGCCGGCCGGCTTGTCGAGCACCAGCATCAGCGCGTCGCGATAAAGGACGCGGGAGAGAATGTCGTCTTGGGTCACGTGGCGGCGCATAGCGCATCCGGCGCGCCGGTCAAAGCGTTGTGCCGCCGGGCTTGGGCTGGCTAGATGGCAGGCATGACTCCTCCCGATCTCGTTCTGGTCGCCGATATCGGCGGCACACATTCGCGCTTCGGCTTGGTCGAGGCCGGAAAGCGCTTCCCGCACGATATCGCCGCTCTCGACAACGACCATTTCGCCGGGCCGCGAGATGCGATGCGGCACTATCTCGGCGCAACAGGCGGGAAGCCGGTGCGTGCGGTGCTGGCATTGGCCGGGCCGATGGAGAACGGCACCGTGCATCTGACCAACCGGGCCGATTGGTCGTTCCGGCCCGCCGAACTCGCTGCCGAATTCGCCATGCGCGAGATCGCCGTGGTCAACGATTTCGCGGCTCTGGCGGAAGCTTTGCCCTATCTGGAGGACCTGACGCCGCTCGGCCCGGATCTGCCGCTGACCAGGGCAACCAAGGTCGTTTTCGGTCCGGGGACGGGGCTCGGCGTCGCCGGGCTCGTCTACCACAAGGGCGAGTGGATCGTGGCGCCGAGCGAGGGCGGGCATATCGAATTCGCCGCCACGAACGAGCGGGAAGCGGCGATCTTTTCGATCCTGCGGCGCGATTTCGGCCGCGTCTCCGCCGAGCTGGTCGTGTCCGGCGAAGGGATCGAACGGCTCGACATGGCCGTGGCCGAAGTCGACGGGCTCGATACGGCGCGGCGCGAAGGCAGCACCATCTCCCAGGCCGCGCGCAGGGGCGAGGCGCGCGGACGCGAGGTGATGACGCTGTTCTTCGACACTCTGGCGCGCTTTGCCGGCGACATGGCGCTGACCTTCGTCGCCCATGGCGGCGTCTATATCGGCGGCGGCGTCCTGCCGAAAACGCTCGATCTCATGGATGTGGACCGCTTTCGCGCAATCTTCACCGCCAAGCGCCCGCACGAGACATTGGTCGCGGGCATACCGACCGTGATGATCGCCTCGGAAACGCCGACCCTCACCGGCTGTGCGGCAATCGCGGCAAGGGGCGCCCTCGACTAACCGGCTGCGCTTTGCTTTCCTCGATCCGGGGGGAGAGCATGCCGGTCGAGTCGCCCGCGATTTCGAGAAATCAGCAGAGAATCGTCGTTCTCGACACCGAGACGACGGGATTCCAGCCCTACGACAAGATCATTACCCTGGCCGCGATGTGCATCGAGAACGACCGGGTGCTGACGCGCTCGCTCTATCTCGTCTTCGATCCCCGCAAGGACAGCCATCCGGATGCCATCCGGGTCCATGGATGGGACAATTGGACCACGCGGTTTCAGGATCTGTTCGCCGACCATGCGGCCGCGCTTCATGACTGGCTGGGATGGGCCGACAGGCTGGTGATGCACAATGCCGAATTCGACATGCATTACCTGCAACGCGAATTCCGCAAGGCTGAACATCCTCTCCTGACGCACCGGACCGATTGCACGCTGCAGAGCGCGCGCGGACGCTGGCCCGGACAGAAATGCGGCTTGGATGAATGCGCGGAACGGATCGGGATTGCCCGCAGGCAGGGCCATCATTGCGCACTCGAAGACGTCTTCCTGACCACGGCGCTGTATCTGCATGGCCGTGGCGTGACGTTCAGGGTGCCGACGCCGCCGAGATGGCCGGACCCGACCAATTTCCACCCTCCCGAATCGCGCCCGCCGGGCCCTCTGCCGCGGCGGTCTCCGAAACACCGGTCGCTGGAAGCGTTAAACGCCCATCAACTCGCAATCGACACGAATAATGTTACATATGGGATGTGAGCCATTCTCATTCCCACGATCACGATACCGCGCTGGAGCGTGCCGAACGTCTCTGTCTGGAGCGCGGAGAGAGACTGACGCCCATGCGCGCGCGGGTGCTGGAGCTTCTCGCCGCCAGCCCGCAACCTCTCGGCGCTTATGATCTTATTGAGCATATCGCCCGGGAAGGCGACCGGAGGCCGGCCCCGATCACGATCTACCGGGCGCTGGATTTCCTTCTGGGGCAAGGACTTGTTCACCGCATCGAGAGCCGGAACGCGTTCGTGGCCTGCGATCATCATCACGGCCATGCGGATGTCGTAGTTTTCCTCCTATGTGAAAAGTGCGGAACCGCCGCCGAGGCCTCGGGCGCCGAAATCGGCGACCTTCTGGCCGAAATGGCGGCAAAAGCGGGCTTTGCGGCTCGTGGCCAGTTTGTCGAGATCGCCGGCGAATGCGCGGCCTGCCGCGCCGCGTCACGGAGCTGATCTTGTGCTATAGGACTTCAAACAGCCCGTCCGGATGCCCTATGTCCCGGACAGCAGGCAAGGAATGAGGACGTAATGGACGTCGAAATAAAGCATCGCCGCCGCCAGTCGGTCGGGGTCAAGGTCGGCAATGTGGTGGTCGGCGGCGGCAATCCGGTCGTCGTCCAGTCTATGACCAACACCGACACCGCCGATATCGACGGCACCGTAAGGCAGGTCGCGGCTCTGGCCCGCGCCGGTTCGGAGATTGTCCGCATCACGGTCGACCGCGACGAGGCCGCCAAGGGCGTGCCGCATATCCGCGAAAAACTCGACAGGATGGGCGTGGACGTGCCGCTTGTCGGCGACTTCCACTATATCGGCCACAAGCTCCTCGCCGATCATCCGGCCTGCGCCGAGGCATTGGCGAAATACCGCATCAATCCCGGCAATGTGGGCTTCAAGGAGAAGAAGGACAAGCAGTTCTCGCAGATCATCGAGATGGCGCTGAAGCACGACAAGCCCGTGCGCATCGGCGGCAATTGGGGCTCGCTCGACGGCGAAATGCTGACCGAGATGATGGACGAGAACTCCCGGAGCGCGAACCCGCTCGATGCCCGCGCGGTGACGCGCGAGGCGCTGATCCGTAGCGTTCTCAATTCATGCGCCCGCGCCGAGGAAATCGGCATGGGGCGCGACAAGATCATCATTTCGACCAAGATTTCCAACGTGCAGGACGTGGTCGCGACCTATCTCGACCTCGCCGCGCGCTGCGATTACGCACTGCATGTCGGCCTTACCGAAGCCGGCATGGGCTCGAAGGGCATCGTCGCCTCGGCGGCAGCGCTCGGCGTCATCCTTCAGCAGGGCGTCGGCGACACGATCCGCATCTCGCTGACCCCGGAACCCGGCGGCGACCGGACCAAGGAAGTCGTCGTCGCGCAGGAAATCCTGCAGACCATGGGCTTCCGCACCTTCGTGCCGCTCGTCGCCGCCTGCCCCGGCTGCGGCCGCACGACCTCCACGACCTTCCAGGAACTCGCGCGCGATATTCAGGGCTACATCATCAACCGCATGCCGGAATGGAAGAAATCCTATCCGGGCGTCGAAACGCTGAACGTCGCGGTGATGGGCTGCATCGTCAATGGACCGGGTGAATCCAAGCACGCCGATATCGGCATCTCGCTGCCGGGTACGGGCGAAAGCCCCTCCGCGCCGGTCTTCATCGACGGCCAGAAGGTCACGACGCTGAAGGGCGCGACGCTCGCCGCCGATTTTACGCGGATGGTCGAGGATTATGTCGCGCGCCGCTTCGGCGTCGATGGCGGCAACAAGGAACCGGTACAGGCCGCCGAGTAATTCGGGCTCGGCGCGTCCGGCGGTCCTTACGCCCCGCGACACCATTTCCCATGGCGGCCGCCCTGCCGGCGCGCCATAGTTTTTCACAACCCTGTTCGATCGCGCCGCGCGGAAGCCTAGCTGCGAGGGCGAGCGCACATACGGCGCCGGGAATACAATGGAACAGCGTCTCGCACGCATTCTGAATTTCGGTCATGCGATCGACCATCTCGTCCTCCTGATCTATCCGACAGCGGTCATTGCGCTGGCGCACGAATTCGGCCGTCCCTACGAAGAGCTGCTCCCGCTGTCCTTCGCCGGTTTCGCCGCCTGGGGCATTTGTGCGCTGCCGGCGGGCTGGCTCGGAGACCGCTGGAGCCGGCGCGGCCTGATGCTGATCTTCTTCTTCGGCACCGGCGTGGCCTGCATTCTGGCCGGTCTTGCCCGCACGCCGTTCGAGATCGGCGCGGCCCTGACGCTGATCGGGATTTTCTCGGCGATCTATCACCCGGTCGGCTACGCCATCCTGCACGGTCTCGATCCGAAGACGATCGGCAGGACGCTCGGCGTCAACGGATTGTGGGGCAATCTCGGCGTTGCCTTCGCCGCCCTCATCACCGGCGTATTGACGGACCTGATTTCCTGGCGCGCGGCCTTCATCGTGCCGGGGATCGCCTGCATCGCGGGCGGGTTCGTCTTCTGGCACACGGCGCATGCGGTGCGGGCATCGGGCGGCATCCGCAAACACGCCACGATCCCAATGGCGCGAGCAATGCTGGTGAAGATCATCGCCATCGTGTTCGGGATGATCATCCTCGGCAGCCTGGTCTTCAATGCGACCACGGTCGTCATGCCCAAACTGTTCGAGCAGAACACGTATCTTCTTGCCGGCGGCACAACCGGCATCGGCATTCTCGTGTGCCTCGTCTTTACAGTCTCGGCCTTTGCCCAGACCTTTATCGGCGGATTGCTGGATCGCCATTCGATCCGCGCCGTCCTCGTTCCGGTTGTCGCCGCACAGGTGCCGTTCGTTCTTCTTGCCGGCCTTACGCAGAACTGGCTCCTGATCGCCGCCGCCATCGGCATGATGTTCTTCATCTTCGGCCAGAACCCTATCGGGGAAGTCATCGTCGCGCGCTATATCGACGACCGCATCCGCGCGCGCTTCAACGCGGTCCGGTTCGCGGTGTCGAGCGGCATCGGCGCCACGGCGATCCCGCTCGCCGCCTGGCTTTACGGCTGGCAGCAGGACTTTACGGCCCTGTTCGTCGTCCTTGCCGTGCTCAGCGGCATGATCGCCCTGATCGCGCTCTTCTTCCCGCGCGAGCAGCATCTCGCCGCCGCGATTGTCGCGCCGGCCGAATAGCGCTTCACGGCATCGCGAATTCGTTCTTCGCGCGGGCGTCCCGGGACGTTAGGTTCACCGCTTTCCGGGGAAGAGCACGCCGCCGATGAGTCTCGACTGGGGCATACGCCGCAACGCGCAGCCGGTTCGCCGCCGGCGCTGGCGCACGCGCCTCGGGATGATTCTGCTCGCCATTGCGTGCCTGCCGCTGACGCTGTCGATCCTCTACATCCTCGTTCCGCCGGTCTCGACCCTCATGCTGGCGCGCTGGGCGACCCTGCGCCCGGTGGAGCGCCAATGGGTGCCGATATCGGCCATCAGCCCGAACCTGCCGCGCGCTGTGATCGCCTCGGAAGACGCATTTTTCTGCTCGCATTCCGGGGTCGACTGGGGCGCGGTGCGCGAAGTTCTGTCGGACCCGCGCGGCCCGCAGCGCGGCGCCTCCACCATCACCATGCAGGTCGCCAAGAATGTGTTCCTGTTTCCGGAGCCGGCCGTCATCCGCAAACCGGTCGAGATCGTGCTCGCCCATTGGCTCGACCTGATCTGGAGCAAGAACCGGATCATGGAAGTCTATCTCAACGTGGTCGAATGGGGCCCGAACGGCGTGTTCGGCGCCGAGGCGGCCGCCCGGCGGGCCTTCGGCAAGAGCGCGGCGCGCCTGAGCGACCGCGAGGCGGCGATCTTGGCCGCCGCTTTGCCCAACCCCATCGTCCGCAACGCCGCCAAGCCCGGACCGCGGCTGCGCCGCCATGCCGGACGCGTCGGCGCCCGCTCGGCAGATACAAGCTGCCTGCATTAGTTCTGGTCTTTCTCCCAGAGCTTTGCTATCAGCACGGCCAATCCGGCGCGGACGTGTTCCGCGCCGCTTGCTTTCCGGAGAATTTTCGATGGCCGTTCCGAAACGAAAAACCTCGCCGTCCCGCCGCGGCATGCGCCGCTCGGCCGACGCGCTGAAGGCCCCGACCTATATCGAGGACAAGGATTCCGGCGAACTGCGCCGTCCGCATCACATCGATCTGAAGACCGGCATGTATCGCGGCCGCCAGATCCTGACGCAGAAGGCGGAATCGTAAGTTTCCGCCGCAATCCTGTTTTGCAAGAAGCCGGCCTTCGAGCCGGCTTTTTCGTGCCCTGTTTTCAGGCCGCCCAGCTCGGCCCGGTGCGCCGGCGCGCCTTGATGAGGCTTTCGCCGGTGGCGCCATAGGCGGCAACGCCCTCTTCCTGCCCGGCGCGGCGGCGGGCGCGGGTCTGCGGCGCATCGAGCCGCACCGCCATCAACTGGGCGACAATCGGCGCGTTGTGGCGGAACCGCCGGGACAGGGTCGATCCCGGCTCGATCTGCCAGACATCCTCCCGAAGGGGCGAAACCGCCCTTTCCAGTTCTTCGCCGAACGCTTTGCCGGACACGATCGTCACCGTCCCGTTCCGGGACGCCTTCTGCTTCTGTGCCCACTTCGTGCAGATACGGGGCCGCGGGGGCTGTTTCAGCGCCGCGGGGCGCACAAAATGTTTCTAATGGTTAACGTGCGTTAACCTTTTGGCGCCAGCCCGATTATGATGAAGGCGCATATTTTTTAAGGCCTCGCCGTGAAGATGCCGCCCGTGACAGATCTCGCGAATATCCTGAGCGGCGTCGATGCAGCGGCCTATACCTGGGACCTGGGCTCGGACCGCCTCGAGACCACGCCCGGCCTGCCCGCCGCTTTGGCCGATCTCGGCGCGATCGAGAGCGGCGCGGACTGGGCCCGCCATACCGATCCCGACGCCATGACGACGCGCGGCTCGGCCATTCTCGGCTCGACCGCGCGCGACGAGGGGCAGGGCGTGCCCTACGAACTCGAATATGCGCTGCGCGTGCCCGTCCGCTCCGGTTCGAAACTGGTATGGATCGAGGATGTCGGACATTGGCATGCGGGGACCGACAAGCGCCCGGCCCATGCGCGCGGCCTGATCCGCGTCGTTACCGGGCGCCACGAAAGCGACCAGCGTCTCGCCGTACAGACGCGGTTCGACAGCCTGACCGGAACGCTGAACCGCCTGCGCCTGCTCGACGTGCTCGATGTCATGCTGGCGGATTCGAGACGCTATCAGACGAGCTGCGGCTTCATGCTTGTCGCCGTCGAGAATATGGGCGCCGTCGATGAGGCGTTCGGCGAAATGACGCCGGACGATCTGATTGCCGGCGTCGCCCGGCGCCTGCGCGCCAAGATGCGTGCGGGCGATGCGCTCGGCCGTTTCTCGACCACCATATTCGGGCTCGTTCTCGGCAATTGCTCCCTGCCCGAACTCGGCGTCGCCGCGCGCCGCTTCATGGAAGCGGTGCATGACGAGCCCATCGAAACCTCGACCGGCCCAGTTCCCGTGCGTGTCACTGCCGCTGGAATCGTCGGCCCGCGCCACGCATCGAGCTCGGCCGAAATGGTGGCGCGCGTCGCTGAGACACTGTCGGAAATCCGCCGCAAGAAGCGCGGCGCCTTCCTTGCCTTTTCGCCCAGCCCGGCGCGCGAGGACCGGCGTCGAAAATATGTACAGCTTGCCGAGGAACTGATCGGCGCGCTGAACGCCCGCACGATCGGCCTTGCCTTCCAGCCGGTGGTCGATGCCACGACGCGCGAGGTCTGCTGGTATGAGGCGCTCGCGCGCGTGATCGAAGCCGATGGCGAAGTGCGGCCGATTTCATGCCACATCGCGGCGGCGGAAAAGCTCAACCTCGTCCATCTGCTCGACCGCCGGGTGCTCGAACTCGTCGCCAGCGCGGTGAGCGCCCATCCGGACAAGACGGTCGCCCTCAACGTGTCCGCCGAAACCACGGGCGACGAGGAATGGCGCGACCGCCTGATCGATCTTGTAAAGACGCATCCAGGCATCGGGCCGCGGCTTCTCGTCGAGATCACTGAGACCGCGGCTCCGGGCGAAGTCGATGAAGCGCGCGACTTCGTCTCGGCATTGCGAAATTATGGTGTACGCGTTGCGCTCGACGATTTCGGCGCGGGGCAGACCTCGTTCCGCCTCCTGCGCGCGCTCGGCGTCGATCTCGTCAAGATCGACGGCAGCTTCGTCGCCGACCTTGTGAATTCGTCCGAGGATCAGGCCTTCGTACGCGCCATTATCGGTCTGGCGCGGGAGATCGGGTTCAAGACGGTGGCCGAAAAGGTCGAGACCGAAGAGACCGCCACACTGCTGCGCGATATGGGCGTCGACTTCCTGCAGGGCACGCTGCTCGGCGAGCCCGGCCCGCTATAGGCGACTTTCAGCGGCCACCTTTAGTATAACTTAAGGTGCATTGCCTTACTGCTTCCGCCCGGAGGGCGGGAATGCGCATTCTGCTGGTCGATCCGAGCCGGACGGCCCTGAAAATCGTGTCGCGTCTGCTGGAGGCGGACGGCCACCAGCTGTGCGCGTTCACCGATGAGCGTGAGGCCCTCAATTGTCTAGCCGAGGACCCGAAGATCGAGGCATTGCTGACCTCGGTCGAACTCGGGGAAGCCATGTCGGGCCTCGAACTGTGCTGGCAGGCGCGCATCGTCGCCGGCGACCGAAGGCCCCTCTACATCATTGTCATGTCGTCCAATTATGAGCGTGCCCACCTGATCGAGGCGCTCGATTCGGGCGCCGACGATTTCATCGGTAAACCGCCGGTCGCCGACGAGCTTTATGCCCGGCTGCGCGCCGCCGCCCGCCTGACCGCGATGCAGCGCGATCTGATCCGGCTTGCCTCCACCGATCCTCTGACCGGGGCCTTCAACCGCCGCGCCTTTTTCCAGGCGGCCGCCGAGGCCTGCGCCCGGGCACAGAGCGGCGCCACGGCCGCCGCGATCATGATGGACGTCGACTTCTTCAAGAAGATCAATGACGTATACGGCCACGATATTGGCGATAACGTGCTGCGCGGCGTCGCCGCCGAAGCGGCAACGGTCGAAAACATGGTGTTCGGCCGGCTGGGCGGCGAGGAATTCGCCATGATCCTGGAGAACCACAACGCTCATGACGCCGCGGTGGTCGCCGAGGCGTTGCGGGCGCTGATGATGTCGCTGAGTTTTCCGAGCACGAAGGGCGAGGTGCGGCTGACCTGCAGTTTCGGCGTGGCGGCGTTCGAGGCAGACGATACGGTCGACACCCTGCTCAAGCGCGCCGATCTGGCCCTATACGAAGCCAAATCGACCGGCCGCAATCGCGTCGCAATAGCCGAGCCGAAGCCGGGCAATCTGCTTACCCGTCCCGGCGGCATGATCCGCGGGGCGCGGCGTCCCGGCGAACTGACCGCCTTGGCGGAATAGGCACCCGGCGGAACCTTTCGCCGCGCGGATACCTTGTTGGGCTATGCAAACCAAACTCCTGCACGCCGACGCCCAGCGGGTCTTCGCCATCATTCTCGAAGAGGGCGACGAGGTCATGGCCTGCCTGAAGGCCTTCAGCGCGAAGGAAAATCTCGGCGCGGCCCAGTTCACCGCGATCGGGGCCTTTCGCCGCGCGCGCATCTCCTATTTCGACTGGGACACGAAATCCTATCTGCCGATCCCGGTCGATGAGCAGGTCGAAGTCGCCGCCTTCACCGGGGATGTCGCGCTCGGCCCCGACGGCAAGCCGGCCATTCACGCTCATGTCGTGCTCGGACGGCGCGACGGTTCGGCGCTTGCCGGGCATCTGGAAGAAGGGCTGGTGCGCCCGACCCTGGAAATCGTGCTGACCGAATCGCCGGCCTATCTGAAGAAGCGGCACGATCCCGAAAGCGGCCTCGCGCTGATTGCGCCGGACGCATGAGACGCTTCGATTTTTCCGGAAGTCCCTTGGTGGAGCCGAGGGGGATCGAACCCCTGACCTCGTCATTGCGAACGACGCGCTCTCCCAGCTGAGCTACGGCCCCAAAGGAGCGGCTTTCTACGTCCGCCCCCCGAAGAGGTCATTTCTCACAAAAATTTGCCTATCGACTCCGCACTACACGCCCGAAGACTCCAACGTCAAGGCGTCTCGCTGTGACGGCGTTGTGACAGCGGGAGGGCTAGCCGCACAGGATTGTCATCGCCGGATGATCGTCGGACAACCTATGCCACTCGACTATGCGATTGAGCTTCACTTGTACGCCTATCGACCGGAGTGCCTCGGCGTCACGCTTGCTCAGCCTCATTTTCGTTCCGTGGCTTCCGGAACCATCGACGTTGATCACGCCGATCTCCGAACCATTGCGAGCGAACAGGTGGTAATGCTTCTGGCCCCCCGCATGAGGGGGATCAATTCGGACCGTTTTCCCGCCCTTGATACCGACCCAGTGGCTTTCGTCGAGTCGAGCATACTGATCATTGATGCCGATGAAGACTTCATTCGCCTCAACAGGCGGATACATCACGAGCTTGACGGTCTCAACCAGTCGCCAGAACGAAGGATCGTAGAGCATCGGCCTTGGTCCCCCAGAAGCGCACAGTTCAGCCGGTGGCGACGCTATCAAGCCAGACGTCAACTGCACCGGTATATTTGTCGATAATGTCGGCCCGACCACAGAGAGAAGGGGATGTCAGATAGGCGTGAGTTTGATTCACCGCGTCCCGTAGTTCTTCCGCGGTAAGCTCAGCGGCAAACACATGGACGACGTCCAAGATGTCTATGATCGCGATATCGCGACCATAAGGCTCCACGAAACGCAGCATGTCTGCTGGAGCGGCCAATTGATGGTCAGAGTTAATCCCTGACGCAATTATGACGTACTTCGACAGACCGGCCTCATCCATCTTCTTCCGAAAATCGCTAAAGCGGTTCTTCCAATCTGGCCGCACCGTTACTTCATATGCGGCGATGAGCTTCCCATCTCGGTACTCCTCTATGTCGCCATATGTACCGTCGAAGCGATCAGAGGCATGAACATGATGTGTTCGCACCTCGTGTCCAAACCGCCTCCGGTGAATGTGCAGAAGTCCCGCGATGACGAATTGCTGTACGTTGCCTTCCGACGGGATCGATATGAGGGCAGACAACAACTCCCTTGCCCTGACGTAAGTGAGGACGTCAGCGCCGACCGGCGGCAGAGGGGAAACCACACGCCGAGATTCAGCAAATCGCGAGGCCATATATTCAGCACTGGCCGAACGATCCTCCGGCGACAGCTCAGCGAGGAGCATCGAAAGCTCGGCGAAACGATTATCCCCTTGAAGCCTCGCTGCAGTTACGTTGCCCTTCCAGCCGAGGTTCTCTCCGAAAGCCGTGATCGAATTGTGCAGCGTGATGCTCCGGCGATTTAGATCGTTTGCCAGTCTCTTGTCGCCCCATTGACCGCGCAGCCCGGTGGGAATGGAGTTACAATCCCAGTTCGGGTCGGTCACGGCGTAGAAGACAAAGAACAGCGATGCCAGCCGAACACTGTTCGACGAATGTCCGAGCTGTCGATCAAGAACCGCTCGAACCGCCGCTGGCAGTACTCTCGCAAGCCGCTCGCCTTCGATGAAAGCATCGATTCTCGAAAGCGCCGCCGTGACTGCAAGCTCAACCTGGGTGTTTCGCCCGTTCATTCAGCTGCGGCCAGAAGCGGGGCGGCGTTTACTGACGGCAGGTGAGTGTCTTCACCCACAGTTGCGCCATTCAACTGATCAACGACCGCTTTTCCGATGACCTCCGCTAGCACCGGAGGGACCGCATCGCCAACCTGTGTGTACTGAGAAGAACGCGAACCGGCGAAGAACATATCGGCCGGAAATGTTTGTATCAGAGCCGACTCTTCTACCGTCATCCGTCTCGCCCCCGGAACCTCTCCGGTCCAAGGTGACCCCCCAGACCAGAGATGGCGGTTATACTCCGGCGCTACCCCTAGCACGTCAACCCAATGGGTCTTGTAGCCTCCAGCAGCAGCAAGAATCGTATGACATGGCGCGGAAAGATCGATCGGACGGCCCCCGCCGTTGTAGACATGCCCGGCGTACGGACTGCGACGAGGGTCGGGATACTTTGCGAAAACGACAGGGCAATCGGGCGGGAGGCCTAGTGGCTCGTGGCCTATGACGTCGCCCGAAACGCAATATGGCAATCTTGCCGACGGGCCGTGGGTAGGCTTGGGGAACCAGAAAACGCCCTTTCTGAACCCAACGATAAAAAGCCTCCGTCGTTTCTGCGGGACACCGTAATCGGCAGCGCTCAAGACGCGCCAGGAAACCGTGAACCCAAGTTCCTCGAAATCTGCGACGATGTCCGCAAAATAGGCTTGGCGATCTTTGGTGACTAAGCCGGGCACATTTTCTGCGACGAACGCCGAGGGGTTCACCTCGCGAATGGCGCGAATGAACTCTGGAAACATATTCCGAGCATCGGAGGTGGCTTTCCGAAGCCCCCCGGTGGAAAACGGTTGGCACGGAGGCCCCCCGAACACGACATCCACTTTGCCCTTAAGGCCGCCGAAGGAAATGCTGCGGATATCCGCGCAATAGTGGACGGCATCGGGCGTGTGCGCAAAGTATGTGTCAACGGCATCTTTGCGGCGCTCGACGGAAGCAATCGGCAAGATGCCAGCCCGCTTGAACCCCATCGTTAGGCCGCCGGGACCGGAAAACAGATCAAGTCCCTTCATCTTGGCTTCCCAATAGCGCGATGTGATTCCCTCGACCTTTTTGCAGAAAATTTGTTCGGCGAACCATAGCAACCGGACCAACCATGTTTCCCCCGGCCCCCTATGACGCCACTTGCAGTGCTTTTTGCACAGATGCTTTAGATAGCCCCACCTCAGCGGCGATCTTACGGATGCTCAGGTTTCCAGACCTCAGGTCCCTGATCTTCGTCATCATGCCCTCGTCTATAACTTTTGGTCGCCCTCCGACGCGGCCTTCAGCCTTCGCCTTCGCGATGCCTTCCATCTGCCGCTCTTTGCGGATGTCGGCCTCGAATTCCGCGATCAGCGCTAGGACACCCATCACCAGCTTTCCGGTTCGGCTGGTGGTGTCCACCAATGGATCGTCGAGGACCTTGAAGGACACACCCTTGTCTCCCAGCTCGGTCACGATCCGGTAGAGGTCGGCGGTGCTACGCGCCAGTCGATCCAGTTTCGTGACCAGAAGCGTGTCACCCTCGCGGACGTATTCTATGCATCGGGCGAGTTCTGGGCGCTTCCCATCCAATCCCGACTTCTTCTCACTGAATATCTTCTCCGCGCCTGAGGCGCTCAGCCGAGAAACCTGCGTGTCGTAGTCCTGCCCCCGAGAGCTAACCCGGGCGTAGCCAACAATCGCCACCGCTGTACCCTTTGCTTTATAACATATGCGGACACATCCTAAGTGTACGCGAAGGGTACAGTCAAGAAGGCTGGGTCAAAAAGGTACACATTTGTGGACACGTTGCCTCTCCGGATTTGAGGCGCTAAGCGCAGCGCATGAATCTCGAACACGCCAAAAAACTCATTATCGACAAGCGTAAACGCCGAATCAGGAAGGATACGTACCCCTACGTTGAGGCGGTGATCCTCCAGGACACCGCGCCGGACTCCCCCTTCCGTGACCGCCTCGTGATCGATTGGTGGGCTCGGGCGATAGACCCCCTTGAGGCCGAGAGTTACGATCAGGAGCGTTTGAGATACTTCAGAGAGCGAATGAAGGCGCACAAGGCTGCACCTCGGATGAACGCAGCAATCCGTCAGGGCGCCGCGCTAGGCAGAGAACTGAGACGGCTTACTCCGGATCGGCACCGATACATCAGGCTTCAACTGGCCCGGCTTTCGGATCGAAAGCTCAACTATGTTGCGGTGTCTGAGGTCGTAGACACTTCCGACAGGGTCTTCGAACAGCTGACACTCGGCATCATTGCGCTCGAGAAGTTCAAGATAACCGCGACAGGACTGTTAAGGCGGATAGGCCAGAGAATAGAAGGGGACGAAAGGTTTGATCCTTTAGCGACCCGGCTGTGCGAAGAGCCAAGTCGGCTGTTGCCGGATGTTCCGAAGAAGCGCGTCGAAGACCGCGTTCGGCTTCTGAAGACCCCTCACGACTTCCAGTGGCACCCCTATACCGATTTCTACTTCGAGATGGGGCGAGCCGCGCTTATACGGAAGCTTGAGGCAGAATACATCAATAAAATCAGTTAGTTAGATTATCCTCCCTATGAGGAAGAGCTAAGCTTCCCTCATACACCTAATCTAACAACAGGACTGACAACGAAAATGGCTACACGAAACATCGTGTCGGCGAGCGCATTCGTGCGCCAAATGACAACTCACTGGAAAACGACCCTCGGAAACGCGCCCAGCCCCTCCCTCGAACGCCTTTGGGGCGTGGTCGCCAACACCTTTAACGACGCGATCGTCGCGCAAGACAAAAAGTGGCGCGTGTTGGAGCCTCCGACAGGAACCGGCAAAACCCAAGGCCTGACGGTCTACTGCGCGATGCTGGCTGAACTGAATAGCAGATGCTCACCAGAAAATCGGACCGGCGTTCTCGTAGTTGTACGCACAATTGCTCAAGCTGACGAGATTGCCGCCGCAATCAACGAAATGGCGCGGCGCGATGCTGCGGTCGCTCGACATTCGGAAAATAAGATCAGCGGTGAAGACTGTGCGGCGAAAGACATTCTGGTCATCACCCACTCCGCCTATCAGCTCGCCACCGAAGCAATCTATCGCGGCCACTTTGGCAAGAGCGCCCAGATTACGGCTTGGGATGCCGGGCCTCGCTGTCTGACGATCATCGACGAGGCGCTCGCGAACATCGTGGAGGAGTACCAAGTCACCGCACACTCACTCCGGAGGACACTAAGCTATGTGGATACACACATTGCGGCCCGGCACCCCGATGCGGTGAATGCTCTCCAGATGCTTCAACGTACACTCGACCAGATCGAACGCTCCTCGGCGTCTTTGCAGGAGACGATTCTGTGGCGGTCCTCGGAGGAGCATCCCGTCCAGTGGAGCAACACCAGTTCGATGGGAGGCCTTCTGAGCGAGATCAGCAAGTTGCCGTTGGATCAGATGGTGCTTCGGAAAGAAAGCGCGGCAGACCGACAGCGTTTGGTGCGCCAAGCGAAGGACACCCTGCGATCCTGCGAGGCCATTCTTACGAAATGGGCCTACCTTCAACGGTCCGGCAACTGGGACACGCTGAACAGTTCAGAGCTGATCATCCCGCTGGACATACCCGGCCCCGTTGTCCTCGACGCGACAGCCTCCCAGAACATGCTGTGGGAACTCCTGGGTGAACTGGCAGTGCGCCCAGCGATCCCGAGCGGAACTCGTAATTACCGCAATGTCCGCCTGAATGTGGCCTACACCAAAGGATTGGGCAAGACGACGATGAAAGAGAGAGGACGGGGTCGAGTTGCACGGGTGCTGGGCACTCTGGACAAGACACACAAAGACCGCTCGGTGCTGTTCTGTGTACATAAAAACCTAGAGCCTATGGCCCTCGATCTACAGCCGAACTTTGCTAACTACGAGGTAGCCCATTGGGGCGCCATCGACGGTCGCAACGATTGGAAGGATTGTGACGTGGCGGTGATCCTCGGGTTGCCCTTCAGGGGGCCTCTCTGGGCCACCAACACGTTCTTCGCGCTCACAGATGTGCGGACCAATGACTGGCTGCGTTCGCCGAGTTGGAAAAGCTACCAAGACGTTCGAAAAGCGATGGAGGTGAAGCAGATCACCGTCAGCGTGGTGCAGGCAATAAACAGAATACGGTGCCGCAAAGTGATCAACTCTGAGGGTGATTGCCCATCTGCTGAAGTGTTTCTCGTGTTACCCGAGGATCACTTGGGGACGACGGTACTGGACAACATCCAAGCTGAAATGCCCGGTATTCAGGTTGTCCCGTGGCACTTCGACATAGACGGTGAAAAGACGAGCGTGAGACGTGCCGAGGGGTTCAGAGCAATCATTCCCTACATGGCGTCCCGACTTCCCGGCGAAACGTCAATGCACAAAGTGAAGGCCGATCTTGGCTGGAGTGCAGACAAGATGAAAAAGCTTCGAGGCGTGTTGAAAGATTCCGGGCATTTCATCACCCGGTCGCTGCGCGAGCTGGACGTGAGCTTTCACACAAACGGCAAGCTCGGGAGAGGCTCTAAGGCCTGGCTCCTGAAAACCGGCTAATGGTGCTTCACCCCTATACCGGGAATAAGCGCGGCACCATTCACTCCTAAGCGGATCGTGGTGGGGAGGAGGCGGAAGGTTTTACCTTTCTTGTCTCCTCCCACATTTTTACCCGTTCATCACCAGGGCTGTAATGATCCTCGAAGCTGCGCTTGCGCTAGCTTTTCCCAGCATTCCGTTTCGTCCGCCTGGACGAGCTAGGATTGTTGAACTCAGGATCAGCCATGTGTTTGGCCAAGGCGGCTTTGAACTTTTCGGGGTCGCGTTTCACAGCATCGGTTCCCCATCGTGACTCCGGCTTCGGCTTTGCCTTGATGTCCACTCGCTTGCCAAACGAAACAAAATGGTTATCAGGAACCACCCCAAGTGTAGGGTCAACGCGCCCGGGCGACCATTGCGCCTTGTCCCATCGCATCTTAGTCATTGTGACTTCCAATTCTACAATCATCTTCGATGACAGGTTCACCTTCGTAAGCGATTGCGTCAAGGCTGCTGGAAATCACCCTAGGTCTCTGACCTGACCCAAGGGAGACAGACAGACCGCAAGTGTCACAGTTTGAGCGCGATGTCTTTCGCCAATAGGTGTGTGTACCGAAACAGCATTCGCGCATCCTTATGCCCGCTTACGAGGGCGACCTCGGGCATGTTCAGGCCCTTCTCAAACAAGGCACTGATTGCCTCGTGCCGGAGGTCGTGGAAGCGGAAGTCGTCAAGATCGGCTCGGCGCCTCAGGCGTTCCCATGCGAGCCTTACGGCGTTTCCGGTGAGACCCGGGAATACCCTTGGGGAGTCTCGCGGTAGCCTCGCCAGTATTTCGAGGGCGTCGGGTGAGAGCGGCACCAATCGGCTGTCGCCATTCTTCGTGGTCGGCAAGAAAGCAGTTCGGTTTTCGCCGTCGATGTTCGACCACTCTAGGCCGACGATCTCGCTACGCCGCATCCCTGTCTCTATGGCCAGGACGATAATTGGCCGGAGATAAGTCGGGCCGGTCCCGCAGTGCTGAAGAAGCCGTTGTCGTTCCGCTGCGCTCAGACGGCGGGTGCGAGGTCTGCTCGGCCTCGGCAGCGTGATTTCGGACACAGGATTGCTCCTGAGCGGAATCCCCCAGTCTCGCTTGGCGACCGAGAGGCAGTGTCTCAGCACGTCGAGTTGACGCCGAACTGACCCCGACGACACCATTCCGAGTCTGTGATCGCGGAACGTGGCCACCTCCTCGCTCGTAAGTGCCGCAAGCGTCAGCCGTGCGATCCGATGGCTTCTGATTGTCTTGATGCTGTACGCCTCACTGTGCCTCCCCCGTTTCTTGGAAGTCACTTCGAGGGCATAGCGGTCCAGAATCTCTGACAGCGTGATTGAATTGAGAAGATGCACAGAGGCAGGGGTGTCGCCACGCTCGATCTCAGTCTCTTTCTGTCTCGCCCAAGCAACCGCTAGGTCGCGACGAGAGAAACTCTTCGCCAGCGGAAGGTGACCCTTCACCCTGACCTGAGCTTGCCATTTCGTTCCGCGTTTTCGGATGGAAGCCACGTCCATCTGTCTCCTGCTGTGACCACAGTGTGACAGGCTGGATTTCGTGAGGACGCTGGAGCCGGGAGACTTCTGCGGAACCCCTTGGGGCACCTCTAGAACCCCTTGGTGGAGCCGAGGGGGATCGAACCCCTGACCTCGTCATTGCGAACGACGCGCTCTCCCAGCTGAGCTACGGCCCCAAAGGAGCGGCTTTCTACGTCCGCCCCCCGAAGAGGTCAAGCAAGCGGACGGGCAAAACGTCCGTCCCCTTGAAGCGCGCGGGGCCGCCGCGTACAAATTGCGCCCGTCGTCGCACGCTTTTCCCGCCGAGGTCTTTTTCATGGGCGCCATTGTCTGGCTTCTGGTCACGATCATCGACATCTATTTCTGGATCGTGATCATCTCGGCGGTGCTGAGCTGGCTGATCGCGTTTAACGTCGCCAATCCGCGCAATCCGGTCGTCGGCCGGATATGGGACATGCTGGTGCGGCTGACCGAACCGGCTCTGGCGCCGATCCGCCGCATGCTGCCCAATCTCGGCGGCATCGACATTTCTCCCGTCATCCTGCTGCTTCTGCTCGGTTTTGCCCGCCGTCTCATCGTCGAAGCCTATATCGGCATGTCCTCGGGGCTTTGAGCGGAGCCATTTCCATCACTCCCGACGGCGTGCGCGTGAGCGTTCGGCTGACGCCGAAAGGCGGCCGCGACGCGCTCGAGGGAATCACGGCGCTGTCGGACGGGCGCGAGGCCATCAAGGCGCGTGTACGCGCGGCGCCAGAAGACGGCCGGGCCAATGCGGCGCTGATAGCACTCCTCGCCAGGCAGGCCGGCGTCGCCAGAAGCGCCGTTACGCTGGTTTCGGGTCACACCGCCCGGCTGAAGGTTTTTGACATTTCGGGCGATGGCGCGGCTCTCGCGGCGCGGCTCGAACACGGCATGAAAGGACAAGGCGCATGAGTGCGACCATTATCGACGGCAAGGCTCTGGCCGAAAAGATTCGCGCGCGCGTCGCGGACGAAGCAGCGAAGATGGGGCTCAAACCCGGCCTTGCCGCCGTGCTGGTCGGCGAAAACCCGGCAAGCCAGGTCTATGTCCGCAACAAGGTGAAGCAGACGCAGGAGGCGGGGCTCGTTTCCTTCGAACACCGCCTGCCGGACGACACGCCCGAGGCCGATCTGCTGAAGCTCGTCGAACAGCTCAACGCTGACCCATCCGTACACGGCATTCTGGTCCAGCTTCCTCTACCCGATCATATCGACCCCGATCTCGTCATCCGCGCGATCGATCCGAGCAAGGATGTCGATGGCTTTCATCCGATGAATGCCGGGCGGCTGATGGTCGGCCAGGATTCGCTCGTGCCGTGCACGCCGCAGGGCTGCGTGCTGCTGGCGAAAAGCGTACATGCATCGCTCGAAGGGCTGAACGCCGTGGTGCTGGGCCGCTCGAACATCGTCGGCAAGCCCGTCGCGCAGCTTCTCATTCAGGAGAGTGCGACCGTCACCGTCGCGCATTCGCGGACACGCGATCTCGACGAAGTCTGCGCGCGCGCCGACCTTCTGGTCGCCGCCGTCGGTCGCGCCGAACTCGTCAAGCGCCACTGGATCAAGCCGGGCGCGACCGTGATCGATGTCGGCATCAACCGCGTCTCGGGCGCAGTGCCGGGCAAGACGAAGCTCGTCGGCGATGTCGCGTTCGACGAATGCCGGGAGGTTGCGGGCGCGATCACGCCGGTGCCGGGCGGCGTCGGGCCGATGACGATTTCCTGCCTGCTTGCCAATACGCTGAAGGCGGCGGCCTGGGCCGCGGGGAAGGCCCCGCCGAGGTTTTGACGCAGCCTCCCTCTCCCCTTGAGGGAGAGGGTCGAGTCGCACGAAGTGCGACCGGGGTGAGGGGGAGATGTCGGCGCCGGAGATCGGGGATACATACCCCTCATCCCGCTCGATGCTGCGCATCGAGTCGGCCTTCTCCCTCAAGGGGAGAAGGTAGACCTCGGCGTCCCTACTTCTTCGCCCGCACGATGGCGTCGACGATGAGCTGCTTGGCCTCGTCCACCTGGCCCCAGCCGATCAGGCGGGACCATTTCGTCTTTTCGAGATCCTTGTAGTGCTCGAAAAAGTGCGCGATCTGCTCGAGCGTGATTTCCGGCAGATCGCTGGCGGTGCGGATTTTCTCGTAACGGCGGGTCAGGGCGGTCGACGGCACCGCGACGATCTTCTCGTCGCCGCCGGCCTCATCCTCCATCTTCAGAACGCCGACCGGGCGGCAGTTCATCACCGCACCGGGCACGATGGCGCGCGTATTGGCGATCAGCACGTCGATGGGGTCGCCGTCCGCCGACAGCGTGTGCGGCACAAAGCCGTAATTACCCGGATAGCGCATCGAGGTGTAGAGGAAGCGGTCGACGAACAGGGTGCCCGATTCCTTGTCCAGTTCGTATTTGATCGGCTCGCCGCCGATCGGAATCTCGATCAGGACATTGACGTCTTCCGGCGGATTGTTGCCGATCGCGATATGTTCGATGCGCATGAGAACTCCAGGATTGCGGCGCCGGGCTTAGACGCCCGGACGCCACACCGCAAGGTGCGGAACGTCTCACGCTTGATCCATGGGGTCCGGATCGTCAGGCCCAGGTGAAGGCGAGCTTGTCGAGCGCGATGCCGCCAAAGCTCTCCGAGCCCCGCCCGGCGGCCGCGCCACCCATGGCGCGGTAGAACGCGCAGGCCCGCTCATTCTCGGCCAGAGCCCAGACGGCGAAACTCTCGATGCCGCGCGCCGCCATATCGGCCCGGCAGGCATTGAACAATTTGCGGCCGAGGCCGACGCCCTGAAAATGCGGGCGCACATAGATTTCGTAGACTTCGCCCTTCACCTGCAGCATGGCCGCGCGGTTCCTGCCGAAGCTGGCATAGCCCACGATCTCCTCGCCGGCGGTCAGGACAACCACGCGGCTGCCGCGCGCAATCGCGTTTTCCCACCAGGCGGCGCCGCGCCGCTCGACCATGCGCTCCAGATCGCGGCCCGGAATGATGCCGCGATAGGCATTGCGCCAGGATTCGTCGTGAACCTCGGCGATTTCACCGCAATCGCCCGGGCGGGCGGGGCGGATATCGATGACGAGCGTGCTCATGCGCGAAGTCTATGCAGTCTTGGTGCCGCGCGCCAACCGAACCGGCCGCTGGCATGGCGAGCTTGCGGCACTTCTTGTGCGCGCGTATCACCGGCGCAACATTGCCCCGCGGCCCCGCCGTCCCATCTAAGGCCAAAGCCGGCGGGGCGCCGGCTATCAGGAGACGTGCATGACTCTCGGCGACGCCCCCGCGCCTGGCGCGGACGCGCTCATCAAGGATACGACGACGCGCGATTTCGGCCCGGACGTGATCGAGGAAAGCCGCAACCAGCCGGTTCTGGTCGATTTCTGGGCGCCCTGGTGCGGGCCGTGCAAACAGCTCGGACCGGTGATCGAGAAAGTTGTGCGCGAGGCGGGCGGCAAGGTGAAGCTCGTCAAGATGAACACCGACGAGCACCCGACCATTGCGGGCCAGCTCGGCATCAAGAGCATTCCGGCCGTCATCGCCTTCGTGGACGGCCAGCCCGTGGACGGATTTACCGGCGCGCAGCCGGAGGGGCAGATCAAGGCCTTCATCGAGCGTCTGACCAAGCCGCTCGATGCAGCTGCGGTGATGCAGGGGCTGGAAGAGGCCGAGAGGCTGCTGGCGACCGGCGATCTTCAGGGCGCGGCGGAATTGTTCGGCGGCATTCTTGCTCAGGCCCCCAAAGAGGCGAAGGCGATGGCCGGCCTCGTGCGGGTTCAGCTCGCCGCCGGCGATCTCGATGGCGCGAAGGGCCTGCTCGGCTCGGTCCCGCCCGATCTTGCCGAAGACGCGGCATTTGCGGCGGTCCGCGCGCAGATCGCGCTCGCCGAGAACGCGCCCGATGCCGGCGAACTGGCGCGGCTCGAAATGGCGGTGGCGAAAGACCCGACCGATCATCAGGCACGGTACGATTATGCGGTGGCACTGGCGGGGGCCGGCCGCAACGAGGAAGCGGCCGACCAGCTTCTCGAAATCGTCCGCAAGAGCCGCGACTGGAACGAGGACGGCGCGCGCAGGAAACTCGTCGAACTGTTCGAGGCCTGGGGGCCGGCCGATTCGGCGACGATCGCCGGGCGGCGGCGCCTGTCGTCCATTCTGTTTGCCTGAGTACGGAGACGCGGGCGATGCCGATCAATATCGTCTACCGCTCGCCGACCGATCTTCCGGCGACCCTGCCGATCTTTCCGCTCCCGGCGGTGCTGCTGCTGCCGCGCGGAGAAATGCCGCTCAACATTTTCGAGCCGCGCTATCTGCAGATGTTCGACGACGCTCTGGCCTCGCACCGGCTGATCGCCATGGTGCAGCCGGAATTCGATTCGGCGGAGGACGATCCGCGGCCGAAACTGGTGGAGATCGGCTGCGCCGGGCGCATCACCTCGTTCCAGGAAACCGGCGACGGCCGCTATCTCGTGACCCTGACCGGCGTGACGCGATTCCGCCTCGCCGAGGAATTGCAGGTCACGACACCCTACCGGCAGGCGCGCCTCGTTTATGATGGCTTCACCGAAGACCTCGTGCCCGGCGCGGGCGAGGACGCGGTCGACCGCAACGCGCTGATGCGCACGCTGAAGGCCTATCTCGAAGCCAATCAGCTCGACGCCGACTGGTCGGGCATCCGCGGCGCTTCCAACGAGGCGCTCGTCAATGCGCTGTCGATGATGTCGCCCTATGGCGCGCGCGAGAAACAGGCCCTTCTGGAAGCGCCCGATCTGAAAACGCGCGCGGAGATTCTGGTCGCCGTCACCGAGATGGATCTCGCCAAGACGCGCGGCGATACCGACAACAGCCTTCAGTAAGGACGGGCCTTCCATGCCAACCGAAACACCGCCTGCCCACGGCCAGATCGATCCGAAACTTCTGGAAATCCTCGTCTGCCCGCTGACCAAGGCGACGCTCGAATACGACGCAGCGAAGCAGGAACTGATCTCGCGTCCGGCGAAACTCGCTTACCCGATCCGCGACGGCATTCCGATCATGCTGCCGGAAGAGGCGCGGCATCTGGAGGACTGAGATGTGTGTCCCGGGGCGATGCGAAGCATTGAGCCCGGGACCCATACGCCGTGAAGTCGCGGCTCTATCTCGAACGCTGCGGAGTATGGGTCCCGGACAACGGCTGCGCCGTTTCCGGGACACGCGGCACTACAACGCCTCGCCCCTGAGCAGTTTCGGCACGTCCCCCGACAACCCCGCCGCCGCCTTCATCACCGCACCCTTGACGCCGGGCATCCGGTCGAAGGCGCCCATGCCGGCATCGCGCACGAGGCGCGCAGTGGAGCCCGGCAAAGTGAACAGCTTGAGCAGGCCGTCCATGGAGGCGAGCATGGTCACGGTGTCGAAGCGCCGCCAGCTCTCGTAGCGCGTCAATACGCCCTCTGCGCCCACATCGCCGCCGAGCCGGGCCGCATCGATCACGCATTCGGCGAGCGCCGCGACATCGCGGAAGCCGATATTCATGCCCTGACCGGCGAGAGGATGCACGGTATGAGCGGCATCGCCCACCAGCGCGAGCCGCTCCGCGACGAAACTGCGCGCGATCTTCAGTTCCAGCGGCCGCAGGCCGCGCGGCCCGTCGAGCATCAGTTCGCCAAAGCGCCAGCCGGCACGCTCCTGCAATGCGGCGATGAATTCGGCGTCCGGAAGATCGTAAAGACGCTGCGCATCGATCCGCCGTTCGGCCCACACCACGGAGGCGCGGCTGCCGGGCAAAGGCAGAAGCGCGAACGGCCCGCCTTCGAGGAAATGCTGGATGGCGAGGCCCTCGTGATCGCGCTCGAGCTTTACGGTCGTGACGATGGCGGCCTGATCGTAACGCCAGCCGTTCATGCGGATTCCCGCATGTTTGCGGAGCGGCGAATTGGCACCCTCGGCCGCAACGAACAGCGGCGCGGAGATGCGCGCGCCGTTCGCAAGTTCCGCGTCCACGCGCGCGCCGGAAAAATCCGCCTGCGCGATTGCCTGCGGCACGAAGCGGACGCCGGCTTTCTGCGCGGCCGCAAATAGCGCCTCGCGGACCGCACCGCTCGGCGCGATCCAGGCGACCGGCTCCTCGCCGCCGTCGAAGGTCAGGAGTACCGTGCGCATGACCTCGGCGAGACGCGCATCCGAAATCTCCATGCGCGCGACCGGCTGCGCGGCCTGTTCGATGGGTTCCCATGCGCCCAAGGCATCGAGCAGATTGCGCGCCCCCGGAACCAGGGCGAAGGCGCGCGGATCGGAGGGCGGGGTGCGGCCGAGCACGGGATCGCAGATCGCGACATCGAGACCGGCGCGCGCGAGCGCTGCGCCGAGGGCCAGGCCGACAAAGCCCGCCCCGGCGATGACGATGTCGGTCTTGCTTTCTTTTCCCGCGGTCACGGGCCTCTCCACAATTCCTCATCCTGAGCCGGACTCGCCGAAGGCGAGCCGCGTCGAAGGATGGACGAGAATCCGGTGCCGGCGGCCATCCTTCGACACGCGAGCTTTGCTCGCGGCTCAGGATGAGGACCGTGTATGCTGGCGCACTTCATCACTTGTCCGGTGACAGACCACATGTCCGACGCCCTCGCAAATCTTCTCGCCATCCTCAACCTTGAAGAACTCGAGGTGAACCTGTTTCGCGGCCGCTCGCCGCAAGCGGGCTGGCAGCGCGTGTTCGGCGGGCAGGTGATCGGGCAGGCGCTGGTGGCGGCCTCGCGCACCGTCGAGGACCGGCAGCCGCATTCCATGCACGCCTATTTCCTGCTGGAAGGCGATCCGAAGGTCCCGATCATCTACGACGTTGAGAGCATCCGCGACGGCGGCTCGTTCTCGACGCGGCGGGTCGTGGCGCGCCAGCATGGCCGCCCGATCTTCTTCACCTCGGTGTCGTTCCAGATCGCCGAGGAGGGGTTCGAGCACCAGTTCGACATGCCGGACGTGCCTCTGCCGGAAGACCTGCCTTCGGAGAAGGAGCTCGTCGCCCGCTTTCTCGATCACATGCCGGGGCCGATGAAGGCCTATTTTGCCGCCGAGCGCCCCATCGAGATCCGCCCGACCGATCTTGCTCTGTTCATGGGTCTGTCGCCGCAGCCGGCGCGCCGATCCGCCTGGATCAAAGCGGCGGGGCGGATGGGCGACGACCCGCATCTGCACCAATGCGTGCTGGCCTATGCCAGCGACATGACCCTGCTCGACACCGCGCTCGTTCCGCACGGCAAGAGCATCTTCTCGAAGGACATTCTCGCCGCGAGCCTCGACCATGCATTGTGGCTGCACTGTCCGTTCCGGGCCGATGACTGGCTGCTCTACGTTCAGGATTCGCCGTTCTCGGGCAATGGGCGGGGCTTTACGCGCGGGAGCATATTCAGCCGCGACGGCCGATTGGTCGCGTCGGTCGCGCAGGAAGGCCTGATCCGGAAACGGCGGCCCGCCTAACATTTAGGCGGCATCGGGCCGCCACATCTGCACAAATCATACGCAGAATCGTGCGGCGCCCCGTCTCGATTCCCTCTCCAATCCGCCCTCCCGAAGCATTCCCGCAGCTGGCACGGGCCTTGAATAGGTCATGCGGCCGGCGCGCTGGAAGCCTGTCCATGCCCGCCGGCTCACTGAACCCGGCGCGGGCTTTTCCGCGGCGGAACCGACGGGGAGCCCACGCATGAAACTCGTGACGGCAATCATCAAGCCCTTCAAGCTGGACGAGGTGCGCGACGCCTTGACGGCGGTGGGCGTGCACGGCCTGACCGTGACCGAGGTCAAAGGTTACGGCCGCCAGAAGGGACACACTGAAATCTACCGTGGCGCGGAATACGCGGTCAGCTTTCTTCCGAAGCTCAAGATCGATGTCGCGGTGCCGGCCGCTCTGGTCGAGCGGGTGATCGACGCGATCACCGCCACCGCGAAGACGGGCCAGATCGGCGACGGGAAAATCTTCGTCAGCCCGATCGAGCAGGCCGTCCGCATCCGCACCGGCGAGACCGATACCGATGCGCTCTGAGCTCTCCCGCCCCGCTTCTCTTCCTTCCGGAGTTCCTTCCATGATTCTTTCGAAACTCGCCCGTCTGGCGCTGCCGGTCGCGGCGCTCGGCCTTCTGACCATCGGGCCCTCGCTGGCGCAGGAGGCTGCGCCTCCCATTGCCGAGGCGGCCGCCGCCATTCCCGACAAGGGCGACACGGCCTGGATGATGGTCGCGACCATCCTCGTCTTTCTCATGATCGTGCCGGGCATCGGCCTGTTCTACGGCGGCCTCGTGCGCGCCAAGAACATGCTGTCGGTGCTGATGCAGTGCTTCACCGTCGCCTGCGTGCTGATGATCGCCTGGGTGGTCTACGGCTATTCCTTCGCGCTCAATCCCGGCACCGTGGCCGATGCCTTTTTCGGCGGAACGAGCCGCCTGTTCCTGTCGGGCATTACGGCGGACTCGACCGCTGCGACCTTCACCGACGGCGTGGTCATCCCCGAATATGTGTTCGTCTGCTTCCAGATGACCTTCTTCGCGCTGACCGCCTGCCTCATCGTCGGCGGCCTCGTCGAGCGGGTGAAGTTTTCGGCCATCGTGCTGTTCTGCCTGCTCTGGGCGACGTTCGTGTATATCCCGGTCGCGCATATGGTCTGGTATTCCGAGGGCTATCTGTTCACCCTCGGCGCGATGGATTTCGCGGGCGGCACGGTCGTTCACATCAATGCCGGCATCGCGGCGCTCGTCGGCGCCATCGTGCTCGGCCCGCGCATCGGCTATGGCCGCGAGGTCATCGCACCGCATTCGCTGGTCATGACCCTGATCGGCGCGGCCCTGCTGTGGGCGGGCTGGTTCGGCTTCAATGCCGGCTCCAATCTCGAAGCCAATGGCGGCACCGGCCTTGCCCTCATCAACACTTTCGTCGCGACGGCCGCGGCGGCGCTCGGCTGGCTCGGCGTGGAAGCGCTCGCCAAGGGCAAGGCCTCGCTGCTCGGCGCGGTGTCGGGCGCCATTGCCGGCCTTGTCGCCATCACTCCGGCCGCCGGCCTTGTCGGGCCGATGGGCGCGATCGTGCTCGGCGGCGTGGCCGGCGGGGTCTGCTTCTTCGCCTGTACCACGGTCAAGAACGCGCTCGGTTATGACGATTCGCTCGACGTGTCCGGCATCCACGGCGTCGGCGGTATTGTGGGCTCCATCGGCACCGGCATCTTCGCCGCGTCCGAGTTTGGCGGCGTCGGCTATGCTGAGGGCGTGACGATGGGCGGGCAGGTCTTCGTCCAGTTCGTCGGCGTCGCCATCACCATCGTCTATGGCGGCGTGATGTCCTTCATCCTCTACAAAGTGGTCGACCTGATCCTCGGCCTCCGGGTGACGGCCGAAGCCGAGCGCGAGGGGCTCGATATCGGCTCGCACGGCGAGCGCGCCTATTCAATCTGATCGCGCGGTACTTCACGATTCGACCCGGGCGGGCGACCGCCCGGGTTTTTTATTGCGTTCGCCGGGGAGAGCGTCGCAGCGCATATGCCGGAAGCGGCGGAGCCGCGGTCCGGGATCCATAATCCGTGACATTGTGGGACGACCTCCGGCGCTGCGGTTCATGTCGCCAGCACCGGGCGCGTATGGGTCCCGGATCGCGCCGCGCGGGGCGCGGCTTGTCCGGGATATGCGGCTGCGGAGAAATCGTACGCCCCCACCCGGCTCAGGCTTTCAGCCTGAGTCCCCCTCTCCCCACGGGAGACGGGCGTTCCCGCCCAGCCATTTCCCAAATCCGGCCGCGCGCGCTAATTTGGCGCCGGGTAGAAACGTTCAAAGTCCGGGAAGCGAAATGGCCGAATTGTATCCTGTCAGCGATGCGTGGAAGAAGCGCGCCCTCGTCGATGCCGCCGAATACGAAGACATGTATGCACGCTCCGTGGCCGATCCCGACGGCTTCTGGGGCGAGGCCGGCAAGAGGCTCGACTGGATAAAGCCCTATACCAGGGTCAAGAACACGAGCTTCGAGCCGGGCAATATCTCGATCAAATGGTATGAGGACGGCGTCCTCAATCTCTCGGCCAATTGCATCGACCGCCATCTGGCGACGCGCGGCGATCAGACCGCGATCATCTTCGAGCCGGACGATCCGAACGGCGCGGTGCGCCAGATCACCTATCGCGAACTGCACGCCGAAGTCTGCCGCTTCGCCAATGTGCTGAAGGCCGAGGGCGTCAGGAAGGGCGACCGGGTCACGATCTACATGCCGATGATCCCGGAAGCGGCCTATGCCATGTTCGCCTGCGCGCGCATCGGGGCGGTCCATTCCGTCGTCTTCGGCGGCTTCTCACCGGATTCGATCGCCGGCCGCATCAACGATTGCGACAGCCATTTCGTCATTACGGCCAATGAGGGCCTGCGTGGCGGGCGCACGATCCCGCTGAAGGCCAATGTCGATGCCGCGCTGGCGCATGCGCCGCGCGTAACACGCGTGCTCGTCGTGCGCCACACCGCGACCGATGTGCCGATGCAGGCCGGGCGCGACATCTGGTGGCACGAGGTCTCCGAGGGCGTCGGTACGGATTGCCCGCCAGAACCCATGGGCGCGGAGGACCCGCTCTTCATCCTCTACACGTCCGGATCGACCGGAAAGCCGAAAGGCGTTCTGCACACGACCGGCGGCTATCTCGTCTTCGTCGCCTATACGCATCAGATCGTGTTCGACTACCACGACGGCGATATCTATTGGTGCACGGCCGATGTCGGCTGGGTCACGGGGCATTCCTATGTGCTGTACGGACCGCTCGCCAACGGCGCGACGACGTTGATGTTCGAGGGCGTGCCGAATTATCCGACGACCTCGCGTTTCTGGGAGGTGGTCGACAAGCACAAGGTCAACATTTTCTACACCGCGCCGACGGCGATCCGCGCTCTGATGGGCGCGGGCGATGCGCCGGTGAAGAAGACGGACCGCTCCTCGCTGAAGCTTCTCGGCACGGTCGGCGAGCCGATCAACCCGGAAGCCTGGGAATGGTATTGGCGCGTCGTCGGCGACGGCCGCTGCCCGGTCATCGACACCTGGTGGCAGACCGAGACCGGCGGCTTCATGATCTGCCCGCTGCCGGGCGCCATCGCGCAGAAGCCGGGCTCGGCGACGCTTCCGTTCTTCGGCGTCAAACCGGCCATCATCGATGCCGACGGCAACAAGGTCGACGGCGCGGGCAGCGGCAATCTTGTCATGACGGACAGCTGGCCGGGCCAGATGCGCACGGTCTATGGCGACCATGCGCGCTTCGAGGAGACCTATTTCTCGACCCATCCCGGAATGTATTTCACCGGCGACGGATGCCGCCGCGACGAGGACGGCTATTACTGGATCACCGGCCGCGTCGACGACGTGCTCAACGTGTCCGGACACCGGCTCGGTACGGCTGAGGTCGAAAGCGCGCTCGTCGCCCATCCGAAGGTTTCGGAGGCGGCGGTCGTCGGCTATCCGCACCCGATCAAGGGCCAGGGTATTTACGCCTATGTCACGCTGATGACGGGCGAGGAGATGTCTGAGGATCTGCGCAAGGAACTGGTCCAATGGGTGCGCAAGGAGATCGGGCCGATCGCCTCGCCCGACATCATCCAGTTCGCGCCCGGCCTGCCGAAGACGCGCTCGGGCAAGATCATGCGCCGCATCTTGCGCAAGATCGCCGAGGACGATCACGCCAATCTCGGTGATACGACGACTTTGGCCGACCCCGCCGTAGTCGCCGATCTTGTCGAGAACCGGCGCAACAGGCAGCAGGCGGCTGAGTAGAGCGCCGCGGCCCTCTCCCGGCCTGCCCGGAGACGGAGTCAACGGCACGTCCTCCACATGCCCATGTCGAAATGGAAGTGGTCGGCATGGGCCGCGTTGTAATCGGGTGAGAGCACCGCACGGAACGTGCCGCATGCCCCGTCGCGCACATCGCGAAGAAACCGCCCCCGCACGCCGGAATCTTCCCAGTCGCGCAGCACGGTGACGGTCTGGCCGCCCTCCAGCGTGAACCCGGCGATATCGATTGCGTTGGCATAAGCGTGCTGCGAGCGCCGTGCGGACTCGCGCCCATACACATTGCGGCAGGCATAGGTGCCGAATGTCCGCACCGAGGTCACGCGCCGTCCGAAATGTTTCTGCGCCGCGCTTTGCAATTGATGGCGCTCCCACATGACCAAAGCCACCGCCGCTGGGCAGCTCAGCACCACGCCGCCGCCATAGGACACGCCCGAGCGCGTGAGCGACACACCGTCCGGATGGCCGCATCCGTCCACGATGGGGCGCAGTGCGGGCGTGAAACGGATGCCTTCGGCGCGCGCCAGTGCTTCAGGGCAACGCGCGGGAAAAAGATCGAGCAGGCCGAGCTGGAGCGGCGTCAGCAGATGCGGAGGTTTCGACGGGTCCAGAGGTGCGTGCGCGTCCACATAGACAAGGGCCACGGGTGCGGCGACCAGAAGCCCGAGCAGCAATCTTCCGGCTAGGAAGGGAAGAAGCGGCGTTCGCCGCGGCGGACGCGGCCGCGAAGCGCCGGGCTCAGAAATCGCTGGCGATTCCCTTCACTTCCCAGTCGCCATAGCGCACGGGTTCGGTGCCGTTCTTGCGGCCCCTGATCTCGCGGGGCCTTTGGGCAGGCTGTTCGGCCTTGCGGCGCGCCTCGGCCTCGGCCAGAGCGCGCTCTGCCTCCGGTGAAAGCTGTCTGGCAGGCTGGTTGCCGGCCTCGTCCATGTCCGATTCTCCTCAGGTTCAATCTTGCGGTGCGGGGCCGCGCCTCCAAAATATAGGACGCGGCGCGCGGGGCAAAACCCGGCGCCGGGAGGAGAATGAATGAACTATTTCAAGACCGCCATTCTTCTGGCCGGAATGACGGCCCTGTTCATGGGCGTCGGTTACATGCTCGGCGGGTCCGGCGGCATGATGACCGCGCTGTTCGCCGCTCTGGCCATGAACGCTTTCAGCTACTGGAATTCGGCGAACATGGTGCTGCGCATGTACGGCGCGCGCGAGGTCGATGCGCGCACGGCGCCTGAGCTATATTCCATGGTGCAGCAATTGGCACGCAATGCCGCCCTTCCGATGCCGCGCGTCTATGTCATCGAAAACCCGCAGCCCAATGCGTTCGCGACCGGCCGCAGCCCCTCGCACGCCGCCGTCGCAGCGACGACGGGGCTTCTCAATTCGCTGTCGCGCGAGGAGGTGGCCGGCGTCATGGCGCACGAACTCGCGCATATCAAGAATTACGACACGTTAACCATGACGGTGACGGCGACGCTCGCCGGCGCGATCTCCATGCTGGCGAATTTCGCGATGTTCTTCGGCGGCAATCGCGACAATAACGGCATCGGGATCGTCGGTACGATCGCGATGATGTTCCTCGCGCCGCTCGCGGCCATGATCGTGCAGATGGCGATTTCGCGCTCGCGCGAATACGAGGCCGACCGCATGGGCGCCGAGATCGCCGGCCAGCCGCTCTGGCTCGCCACCGCCCTGCAGAAGATCGCCGGGGCCGCTGAGAGGACGCCGAACATGGCGGCCGAGCGCAATCCCTCGACTGCGCATATGTTCATCGTCAACCCGCTGTCGGGCGCGCGTATGGACAATCTGTTCTCGACCCACCCCAATGTGGAAAACCGCGTCGCCGCGCTGGAGCAGCTCGCCCGCTCCATGGGGCAGGGTTCCGCGCGCTCATCCGCGCCCGCTGCGGCCGGGCCGTGGGGCGGCAGCGCTCGTCCGCGCGGTCCGTGGGGGTGATAATATTGCTGCGGCCCTCCCTCCCACGCGAAGCGGGGGAGGGTCGAGTCGAAGCGCAGCTTCGACCGGGGTGGGGGTACACTCTCTCGATAGATGGCCCTGTCACCCCACCCCGCTCGCGCCATAGCGGCGCGAGTCGCCCTCCCCTTTCAGGGGAGGGAGGGTGCGTCATGCTCCTCACACGGCCGGCGCTGGCGCGCCGTGCCGACCTCTCCCCACGGGAGAGGTGACGCGTGCCGCCTCATCCGTGCATAACCCCCGCATGACAGCCCAACCCCAAGGCCTGCCCGCGCGGCGTGGCGCGACCATGCTCGTCCATGGCGTGCTGCAGCGCCGCCGGCCGCTCGATGAAATGCTCGACGATCCGAAAGGCCCGCTCGCGGGGCTCGACGCGCGCGACCGGGCCCTCGCCCGTGCCATCGCCGGAGCCACGCTGCGCCGGCTTGGCAGTCTGCGCGCGGCGCTTGCACGTTTCCTGCGCAAGCCGCCCGATCCGCGCGGCGCGCTGGAAAGCATTCTCCTGACGGGGGCGGCGCAGATCCTGCTCATGGGCGTGCCCGACCACACCGCCGTCGATCTCGCGGTCGAACAGGCCAATGCCGACCGTGCCGCAAGGCCCTTCGCGGCGCTCGTCAACGCCGTGCTGCGCAATGTTGCGCGTGAGCGCGAGGCTCTGGCGGACGAATTCGCCGATCCCCTGCGCGACGTGCCGGACTGGCTCGCCGCCCGACGCGAACGGGCATGGGGCACGGAAACGGCACGCGCCATCGCCGCCGCCGAGCGGATGGAACCGGCGCTCGACATCACGGTGAAGGCGGATGCGGACGGCTGGGCTTCAAGGCTCGGCGGCACGGTCCTGCCGACCGGCTCGATCCGCCTCGTGCCGGACGGGCCGGTGCCGGACCTGCCGGGATTCGCGGACGGCGTCTGGTGGGTGCAGGACGCGGCGGCCGCGCTGCCCGCGAAACTGCTTCACGTGAAACCGGGCATGCGTGTCGCCGATCTGTGCGCCGCGCCGGGGGGCAAGACGGCCCAGCTCGCGGCAGCGGGCGGTGATGTCGTTGCCGTGGACCGCTCCGCTCCGCGCCTGAAGCGGCTTGTGGAAAATCTGAACCGGCTCGGTCTCAAGGCCGAAACCATCGCCGCCAATGCCGAACACTACGATGGCGGGCCGTTCGACGCCGTTCTGCTCGATGCGCCCTGTTCGGCGACAGGCACGATCCGCCGCCACCCGGACGTCGCCTGGTTGAAAACCCCGGAGGATGTCGAAAAGCTGGCCGCTTTGCAGGCCCGCCTGCTCGATGCCGCCGCGCGCCTCGTCCGGCCGGGCGGCACGATCGTCTATTCGACCTGTTCGCTCGAACCGGAAGAGGGCGAGGAGCAGATCGCCGCGCTGCTTGCCCGCAATTCCGATTTCGAGCGCGATCCCGTTTCGGCGGAAGAAGCCGGCGGCCCCGATTTCGTCACCTCTCTCGGCGAGATTCGCACTTTGCCGTCGCACCTGCCCCATGCCGATTCGCGCATGGCCGGGCTCGACGGCTTCTACGCCGCGAGGCTGAGACGCCGCGGCTGACGTGGTAGGCTGGGGAATGACCGACGCCTTCGCGGCACGCGCCTCGACCCGGATGCGGCTCGCCCTCATGGTCGCGGCCAATGCGGCGGCGCGCCTGCGGCCCGGGCGGCCCCTCGCGGGCGCCATGCCCTTTTCCGCGCCCGACCGCCTGCTGGCGGTGCCCGAACAGCTTGTCGCCGGCCAGTCTGTGCGCGGTGCCGATATCTATGCGGGGCGGTTCACCTTCGCCGGGGTGACGGTTGAGACCGGCGGCCGCTCCATCTTCGCCGTTGCGCCGCCCGATCCGTACTTCGCGCGCGATCTGCACGAATTCGGCTGGCTGGCTGATCTTGCCGCCGCCGACACCACGCTCATCGCCGCCCATGCGCGCTCGCTCATCGAGCAATGGCTTGCCGGCGGACGGGCGCAGCCCGGCGCCCCGGAGACCGTCGCCGCCTGCCGGCTCGTGAACTGGCTGACCCATGCGCCCTTTCTGCTGGAGGAGGCCGATGCGGGATTCCGCCGCCGCTTCTTCCGTGCCCTGTCCACTGAGGCCGGAAAGCTGCGGCGCGATCTCAGGCGCATGCCGCTCGGCCTGCCGCGCCTCGCTTCGGCTATCGCGCTCGTTCAGGTCGGGCTGTGCCTGCCCGACGGAGTGCGCAATCTGTCCGCGGGCGCGGCACGCCTTGCGGCCGATCTGAAAACATTCGTGCTGCCCGATGGCGGGTTCGCCACGCGCAACCCGGCCGATCTGCTGCGCTTTGCGCACGATCTCGTCGTGCTGCGCACAAGCTATTCGGCGCGCGGCCTCGAGGCCCCGGCCGCATTGCAGACCGCGCTCGACCGCATGCTGCCCATGCTGCGCTTTCTGCGCCATGACGACGGCACGCTTGCCCTGTTCAACGGCATGGGCGCGACGCCGCCCGCTTTGCTGGGGGCGGTTCTGGCGCGCGACGACGCCCATGGCCGCCCGGTGCTCGATGCGCGGTTTTCCGGCTATCAGCGCGTCGAGGGCGGCGCGACCCATCTCATCATGGATGCCGGCAAGCCGCCGCCTCTGGCCCTCAGCGCCGCGGCCAATGCGGGCGCGCTGTCGTTCGAACTGTCGGTCGGGGCCGCGCGTATCGTGGTCAATTGCGGCGCGCCGTCGGGCGGCAATGAGGAGCGGCGGCTCGCCGCCCGCAAGACGGCCGCCCATTCCACCGTCAGCGTGGGCGAGGCCTCGTCCGCGCGCTTCCTCGCCTCCGGTTTCCTCAGCACCATGCTCGGCCCGCTGGTGCGCGAAGGGCCGCGCAATGTTCCGGCCGCCCGCGAACAGAACGCGGCGGGCACGGCCTTCCGCGCCAGCCATGACGGCTATGCCGCGCGGTTCGGCATGATCCATGAGCGCGGCCTGACGCTCGATGCGGCCGGCGCGCGGCTCGACGGTTGCGATGTCCTGCGTCCCGTCCGCCGCTCGGCCTCCGCCGACATCGTGCTCGCCTTTCATCTTCATCCCGATATCGGGGCGAGCCTCATCGAAAACGGGCGCGGCGTGCTGCTGGCCGTGCCGGGCGGCGAATTCTGGCTGTTCGCCGCGGAGGGCCATGCGGCCGTCTTGGAGGAAAGCATCTTCTTCGCCGCCGCGAGCGGGCCGCGCCGCAGCCGCCAGATTCTCGTTCGGCTCGGGGTGCGGCCCGGCGCGCGCGTGGTCTGGTCCTTTGCCCGCACAACGCGGCCCGTTCTGCCGCCTGCTCCGGCCCTGTCGTGAATCGATCCGCCATGGTAAGCGCAGGCCCTCATCCCGGAACCGCCATGACCGAACGCCCCATCGTCCGCGCCATCATCTCCGTGTCCGACAAAACGGGGGTCGCCGCGTTCGCGAGCGCGCTCGCCGCGCGCGGGATCGCGCTGGTGTCGACCGGCGGCACGGCGCAGGTGCTGAAAGAGGCGGGTCTTGCCGTCGCCGATGTCTCGTTCTTGACCGGCTTTCCGGAAATGATGGACGGCCGTGTCAAGACATTGCACCCGGCGGTGCATGGCGGCCTCCTGATGCTGCGCGGCAATGCCGAGCATGAGCGCGCGGCGGCGGAGAACTCCATCGCCCCGATCGATCTTCTCGTCGTCAACCTCTACCCGTTCGAAGAGGCGTTACGCCGCAACGCGCCGCATGATGAGATGATCGAGAATGTGGATGTCGGCGGCCCGGCGATGATCCGCGCGGCGGCGAAGAACCATGCCCATGTCGCTGTCGTTACCGATCCGTCCGATTACCCGCTCGTCCTGTCGCAGATGGAACAGAATGGCGGCGCGGTGCCGCTGAAACTGCGCGAGGTTCTGGCCGCCAAGGCCTTCGTGCGTACGTCGAGCTACGATGCCGCCATCGCGGCCTATCTGTCGCGCCATCTCGGCGAGGGCGGGATGTCGTGGGGCGCGCTGACCGGCACGATGAAGGAGGTTCTGCGCTATGGCGAGAACCCGCATCAGACGGCCTCGCTCTGGCTTTCGCCAGATCCGCGTCCGGGCGTTGCCAGTGCGCGCCAGGTGCAGGGCAAGGAATTGTCCTACAACAATATCGCCGATGCCGACGCCGCCTTCGAACTCGTGGCGGAGTTCGATCCGGCCGAAAGCGCGGCCTGCGCCGTCGTCAAGCACGCAAATCCCTGCGGGGTCGCGGTTGCGCCCAACCTTGCCGAGGCGTACAGACGCGCGCTCGCCGCCGATCCGGTGTCGGCCTTCGGCGGCATCGTCGCGCTCAACCGCCCGCTCGATGCCGAGACCGCCGGCGAGATCGCCAGGATCTTCACCGAGGTCATCGTCGCCCCCGATGCCAGCGAGGAGGCCATTTCCATTCTCGCGGCCAAGAAGAATCTGCGCCTGCTGCTGACCGGCGGTCTGCCCGATCCCGCGGAAGGCGGGCTGACGATCAAATCGGTCGCGGGCGGCTATCTGATGCAGAGCCGAGACGACGCGACGGCATCGGGTCTCGACCTCAAGACGGTTTCGAAGCGCGCGCCGACGCAGGGAGAGCTGGCCGATCTCCTGTTCGCCTGGCGCGTCGTCAAGCATGTAAAGTCGAATGCCATTGTCTTCGCGAAAGACGGCGCGACGGTCGGCATCGGCGCCGGGCAGATGAGCCGGGTCGATTCGGCCCGGATCGCGGTGCAGAAGGCCGCCGAAATCGGCCGTGAAGCGGGCCTTGCCGAGCCGCCCACGAAGGGCAGCGTGGTCGCCTCCGACGCATTTTTCCCCTTCGCCGACGGCCTCGTCGTGGCCGCGGAGGCCGGGGCCACGGCCGCGATCCATCCCGGCGGCTCAGTTCGCGATCAGGAAGTTATCGATGCAGCGGACGCGCGTTCTCTCGCACTGGTTGCGACAGGGGTGCGACATTTTCGACATTGAACGGGGATTAACCGCTTTCGGCGGGTGACAGGGCCGGCTCGCCTGTCTAACCTCCTGCGCCGTGGGTGGGGGGCACCCATATTTGGCGAGTTCGGGGGAACCGGGGGCCAATGAACATTTCGCTGAATGGCGCGCTGCGCCGCTTTATTCTCGCGCTGGCCTTCGGCGTGGTTCTCGTTCCCTTCGCTCCCGACGCCAACTCCGTTTCGGCCCATCAGGCCTCCATTTTGGAGCGTGTTGCCGCCGCCCATTCGCTGGCCGGCGCGAACTGATTTTCAGCGCCGCGCGGGCGGCGCCTTCACCAGACAGAGCAATACAAGGCCGAGCGCGAAGAACGCGATCAGCACGCTCATGCCCGCGCGCTGGCTCATCGCAAGCGCGGTGATTGCGCCGACCAGGGTCGGCGCCATGAAGCTCGTCACTTTTCCGGACAATGCGTACAGGCCGAAGAATTGCGTGATGTGCTCTTCGGGCGAGACGCGCACCAGAAGAGTGCGCGAGGCCGATTGGAGCGGGCCAGCCACCATGCCGATGACAATGCCGCACAGAAGATAGAATTGCTCGGCGGGAGGCGCGAACAGGCCGTCTCCCGGAACGGGCGGTGCGACGGCAAGGCCGAACAGGATGGAACCGGCCGTCGTCGACAGGATGCCGAGGCTGGCGAGGATGAGCGCGATGAGTGCGCCCGTGACCACTGCTTTCGGCCCGAACCGGTCGTCGAGCCGCCCGCCTGCGAAGGCGCCAATAGCGCCGGTGATCGTCAGAAGAATGCCGAAGGCGCCGATCTCCGTCGTCGTCCAGCCGAAAATGCCGGTGGCGTAAATACCGCCGAAGGCGAACAGGCCGACCAGCCCGTCCGCATAGACCATATGGGCGAGAAGGTAGAGCCAGACATTGCGGTGCGCGCGCGCCTCGACAATGGTCGCGCGCAGGGTCTTCAGGCCCGAGGAGACGGCGCCGCCGATGGGCGCGAGCTTCGGCACGTCGGGCGTGAACAGGAAGAGCGGCAGCACGAAGACGATATACCACAGCGCCGAGAACGGGCCGGAGGCGCGGTCGCCCTCGCCGGTTGCGGGATCGAGGCCGAAGGCGGGGCTAAGGCCCGCAAGCGTCCGGCCGCTGTGGGTACCCGCCACAAACAGGACGAGCATCAGGGCAAGGCTGATGAGTCCGCCGACATAGCCGAGCGCCCAGCCCGAGCCCGACAGTCGGCCGAGCTCATGGCCCGGCACGAGGGTCGGCATCATCGCATTCGTAAAGACGGTTGCGAATTCCGCGCCCAATGTGGCGCAAGCAAAGCCGATCAGCGCGACCGGAACCGCATATTCCGCGCCCGGCACCGCGAACCACAAAGCCGCGCAGCCGGCGATGATGAGTAGGGAGAAGGCGGCGATCCAAGGCTTGCGCCGCCCGGTCTCGTCGGCGATGGCGCCGAGGAGGGGCGACAGCAGCGCGATGCACAGTCCCGCCGCGCCGGTGGCAAAACCCCACAGGGCCTGCCCCTCGACCGGGCTCTCAGCGATACGCGCGGCGAAGAACGGCGCGAAGATGAACGTCGTTATCAGCGTAAAGACGGGCTGGGTCGCGAAATCGAACAGCATCCATCCGAAAATGCCGGCGCGGCTCGCCCGGTGCGTGATCGCGGATGGGGTCATGCGCGGCGTCAGTCTCCGGCAAGCTCGCCGAGAAGATCGGCGGCGACGGAAAGTTTCGCCAGGGACGGATCGGAGCGCGCGATCTCTTCGAGCGCCTTGACCACGTTCGCGCTGTTCGGTGCAGACGCGATCCAGCTTGCGACCGCATCCGGCCCTGCGCCGCCGCGTGTGACCTTGGCCGCGATGCGCCGCGCCGCGCCGGACAGCGAGGCGGCCGCGCGGTCGAGCGCGGTGCGCTCGTAATGGTCCGTGGCCTCGATCGTACCCACGGCGGCGCGGATGCGGTCGAGACCCAGCCGCTCGTCCGCCGCGAACAGGGTCGCGGCCGCATCGGCGATGGAGCAGCCCGATTGCTCGGCGACGAGGACGATGTCGGGTGCGCTTTCCAGAGCGGAAAGGCTTGCGAGCCACAGCGCAAGATCCCGCGGCACGCCGGCCTCGGCAAGCTCGTCCGCGCGCGCCTGCCGCGCCGCCTCCGCCCCCTCGCCGAGCGATGTGTGCAGCGTGTCGCGCACGAGATCGACCCCGTCGCGGAAGCGGGAGACAAGCCTGTCGAGCCCGTCGCCAAGATCGCCGTGGCGCAGGAACCAGATCATGCGCGACAGAAGAAGGTTCTGCACCTCCGCATAGAGATCGAGTTGAAGCCCGCCGCCGATCTTCGCGTCGAGCGCATGAAGCTGTTTCAGAATGTCCTGCAGGCGGAACGTCACCATGACGGCGGCGTACGCGACGGCCGCGTCTGCGCCCGATGCCGCCGGCAGCCGCATCATCAGCGACGGGCCGCCGAAATCGATCATCGCATTGACGATGCGGGTGGCGATGATGTCGCGCCGCAGGCGATGGGATTCGATGTCGGTACGGAACCGCTCGCGCATGGGCGCGGGGAAATAGCTCTCGAGTTCGTGCGCGAGATAGGCATCGTCGGGCACGCCGCTGTCGAGCAATTCCTCGAACAAAGCGTTCTTGGCATAGGCGAGCAGCACGGCGATTTCGGGCCGCGTCAGCGCCGCACCGTCACGCACACGGTCGGCGAGGTCGGCGTCGGTGGGCAGGAATTCGACGGCGCGGTCGAGCCGTCCCGCGGATTCCAGCTTCTGCATCAGCATCTGTTCGAATCCGAGATCTTCGAAGCCGCGCCGGTGTGCGAGCGACAGCGCCAGGGTCTGGCGGTGATTGTTGGCGAGAACGAGCGCGGCCACTTCGTCGGTCATCTCGGCGAGGAGCGCGTTGCGCGCCTCCGGATCGAGCCGTCCCGCAGCAATTGCCGAGGCCAGTGCGATCTTGATGTTGACCTCATAGTCCGACGTATTGACGCCGGCGGAATTGTCGATGGCGTCGGTGTTGAGGCGCACGCCGTTCAGCGCCGCTTCGACGCGGCCGCGCTGCGTCATGCCGAGATTGGCGCCCTCGCCGATCACGGTCGCACGCACGTCCTTGCCGCGGATGCGGATGGGGTCGTTGGCGCGGTCGCCGGCCTCGGTATCGCTCTCGTCCTCGGCGCGGATATAGGTGCCGATTCCGCCGAAGAAGAGGAGATCGGTGTCGAGCTTCAGCACGGCGCGGATCAGCGCATGCGGCGTGACTGCATCTTCCGCGATGCCGGTCAGCGCCTTGATCTCGTGCGTCAGCGCAATGCTCTTCGCCGAGCGCGAGAAGACGCCGCCGCCCTTGGAGATCAGGGTCTTGTCGTAGTCCTGCCAGGTCGAGCGCGGCAGATCGAACAGGCGCTTGCGCTCGGCCCAGCTTGCAGCCGGATCGGAGTCGGGATCGAAAAAGATGTCGCGATGGTCGAAGGCCGCGACCAGTTTGATGGCCTTGGAGCGCAGCATGCCGTTGCCGAAAACATCGCCCGACATGTCGCCGACGCCCGCGACCGTGAACGGAGTTGTCTGCACATCGACATCGAGTTCGCGGAAATGGCGTTTCACTGCTTCCCACGCACCGCGCGCGGTGATGCCCATGCCCTTGTGGTCGTAGCCGGCCGAGCCTCCGGACGCGAATGCATCGCCGAGCCAGACGCCGCGCTCCAGCGCAATGGCGTTGGCGGTGTCGGAGAAAGTCGCGGTGCCCTTGTCGGCGGCGACGACGAGATAGGGATCGTCATCGTCATGACGCACGGTATCTGGTGGCGGGACGACCGCGCCGTCGACGAGATCGTCGGTCAGGTCGATCAAGGACGAAATGAAGATGCGGTAGCTTTCGGTGCCTTCCGCCATCCATGCGGCGCGGTCGGACGCGGGCGGCAGGCGCTTGGGCACGAAGCCGCCCTTCGCGCCGACCGGCACGATCACCGCGTTCTTGACCTGCTGTGCCTTTACGAGGCCGAGAACCTCGGTGCGGAAATCCTCCGGCCGGTCGGACCAGCGCAGGCCGCCGCGCGCGACCTTGCCGAATCTCAGATGCGTGCCTTCGAGGCGCGGCGAGGTGACGAAGATCTCGTAGAGCGGACGCGGCGCGGGAAGCTGGTCGACCTCACGGGCCGCGAGCTTGAACGAAATAACATCCTTCGGATTGCCGTCCGGCCCGCGCTGGAAGGCATTTGTCCGCACGGTGCTCGCGATCGTATTGACGAAA
Source organism: Pseudomonadota bacterium (assembly GCA_023388965.1). Lineage (GTDB taxonomy): Bacteria > Pseudomonadota > Alphaproteobacteria > Rhizobiales > Methylopilaceae > Flaviflagellibacter. The sequence goes on along the minus strand of JAEWFF010000035.1, from coordinate 25,364 downwards.
CGGCGGAGGATTCGGTCCTCGTCGAGGCTGGAGACATCGGCAAGATCGGCCTCGATCTCCGCGATCAGGCGCTTTTCCTCGTCCGCGCGTCCGTTCTCCCGCGCCGGGTCGAAGCGCGCCTTGAACAGAGCGGCGATCTTCGCCGCGATGTCCGGATGGCGCACGAGAACCGTGCCCATATAGGAATGGCTGAAGGTGATATTGATCTGCCGCAGATAGCGCGAAATGGCGCGCATCAGCGCGGCGTTGCGCCAGTCGAGCCCGGCTTCGAGAACGAGCGCGTTGAAGCAATCGCTTTCCGCGCGGCCCTGGCCGAACGCCAGAGCAAGATCGGTCAAGGGAGCGCCGAGGGTGCCGAGATCGATCGGCCCGCCGGCCGCGCGGCGCAGCACCATATCGTGCAGCCATACGCGCTTCGTCTCGCCGGCAGCGATGCGGTAGGTGCGTTCGTTGACGGCCTCGAAGCCCATATCGGCGAGGACGGGCACGCGCTCGGTGAGGGCCATCGGGCGGTTGAGGCTGAATAGTTTGAGCGAGATGCGGTCGGTCTCGTCGCGCAGGGGCTCGAACGCGATGCCGCGCGGCTCGTCCTCGTCCATGCGCTCGATGCGGCGTATGTGCGCGACCGCCTGTTCGGGAGAAAACGCCTCGCGATAGCCGGCGGTGAACGAACGGGCGTAAGTCGCGGCGAGGCGGCGGCCCTCGGTGCCGAGTTCGGCGGCGAGAGCGGTGCGAAGCCGGTCGGCCCATGTCTGCACCTCACCGGCAACGGAGGTTTCCAGTGCGGCGATGTCGACGCGCGGCGTCGGGCCCTCATAACGGCCGATGATGTAATGCACCCGCGTCAGCGGAACGCCTTCGATGAAGGTCGGCTGGAAGGTCGAGACGCGGCCGTCATAGGCCTCGGCGAGCTTCTGTCCGATGCGCGCGCGCACATCCGAATCGTATTTATCGCGCGGCACAAAGACGAGTGCGGAGACGAAGCGGTCGAAACGGTCGGGCCGCGCCAGGACGCGCGCGCGCGGCCGCTCATAGATGCCGATGGTCTGCATCGAAAAATCGAACAGCGTATCGACATCGATCTGGAACAGTTCATCGCGCGGATAGGTCTGAACGATATTGGCGAGCGCGCGCGCCGAATGCGAACCGGGATCGAAGCCGGCATGACGGGTGACGAGATCGATCTTGCGGCGGATCAGCGGAATGGTTTCGGCCGGGCGCGAATAGGCGCTGGCGGCGAACAGGCCGACAATACGCAGTTCGCCACGCACCTTGCCGTCGCGGTCGAAGCGTTTGACGCCGACATAATCGAGATGCGCGCGCCGGTGTATGCGCGAGCGAAGGCTGGCCTTGGTGACGATCAGCGGCACGGGCTCTTTCAGGAACTGCCGAATCTCGGGCGTCATGGTCACGAGATTGCGGCCGCGCCGCAGCACGCGCACGTCCGGATCGCGCAATATGCCGAGCCCGATATCGGCGGTTATGTCCGCACTGTCGGACAGAGCGGCCTCGACATCGGTGCAGTCGCGCAGACCGGCGAAAATGAAATTGCCGTCGATCAGCCAGCGCAGGAAGGCGATGGCTTCGCGCTCGTCTTCGGGCGGGATGGGGGCGGCGTGCGTCTCCATGCGCGCAATCTCGTCGGCAACGCGCGCGCGCATCGTCTCGAAATCGGCGGTCGCGGCGCGGATATCGGCATAGGCGCCGTCGAGTTCCGCGAGAATGGCGGCACGCTCGTCGTCTTCGACGCGCTCGATGTGCAGATGGATCAGGCTTTCGCGGATGTTCCCGGCGTCGCCGACGGCGCACAAAGTGCCGTCGCCCGCCCGCGCGATGTTGAAGATCGGATGGGCGACGAGCCGGGCCTCGCGCCCTTCGGCGGAGAGTTCAGCGATGGTGGAATCGAGCAGGAACGGCATGTCGTCGTTGATCGATTCGATGACGGTGATCGCGGCGCCGCTCGGCAGATCGGGATTGAAGACCCGCAGGCTGTGCCGGCCGGGCGCGCGCGTCTGCAGATGCTCCCACGCCTGAGCCGCCAGAGCGTCGAGATCTTCCGGCGTCAGCTCGCCGAAATCCTGCGTGGGCGTGTGCCCGAACAGGAGGTCGCGGAAGGCGGCGTTTTCGGAGAGGTCCGAAGCCTGGCGGGAGGAGTCGGCTGGCGTCACGTCGTTTCCTTATCCGCCCCGGACGACGGGGCCGTGACGCGCAAGCCTATACGGGACGCGTTTAAAGTTCGACTACGCGGTTCGGCAATTCGTCGCGGTCGTGCCGTCCCGGCGGGAAATGCTCGGCCAGCAGCGCGCCGCAATGGCGGACGGCGTCGGAAAGCCCCTTCGCCAGTTTTTCGCCGCGCGCCGCCGTGCAGACCTTGGCGGCAATCGCGTCCCATTCCGCCTGATCGACCTGCTGCGCGATGCCGTCATCGGCGACGATTTCGACGCGCCGTTCGGTCAGTGCGGCATAGATGAGAATGCCGGTGCGCGCCTTGGTCAGATGCACGCCATGCGACAGGAATTGTTCGCGCGCCGCGCGCTCGGCATTGGAGGCGGCGAGCGGGCGCGGGATGAGCCGCAGGCGGATCGCGTCCGGCGTCAGCGCCATGCACCAGGACAGGAAGATTGCGGCCTGTACGAACAGAAGGGTCGCCATGTCGAGCGTCGTGAACAGCAGAAGCGGCCAGACCAGGACCAGCGCGGCGATGGCCGCCCACAGGACCGGGACGAGGCGGTAATCGTCGGCGCGGCTTGCCACGACGACGAAGATTTCGCCGGAGGTTTTCTGTTCCGCCGCGGCGATGGCGCCGGCGATGCGCTTCGACTGCGCGGCGGTGAGCTTGCCCGTTGTCATCACCAGCTCCCCGAGGAGCCGCCGCCGCCGAAGGAGCCGCCGCCTCCGCCGAAACCGCCGCCAAAGCCTCCCCCGAACCCGCCTCCGAATCCGCCGCGCCCCATTCCGCTTCCCATGCCGGTTCCGGTGGGGATGATCCACGGCATGGAGGACCGGCGGCGCCCACCGCGTGCATCGCGGCGGCTGTTGAGGCGCATCAGACGCCAGATCCAGAAGGCGATGAACAGCCACAGCACGATCTGGAACATCAGATCGCTTTGGTCGGTCTCGGCGCGCTGCGCCTTTGCGACGGCTTCGGCATATTGCGTGTCGCCTTCGAGAACCTGGACGAGATCGTCGACCCCGCGCGAAATGCCGCCCGCCATATCGCCGGCGCGGAAGCGCGGCAGGATCGCATTGTGGATGATGAGTGCGGAGATGGCGTCGGTCAAAGTGCCTTCGAGCCCGTAGCCGACCTCGACGCGCACCTTGCGTTCGTTCGGCGCGACGATGAGCAGCGCGCCATTGTCGTGGTCCTTCTGGCCGATGCCCCAATGACGGCCGAGCCGGTAGCCGTAATCCTCGATCTCGCGGCCTTCGAGCGAGGGCACGGTGACGACGACAAGCTGGTTCGAGGTCTTCTGCTCCAGCGCGGCGAGTTTCTGCTCGATTTCCGCTTCGGTCTGGATGTCGAGGATGTCGGCATTGTCGACCACGCGGCCCGTCAGTTCGGGGAAGGTCTGGGCAGTGGCGGGGAGAGCGAGGGCGGCAATCGTAAAGAAGGCGAGCGCGAGCACACGCATGTCCCGGGGCACGCGAAGCGTGAGCCCGGGACCCATACGCCGTGTCTTTGCGAGAATTTCTCTGGCGCTGCGGAGTATGGGTCCCGGACAGCGGCTCTGCCGCTTCCGGGACATGCGCATCATCAGAACTTCACCTCGGGGGCGGTCTGGTTGGCCTCGGCCGTCTCGAATGTCGCCTTCGGGTGCGCGCCCCACACCAGAGCCCAGAGGCGGCCGGGGAATGTACGCACCTCGGTATTGTAGGCCTGCACGGACTGGATGTAATCGTGCCGCGCGACCGCGATGCGGTTCTCGGTGCCCTCGAGCTGCGATTGCAGCGCAAGGAAGTTCTGGTTCGATTTCAGGTCCGGATAGTTCTCGGACACGGCGATAAGCCGTCCGAGCGCGCCCGAAAGCTGGCTCTGCGCATCCTGGAAGCGCTTCATCAGTTCCGGGTCGTCAAGCTGATCGACCGAGACATTGATCGACGTCGCCTTGGCGCGCGCCTCGACCACGGCGGTCAGGGTTTCGCGCTCCTGCGCGGCATAGCCCTTCACGGTCTCGACCAGATTGGGGATCAGTTCGGCGCGGCGCTGATACTGGTTCTGCACCTCGCTCCACTGGCCCTTCACATGCTCGTCGAGGGTCGGGATCGTGTTGACGCCGCAGCCTGCGACGAGCGCGCCGAGCACAATTGCGGCGGCGAAAGCACGAAAGCGCGTGAACATGGATGCATTCTCCGTAATGACCCCACGCCTCCTCTACACCGGAAGCCTGCGGGTGGAAACGGGATCAGCGGGCCAGAGGTTCCCGCAAGCCCGAACCGCGCCCGGCCACGAGCCAGTAGGCGAGCCCGCCGGCAAGCCCCGCGGCGGCGATGATCGCGGGTTCGGTCGGCGCGCTGATCGCGTCCGCCGGGTCGATCAGGCGCGTGACGGCGAAGGCGACGGCAAGGCCCGCGCCGCAGAAATACAGCACATGCCGCAGCGACAGGACTTCCGCGAGAACCATGGCGGCCAGGGCCGGCAATGCGGCCGCCTGCCCGATCAGGACGAGGAGGATGAACCAGTCCGCCAGCACGATGAAGGAGGTCATGCCGAGCGCCGCCGGATCGTCGGCGACCGGGCCATAGGCGCGCAACCAGGTAACGAGCGCGATCAAGGATGTCGCGACCAGAAGCGCGAAGATATAGCCGATGGGGATGAGGAACAGCCGGGCCAGAAAGGTCATTCGGCGCCGGGTGCTTCGGCCGCGAGGCGAGCCCGCGCGCGCAGGCGCTCGGTAGCAGACTTCAACTGCCCGCAGGCGGCGAGGATGTCGCGCCCGCGTGGCGTGCGTACGGGCGAGGCATAGCCGGCGCGGAACACGATCTCGGAGAACTGCTCGATCCGCTCCCAGTCCGAGCATTCGTAGTGCGTGCCGGGCCAGGGGTTGAACGGGATGAGATTGATCTTGGCCGGAATGCCTTTCAGCAGTCGTACGAGTTCGCGCGCCTCGGCATCGCTGTCGTTCACGCCCTTCAGCATGACATATTCGAATGTGATGCGCCGCGCATTCGACAGGCCGGGATAGGCGCGGCACGCATCGAGCAGCGTCTTGATGTCGTATTTCTTGTTGAGCGGAACGAGCTTGTTGCGCAGCGCGTCATTGGTCGCGTGCAGCGAGATCGCGAGCATCGGCCCGCTTTCGGCGCCGAGCCGCTCGATCTGCGGCACGACGCCCGAGGTCGAGACCGTGATGCGGCGTCTGGACAGTGACAGCCCCTCGCCGTCCGAGATCACCTCGATGGCGTTGTTCACCGAATCGAGATTGTAGAGCGGCTCGCCCATGCCCATGAAGACGATGTTCGTCACCGCGCGTTCGGCGTCGGGAATCAGGCCATCCGTCGCGCGCTCCATGCCCGGCCAGTCGCCGATCCGGTCGCGCGCGATCATCAATTGCACGGCGATCTCGGCCGAGGTCAGGTTGCGCACGAGGGTCTGCGTGCCGGTATGGCAGAAGGTGCAGGCGAGGGTGCAGCCGACCTGCGAGGAGACGCAGAGCGTGCCGCGGTCGGCTTCGGGAATGTAGACGGCCTCGACCTCGTGCGGGCGTGCATCCTCCGGGCGCGGCGGCAGGCGGATCAGCCATTTGCGGGTGCCGTCGGTGGAAATCTGCTCGGTGACGATTTCCGGACGCCCAAGAGTGAAACGCTCCGCGAGCGCGGCCCGCAAGCCCTTGGAAACATTGGTCATCGCGTCGAAATCGCGGATGCCGCGATGATAGATCCAGTGCCAGAGCTGGCTGACGCGCATGCGGTGCTCGCGCTCGGGCACGCCGGCCATGCCGAGCGCCTGGGCGAGTTCGGCGCGCGTCAGCCCGGCCAGCGAGGTTTTCGCGGCGGGGGCCGTGTCGATCTGGGCGGCGGCGAGAGAGGCGACGGACATGGGCGTCCATATAGTCGATCCGGCCGCTCATGGGGAGGCCCGCTTTTTTCCGATTCCGCCGTGAACCTTCCGTGCGGCGGCGGCGACCCATGATCATCGGGACCGCGATTTACCCGGATAGACCGGGCGGCCCGCCAGATTTCGAGAGGTAAACGACCATGAACCGCAAATCCCTGATGGGCCTTGCCGCCGCTGCCGCTCTTGCCTTCGCCATGGCCCCGTCGGCCGCCTCCGCCAAGGGCTTCCACCTTCATATCGGCGGCCCGGGCTATGGCTACGGGCCCTATTACGGCGGCTATTACGGCCCGGTCCATTACGGCCCCGGCTATTACGGCCCGGCCTGCCACTTCACGAAGGTGAAGGTCTGGTCGCCGAAATGGCACAAGATGGTCTGGAAGACGAAGAAGGTCTGCTACTGACAGCCCCCGGCGCGCCCTCCCCGCGCCTTTGGGCCGGTCCGCAAGGGCCGGCCTCTTTCGTGGCGGTTGCGCCCGATCATGTGCCGCATTGCGAAGGCGCACTAAACTTGTTCTGGTAGCTGTGCCGAGCCGGGAGGGATTGAATGAGCTATTTCGATTTCGATCAGGAAGCGACTGTGTCCTGGCCCGACAAACCGGTCTTCGGCAATATGGAAGACGGCCCCGGCAATGTCCGTCCGTTTCCGAGCCTGCGCGAAGCGCTCGATTTCCTCGCCAACGATCTCGAACCGCGTCTGCGCAAGAATGCGTTCGTGATGACGACGGCGAAGACCTATAACGGCGAGGAGATCGACGAACTGCTCGATCTTCTGGCAAAACAGAAAACCTAGCTGCGTCTCCACATATGCCGCGCTGTGCCGCTCCTTCATGGGAGCGCCGGCGTGCGCCCCGGCCTTTCATCTTCAATCACTGCAGCGGCGCGGCCGAGCGCGCCCGGAACGAGGGAACATCATGACGAAGAATGCCGAAACCATCGTGCTTCATGCCGGCTATCGCGCCGATCCGGCGACGGGCTCGGTCGCGCCGCCGATCTACCAGACCACGGCCTATCAGTTCCGCGACACGACGCATGCGGCCGATCTGTTCGCGCTGAAGGAGATGGGCAATATCTACACCCGCATCATGAACCCGACGGCGGATGTCTTCGAAAAGCGCGTGGCCGCGCTCGAAGGCGGCGTTGCGGCGCTGGCGGTGGCGAGCGGCCAGTCGGCCAGCTTCTTCGCGGTGCAGAACATCTGCCATTCGGGCGATAATTTCGTTGCCTCGAGCCAGTTGTACGGCGGCACGCACACCCTGTTTTCCAGCACGATGAAGACGCTCGGCATCGAGGTGCGGTTCGTCGATCCGTCCGATCCCGAAAACTTCCGCCGCGCGACCGACGAACGCACGCGCTGCTATTTTGGCGAGACTCTCGCCAATCCGAAGCTCGAAGTCTTCCCGATTGCCGAAGTGGCGAAGATCGGCCGCGAAATGGGCGTGCCGCTGATCATCGACAATACGGTGGCTCCGGTCATCTGCCGGCCCATCGAGCATGGCGCGGCGGTCGTCGTGCATTCGGCGACGAAATATATCTGCGGTCATGCCACCTCGATTGGCGGCGTGATCGTCGACGGCGGCAATTTCGATTGGGAGAAGCACGCCGAGCGCTTCCCGATGCTGAACCAGCCCGATGCCAGCTATCATGGCGCTGTATGGACCGAGGCGGTGAAGCCCCTCGGCCCGGTCGCTTACATCATCAAGGCGCGGGTGACGCTGCTGCGCGATATCGGCGCGGCGATGAGCCCGTTCAACGCCTTTCTCTTCCTGCAGGGTCTCGAAACGCTTCCGCTGCGCATAAGGGCGCATTGCGAGAACGCGGTGCGCGTGGCGGACTGGCTGGGCAAGCGCAAGGAAGTCGAGCGCATCATCTTCGCCGGTGCCCATACGGACGCGGAACTGAAGCGCCGCACCGATACCTATCTGAAGGGTGGACAGGGCGCGCTGCTCGGCTTCGAACTGAAGGGCGGCCGCGCCGCGGGCGAGCGCTTCATCAACGCGCTGCAGATGATCTACCACGTCGCCAATCTCGGCGACACGCGCACGCTTGCCATCCATCCGGCCTCGACAACGCATTCGCAGCTGAGCGTCGAGGAGCAACTGAGCGCGGGCGTGACGGAAGGCTATGTGCGCCTGTCGATCGGCATCGAGCACATCGACGACATCATCGCCGATCTCGACCAGGCGCTGAACGCGGCGGGTGGCTGAACGCACCCTGCCAGTATGGACGCGGGCGGCAGATTCGGTGCCCTCCCTCCCACGCGAAGCGGGGGAGGGTCGAGTCGATGCAAAGCATCGACCGGGGTGGGGGCAACTCTTGAGATCGCCCTGTCACCCCACCCCGGTCACGCTGCGCGTGACTCGCCCTCCCCTTTCAGGGGAGGGAGGGGCGGAGCTTCCGGGTGCAACCCCACTCACATTTCAGCCGTGAAGAAGAAAGCCCAGGCTCCGGCGCTCAAGGGCGCACGTTACCCCAAAACGGGTGCGCGCACCGGCGAACTACGGGCCTGGGCTGATTCGTCCCCAGCGACAGCGCGGCATGGGCCGGCGGAGTACATCCGTCCACCTGGCCGTCCCGCCGGCTGGCCGGTATCTAGAAAACCGGTGCGGCGATGTCGTGCTGTCTGGCTGGTTATTGTCGATATGGGGGCTGCCCGGAGTATTTCAAGAGCCGGGACGGGTCGGGCGGAGTACATCCGTCCACCCGGCCGTCCCGGTCTCCGGGCTATGTAAGCGCGCGGGGGGCGCGCCCATGGATAATCGCGGCCTTTCGTGACAACGCGATGAAAACCGCTCAGGGCTTCACGCCGCCGAGCTTGCAGATATAGGCCCATTCGTCCGGCGTGACGGGCTGCACTGACAGCCGGGCCAATGTGACGAGCGACATTTTCGCGAGCTTCGGATCGTTCTTGACCTCGGCGAGCGTGATCGGCCGCGCGAGCGGTTCGACATGGCGGATGTCCACGCATTCCCATTTGCCGGTGTCGTCGGTCGAATCCGGATGGGCGGCTTTGGCGACCTCGGCAATGCCGACAATCTCCTTGCCGATATTGGAATGGTAGAAGAAGCCGCGATCGCCCACCTTCATCTGGCGCATATTGTTGCGGGCGAGGTAATTGCGCACGCCGTCCCATTCCTCGCCGGCGCGGCCCTTCTTCTTCAGATCCTCGAACGAAAAGACGTCGGGCTCGGATTTGAACAGCCAGTATTTCATTCATTCCTCCGCCGTCAGCGGGCGTGCGAGAAGGGTTTCGATGGCCTCGCCGACGGAAATCGCGCGCGCCAGCACATCGCGCACCGCGCGGGCGATGGGCATGTCGACGCCGTGCCGCTCTGCCAGCGCAACCAGCGCCTCGGCCGTGAACGCGCCCTCGGCGAGCTTGGCGTCGGGTGCCGCGCCGCTGCCGATGGCAATTCCATGCGAGAAATTGCGCGACTGCTTCGAGGTCGCCGTCAATACGAGATCGCCGAGGCCCGACAGCCCCATCAGCGTTTCGGGCCGCGCGCCGAGCGCGGCGCCGAGCCGCCGCAGTTCGGAGAAGCCGCGCGCGATCAGGGCCGCGCCCGCGCTTTCGCCGAGCCCGCGCCCCGATGCGATGCCGGCGCCGATAGCGAGCACGTTCTTGGCCGCGCCGCCGATCTCGACGCCGACGACATCGTCGGAATGATAGAGCCGCAGCGCGGGTGATGCGAGCGCGCGCGCCAGCGCCTCCGCCAGTTTCTCGTCATCGGCCGCGAGCGTCACCGCCGTCGGCAGGCCGCGCGCGACATCGGCGGCGAAGCTCGGCCCGGACAGGACGGCCGGGGCGTGGTCAGGCGCCGCCGCGCGGATGATCTCGGTCATGAAAGAGAGCGTGCCGCGCTCGATGCCCTTGGCGCAGGAGATAATGGGTGCGCTCTTCTTGATATGCGGCACGGCGAGCGCGAGCGCGGCGCGCAGATGCTGCGCCGGCACGACGGCCAGAACCGCATCGGCGTGCGCGATCTGCGTAATGTCCGATGTTGGCGCGACTTTCTCTTCCAGCCGCACACCGGGAAGATAACGCATATTGACGCGGCCCGATTTCAGTTCCTCGGCCTGCGCGGCGTCGATCTCCCACAGCACGATATTGCGGCCCGCGCGCGCGGCGGCGTTTGCGAGCGCGGTGCCCCAGGCGCCGCCGCCGAGCACGGCGAAGGTCGAAAAATCATTCATGCCCGCGCTCCCGGCGCGGCGGCGTCCTCATCGAGCGGCCAGCGCGCGCGCGGCGCGAAACTCAGCGGATCGCGCAAGCCCATTTCCAGCCGCTCCAGCCCGGCCCAGGCGATCATCGCGCCGTTGTCGCCGCACAGATCGAGCGGCGGCGCCAGAAGCGGCATGCGGAAATGATCGGCCAGCCGCGTCAGGCCTTCGCGGATGGAAAGATTGGCGGCAACGCCGCCGGCAACGACCAGCGCGGTCGGCTGGCCGTGGCGGCTTTTGAAGCGCAACAGCCCGACCCGCACCCGGTCGAGCACCATATCGACCACCGCCGCCTGGAAGCTCGCGCACAGATCGGCGACATCGCGTTCGGACAGCGGCGCGATCTTTTCCGCCTCCACGCGCACGGCGGTCTTGAGGCCCGAAAGCGAGAAATCCGGTTCCTGCCGTCCGGTCATCGGGCGCGGAAAGGCAAAGCGCCGCGGATCGCCGTCCCGCGCCGCGCGCTCCACCGCCGGCCCGCCCGGATAGCCGAGGCCGAGCAGTTTGGCGATCTTGTCGAAGGCCTCGCCGATGGCGTCGTCGATCGTCGTGCCGAGGCGGGTGTAGCGGCCGACGCCCTCGACCGCGAGAAGCTGCGTATGGCCGCCCGAAACGAGCAGGAGAAGATAGGGAAACGCCACATTGTCTGTCAGGCGTGCGGTCAGCGCATGGCCTTCGAGATGGTTGATCGCAAGGAACGGCTTGCCGGTCGCAAGTGCCAGCGCCTTGCCGGTCGTCACGCCGACGATGACGCCGCCGATCAGGCCCGGCCCGCCCGACGCTGCGATGCCGTCGACATCGGCAAGCGCAAGATTTGCCTCCTGCAGCGCCTGCGCGACGATGCGGTCGGCGGCATCCACATGCGCGCGCGAGGCGATCTCGGGCACGACGCCGCCATAGGCCGCGTGGCGCCTGGCCTGCGACAGCACGGTATTGGCGAGAATGCGGCCCGTTCCGTCGGCCTGCCGCTCGACAATGGCGGCGGCCGTTTCGTCGCAGGTGGTTTCGATGCCGAGAACGCGCATTCCTGAAATCCGGAGAAGGTTGCGGGGCGTGGTATCGCCGCGGGCCGTCACCCTATAATCTGGCCATGCATCCCGCCACAACCAAGACAGGTTATGATCTCTCCCTTTCTCCGTATCGGCACGCGCGGCTCGCCGCTTGCCCTGTTTCAGGCCCGCGCCACGCAGGCCGCGCTTGCCGCGGCGCACGATGTCGCGCCCGAGCGCATCGAGATAATCGTCATTCGCACGACGGGCGATCAGGTGCGCGACCGGCCTCTGGCCGATGTCGGCGGCAAGGGCCTGTTCACCAAGGAACTCGAACAGGCGCTGCTCGACGGGCGTATCGACCTCGCCGTCCATTCGGCCAAGGATGTGCCGACCTTCCTGCCGGAGGGTCTTGCGCTCGCGGCCTGCCTCGAACGCGCCGATCCGCGCGATGCGTTGATCGCGCCGCGTTTCGGAACCATCGGCAATCTGCCGGAAGGTGCCGTTGTCGGTACGGCCTCGGTGCGCCGCGCGGCCCAGCTCAAGCGCCTGCGGCCCGATATCGAGACCGTGCTTTTGCGCGGCAATGTCGAAACGCGCCTGCGCCGCGTGGAAGCGGGCGAGATGCAGGCGACCCTTCTTGCGCTTGCCGGGCTGAGGCGGCTCGGCCTCGAATCGCATGCGACCGAAATCCTGCCGCCGGAGCGTTTCCTGCCGGCCTGCGGCCAGGGCGTGATCGCCATCGAGATCCGCGAGGACGACGACAAGACGCGCGCCGCGCTCGCGCCGGTCGGCCATGCGGACACCGCCTCGGCCCTTGCCGCCGAGCGTGCAATGCTCGCAGTGCTCGACGGGTCGTGCCGCACGCCCATCGGCGGCTATGCGCGGATTTCGGGCGAGGATCTCGCGCTCGACGGTCTCGTCATCGCGCCGGACGGCAGCGGCGTATGGACGATCTCGCGCGCCGGCCGCGCGGCGGATGCGGAGGCCATCGGACGCGCCGCCGGCGAGGCGCTGCTTGCGGAGGTTCCGCCCGGCATCATCGCGGATGGGGCGGCATGAGGCTTCTCGTCACCCGGCCGCGCCATGCCGCATTGCGGACCGAGGAGCGGCTGAAGACGCTCGGCCATACGGCTTTGATCGATCCGCTTCTGACCTTGCATTTCACGCCGCCCGACGGGCTTTGCGGCGAGGGGGAGAAGCCCGATGCCGTCGTCATGACGAGCGCAAACGGCGCGCGCGCTGTCGCTGGCCATCCCGATCTGCCGCGCCTTGTGCCGCTGCCGCTGTGGACGGTCGGCATGCGCACCACCGAGGCGGCGCGCGAGATCGGCTTTACCACGCTCAAGGCCGAGGCGCTCGATCTCGCCGCCCTCGCCGATATGCTGAATCGCCAGGCGCCGATGACCTTGCTTCAGTTTGCCGCCGAAATCCGCGCCGGCGATCTCGGTACGCTCGCGCCCAAGCACACTGTCCTCACGCGCACCGTCTACAGCGCCGTGCCGGCCGGGGGTCTGAGCCCGGAAACGGTCGCGGCGCTCGGTGCCGGCGAACTCGACGCCGTGCTGCATTATTCCCGGCGGCTGGCGGAAACCTATATCGCCCTTGCCCGTGCCGCCGGCGTGGAAGGGCCGGCGCTTGCCGTGCGCCAGATCTGCCTTTCGGATCATGTGGGCGCGCCTTTGCGCGAGGCCGGCGCCATGTCCGTTTCGGTGGCGAAGGCGCCGCGTGAGGACGATCTTCTCGCGCTCATCGGCTGATTGGCCAATCGCGCGGCGGAGCGTTACAAAGAAAACGGAACAGGGCCGGAGTTGTGCGGATGGCGGAGCAGGAAAGCGGCGCGGGCGGCAAAAAGCGCGGACGGTCGATGAAGCCGAAGCCCGGCGTGATCGATCTCGATGCGCAGGACGTGACGCCCGATCCGGAGCCGGCCGCAACGCCCGGTGACACGCCCCCCGATCCCGATCCGGCGGTGCATTCCGCGGACGCTTCGGACGCCGATCCGCGCTCGCCGGTCGGCGCGCTGATCGCGGCCGCTGCCGCCGGCGCGGCCATCGGCATTCTTGCTTTCATCCTTCTCCTTGCGACCGAAGTCTTCCCCCTGCCCGGCGCCGATCCCGCGCTCGGCAGCCGCCTTGCCGCGCTCGAACAGCGTGTGGCCGAACCGGCGCCTGCGGTTCCGCCGGCAGACGACAGCGCGCTGCGCGGCGAGATTGATTCCCTGCGCAAGGAAATCGAGGCCCTGCGGGCGGCGCCGGCTCCGCAGCCTGCACGCGACGAGGGGCGCGACGAGGAACGGGATGCGGCGCTGGATGCGCGCCTGGCCGCTCTCGAATCGCGGCTTGCCGACATTTCCGAAGCCCGCACGGACAACGCGTCCTCGGACGCGCTCGCGCAATTGGCGGCGCGGGTCGACGATCTTGCGCGTAAGCAGGCCGAAGCCCCGCCGCCCGATCCGGGCATCGCGGCCGCCGAAGCCAGCGCGCGGCGTGCCTCGGCCCTTGCGGCGGTCTCCTCCCTCGAAAGCGCGGTCACGCGCGGCGCGCCCTATGCGGCTGCACTCCTGTCCTTACGCGCGCAATTGCCCGATGCTGCCGTCGAGCCGCTCGCCGCCGCCGCCGAACGCGGGCTGGACCCGGCCGATCTTCTCGCCCGCCGTCTTTCGGCGGCGCTTTCCGATGCCCCCGCGCCGCCGAGCACGGCGAGCGGCCTCGTCGAGCGCCTCACTGAGGGCGCGAAGAATCTCGTGCGCGTACGGCCGGTCGACGGCAGCGTGCCCGTCGCGTCAGTGGACGATCCGTGGTCGGTGCGCAATGCGGTCGCGATCCGCCTCGAACAGGGCGATTATGCCGGCGCGCTCAAGGATTGGGACAAGCTCGACGCCGCCGCGAAAACCGCGACCGAAGATGCGGCGCGCGCGCTGCGCGAACGCCTTGCGGCGGATGCCGCGCTCGATGAATTGCGGGCCAGCGCGCTCGGCAGACCGGCGGAGCGCGCGCCTTGATCCGCATTCTCCTTTTTCTCGCCGCCATCGCGCTGGCGGGGTTCGGCATCGGCTGGCTGATCGAGCGTCCGGGCTCGTTCACTCTGGTCTGGCAGGGCTGGCAGATCGAGACCTCGGTGCCGGTCGCTCTGCTCTCGATCGTGCTGCTGGCCGCGGCCGTCATTCTCGTCTGGTGGTTCGTGCGTACGGTATTCGGCATTCCGGACGCGCTGTCCGGTTTCGTCCGGGGCCGCCGCCGCCGCCGTGGCATGAATGCCGTTGCCCACGGCCTGATGGCGGTCGGCATCGGCGACGGGCGCGCCGCGCGCCGCTCCGCCAACGAGGCGCGGCGGCTGATCGGCGACGAGCCCCTGGCCCTTCTTCTGCGCGCGCAGGCGGCCCAGCTCGCGGGCGACCGCGACGAGGCCGAAGCGGCGTTCCGCGCAATGCTCGACCGGGTGGAGACGCGCCCACTCGGCTATCGCGGTCTGTACGTCGAGGCGCGGCGGCGCGGCGATGCGGCGGAGGCCCTCAGCCTTGCCGAGCGCGCGGTCAAGGCCAATCCGAACGTGCCCTGGGCCGGCCCGGCTTTGCTCGAACTTCAGGGCGCGCGGCACGATTGGGACGGCGCGCTCGCAAGCGTCGAGCGCAGCGCGGCCAACAAGCTGATCCGCCGCCCGGAAGCCAGGCGCCAGCGCGCGGTTCTTCTGACCGCGAAAGCGCTCGATCTGCATGAGCGCGGCGTGACGGAAGAGGCGCTCGATCTTGCGCGCGAAGCCGTCAAGCTCGCGCCCGATCTCATTCCCGCCGCGGCCCTTGCCGGCCGCCTGATGGCGGAAGACGGTAATGACCGCCGCGCCGGCGCCGTTCTGGAGAAGGCGTGGAAGGCCGCGCCGCATCCCGATCTTGCGGAAGTGTATGTGCATATCCGCCCGGGCGATTCGGCGGCCGACCGGCTGAAGCGCGCGACCTATCTGAACAGGATGACGCCGGGCCATCCGGAGGCCGCCATGGCCGTGGCGCGAGCCGCCGTCGCCGCGCGCGAATTCGCCGCCGCCCGCGCCGCGCTCGCCCCGTTCACGGCCCAGCCGAGCCGGCGCGTCTGCGTGCTGATGGCGGAGATCGAGAATGCCGAGCACGGCGACCTTGGCCGCGCCCGCACCTGGCTCGCCCGCGCGCTCAGCGCCGCGCCCGATCCGGCCTGGGTGGCCGACGGCATCGTCTCCGATGTCTGGGAGCCGGTCTCGCCGGTGTCCGGCCGCTTCGATGCCTTCGAGTGGAAAGTGCCGCAGGAAAGCCTTGCCGGGCCCGAAAGCGCCCTGCTGGAGCCGGAGGCCGCGGCCCCCGAGCCTGGACCTCCTGTCCCGCCGGCCATTCCCGCCCCGGTTCCGGCGCCGCCGGCCGCGCCTGCTCCGGTCACGCCGCCCGCGCCGCCGCCGGCCGTCACCCCCGCTCCGGCAGCACCTACGCCCGCCGCGCGCAAGCCGCCGTCCGAGGTGTTGATGCCGCTTGCCCGCGCGCCGGACGATCCGGGGCCGGATGATGACGACGATCTCGATCGGGTGGCGGCGCGGCCCTATTGAGCCGCCGCGCTTGCGTTCCGGCATGGGTTTCGCTACGACGCGCACACTTCCCGGCGCCGCAATAGCTCAGCTGGTAGAGCACCTCATTCGTAATGAGGGGGTCGGGGGTTCGAATCCCTCTTGCGGCACCATTTCCCAATCATCGGTGAACTCAAGCAGCCGATTGCCGGCTGGCAGCCGGGATAATAGCCTGTCGCTCCTTTCAGGCGCGGGTGGCCATGCCAATTCACAATGCGATCTGGACCGTCGGGTCTCAGCCCCAGCTTTTGTCGCAGGATCGCCTGACCAGCGAAAAGATGCTGGAGGACATGATCGTCGCCGCACCCCGGATTCTGTCCGAGGAATGGATGCTGATCGGCAGGCAGGAGCGGACGCCCTCCGGGGGGATTCTCGATCTTCTCGCTCTCGCCCCTGACGGCAGCGTGGTTCTCATTGAGTTGAAGCGCGATCGAACCCCGCGTGAAGTCGTGGCACAGGCAATCGACTACGCCGTCTGGGTTGAAAATCTCGCCGCCGAAGATCTGGCCGCCATCTACGCGCGCTTTGCGCCGGGCGCGATCTGGCGGCGGATTTCAGGCAACGTTTCGGGCGGCCCTTGGACGAGGAGACGCTGAACGAAAGCCATCAGATCGTCATCGTCGCCGAAACGCTGGACGAGAGCAGCGAGCGGATCGTTTCCTATCTGAACAAGCGCGACATTCCGATCAATGTCCTGTGCTTCCAGATTTTTGCCAATGGGGATGGCCAGAAACTGCTGAGCCGCGCGTGGCTGCTCGATCCTGTGCATACGCAGGCAAGCGCCGCCATTCGCCCCGACCGGGAAAAGGAGCCCTGGAACGGCGAGTTCTACGCTTCGTTCGGCCACGGTTCCGTGCGCTCATGGAACGATGCCCGTAAATACGGATTCATCTGCGCCGGTGGCGGAGCGTGGTACAGTAACACGCTGAACCTTCTCAACACTGGCGACAGGGTATGGGTGAAGGCTCCCGGCTTCGGCTTTGTCGGGGTTGGCGAGGTGCTTGGCCCGCCGGTCGCGGCAGTGGATTTTTCCATCGCCACACCGGAAGGCGAGCAGCCGGCTCTGAGCCTTCTTCAGGAGGCCAGCTATCACCGCGAATTCGAGGCGGACCCCGAGCGCACCGAATATTTCGTCCCGGTCCGGTGGCTTCATGCCGTTCCGCTCGACCAGGCCATCAACGAGGTCGGCCTGTTCGGCAATCAGAACACGGTGTGCAAACCGACGACGCCCAAATGGCGCTCGACGGTGGATCGGTTGCGGGAGCGCTGGCCGGTCTGACGGAATGCGACTCGCATTCCGCAACGCTTTTTGCAAAATGCGAGAGCGGGCGCGAACCTTCCAGCGCACGGAAAAGCCTTATTCCTCAATATGTTGTGCTTAACGGCCGTTAAGGCGGTTGGCCGGGCGCTTGCAAGGAAGCGAGCGACCGGCTGAAGGTATTGCGTCGCCGGGGCGATTTTGCGGGAGGGCTGTTCGCCCTCCCGTTTCGCATTCTCAGTCGGCTTTCACCCGCACCTTGATCGCGGTCGGGCCGGTATCGCCATGATCTTCGACATAATGGACCCGGTCGCCCCGCTTCAGCGCGTCGAAATCGCCGGCGAGCACGCTGTTGCGGTGGAAGTAGAGCAGGGAGCCTTCCTTGGTCAGCAGGAAACCGTGATCGCGGCCGGCCGCCATTTCGGCGACCTGGCCGAGAAACTGGTTCTGCGCATCGCTCTGTGGCGCCTTGGTGCGGCCCCTGAGCTGTTCCTTGAAATCCAGCAACTGCCGCTCGGCGATGCGGAACGCCTCATTGATGGCGTTGCGGATGTCCGGATCGGAAAATTTCTGCTGCAGATGTTCCGGCTCGTGGCTGACGACGAGATCCTTGTGGCCCGGCACGCCGATCTCGATGCGCACGACCGGGGGGATCGAATTGGTCGCGTTCGTCGCGCGCCGCGCCACGCGCACGCGGCAGGTGACAAGGCGGTCGAATATCTTTTCGAGGCGCGTGATCTTTTCGCGGATCAGGGCTTCGGCCCAGTCCGAATGCTGGATGTTGTCGAAAGCGATTGCGGGCGGAATCTGCATACCCGTTCTCCTGTTCCCCCATATCCCGAACGCCAGACTAAGGCCTTTCGTTGCCCGCCGCCAAGCCGCATGAAAAAAGCCCGCCGGATCGCTCCGACGGGCCTGTCGCTTTTTGTCCGCGCAGAAATATTTACTGCGCGTTTGCCTGCGCGTTCAGCAGGTGGGTGATGTTGCGGATCGTCACCCGGCGGTTTTCGGCATTGGCCGCCAGCGTATTGACCTTCAGATAATCCTCGCCATAGCCCTGCGTGACCAAGTTCTCGGCGGGGATGTCGTAATGCTCGGTCAGGATGGCGGCGACCTCCTCGGCGCGGCGGTCCGACAATGACAGATTGTCGAGTGCCGAGCCGACGGCATCGGTGTGACCCTCGATCAGGTAGACCTGGGTCGGGTCGTCATCGATGGTCGCCTGTATCGCGCGGGCGAGATCTTCGAGCTTGTCGACCTGATCGTCCGCGACGCGCCATTCGGCGGTGGCGAAGTTGATCGTGTTCAGATCGATCGAGCGCACGCGCTCGCGCAGCCGCACGTTCTGCGTGACCTCCTGCACCGAATACGGACGCTCCGTACGCACGAGCGGCGGCGCCAGGAACGCATCCTCGAAATCGTCATACGAGCCCCGGTCGGCCTCGATGATGTATTCGTCGCGCGGAATGTTGATGACGACCGGCGGCAGATCGAGACCGAAATAGAAGTGCGGTCCCTGATCGCGGCCGCGGTCGCGCCAGCCGCGATCGCTGTCCCAACGCCCGCCGCGCTCCCAGGCGCGGCGATTGTCGATGATCGAGATTTCGCGGCCGTTCTCGCGGCGATAGCGGCGGATGAGATTGCCGTCGCGGTCCTTGACGGTGACGACCTCGACACCGTTCGGCCGCTGGATCACGGTAATCATTTCATTGCCCCGGCGCTCCTCGCGCACGTCGCGGGCATTGCGGCGCAGGCGCTCGGTCTCGTCGCTGCGAATGATGACCCGGTCGCCCTCGCGCACGATGACGCGGTTGTCGCCTTCGCGGATGATGGTGCGGTCGCCCTGCTCCTCCACCTTGCGTCCGAAGCGCTCGTCCATACGGCGGTCGCGCTGCTGGAATTCGCGCTCGATCCGGCGTTCGCGGCTCTGGCGCATTTCAGGCGTCAGCTTGCCGCCCTTCAGCTCCTCGACCGGAATGGCCGGCTGTTCGCCCGCCGGCGGCGGCTGCGGCGCAACCGACTGGCCGCCGGGCGCTTCGGCCGGCGGGGTTGCGGCATCCGCCGGAGGCTGCGGCGCGGGCCGCTCCAGACCGGGCGGCACAGGCGGCGTGCCCCGTCCTTCGCTACCCCCTCTTTCGTTGCCTTGGCCTTCGTCCTGACGTTTGTGTTCACGCTCGCCGCGGCGCGGATCGCCCTGGCGCTCGCCCTCGTTCTGCTTGCGGTCTTCGCCGCGCGGCTCACGGCGGTCGGGGCGCTCTGCGGGCGCCTGCTTCTCGGTCTGGGGCGCCTGTTTTTCAGTCTGCGGCACGGGCGGGACCGGCGGCTGGGCAGGGGCTCGCTTTTCCGTCTGTGGAACAGGCGGCTGCGGCGCGGGGGCCTGCTTCTCGATCTGCGGCACCGGCGGCTCGGCCGGGCGTTCGGCGGGCGCGGGCGGCTGCCTCTCCTGCCGCTGCTGCGGCTGGCGGCGTTCCTCGCGCTGCTGCTGGATCTGTTGCTGACGCTCCTGACGCTGGTCCTGCCGCTGCTCCTGCCGTTCTTGCCGCTGTTCCTGAATCTGCTGCTGGCGTTCCTGACGCTGTTCCTGGCGCTGCGGCTGAGCGCGTTCCTGACGCTGCTCCTGTTCCGGCTGACGCTGCTCCTGCTGGCGCTGTTCGCGCCCTCTCTTCTTCAGTTCCTCCGGGGGCACTTCCTGAGGCTGCGCCGTTTCGGCCTGCGCCATCAGCGGGCCCGCCGGCAGAACGGCAGCCTCGGCGCCGGTGTGGTGGACGAGAAGCGCGGCGCCCGGAATGAGCGTGCCGGCAAGAAGAAGAGTACGGATGCGTGTCATTCCGGTACCTGCCTTTGTGGATCGATGCATGTATTAGGTGGAGCGGTTTGTGTCCGTTTCTTGACGGGGAGCGCGTAATTCAAGCTGAACGCCCGTTCAGAATTCTCATCTGAAGTATTGACGATGTAATCCGCGCCTCTCGTCTTGTTGCCTTCAAGAATCGCAAGCTGCCGGTGAAGATCGCCGCAATGATCTTCAGGCAACAAAAAAGCGGGGCAAAAGCCCCGCTTTGTCATTTTTAACGCCGAACCTGACGATTAGTTCAGACCGGCGATCTTCGCGCGCTGCTGGATCAGCGCCAGCACGACATCGAGGGTCGGCGTGGACACATCCATCATGCGGCCCATCTCCTGGACCACGGTGACGAGCGGCTCGATTTCCATCGGGCGGCCGCGCTCGAGATCCTGAAGCATGGAGGTCTTGTGTGCGCCGACTGCGCCGGCACCGTTGATTCGGCGCTCGACATCGACACGGAAATGCACGCCCTGCTTGGTCGCGATGTCCTGCGCTTCGAGCATCATGGCCTTGGCGACGGCACGCGTGCCGGGATCGGAGGCGATGATGTCGAGGGTCGCGTGCGTCAGCGCCGAGATCGGGTTGAAGCACAGATTGCCCCACAGCTTCAGCCACAGCTCATCGCGGATGTTCTCCATGACGGGCGCGCGCAGGCCGCCAGCGTTCATCACTTCCGCCAGCTTCTCGATGCGGGCGGTTTTCTCGCCCGAAGGCTCGCCGATCGGGAACTTGTCGCCATACACGTGCTGGATGACGCCCGGCTCGACCACTTCTGTCGCCGGATAGACGATGCAGCCGATGGCGCGCTCGGGGCGCAGGCCCTGCCACTGCTTGCCGCCCGGATCGATCGTCTCGAGCGTGCGGCCCTCATACTGGCCGCCGAACTTGTAGAAATACCAATAGGGCACGCCATTGACGGCAGTGACGACCGAGGTGTCGTTGCCGAGCAGCGGCTGCATGGCATCGACCACGTTCGGCACCGAATGGGCCTTCAGGGCGATGATGACATAGTCCTGCGGACCGAGTTCCTTGGGATCGGAAGTGCAGTTGAGGTGTTCGACGCGCTCTTCGCCGTCGATGAGCAGCTTGAGGCCGTTCTTCTTCATGGCCTCGAGGTGCGGGCCGCGGGCAATGAGGCTGACTTCGGCGCCGGCACGTGCAAGTTGCACGCCCATATAGCCACCGATAGCGCCTGCTCCGTAGATGCAGATCTTCATGGGACACCCTCTCGTTGACCTTCGCCTTGCGCTGTCTTTGCACGCCGGCCGGGTCTGTTTTTTAAATTTCGGAAGCGGGATTAGCCCCGTTCCCGGTCTTCAAAACGCGGAGAGCGGGGATTAACCCCGCTCTCACTTCACGCTTACAGGCCAGTTATGTGCAAAACCGGCCGGGTATGCAAACGGGCAAACCGCCTCAGCCGATTTCGTGGCCGGACAGCAGCTCGATGGCCTTGACCAGTGCCGAATGATCGAGGCCGGCATGGCCGTTGCCGGCAAGGCCGTTCATCATCATCGCGGCATTGGCCGTGTTCGGCAGGGCAACGCCCAGCGAACGGGCGCCGTTCAGGGCGAGTGCCAGATCCTTCTGGTGCAGCTCGATGCGAAAGCCCGGATTGAACGTGCGCTTGACCATGCGCTCGCCATGGACTTCGAGGATGCGCGAATTGGCGAAACCGCCCATCAGCGCCTCGCGGACCTTCGCCGGATCGGCGCCGGCCTTGGACGCGAAGACGAGCGCTTCGGCCACGGCCTGGATGTTGAGAGCGACGATGATCTGGTTGGCGACCTTGGTGGTCTGGCCATCGCCATTGCCGCCGACGAGCGTGATGTTCTTGCCCATCTTCTCGAACAGCGGCTTCACTTCGTCGAACACGGCCTGCTCGCCGCCGCACATGATGGTCAGCGAGGCGGCCTTGGCGCCGACTTCGCCGCCCGAGACGGGGGCGTCGATGTACTTGCCCCCGAGCTCTTCGATCTTCTTGGCGAACTTCTTGGTCTCGATCGGCGAGATCGAGGACATGTCGACGACGATCTTGCCCTTCGAGAAGCCTTCGGCAACGCCCTTCTCGCCGAACAGGACGGCTTCGACATGCGGCGTATCCGGCACCATCGTGAAGATGATGTCGGCGGCCTTGGCCACGTCCGCCGCGCTCTTTTCGGCCTTGCCGCCCGCCTTCACGAGATCGTCCGGAACGCCCTCGATCGTGAACAGGTGAACCGTGTTGCCGGCTGCAATGAGGTGTTCGGCCATGGGCTTGCCCATGATGCCGAGGCCGATGAAGCCGAGTGTCTTAGCCATGACGTCTTCCCTTCAGGTGTCTTGTATGTGCGAAAGCGATTACTTCGGCAGCCAGCCGAGGCCCGCTTTGGTGTCGGCTTTCGGCTTGTACTCACAGCCGATCCAGCCGGAATAGCCGAGCTTGTCGATGAAATCGAACAGGAACGGATAATTGATTTCGCCCGTGCCCGGCTCGTTGCGGCCCGGATTGTCGGCAAGCTGGATGTGCGCGATCTTCGCGAGGTTCGCTTCCATGGTGCGGGCGAGATCGCCCTCCATGATCTGCATGTGATAGATGTC
Source organism: Pseudomonadota bacterium (assembly GCA_023388965.1). Classification (GTDB taxonomy): domain Bacteria; phylum Pseudomonadota; class Alphaproteobacteria; order Rhizobiales; family Methylopilaceae; genus Flaviflagellibacter. The sequence goes on along the minus strand of JAEWFF010000035.1, from coordinate 2,841 downwards.
GTACTGGACGAAGAGGTTGTCGGAACCGACTTCCTCGATCACATCGAGCGCCTGCTTGGTCGAGGTCAAGAAGAAGCCCGGAATGTCGCGGGTGTTGATCGCCTCGATCAGAAGCTTGATGCCGGCTTCCTTCAGCTTGGGAGCGGCGAACTTCAGGTTGGCGATGAACGTGTCGTGCGCGACCTTCGGATCGACGCCCTTGGGAATGCCGGCAAGGCAGTTCACCTGCGGGCAGCCAAGCGCGGTCGCATATTCGATCGCCTTGTCGACGCCCGCCTTGAACTCATCCACGCGGTCCGGAAGCACGGCGATGCCGCGCTCGCCCGCGCCCCAGTCGCCGGCCGGAAGATTGTGCAGAACCTGGGTGAGATTGCTCGCCTTCAGCTTGGCGACGATGTCCTCGGCCTTGAAGTCGTAGGGGAAGAGGTATTCGACGCCCTTGAAGCCTGCTTTCGCCGCCTCCTCGAAGCGGTCCAGAAAGCCGACCTCGTTGAAGAGCATGGTCAGGTTAGCCGCAAATTTCGGCACGGGCAGTCTCCCTCAAATTGAAATGACCTTACATAAAGAACGTGTCCGGCCGATTACTCGGCCGGAACGTTCTCGGGCGTGACGTCGAGGATTTCCTCGAATTCGTTGACGTTGTCGATCTCGGTGCCCATCGCGATATTGGTGACGCGCTCGAGAATGAACTCGATCACCACCGGCACCTGATGCTCCTTCATCAGCGCCTCGGCGCGGGCGAAGGCATCTTGGAACTCGTTCGGCGACTTGACGCGGATCGCCTTGCAGCCGAGGCCTTCGGCGACCGCGACATGGTCGACGCCGTAAGCGCCTTCCTCTTCCTCGACGTTGATGTTGTCGAAGGCGAGCGAGACCTCAAAGTCCATGTTGAAGCCGCGCTGCGACTGCCGGATCAGGCCGAGATAGGAATTGTTCACGACCACGTGGATGTAGGGCAGCTTGTGCTGGGCGCCGACCGCGAGTTCCTCGATGAGGAACTGGAAGTCGTAATCGCCCGACAGGGCCACGATATTGGCGTCCGGACGCGCGGCGCGCACGCCGAGCGTCGCCGGCAGCGTCCAGCCGAGCGGGCCGGCCTGGCCGCAATTGATCCAGTGGCGCGGCTTGTAGACGCGCAGGAGCTGGGCGCCGGCGATCTGGCTGAGGCCGATCGTCGATACATACACCGTGTCCTTGCCGAACGCGGTGTTCATTTCCTCGTACACACGCTGAGGCTTCAGCGGCACGTTGTCGAAATGGGTCTTGCGCTGCATGCGGCGCTTGCGGTCGAGGCATTCGGCCGCCCAGTTCGAGCGGTCCTTGAGCTTGCCGGCCTTCTTGAGGTCCCTGGCGGCCTCGATGAAGAGTTCGAGCGCGGCCTTCGCATCGGAGACGATGCCGAAATCGGGACCGAAGACGCGGCCGATCTGGGTCGGCTCGATGTCGACATGGATGAATTTGCGGCCCTTCGTATAGACGTCGATGGAGCCGGTGTGGCGATTGGCCCAGCGATTGCCGATGCCGAACACGAAGTCCGAGGCCAGCATGCTGGCATTGCCGTAGCGGTGGCTCGTCTGCAGGCCGCACATGCCGGCCATCAGGTCGTGATCGTCCGGAATCGTGCCCCAGCCCATCAGGGTCGGGATGACCGGAACGCCCGTCAGTTCGGAGAATTCGACCAGAAGATCGGAAGCATCGGCGTTGATGATGCCGCCGCCGGCGACGATCAGCGGGCGCTCGGCCTCGTTCAGCATCTGCAGGGCCTTTTCGGCCTGCTTCTTCGTCGCCTTCGGCTTGTAGACCGGCAGCGGCTCGTAGGTATCCTCGTCGAATTCGATCTCGGCGATCTGGACGTCGACCGGCAGGTCGATCAGGACCGGGCCGGGACGGCCCGAGCGCATCAGGTGGAAAGCCTGCTGGAAGGCCATCGGCACGAGCGCCGGCTCGCGCACCGTGACGGCCCATTTCGTGACCGGCTTGGCGATGCTTTCGATGTCGACGGCCTGGAAGTCCTCTTTATAGAGGCGGGCTCGGGGCGCCTGGCCGGTGACGCACAGGATCGGAATCGAATCGGCTTGGGCCGAATAAAGGCCGGTGATCATGTCGGTGCCGGCCGGACCGGACGTGCCGAGGCAGACGCCGATATTGCCGGCGACCGCGCGGGTATAGCCTTCGGCCATATGCGAGGCGCCCTCGACATGGCGGGCGAGGACGTGGCCGATCGAGCCGCGCGCCTTCATTGCGGAATAGAGAGGGTTGATGGCGGCACCGGGCACGCCGAAGGCGATTTTGACGCCTTCCTTCTCCAAAACACGGACAGCCGCGTCGACGGCGCGCATCTTGGCCATGGGCAATTCCTCTCAAGCTGGCGGGGCCCCTGACCGGGCTTTCCGCTTCTATTGTTGATGATGATGGTCGCGTAGCCCGTGCCATAATCGGCGCGCGCCCGCAACCCGAAACTGGAAGGCCGACGTATGGGCGAGACGCGCCCGGCAGGCAAGAGCGCTCGTCCTCCGGCGCCCTGCCCGCGTCAATAAGTCTGAGCCGTTAAGACAAAAGAAGGGTATTGCGCCGGACGGGCTTTGCGTTATTGCCATCGCCCGGGTGGCCAATATACTGCCCGCGCCGCCGGCTGGCCCCAAGGGCCGGTCGTGAGCGAAGCGTCCGCGCACCGCGGCGTAGAAGATCCGCAACAATGCGGACGCGCATACAGAGGGAGAGAGAACGCGATGAAGACATCCGGTATTGTATCGTTTGGGGCTGTTGCAGGTGCGGCGGTTCTTGCGATGACGTCATTTGCGTCGGCGGAGTGGAAGCCGACGAAGACGGTTGAGTTTATTG
>JAEWFF010000019.1 GCA_023388965.1 Pseudomonadota bacterium | reverse complement strand
AACAGCAATTACAGGGCTTTAATAGCGCCTTAAACAGTTTGAATTTAAAAAGTCAGGAAATTGACAATATTCGCCAGAACATTCTGCAAGCCAATGAACAGGTTCTGGCTTCGCCATTTTTAAATGGTCAGATTGACCTCAGCAAAGTCGACTTTGCCAAAATTCAGCAGCAGATGGGCACAGTACAATCTGAGATGGTGAAACTGGCCAGCATCCTGTTACAGTCAGAGAATGCTGAAAATACTGAAAGCGCAAACACTGACACTGAAAATCAGGCAGCAACTGAACCCTGATCCTCGGGCTCACTGCCCATCTGGGTGGTGAGCTTGTCTGATTCAGACAGTTTCTGGTCTGATTCTGATGGTTAAAATTTAAAAAAAATAATGCGTTCATTTAAAAATAAGAGGTCTGCCATGCAGCATCCACTGATTTATTCTGTTGTACCGGTGACATTCCGTTTAGATCTGAAAGATCCATTTATCTTCTGTGCCCATCATCTGGATCATTTTCCGGCTGGCAATGCCCAACTGGGTCCGCAAACGCCACCACAAAATAAAGAATACAATATGTATTATGGCAATGTGGTGCCCGGTTTCCCTGAGCACCCACATACCGGTTTTGAAACCATTACCTTAGTGGAACAAGGCGTGGTCGATCATTTTGATTCACTCGGCAATGCCGGTCGCTATGCCGCTGGAGATGTGCAATGGCTGACCACCGGCAATGGCGTCGAACACTGCGAGATGTTTCCACTCGTGCATGAAGACCAAGCCAACCCAATGGAACTGTTCCAGATCTGGTTTAATTCATCACCTGAGCAGAAACAGCAGCCAGCTGATTATAAAATGTTATGGCGCGAGCAGATTCCGCATGTAATTGAAGCCAATGCGGCAGGCCAGAAAGCTGATATCCGGGTGATTTCCGGTCAATTTAAAGAAACCGATGCCCTGCCACGTCCACCTCATTCATGGGCAGCGCCGGCTGAAAACAAGGTGAATATTTACCTGATTACCCTAGCGCCCGAAGCTGAAGTCACTATTCCAGCCACCAGCGCCAGCTCGACCCGCTTCTGTTATTTCTATCAGGGTAAGAGTTTAGAGCTTGAAGGTCAGCAGATGGACGTGAAACATTTGGCCGAATTGAAATCGGATGCCGAGATTCATTTAAAAGGTGGACTACTCGAATCCCGGATTCTATGGCTTGAAGGTGAACCAATTGGTGCACCGGTAGCCATGCGCGGGCCTTTTGTACTAAATAGTGAAGATGAACTGAACGCTGCCTTTAAACGTTACCGCGACACCCATTTCGGTGAATGGCCATGGCCGAGTCCAGCACCGGTGTTTGAACGTAAACAGCCGCGTTTTGCGACTTATCAGGGTGGTGAGCATAAGGAATATCCTGAACAGCTCTAAATTCTATTTTTATGAGAACAGCTTGGCATGTTTCAGGCTATTTTTATGAAAAATTAAACAATGAAATTATCAGGGTTTGGAAAAATGGATATAGAGCTGGGTTAAGTAAAGATGAATGAAAGTCTTTAGATCAAAAGCAAGTGTTTGCGATTTACACCTTGCAGCAACCGCAAACACAGATGTGGAAATTATTATTTAGGAAGTTGAATAGAAGGCTTAGAACATTTGCCGCCTACTGCCAAACTGTATTTTTCAATCGCCTGCTGACCTTCAGTCTCATCAACCAATTTTACGTTTGCACCTCCAACAAATACACCTGGTTTAATGTATTGTTGAACATAATAGTTTTTCCCACTTTGTGTAGTTACGTTCAGGTGATTAGGAGAAAACTCTGATTCTGTAGACACAATATGTGTTTTACCACCTTCTACCTCTGTATAAAAATAAACACCACGTGCAGTTTCACCCAAGCACTCACCATTAACCCAAATATCTTTCTTGAGTCCTGCACCTACAACGCTATTCGAGCGGTACACATAGATTCCTGCTTGACCTGCTTGTGGCGCTTGAATCTTTTTTTGTTGCTGCACTGCTTGTGGATCTGCTTTCGGAACCGAAGCACAACCAACAAAACCTAATGATAATAATAGCGGTAAAATAATTTTATTTGACACCCCAAATTCCCCTTATTTATTTTTTAAGAGCATGAGATATAACAAATATATAAGTTATTTACCAATATATTCCATTAAATAGTATTCATAAAAAAACCACCCTTTCGGGTGGTTTCTTCAATCTTAAACCAGCAATTACATTGCGCGGTTTTTGATTTTGCGGATCGTTTCCAACTGTGCAGCAGTTTCTGCCAAAGCAGCCAAAGCAGCAGCAGCGTCCAAATCGCTCTTTTGATTCGCCAGCAATTGTTCAGCGTGTTTACGCGCTTCAATAATTGCCGCTTCATCCAAGTTTTCTGCACGGACTGCAGTATCTGCAAGAACCGTAACAACGTGCGGTTGAACTTCTAGAACACCACCAGATACATAGATTAATTCTTCTGTACCATTTTCCAAAATAACGCGGATCGCGCCAGGTTGGAGCAAAGTTACCAGCGGAGCGTGGCCAGGCATAATACCCAACTCACCGCCAGCACCTTTTGCAATTAGCATAGTTACAGTGCCAGAGTACAAAGACTCCTGAACACTTACAACGTCACATTGCATAGTCGCCATGAGAACCTCCTAAATTAGGTAGCTAATTAAAGTTTCTCGGCTTTAGCAATCACTTCGTCAATACCACCAACCATATAGAACGCTTGTTCTGGGATGTGATCGTATTCACCAGCTAGAAGACCTTTAAAGCCACGAATCGTTTCTTTAAGCGGTACAAGTTTACCAGGCGCGCCAGTAAATACTTCAGCTACGTGGAACGGTTGAGAGAAGAAACGCTGGATCTTACGTGCACGGTATACAGTAAGTTTGTCTTCTTCTGACAATTCGTCCATACCAAGAATTGCGATAATGTCTTTCAGTTCTTTATAACGTTGAAGAACGTTTTGAACTGCACGAGCAATTTCGTAATGCTCAGTACCAACTACCAGTGGATCTAACTGACGTGAAGTTGAGTCAAGTGGATCGATCGCAGGGTAAATACCTTGAGAAGCGATGTCACGGCTCAATACAACAGTTGCGTCCAAGTGAGCGAACGTTGTAGCAGGCGATGGATCTGTTAAGTCATCGGCAGGTACGTATACCGCTTGGATAGACGTAATCGAACCAGACTTAGTTGATGTAATACGTTCTTGAAGAACACCCATCTCTTCTGCAAGTGTAGGCTGATAACCTACTGCAGATGGCATACGGCCTAGAAGTGCTGATACTTCAGTACCTGCTAGTGTATAACGGTAGATGTTGTCAACGAACAATAATACGTCACGGCCTTTACCGTTTTCGTCTTTTTGATCACGGAAGTACTCAGCCATAGTCAGACCAGTCAACGCTACGCGTAAACGGTTACCAGGTGGCTCGTTCATCTGACCGTAGACCATTGCTACTTTGTCTAGAACGTTAGAGTCTTTCATCTCGTGATAGAAGTCGTTACCTTCACGAGTACGCTCACCAACACCAGCGAATACAGATAAACCTGAGTGCGCTTTAGCGATGTTGTTGATCAACTCCATCATGTTTACAGTTTTACCAACACCGGCACCACCGAACAGACCAACTTTACCACCTTTCGCGAACGGGCAAAGTAAGTCAATGACTTTAATACCAGTTTCTAGAAGGTCAGTAGAAGCCGCTTGTTCTGCATAAGAAGGCGCTTGACGGTGAATTGGTAAACGCTCTTCAGTTGCAACTGGACCAGCTTCGTCGATAGGGCGACCAAGAACGTCCATGATACGACCAAGTGTCGCTGTACCTACTGGTACAGAGATCGGCGCGTTAGTGTTAGTTACGTTCAAACCACGTTTAAGACCTTCAGTAGATCCCATCGCAATTGTACGTACAACGCCGTCACCAAGTTGTTGCTGAACTTCTAAAGTAGTTTCAGTGCCATCAACGTGAAGAGCGTCATAGATCTTAGGAACGCTGTTGCGTTCAAACTCGACGTCGATAACCGCGCCGATGATCTGAATGATACGACCGCTACTCATTGCTGTCTCCTCAATTCAAAATAATGTTAAACGGCAGCGGCACCACCAACGATCTCAGAAATTTCCTGAGTAATCGCGGCTTGACGCAGCTTGTTATAAATAAGTTGTAGGTTCTTGATAAGCTCACCTGCGTTATCTGTCGCAGCTTTCATTGCGACCATACGTGCAGATTGCTCACAAGCGATGTTTTCAATCACACCTTGATACACCACAGACTCAATATAACGAACCAATAAACCATTCAGCAGTTCTTCTGCTTCTGGTTCATAGATATAGTCCCAACCGTATTGACGGTTCAGGGTCTTGTCTTCTTCAGCAGCTGCTAAAGGAACAAGCTGTTCGATTTTTTGATTTTGAGTCATGGCATTGACAAAGCCGTTGGACACCAGATAAATACGATCTAACTCGCCTTTATCATAAGCGTCTAACATCACCTGTACAGAACCAGATAACTGTTCAAGACTTGGTGTATCACCTACGTTTGTAGTTGCACCTAGTACTTTACCGCCGTAGTTTTTAAAAAACGAAACCGCTTTTTGACCAATTAAAGCAAATTGAACTTCAATTGACTGCTCTTGTTGCTGTTGTACGTGTTTGACCACTTTTTTGAACAGGTTAATGTTCAAACCGCCTGCCAAACCACGATCTGAAGAAACAATGATATAGCCAACGCGCTTCACAGGACGTTCAACCATATAACGGTGTTTATATTCAGGATTCGCTTGTACCAAATGAGCAATTACACGGTGCATATTTTCGGCATACGGACGGCCTTGAGCCATGCGCTCTTGCGCACGACGCATCTTAGAAGCAGCTACCATTTGCATCGCTCGAGTAATCTTCTGCGTGCTCTTGATACTAGCTACTTTGGCGCGAATTTCTTTTAAGTTTGCCATACGCTTAACCTAGTATTCGAAGGCCCTTTCGAGCCCTCGAAGGTTGATCCGTGAACCAAACCAACACTAATTAGCAAAGTGCTAAATTAGTAAGTTTGAGTCGCTTTAAAGCTTTCAATACCTGCTTTGATTGCAGCTTCGATGTCTTTGTTGTAATCACCAGTTTCATCGATTTGTTGCATTAACGCAGCGTGCTCTGAACGGAAGTAAGAAATTAACGCAGCATCAAAGTCTACGATTTTCTTCACTTCAACGTCAGCCATGTAGCCTTCGTTAGATGCATAAACTGAAACAGCCTGGTCAGCAATTGAGTAAGGCTCATATTGTTTCTGCTTCATTAACTCAGTTACGCGTTGACCATGTTCAAGTTGCTTACGAGTTGCTTCGTCAAGGTCAGAAGCGAACTGAGCAAACGCTGCCAATTCACGGTATTGCGCCAAAGCGGTACGGATACCACCAGACAATTTTTTGATGATCTTCGTTTGAGCCGAACCACCAACACGCGATACAGAAATACCGGCGTTCACCGCAGGACGAATACCCGCGTTGAATAATGATGTTTCAAGGAAGATCTGACCATCAGTAATCGAAATTACGTTAGTCGGTACGAATGCAGATACGTCACCTGCTTGAGTTTCAATAATCGGCAATGCAGTTAATGAACCAGTTTGGCCTTTAACTTCACCGTTAGTGAATTTCTCAACATAGTCAGCAGATACGCGAGAAGCACGTTCAAGTAGACGTGAATGTAGATAGAATACGTCACCTGGGTAAGCTTCACGACCTGGTGGACGACGAAGAAGCAATGAAATTTGACGGTAAGCAACAGCTTGCTTAGACAAATCATCATAAATAATTAACGCGTCTTCACCACGATCACGGAAGTATTCGCCCATTGTACAGCCAGCATAAGGCGCCAGATACAGCATTGCTGCTGGATCAGCTGCAGCTGCTGCTACAACAGTGGTATACGCCATAGCGCCAGTTTCTTCCAGCTTGCGTACTACGTTCGCGATAGTCGATTGTTTTTGACCAATTGCTACGTATACACACTTAATGCCAGAGTTTTTCTGAGCGATGATCGCATCGATCGCCATAGCTGTTTTACCAGTCTGACGGTCACCAATGATCAACTCACGCTGACCACGGCCAACTGGGATCATTGTATCTACTGATTTATAACCAGTTTGTACAGGTTGATCCACTGATTGACGCCAAATTACGCCTGGTGCTACTTTTTCTACAGCATCAGTTAATTTCGCATCAATTGGGCCTTTACCATCAATTGGGTTACCCAAAGCATCTACGACACGGCCTAAAAGTTCTGGACCAACCGGAACTTCTAATACACGACCTGTACAACGAGCTTTTTGACCTTCTTGAAGGCCTAAGTAGTTACCTAAAACAACGACGCCCACTGAATCCTGTTCTAGGTTCAGTGCCATACCGTATAAGCCGCCGTCGAATTCGATCATTTCACCGTACATTGCATCAGCAAGACCGTGAATGCGCACAATACCGTCGGATACCATAACAATGGTACCTTCGTTTTTAGCGGTCGCGCTGGTGTCCAGATCGCCGATACGCTGTTTAATGAGCGCACTGATCTCGGATGGATTCAGTTGTTGCATTGCGCTATACCTCAATC
>JAEWFF010000078.1 GCA_023388965.1 Pseudomonadota bacterium | reverse complement strand
TTGCCGGGCTGCCCGAAGCGAAGGCGCGCGGCTACGAGCCCGGCCGCTTCTCCTTCAACGTCAAGGGCGGCCGCTGCGAGGCCTGCCAGGGCGACGGCGTCATCAAGATCGAGATGCACTTCCTGCCGGACGTGTATGTGACCTGCGATGTCTGCAAGGGCAAACGCTACGACCGCGCGACGCTCGATGTCGATTATCGCGGCAAGAGCATCGCCGACGTGCTCGACATGACGGTCGAGGAAGCCGCCGACCTGTTCAAGGCGGTGCCAAGCATACGCGACAAGATGAACACGCTGGCCCGCGTCGGCCTCGGCTATATGAAGGTCGGCCAGCAGGCGACGACCTTGTCGGGCGGCGAGGCGCAGCGCGTCAAGCTCTCCAAGGAGCTGTCGAAACGCGCGACCGGACGAACCCTGTACATACTGGACGAGCCGACCACGGGCCTGCACTTCCACGATGTCGCAAAACTGCTCGACGTGCTTCACGAACTGGTCGATCAGGGCAATACGGTGGTGGTGATCGAGCACAATCTCGAAGTCATCAAGACAGCCGACTGGCTGATCGATCTCGGCCCCGAAGGCGGCGATGGTGGCGGCGAGATCGTCGCGGCCGGAACGCCGGAAGATGTGGCGAAGAACCCTGCGAGCCATACCGGCCGCTTCCTGAAAGAGGTTCTGGCCCGCAAGCCGAAAAAGGCGAAGCCGAAGGCGCAGGCGGCGGAGTGAGATGTATGTCCCGGAAGCGGCGAAGCCGCTGTCTGGGACCCATACTCCGCAGCATTAGCGATGGAGCCGTGCCGTCACGGCGTATGGGTCCCGGGACATGCGTTGCAGCGCGAGTCCGGTCCACAAGGGCGAGGTCAGGGGGCACTGACCGCCGTCACCCCAAAGACACACTGTGTCCGGGACTTAGAGCCAAATCCTGCGAGTCGCGCAGCGATGCGTGGCGCCGGACCGTAAAGGCGGCTAGCACAGCCCGCCATGGCGTCCCTGACCCTCCAGCTTTTGAATCGCCCCGACTGGCGGGGCCTGCTCGCCGGCGCGGCCTTTCCGCTGCTCGGCGCGATGATGATCTATGCCGCCATGCTGGCGACCGGCGTCGGCCTCAAGAGCCCGGCCTTCTATCCCCTGCCCTTCGAGCCGACGGGCCGCCTGTCGGCCGCGATCTGGATCGGGTTGTTCAGCTTCTACGGCATCACGCGCTGGATGGCCCTGCGTCACGGCGAGCGGGCGAAAACACCCGTGCGGCTGGTCGAGGCGCTGATGCTGTGGGCGGTCGTCTATACGTTCATCGCCGGCTCGCTGAACGAATTCTGGTTCGACGTGCTGAACGTGGTGTCGCTGTGCTTCGGTCTTTACGTGGCCTTCCGCCTCGCGCAGCTTTCGCGGTTCGTCGCCGTGTGGCTGGCGCCGACTTTCTTCTGGAAGGTGTTCGCCGTTGCCATCAGCCTCGGCCCGGTCATTGGCATCAGCTTCTTCTGACGTCACAAGAGTTCTCATGACAGAGATCGCAATCATCGGCGGCGGGCCGGCCGGGCTGTTCGCGGCTGAAAGACTGGCCGGAGCGGGCCTGCGCGTCGCCGTTTACGACCGGATGCCGAGCCCTGGCCGCAAACTGCTGATGGCCGGACGCGGCGGGCTGAACCTCACCCATTCCGAACAGTTCGAGGCTTTCCTCACACGCTACGGCACCGCCGCGCCGCATCTCGAACCGGCTCTGCGCGCCTTCCCGCCCGATGCGCTGCGGGCATGGGCGGAAGGCCTCGGCGAGGAGACATTTATCGGCTCGTCCGGACGCGTCTTCCCGAAAAGCTTCAAGGCCTCGCCGCTGCTACGCGCCTGGCTGCGGCGGCTTGCCGAACTGGGCGTCGAGATACATACGAGGAACGACTGGCGCGGCTGGAATGCGGACGGCGCGCTTGTGTTCGAAACCCCGGACGGCCCGGTTTCGGTGACGCCGGAACGCGCCACATTGCTGGCGCTGGGCGGCGCAAGCTGGCCGAGGCTCGGCTCGAATGCGGCATGGGTTCCACTTCTCGAAGAAAAAGGCGTTCCCGTCACGCCGCTCGGCGCCGCCAATAGCGGCGTGCATACGCAATGGTCCGACATATTCCGCACGCGCTTTGCCGGAACGCCGGTCAAGCGCATCGCGCTGCGTATGGGCGATGCGCAGGCTTATGGCGAGATGATGGTGACGGAACGCGGCCTCGAAGGCGGCGCGATCTATGCCCTCTCCGCCGCGCTTCGCACCGCGCTCACGGCAGGCGACGCAAAACTCCTTATCGACCTGAAGCCGGACCTTGCCGAAAGCGAGATCGCGCAGCGCCTTGCCCGCGCGCGCAAGGGCGAGACCCTGACCAATATCCTGCGCAAGAACGCGGCTTTGTCGCCGGTCCAGACCGGCCTCCTGCGCGAGGCGGCGGGCCGCGATCTGCCGCCCGACCCGGAACGTCTGGCCGCCCTCATCAAGAGCGCGCCCATCGCCCTCACCGGCACCGCCAGCCTCGACCGCGCCATCTCCACGGCCGGAGGCGTGCCTTTCCCAGCCCTGACAGCAGGTTACGAGCTGATCGCCCTACCCGGTATGTTCCTGGCCGGGGAAATGCTGGACTGGGAAGCTCCGACCGGCGGCTATCTGCTGCAGGCCTGTTTTGCAACCGGAGCGGCGGCAGCCGGGGGCATTCTCGCCGAAAAAGTGCGCACCTGACGAAACTTTGTTTCTCCGGCGGCATTTCCAAGACATCGCCCGGAACGCCACAGCGTTATCAACCGGGGCAACACAATCACGACAGGGTAGCGTTATGAGTACCTCCGACGAATTCGCCCTCTTCGCCTTCGTGGCCTGCGTGCTGATCGGCGGCGGCGCCGCCTTCATCGGCTACGTCGCCTGAACGACAGAAAACCGGGATTCGAGACCCCCGAGCCCGCCGCGAGGCGGGCTCTTCTGTTTGAGCCGCCCGCCGCAAGGCGGGCTCTGTTTTCAGGCAAAGCGCACGAACAGGGCCGCGCCCCAGACCAAAGCAACCATCAGCAGGATGCAGAACACCGCCGCCGAGCCGAGATCCTTCACCACTTTGATCTCTTCGTGATATTCCGGCATCACGTGATCGGACAACTTCTCGACCGCCGTGTTGAGGAGTTCCACGGCGGGCAGAAGCAGCAGAACGCCGATCATCGCCACCATCCAGCCGGGCGCCGGCGCCAGCCAGATGGCCGCAACACCGCCGAAGATCAGAACCACGATCTCCTGCCGCACCGCGGCTTCCCGGCGGATGGCGAAATCGAACCCGCGAACAGAGTTCAGAAACGCGAGCCAGAGCCGCTTCAGGCCCTTCTGGTTCATCCCCTCAATCACAGCCAACCATCACATGCCGATGCCGTTGGCGTCGCAAATGGTCTTCACGACCTTGATGCGGTCGGCGCTGGCGCCCTTGCCGCCGCCATCGCCGAAGGGATGGAACAACGAACGCTGCACGGTCGAAAACTGGCCGCCGAAAATGGCGGGCTTGGTGCGCACGCCGGAAGCGGTGAGCCCGGTCACATATCCGCACACCGCGATCGCGCCCGTCGAGAGGGATTCGCTTCCCTTCAAGCCCTGCACCTCGATGCCCTTGACCTTCAGCAGCTTCGTCATGGCCTGCACGATTGCCGCCCTGTCACTGGAGGTTACGGAATAGCTCGTGTGAGCCAGCGTTCCGGCCGAGGCCGTTGTCGCTACAAGAATTGACAAAGCAATGACACCTGCACCCAGCCTCATAGTACATCCTCAGGAAATGACTTCCGGGCACCGCCTAGCATGGCCCCTCCCTGCCCTCAATCGGGCTCATCGGCCGCTCTTGCCTGCGCACCCGCCCCTCCCATAGGTTCCGGCCATGAAACCAGTCCATATCGTCGGCGGCGGCCTCGCCGGTTCCGAAGCCGCCTGGCAGATCGCGCAGGCGGGCGTGCCCGTCATCCTTCACGAGATGCGCCCGGTGCGCGGCACCGACGCCCACAAGACGGACGGGCTCGCGGAACTCGTCTGCTCCAATTCGTTCCGCAGCGACGACAGCGAGGCCAATGCGGTCGGCCTGCTGCATTGGGAGATGCGGCGGCTCGATTCGCTTGTCATGCGCTGCGGCGACGCCCATCAGGTGCCGGCCGGCGGCGCGCTCGCGGTCGACCGCGACGGTTTTTCCGCGGCGGTAACGAAGGCGCTGCACGATCATCCGCTGGTCATGGTGGAACGCGGCGAGATTTCCGGCCTGCCGCCCAAGGAATGGGACAATGTCATTATCGCGACCGGGCCGCTGACCTCGCCCGCTCTGGCGGAAGCAATCCGCGATCTGACGGGCCGCGACGCCCTCGCCTTTTTCGATGCCATCGCGCCCATCGTGCATTTCGACAGTATTGACATGGATGTGTGCTGGTTCCAGTCGCGCTACGACAAGGTGGGACCGGGCGGCACCGGTGCGGACTATATCAACTGCCCGATGAACCGGGAGCAGTATGAGGATTTCGTACAGACTCTGATCGCGGGCGAGACGATCGATTTCAAGGACTGGGAAGCGAACACGCCCTATTTCGACGGCTGCCTACCGATCGAAGTGATGGCGGAGCGCGGACCGGAAACCCTGCGCCACGGGCCGATGAAGCCGATCGGTCTGACGAACAGGCACAGGCCGGACGAGAAGCCCTACGCCGTGGTGCAGCTTCGTCAGGACAACGCGCTCGGCACGCTTTTCAACATGGTCGGCTTCCAGACCAAGCTTCGCCACGGCGCACAGGCCGAGGTGTTCCGCAAAATCCCCGGGCTGGAAAAGGCCGAATTCGCGCGGCTCGGCGGCCTGCATCGCAATACGTTTCTGGACTCGCCGCGCCTGCTTGATGCGACTTTGCGGCTGAAGGCCGATCCGCGCCTGCGTTTCGCCGGCCAGATCACCGGCTGCGAGGGCTATGTCGAAAGCGCCGCGATGGGCCTGATCGCCGGCCGGTTCGCGGCGGCGGAGCTTCTGGGGCGCGGCATGTCCATACCGCCCGCAACGACCGCGTTCGGCGCGCTGATCGGCCATATCACCGGCGGCCATATCGCGGTCGAGGGCGATGCCAACACGAAGCGCAGCTTCCAGCCGATGAACGTCAATTTCGGCCTGTTTCCGCCGGTCGAGAAGCCGAAGCGCGAGCCGGGCTCGCCCCGCCTGCGCGGCGCGCAGAAGGCCGTGCTGAAAAAGAACGCCATTACCGCACGGGCGAAGGCGGATATCGAGGCGTGGATCGACGAGGCAATGCAGCCATCTACACAGCCGCGGCTTCAGCCTTCATCCTGAGGAGCGCACGCAGCACGCGTGTCGAAGCACGGCGGCAGCGGGTTCGGTGCTCTTGTGTCCCGGAAGCGGCGAAGCCGCTGTCCGGGACCCATGCTCCGCGGCATTCGTGATTGAGCCGTGCCGTCACGGAATATGGGTCCCGGGCTCCGCTTCGCGCCCCCGGGACATGCGCCCCGCACCGAAAGGCTCAAGATAAGGACAAAGGCCCCCCGCCCCTCACCCCAGCAGCAGCTTCGCCGCCATGGCGCTGCAGGCGACCACGATCAGCGGGCGGATGACGGCAGCGCCCTTGGAGATCGCCAGCCGCGAGCCGAGCTGCGCACCCACTATGCTGCCCACGGCCATCGTCAGGCCGACCAGCCAGACCAGCTTGCCGGCGAAAAAGAAAACCGCGAGCGCGCCGAGATTGCTCATGAAGTTGAGCAGCTTCGCATTGGCGGTCGCGCGCAGGAGCGTCTGGCCGCGCAGCGCGAGGAAAGACAGGGTGAAGAACGAACCGGTGCCCGGCCCGATGGCGCCGTCGTAAAACGCAATCGCGGGAACGAATGTCGACGTAAAGACAGGCTGCGAGAGCCTCGGTTTCGTGTCCACGGCGCCGGGACGCGGCGCGAGCAGGAAATAGAGCGCAACGGCAAGAAGAATGAAGGGCAGCGCCGCCTTCACGAAGGCGATGGGGACGCTCGCGACGAACAGCGCCCCGAACGCGGCCGCGATCCCGGACACCGCCATCATGAGACGCACGGAACGCCAGTCGGCCGCGCCGTGGCGGGCATAATTGAGGGACGCCGCACCGACACCGAACGTCGCCTGTAATTTGTTGGTGGCGAGCGTCGAGACCGGGTCCATGCCCGCGATCAGCATGGCCGGCACGGTCAGAAGTCCGCCGCCACCGGCAATCGCATCCACGAAACCGGCCACGAAGGCGACCGCCGTCAGCAGCACAATGATGTCGACGGAAAGCTCCATGCCGGAAATCACATCAGGGCGCGCATGGTGCGGTAGCTGTATTCCTCGACATAATCGACCAGCCGGTCGGAGGCGGCGCTGGCCTCCTCCTCGTCCTGCGCCGCAATGGCGCGTGCGATCTCGGCGTGAAGTATGCACACGCGCGCCAGATCGCCGAAGCGGCGGAAATACAGATACCAGAAGCGCCGGGTCTGCGATTGCAGCGGCACCATGGCGTCCGAGGCGAATTCGTTGTGCGCGGTCGAGTAGACGAGCGTATTGAACTCCCGATCGACCTCGACGAACATTTCGCCGTCGTCGCGCTCGGCCACCAGTTCGAACCGGCGCGCGAGATCGAGAAATTCCTTCCGGATATCGGGCGAGGCCAGCCGCGCCGCGCGCCGCGCGAGAATGCGCTCCAGCCCGCGCCGCACCTCGATCAGCTTGAACTGCGACGGCAGATCGATTTCGGAGACGATCGCGCCCGCGCGCGGCACGATATGGACCAGCCGCCCATGGGCCAGCCGCTGCAGCGCTTCGCGCACCGGCGTGCGGCCGATGCCGAGTTTATGGCTGAGCGCGTTTTCCGAGATGCGGCTTCCCGGAGGCAATTCGAGGCGCACGATCATGGCCTCGATCTCCTCATAAGCGCTGTGGGCCTGCGATTTCCTAGCCTCCGGCTTACGCGATGTCGGCATTCTTTTCCCCCGGGTCTGGAGCAAATTTTGCGATCCGTCCTTCGGCAAGCCTTGCCGCCCCGATGCTGGCGGTATAGCCTCTCATCTAACATGTCAGGGATATATCAATAAAAGATATGAACCTGTCCCGGAGTTATATGACGGAATCGTAGCGGCCGGGCCGCTCCATTTTCAGGCTGAACGCCGCGACCGGCGTGTCGGCCGACAGGAATTATGGCGGGCCGGATTCCAAGGCCCCTACCCGCCATAATCGCCGGCAAGGGCTTCCCGAGCCGGTTTTCCCCCGCGAGGCGCCCCGGAACTCCCTCTCCGGAAGCGTCCCGACACACAGGACTGGCCCGGAACTTCGTGTTCCGGGCCATTTTCGTTCGCGCGCTTCACCGCAATCGAGCCTCCGCGCGAAAAACGCCGTCTGGCGAATTGGTTATGGATAACGTCAGGCCAGGACGCACTTCTTGCCGCCGGTGAAACCGCAAGATAAAGCCTGACTCTTCTCTCGAAGATGATGCAAGCGGGATCAATGACTTAG
Organism: Pseudomonadota bacterium; assembly: GCA_023388965.1. GTDB lineage: Bacteria > Pseudomonadota > Alphaproteobacteria > Rhizobiales > Methylopilaceae > Flaviflagellibacter. Next base: position 895 of record JAEWFF010000078.1, on the reverse strand, counting down.
TCAAATCTGCGGTCAGAATATTCTGACTCTGCATATCAAGATTGCCTGACTCCCGGAGATATTAAGTCACGGAAGGCAGACTCTGGGATCGGCGACGCATTTTTCCGCGCTGTAGTTCCGGCAGCAAGGACTGGCATATCGATGTGCAAGACTAAGATCCACCGGCGAGGACTGGGAAGAAACCGTACCTGTCCGGCCCGGGTTTTCGTGTGAAGACCTGGACAGTCCCGTGCCTGAACGCCTCATCAGGCGGAGTCTCGTTCTCAAGGACGATCACCTGGAAGCCATCAAGTCCGCCGACGTGGGAATAGAAGCCGCGGTTCAACTCCGTTTCCTTTAGCGCACGCTCATCGTCGGCAAGTTCCCCGTGCCGTTCGAACGTCACCGGACCACGATAGGCAAGCAGCGGTGTATCTAGGACGAGCACACCGGGATGCGGCAGCCCGTTGCGCTTGCAATGAATCATGAGAGCAATGCGCAATGCGCATTGCGGCATGCAGGATGGCACGGACACCTTTGCCATTGGCCGCGCGCTCCTTGCCGTTCACCCTTATGTCATGCAGATCGAGATCGAATGCGACCTGCGGATCCCCTGGAAACCTCCATTCCTCCAGAACTTCCTGTACGATCCGCCCGTACTGATGCGCCGTGGTTCCTCCTATTCCCATGACAAGGTTGGCGCGCGCGGCGGGCGCATTTTTTGACAATGCGTCCCGACGTGCGATCAGGTGATCCCTCCGTACGTGCAGGTCAATCTTGCGCTGCGTCTGACCTGCTCCCCGTTTTGTCCGCACTTATAAGTTAGCCCTGTTCACGTTGTGGTCCGCTCTGGACCGGTTTGCAAATTCGTTCGGGGTGAGCCCGTCGAGGCTCGTGTGCGGGCGGTTCACATTGT
>JAEWFF010000031.1 GCA_023388965.1 Pseudomonadota bacterium | reverse complement strand
TTCCGCACCGCGCTGATCGCGGGCGCGTTGCTCTCCGCGTTGGGGCTGGTGGTCAAGGGCACCTTCGTTCCCCAGACGCCCGTGGTCGTCATGATGGTGATCATCTTCCTCGTGGGGCTGGTGCGCTCGCTGTATTTTACCGGCCAGAACGCGCTGGCTTTCTCCGATATCAGCGACGAGCAGGCCGGGCCGGCGACCGTCATCCATTCGGTGATGCGGCCGATCTTTACGGCGCTGGCCGTGGCGCTGGCGGGCGCGGCGCTCGAATTGAGCAGCTATTTGCGCGGCGCGCCGCTGGGGATCGAGGATTTCCACATCGCCTTTTTCGTCGTCGCGGCAATCTCGGCGTTTGCCGTGGTGCCGTATCTGCTGCTCGACAAGGAGGCCGGCAGCCTGGTTTCGGGCCACCGCACGCCGGCGCAGCGCGCAGCGGCCATCGAGAAGGCGCAGGAAAAGGGTTATGAAGGGCGCTCGCCGCGCTTCTAATCCTGCCGCTGCCCCTTGAAGCCGCGCGCGACCAGATAGGTCTCGGCGGATTCTGCACGGCTCGAAGGCGGCTTGGCGTGGAAGGTCGAGGCAAAATTGCGCTTGAGCATGGCGAGCAGCTCGTGCTCGGTGCCGCCCTGAAACACCTTGGCGACGAAGGTGCCGCCCGGCGCCAGTACGTCCAGCGCGAAATCGGCGGCGATCTCGATAAGTGCGACGATGCGCAGATGGTCGGTGGGCTTGTGGCCGGTGGTGGGGGCCGCCATGTCCGAGAGCACGACATCGGCTTTGTGGCCGCCCAGAAGATCGATCAGCGCCTGGGGCGCGTCGTCTTCGGTGAAATCCTTTTGCAGCAGCGCGGCGCCCGGAACCGGGTCCATCTCGAGATAGTCGATGCCGACGACCGTGGGATTTTCCGGGTCGGATTTGACGGCCTTGACCGCAACCTGGCACCAGCCGCCCGGCGCGGCCCCGAGATCGACGACCCGCATGCCCGGCTTGAGCAGGCCGTATTTTTCGTCGATTTCGAGCAGCTTATAGGCCGAGCGCGCACGCCAGCCCTCGGCGCGGGCCCGAGCCACATAAGGATCGTTGAGCTGGCGCTGGAGCCAGAGCGTCGATGACATCGAACGCTTGCGGGCGGTCTTGACGCGGGTCTTGAGGTCGCGATCGCCCCGGCGGCCGGCACCCTTGCCTGTCGGCTTATTTGGCATTGCCCGCTCCCCTGTTTCTGCGGCCCGGACGGCCGCGCATCCAGACGCGGTCCTCCGACATCATCGAAATCAATATGCCCTCACGCAGTCCCCGGTCGGCGACGCGAATGCGCTGGCAGGGCCATTCGCGGCGGATGGCCTCGAAAATGGCGCAGCCGGGAATGACCAGATCGGCACGCTCCCGACCGATGCAGGGATTGGCCATGCGCTTTTCGTAGCTCATCGCCAGCAGCACGCGCATGGTGGCGTCGATGTCGTCGGCACCCATCCAGAGCCCGTCGACCTTGGCGCGTTCGTAGCGATCAAGCCCCAGATAAAGGCCGGCCAGCGTGGTCACTGTGCCCGAGGTGCCCAGAAAATGCACGGGGTAGTTGCCGAGCATGTCGCGCAGCTTCTCGCGACCCCGGAAGTGGCGCAATTGCTCGGTGACGTGCCCCACCATAGCCTCGAACAGTTCCGGCGTGACGTCGACGCCGCCGAATTTTTCGGCGATGGACACGACGCCGACCGGCAGCGAATGCCACGAGCGGATCGAGGCGGCGGTCTTGCCCTGATTGCGGGGGCGGCCGCCGCGGAAATCGAGCCAGGCCAGTTCGGACGAGCCACCCCCGATATCGAACAGGATGGCGCCGGGCGCATCGGTCTCGATCAGGTCGGCGCAGCCGGTGACGGCCAGTTCCGCCTCGGTCTTGCGGTCCACGACCTCGAATTCAAGCCCCACCTCGCGCTTGACCCGGCTGAGGAAGGCGGCCGAATTGGATGCCGAGCGGCAGGCTTCGGTCGCGATGATGCGCGCCTTGACACCCTCATGCTGGGCCAGCTTGGCGCGGCAGATTTTCAGCGCCTCGATGGTGCGCTCGATGGCAGCTTCCGACAGCCGCCCAGTCTGGCTCAACCCTTCGCCGAGCCTGACGATGCGGGAAAAGCCATCGAGCACGCGAAAGCCGTTATCGGTCGGGCGCGCGATCAGGAGGCGGCAATTGTTGGTGCCCAGATCCAAAGCCGCATAGGCGGTAACCCGCTTCTTGCGCGGCCCCCCGGATTTGGGCTGGGACGTCCACCGCGGCCCGCGCTTGGCGCCCGGAGGCGCCTTGGCGTCGTCGCGATCCTGCCGGACAGGCTCGGGCCCCCGCTCACCCGCGTGGACACCGGCCGCCGACAAGGCGGTGGACCGATTGGAATCGGTCAACTCGGGTTTCTCCATGCTGCCCGGTCGCCCTGTCGGCGCGGCTCGCAGCGGTGGCGGACCACCGCGTCGAGCGCTTCATCCGGCTGGCGCCCACGGCAGATCATTTTCACTTCGGAACCGAGGGTAGTCGATCGCGGGCGGCAAAGCAACGATCCCCGTCGCATGCGCGCCGGCGGATCACGTCAATTTATTGCCACAAAAGTCCAGTTTATCGCTCGCCCAGGGAGGGGGCCCGCAATTGTGCCGGCCCATGCACGACGCCTATGCGTCACATGCCCTGCCCCATTGCGGAAACATCTCCGAATTGGCCGGCCCATTCCTCGGGCGATATCTGCCAATGACTTGACCACAGCACGGCATCGGCCGGCCGATATTGCGGCTGTGCCCGGCCGACTCGAGCCAGGGACGACGATTTCGCGATGCGTATTGTCTTTTCACTTCTGATCGCCTTGACGGCTGCCGCCGTTGCCACCCCACCCGCCGCCGCCCGCGACGCACAAACCGTCGTCAACGTGATGCTCGCCGAATTGGGCGCCGCCCGGCCCTCGGGTTGTCCGGGACGCTGGTGCGCCTGCTATCTCGACACGGTTCTCGCGCGGACGGGCCTTGTTCCGCGAGGTTCGAACAAGGCCCGCGATTTCGCCAATTACGGCGCCGCCGCCGCGCCGGGCGCCATCGGGTCGATCATGGTGATGAGCAATCATGTGGGGGTCGTGGTCGGCAATTGCGGCAACGGCCAGGTCCAGATCGTTTCGGGCAATTATTCCAACACGGTCGCGCTCGGCTGCTACAGCCCGAACCGCGCCATCGCCTGGCGCGCGCCGGTAACTCACTAGCGCCATCAAAGTGCAATTGCGGGCTTGAAATCGCCTCCATGTGCCGCTAAACAGGCGCCACTCCGCTGGCACCAACCAGCGCCTCAGGCGGCAAACCCGCCCTGGTGGGGAATAGGTTAACGGTAGACCCACGGACTCTGACTCCGTTAGTCCTGGTTCGAATCCAGGTTCCCCAGCCACACCTTATTTATTCAGCAAATTCAATCACTTAGCCGAAACCCAAAAGTGCCCGGTGGTACATCGCGGGGCAACATTCGGCCTGTGGAAAAGTCCGCGCTAATCATCCCCCAGCATCACAGTCCACCAAGTCTGGCGAACGATCAGCATCCAGCGCTTTAAAACGAATGAAGCCCCACCGATTTCTCGGTGAGGCTTCGTGCCGCTACTTACCCCATTCTGCTAAATAGTGTGACGCACAGTCAGGGGCCGAACAAGGAGCGGAATGCCATTGGTATTTTTGTTAGCCCTCAGTGCTGCCTGCCAGAGCGGTTGAAATCTCGGTAAAGGTGCCTTCGAGTTCGGTGCCGATCAATTGCATCGCACCGATTACCACCACGGCGATCAGGGCTGCGATGAGGCCATACTCGATTGCAGTTGCGCCCGACTCGTCATTATTAAAACGCTTTACAGTATTCATCAGCATGTTCATCAATTTTCCCCATTGATGTGGGGTCGCCCCCGTTGTTGATTACACTGTTTTATCAATTGAACGTTTCTGCAAAGTTAAATGCTAGAGTTAATTTATGAATGCACCGAATTGGTGAATTAGTTCTAAACTTTCATAATAAAACTACCGCTTTGACATCGCCCATTCGTACTCCTCTAGATCGAACGTACTAGTCATCCCCCAGCATCACAGTCCGCCAAGTCTGGCGAACGATCAGCGGGCCGGGTCGGCGCACCGCAATGCAACCCACGTCACCGGGATTCGGCGTGACGGTTTCCACGCGCATAAACATTTCGCTTGAGCATCGC
>JAEWFF010000055.1 GCA_023388965.1 Pseudomonadota bacterium | reverse complement strand
CCCGAAGCATGGCTCACATGGGTCCTCCAGCGCCTGCCTGAGCACAAAATCAATCGCATCGACAATCTTATGCCTTGGAACTGGCAGGCCAAAAACGCCTGAGACCGCGCCTACACCGGACGGATACGTTGAAGGGCGGCACGGTGACAGAGGATCAAGTTCAAGCCGTGCTGAGGACGCAGAGCCGGAAACCCGTCTCGCTCTGCCGCGACATAGACGATGATGGCGATCAGATCGTGGATGGAAGCCATACCTATGTCGCGCTCGGCCTGGAGTGGTCCACAGCTCAACGCGACGAGATGGTGCCTGAGGGCATCGTTTCCCGCGCCAACGCATATCTCTTTGAGCCTGAGCTCTGGAAGCGGTTCGTGATACCGCCGAACGGCGGTTAAAGACGATCGAGACGGTTTGTCTGTAACTCGGGCTTTGGTCTGGAGGCGGCTTTACGTGCATAACATAAACGAAGCAGGTATTTCTGGGGGTCGTATCCCGGAAAACGCGAGTTTGACAAACTGGAGGCTTCAGCCCTACGAGGGTCTTTAGGTTTTTTGGAACACTGCGCTATGAAGCTCAAAGATGTTATTCGCCTCGAGAAAACTGTCGTTAACTACGGCCGATGGTCTGATGGCGAGATCGATCGCGCTTTATGGCCCCTGCGCCGCAAAAAGCTAAAATTCTCGCCAGACTGGCAATGGCGCGTTGTATCACTACGTTCTGGTGACTTCGAGTTCCGTGTTCTGTTGCAGTTGAACCCGCTGCTCGAGAAATTTCACGCGATGCTCGGCGAGGTCCGCGGAGATCAGTTGGCAGTGCTGTGTAGCCATGATCTTCACACATCGCACTCAAACTGGCACTGCCACGTTGCCACAGGGGAAATTGATAGAGTGCTTCCAGGGGTGACGCGAGATCGTGATACATTTCGATTCTGGCCGAGCTATACTGGAGAATGCACGGAGGAGTTTGACGTCACACCTCACAGCGCCATGATGGTCGCGTCTGAGCTGTACCGTTTTACCGCTCCGGCTCAGGGAGAGATGATTGTATGACCGTGCAGAAAAAGATCTGCGCTGCCTTCTGTGAGGGTCTCTCCGTCCGAGAGATCCCGCTGGGCTATGCGATCAAGACTCCCTTTAGCTGGCTGCATGGCGAACCGTTGGTCGTGTTCGGCGAGAAATCAGATGGTCTGGTCCGCATGCGTGATGGGGGCGATACGCTGGCTCTTCTTGAGGATGTTGCCGGTGACCTCACGACCGATACGAAGATGGACGCGATGAGACAGCTCGCGATCGAGCACGGTATCGCATTTGACGAGGAGAATTCCCTTTTCTTCAGCGATTGGACCGAGGAAGCGAACCTGGGTGGTGCAGCCGTCAGGTTCATGTCGTTTTTGAACCGCATCCAGGACCTTGCGTTTCTGTCACGCGAAAGGGTCAGCAACGCGTTCCGTGAGGAGCTTACTGAGGCGATCAAGGAGCGCTTTGGGTCGCGTTTCCATGTTGGTGAGCGAGAAGCCCTGTCCAAGGAGCACAAGGAATACACCGCTGATGTTATCATCCGCGATGCTAAGATTCAGGCGGCTGTGTATGCTGCAACGAGCGAGGTGAACGTTCTCGAAGCGCTGCTGACAGAGCAGGTGTTTAAGGATGGCGGTGAGATGAAGACAGTACCGGTGGTAGTCTTTGAAGACTTCATGCAAAGCAAGGTAAAGCCTAAGACGCGTCGTCGAGCCATGAACAGCTCTGGTATTGAGATCGCAGACTGGGCGGGGGGGCCAGATGAAGTCCTTGCGAAGATCGGTCAGCTTTTGAAGGCGTGAAAGCCAGAAAATCGGAAATCTAAAAAGTTTGTGGAAGCGCCAGTAAAGCGAGAGAGGTCTCGTCATTGTCTCGCACTACCGACATCAGACGGCGGGCAGATTGAGCATCTGCGGCGAATGGCCGGTCTGGTGAAGCTGCGCTGCCGCGTTCTACCATGCCTCGAAGGTAGGCTCTGGGCCGAAAGCGATTATGATCAGCGCATCATCGATCAGCTTACATCAACGCCACATCAACCTGCGACTGCGTGTTTCGCGATGGTTCTGCCGGTAAATCCGGGCGAATGCTGATGCTTGCGAGGGTGAAAATATCGCCCAATCAAAGGCTTGGAGCTAAGTACCTGTTTTTATTAAGCTTTTGGAATCGCGGGGATTTCGGCTCATAACCTGAAGGTCACAGGTTCAAATCCTGTCCCCGCAACCAAAAAATACAACCATTACAAATGGTTAGAATAAGATAAAAACACTTGTGTATGACCCGCGCAAAAACGAGTCAACGCCAAGTCAACGTTTTGCAAGGCCCCCTTAAACCCAGGGGGCTTTTTGCATGCGGGCGCGATCAACAGCTGCGGCGCTTCTGTCGCCATTGAAACCATCACCCCCTTGCTATATGACTCAGTCATACCTTGGAGGCGCGGATGACCGTCAAAACCACCCTCAGCTTCACCGACCGCCACCACCAGTTCCTTTCCGAAAAGGTCGGGCAGGGTGTGTTCGCGACCCAGAGCGCCGCGGTTGCGGCTGCGCTGGAACAGATGATGCAGGACGAACAGGAACGTGAGGTGGCCCTCTCTGCCCTCGCGCAGGAAATCCGTGCCCGAATGGAAACGCCGCGCGCCGCCTTCATCGACCAGGACGATGCCTTCGCCGCTGCCCGCTCGACCATCGGGGCGGCCCGTGGCGCGTGAATTACCGCATCCGATTCCACCCGCTCGTTGCGCGTGACCTCGACGCCATCGCCCACTGGATCCTCGACTATGCCGGGCCCGATGTGGCCGCCCGCAAACTGGCCGAGATCGAGGCGGCCATCGCCACGCTGAAGGCCACGCCGCACAAGGGCAGCCTCCGGGATGAGATCGCCCCCGGCTTGCGTGCAATCCCCGCTGGCCGAAAAGCCGTCATTGCCTTCGTGGTCGATGATGACGCAGGCGAAGTGCTGATCTACGCTGTCACTTATGGCGGTGCGGATTGGGTCATGCGCAGCCGTGCGAGAAGGCGATAGCGGAGCAATGTCGGCCCATTGCGGTCGATCAGACTCTCCAAATGCTGCACAGCAGCATTCTCCAATGCCGTCGCTCAGCCCGAGCGCAGCGAAATCTGCGCGAGACAGCCATGGCTGACCTAGCGGCCGTTCGCCCTTCTGCATCAGGATTAGTTGCATTACCGCAGGATCGACCAACTGGGCAGAAAGCAGTCTGACAGCAGCGCGGGGTAGCAGCTGCGCCATAGATCGCCAGAATTCGCTAACTGAGAGGCGATTTTGGGGAAATATCGTTGAAAGCGTCCTCCTGATTGCCTACATGTGGCCTTGGAGGGCCAGATGATCTATAAGCTCGAAATCGCGAACTTCTACTCTGTTCGGGAGCCGCAGGTGATTGACCTGACCGTCGGACGAAAAGTTCCTGAGGAGGCCGGACGGCTCGTCAAGATCCACGACGGGTCGGAGGATCGTGCGCCCCGGGTGATCGCCATTTACGGGGCAAACGCCTCGGGCAAGTCGAACGTCCTGCGGGCTATCGCTTTCCTCAGCTGGTTCGTGCAGTTCAGCTTCGAGCACAAGGCGCGGACCCTTCTACCCTACCAGAAGTTTCTGACCGAGGCCCAGGGCTCAATGCCTACCAAGCTGTCGATCACCTTCGCGGGGCTTGAGGAGCCTCTCACCGATGGGGCGACGAAAACCTGCCCGTACGTCTACTCACTTGAGCTCGGCACCCGAAGCGGCGGGGAAGACCGGGTTCTTCACGAGAGCCTGCACTATCGTCCGGGCGGCTCGGCCAGGTTGGTTCGTGTGTTCGAGCGCGACGGGGCGGGAGCGGTGAAGGTCGCGCCCTGGGTCGGGCTTGGACGGGAGCTCACCGTTCTCGAAAGCATTTTGCGGCCGGACGCGAGCGTCATCGCCACGCTGGGACAGCTCAACAACCGGTTGGCGCTGAGCTTCTTGCAGGCTGCGAACGCGGTAGACACGAACATCTTGCTGACCCGGTTTGAGCGGAACGACTTCGACCTGCTGACCGGCTACGCGCGAAATCCGGAGCTCTTGAGCGCACTGAACCGTGACATCCGGCGCATCGATCTAGGGGTCGACCAGGTCCAGATCCTGGCGGAGAATGGCGGGCCGGTGGCGAGCTTCACGCATGTCGGGCTCGACCAGCCGATCCGGATGTTCTTCGAAAGCCACGGGACCCAGCAGTTTTTCCGGATCTACCCCACCATCCACCGGGCGCTGGCGCTCGGTGGGGTGGCGGTGATCGACGAACTGGACGTGGCGATTCACCCGTCCGTCCTCCCGGAGATCCTTCGATGGTTCGCGGACCCGGAGCGAAATCCCTATGGCGCGCAGCTTTGGATGAGCTGCCACGCCGTGTCCCTGCTCGACGGGCTCCTGAAGGAAGAGGTCCTTTTCTGTGAGAAGGCGCCGGACGGGGCGACCCAGATCTATGGCCTCGGCGACATCAAGGGGATCCGACGCGACGAGAATTTCCTGCAGAACTACCTCGGCGGGGTCTACGGCGGGGTCCCGAGCATCGGATGAGGGGGCGTCGGGTCATAGAGCGGCGGGCAAGGGTCTTCCTAGGTTGCGAAGGGGAGAGCGAGCAGGGCTATGGCGCCCTGCTTCAGCGGCTGGTTGAAGCGAACGGAGCCAAGATTCATGTGGTCCCTGTTAACCTCCAGCCGGCCGGCGACCCGCTAGAGCTCGCGAAGAAGGCGGAGCGCAAGCTGGCGGAAGAGATCAGGCGGGGCGGCCCATTCACGGCGCAGGCGGTCATGCTGGATACTGACCGGTTGCCGGAGCTACCGGACGGCGGCTTCGAGGCGAGGGCGATCCTGGCCCGGAGCGGGATGATCGCGATCTGGCAGCGCCCGGATTTCGAAGGCCTCTTGCTTCGCCATTTCGCCGGTCACGAACATGATGACCCGCCCCGTGGCAGGTCACTAGCCGCGCTTTCCGCCCTCTGGGCCGGCTATCACAAGAACATGTCGGCGGCGGAGCTTCAGAGAAGGATCGGGCTCGATCACGTGTTGCGGGCAGCCGGGGTTGAGCCGGATCTGGCCGAGCTTCTAAAGCGGCTCAAGCTCATTGCGCCCTGACCGGTGGGGGAAGCGGGTTCGGCTGGACCGGGGTCACGTTATAGGCGTTCCGGCCCCGGAACAATGCTGTCACCGGAAATCTCGGCACTTTGCAGACGTTGGCGCGACGATCTGATGCTACGTCGCGGCTTCACCACTGCGGACATTCGGGGTGCCTGCAGCAATCTTCCTGTCCGAGCTTGAAGCAGGCTTCGCGCGGATTGCGGGTTGGCGTCGCGCAGAGTAAAAAATTCCGAGCAACACCGGGAGGTATTTATGGACCAGTCCGATCAGGAACTCGAGCGTCTCAGCGCGCTGTTGCATGCGCTGCCCATCGAGAACATGCCCATGACGCTCAGTGAACTTGATGGCTACGTAGTCGGTGTTCTTGCCTGCCCGGATATGATCCCGCCCTCGGAATGGATGTCCCATGTCTGGGGAGAGACAGGTGAGGCAAATTTTCCCGATCAGAAAACCGCCGAAGCCACGGTCGGTGCGGTCATGGCTCACTACAACTCGGTTGCGGAGGCGATGACCCGCTCACCTTGGATCGAACCCATCTACGAGGTTGACCCCAACAGTGATGAGGTGATGTGGGAGCCTTGGATCGATGGCTTCACTCGCGCTATGGGGCTAAGACCGGATGCTTGGGATCGACTGCTCGCTCAGGCCGACGAAGAGACGCGGACGACGATGATCTTCTTGATGGCGCTTCAGGAAATATACACTGGCCACAGCAAGTTCACGGATGAGGA
>JAEWFF010000022.1 GCA_023388965.1 Pseudomonadota bacterium | reverse complement strand
GGTTTGCTCTCCGCGGGATGGCCGTGCGGCGCGTCCTGGGCGAGGGCCACTGTGGGCGCTGCGAGGGCCAGGGCGAGGGCGAGCGCGGCGCGCCCGAGACGTGCGTGGGGGGCCATTATCAAGCCTTCTTGTTCCAGCGTCCGGACTCGTCCTGCTGCCAGTAGGCCACCGCGTGGCCGGCGTCCTTGGCCTGCTTCCACCGCTCGCGGGCGCGCAGCAGCGCGTCCTGGTCGGTCCCGTCGAACAGGATGCAGATCCGCTCGTACTGCCCGGCGTCGGGCGGCAGGTCGGCGCCCTCCACCAGGAAGCGGATCGAGGCGGTGTTGGGATTCACGTCCCGGAGCGTGAGCACCACCGGCTGGCTCGCGGCGTCGGGCTCGCGGTCGGTGCCGTGCGGCAGGAAGCTCTCGTCGGAATAAGTCCAGAGGTGGTCATCGAGCGCCTGCAGGCGCTCCTCGCTCGCCGCCTGGATCGCGGCCTGCCAGCCGCGGTCCAGCGAGCGCTCGACGAGGTTCGGCAGCACCTTCTCCAGGGGCTGCCGCTGCATATGGTAGAAGAGGATCTCGGTCACGGCACCGAGGATATAGGGCCGCGGGCCGCCGCGCGAGCAGCGGCGCGCCGCCGCGGCCTCAGACCAGGCGGCTCTGCTCGATCGCGGCGCCGACGAAGCCCTTGAACAGCGGGTGCGGCTCGAACGGACGCGACTTCAGCTCCGGGTGGAACTGCACGCCGATGAACCATGGGTGCCCGACATGCTCCACCGTCTCGGGCAACAGGCCGTCGGGGGACACGCCCGAGAAGCGCAGGCCCTTGGCCTCCAGCCGCTCGCGATAGGCCATGTTGACCTCGTAGCGGTGGCGGTGGCGCTCCGAGATCTGATCGGACCCGTAGATCTGGGCGATCTTGGACTCGGGGTCGAGCTTCGCCTCGTAGGCGCCGAGCCGCATCGTGCCGCCGAGATCGCCGGCCGCCGCGCGCCGCTCCAGCTCGTTGCCGCGCAGCCACTCGGTGAGCAGGCCGACCACCGGCTCGGCGGTGTCGCCGAACTCCGTGGAGTTGGCCTCCGGCATCCCGGCCAGCGAGCGGGCCGCCTCGATCACCGCCATCTGCATGCCGAAGCAGATGCCGAGATAGGGGATGCGCTTCTCGCGGGCGTAGCGGGCCGCGCGGATCTTGCCCTCGGCCCCGCGCTGGCCGAAGCCGCCCGGCACGAGGATCCCGTTGAGACCTTCGAGGAAAGGCGCCGGATCCTCGCGCTCGAACACCTCGGCCTCGATCCACTCGAGATTGACCTTCACCCGGTGGCTGATGCCCCCATGGGTCAGCGCCTCGGTCAGCGACTTGTAGGCGTCCTTCAGCCCCGTGTACTTACCCACGATGGCGATCGAGACCTCGCCCTCGGGATTGCGCACGCGCTCGGCGATGGTCTGCCAGCGGCCGAGATCCGGCTCCTCGCCGTGCTCCAGGCCGAAATGGCCGAGCACCTCCCGGTCGAGGCCCGCGGTCCGATAGGAGAGCGGCACCTCGTAGATCGAGGCCACGTCGAGGGCCTCGATGACCGCGGTCTGGCGGACGTTGCAGAACAGCGCGAGCTTGCGCCGCTCGTCCATCGGGATCGGCCGGTCGCAGCGGCAGAGCAGGATGTCGGGCTGGATGCCGATGGAGCGCAGCTCCTTCACGGAGTGCTGGGTCGGCTTGGTCTTCAGCTCGCCGGCGGACGGGATGTAGGGCAGCAGCGTCAGGTGGACATAGCAGCAGGTGCCCCGCGGCAGCTCCTGCCCGAGCTGCCGGATCGCCTCAAAAAATGGCAGGCCCTCGATGTCGCCGACCGTGCCGCCGATCTCCACCAGGACGAAATCGAAGCCGTCATTGCCGTCGAGCACGAAATTCTTGATGGCGTCGGTGACGTGCGGAATGACCTGCACGGTGCCGCCCAGATAATCGCCGCGCCGCTCCTTGGTCAGGATGTCCTGATAGATGCGCCCGGTCGTGATGTTGTCCTGTTTCGAAGCGGCGATGCCGGTGAAGCGCTCGTAATGGCCGAGATCGAGATCGGTCTCCGCGCCGTCGTCGGTGACGAACACCTCGCCGTGCTGATAGGGGCTCATCGTCCCCGGATCGACGTTGAGATAGGGGTCGAGCTTGCGCAGCCGCACCTTGTAGCCGCGCGCCTGAAGCAACGCGCCGAGAGCCGCTGAAGCCAGGCCCTTGCCGAGTGAGGAGACCACGCCGCCGGTGATAAAGACATACCGCGTCATGGGCTTACACCCTATCCTTTCTGACTTCATGTTGGCGACTTAAAGAAGCGCGACCGAACCGCGCGTCCACAGGATTACGGCGTGGGGGCGACTGGCGCGGCCGGTGCCGAGGGTGCGCCGGAAATGGGCGCCTGAGGCCCGGTCGGGGCCGCCGGAGCGGGAGCCGTGTCGGGCTGCTGCTGCCGGAAGCTGTCGATCAGGCCGCCGCCGGTCGGAACGGCCGGCAGGGTCTGGCCGGGCGGCGCCGCGCGCTGGATGATCGAGGGCGCGATGCGGTTCGTGCCGGCCATGATCGCCAAAGCGACCGATGTGGCGAAAAAGGCCGCGGCGAGCCATGCCGTGGTCCGGGTCAGCGCATTGGCCTTGGATCGGCCCGTCATGAAACCGCCGCCGCCGCCAATGCCGAGCGCCCCGCCCTCCGAGCGCTGGAGCAGGACAACCCCGACAAGCGCGAGGACGATCATCAGATGGACAACGACAAGAACGGTATGCATGGCAGCCGATATAGGGTCAGGACGCGGCTGATTACACCAGCCTGCGGCGAGAAGCTACCCCGCCGTGTGTCCCGGACAAGCGAGGCGCAGCCGAGCGCCGATCCGGGACCCATACGCCGTGTCCTCTCGTGACGATCCTCCTGCGTTGGAACCAAACCGCCAAGACCGGGAGTATGGGTCCCGGGCTCCGCTGCGCTGCCCCGGGACATGCGGACGCTTCCTCCACCCTCATCCTTCGAGACGGCGCTTCGCGCCTCCTCAGGATGAGGTCAGCGATAAACCTCTGCAATCGCAAGGAAATCCGCAGCTTTCAGACTCGCGCCGCCGACCAGTGCGCCATTGACGTCAGGCACCCTGAGCAATTCGGCGGCGTTGTCCGGCTTTACCGAGCCGCCATAGAGGAGGCGCACGCCGTCCGCGGCCGCGCCCATCCGCCCCCGCAGGCCCTCGCGCAGCAGAGCATGGACCTGCCGCACATCCTCGGGACTTGGCGTCAGGCCCGTGCCGATGGCCCAGATCGGCTCATAGGCGATGACGAGATTTTCGGCCGTGGCGCCGTCCGGCACCGAATCCTTCACCTGCCAGCCGACGACATCGAGCGTCTGCCCGCCGCTGCGCTCCTCGCGCGTCTCGCCGACGCAGACGATGGCGGTCAGCCCAGCCGCCCAGGCGGCAGCGACCTTCTCGCGCACGATTGCGTTGGTTTCACCATGGTCCTGCCGCCGCTCCGAATGGCCGAGAATCACATAGGCCGCGCCGGCATCGGCCAGCATTGCGGCATTGATGTCGCCGGTATGCGCGCCGTCGCCCCGCGAATCGCAATCCTGCCCGCCGATCCCGACCGCCCCCTGGGCGATGACCGCAGCCCCCATGATGAGGGTTGCGGGCGGGCAGACCACGATCTCGGCCGAGCCCGCAGCGCCTTCGGCGATCCGGACGCGCAAAGCCTCGATCTCCGCGAGGCTGGCCCGGCGGCCGTTCATCTTCCAGTTTCCGGCGACAAGCGGTTTCGGCGGCATACCATTCTCTCCTGCGGCGTTAACTGAGCCGCTCGCGGCCATGAACGCAAGATTGCGGCTCTTTTGCCCCCGCCTCTATGATCCGGCTCATGTCTCGGGCTATATGCCCCGCGAAATTCCACACGCTTTCCAGGCCATTCCATGCTCAACACGTTGCGAAACAAATCCGCCGGCATCGTCATGAAGATCCTTCTGGGTCTCCTCGTGATCAGCTTTGCCGTGTGGGGCGTCGAAGACATGTTCCGCATGGGCACCAGCAACACCCTGGCCCAGGTCGGCGACACCGATATCGGCGTGGAAGCCTTCCGCGAGCGCTTCAACCGCGAACTCCAGCAATCCGGACAGCGATTCGGCCGCTCGCTGACGCCCGCCGAGGCGCGCGCGCTCGGCATCGACCGTCAGGTGCTCGGCCAGATGATGAGCGAGGCCGCGCTCGATGAGCGTGCGCGGCGCATGAATCTTGCCATTCCGGATTCGGAGATCGCCGCGAGCATCATGCGCGATCCCAACTTCGCCGGCCCCGACGGCACATTCGATCCCAACCGCTTCGACCTCATCCTGCGCACCAATGGCCTCAACGAGCCCATGTATGTCGCGCTTCAGCGCCAACTCCTGATTCGCAACCAGATCGCCGAAGGCGTGGCCGGTGGCCTGCATTCGCCCGACGTGCTCACCGAAGCGGTGATCCGGCACCAGAACGAGCGCCGCTCGATCAGCTATGTCGTGCTGCCCGGCTCCGACGGCGCTGGCATTGCGGACCCCGGCGAAGAGGTGCTGCGCGCCTTTTTCGAAGAGCGCAAGGGCACGTTCCAGAAGCCGGAACAGCGTTCGCTGACC
This sequence comes from Pseudomonadota bacterium, assembly GCA_023388965.1. Taxonomy (GTDB): domain Bacteria; phylum Pseudomonadota; class Alphaproteobacteria; order Rhizobiales; family Methylopilaceae; genus Flaviflagellibacter. The sequence continues at coordinate 124,049 of JAEWFF010000022.1, read as the reverse complement.
GTCGTTACGGCCGCCGCCGACGAGCTTGCGAAAAAGGAAAACGTGTCCGACGAGGACGTACGCACGCGCTACGAGCAGGACAAGGACAGCATCGGCCGCCCGGAGCGGCGCACCGTCGAGCGTATCCCCTTCGCGTCCCTGACCGAGGCGCAGGCCGCCGCCGACAAGATCAGGGGCGGCGCGAGCTTCGCGGACGTCGCCGCCGAGCATAATGTTTCGGAAGCCGACCGTTCGCTGGGCACCGTTGCCAAGTCCGAAATCCTCGATCAGCCCATCGGCGAAGCGGCGTTCGCGCTGGCCGAAGGCGAGGTCAGCGCGCCGGTCCAGGGCCAGTTCCAGACCGTTCTCGTGCGCGTGACGAAGATCGAGCCGGGCGAGGTCAGGACATTCGACGATGTGAAGGACGACATCCGCGCAGAGATCGCGCGCGAGCGCGCCCGCGAGAAACTCCACACCCTGCATGACGACATCGAGGACGACCGCGCCAGCGGCACGACCTTGAAGGAAATCGCCGGCAAGTTCGGCCTCGAACTCATGACCATCGAAAACGTGGACCGGCAGGGTCTCGTCAACGGCACGAGCGTCAATGTGCCCGGCGGCGAACAGACGCTCGAAGAGGCCTTCCAGTCCGATGTCGGGGTCGAGAACAATCCGGTCCAGAACGACAATGCCTATGTCTGGTTCGATGTGACGAAGGTCGATCCCGCGCGGGAGCGGACGTTCGATGAAGCCCGCGCCGATGTACTGACGCGCTGGCGTGCCGAGGAAGCGCGCAAGAGCCTCGATGCGAAGACCGACGAAGCCATCAAGCAGCTGCGCGACGGATCGCTGACCCTTGCCGCGCTCGCCGAGCGCGAGGTCGCGCAGGTCCAGCAGGCCGACAATCTCGACCGGCGCGGCGGCACGCTCGGCGCCAGCGCCGCGGCGCAGATATTCGCGACGGCGAAGGACGCATTCGCCTCCGCCCCCACGGGCGAGGACGGCCGCGTCCTGTTTCAGGTGACGGCCATAGACGCGCCCACGCCGGCGGCCGGATCGGACGAGGCAAAACAGCTGAACGACCGGATCGCGGCGACCATCCAGAACGATCTGACGACGCAATATGTGCAGCAGCTTCAGACGGAGCTCGGCGCAAGCGTCAATACGCAGCTTCTGGCGACGACACTGGGCGGGGAGATTCAGTAGTCGTCATGCGTATCGACCCCGATCCGGAGGCTTTCGCCGCGGCCTATGCCGCCGGGCGTCCGCAAGTCGTCTGGACACGTTTCGTCGCCGATCTCGAAACGCCCGTCTCGGCCTATCTGAAACTGTGCGAAGGCCGCGCCAACGCATTCCTGCTGGAATCCGTCGAGGGCGGCGCGACGCGCGGGCGCTATTCCATGATCGGGCTGAAGCCCGATGTCATCTGGCGCTGCAACGGCAAGACGGCCGAGATCAACCGCACGCCCGACAGCGCGCCGGAGGATTTCGAACAGGTTCCCCAGCCGCCGCTGGAAGCCCTGCGCGCGCTTCTGGCCGAATCCGCCATTGCGATCCCGGACGATCTGCCGCCGATGGCCGCCGGCGTGTTCGGCTATCTCGCCTATGACATGGTCCGCCATATGGAGGACCTGCCGGAGCCCAATCCGGACGTTCTGAGCGTGCCGGACGCGCTCATGATCCGGCCGACTATCATGGTGATTTTCGACGCCGTGAAGGACGAGGTCACGATCGTCACGCCCGTGCGGCCGCAGCCCGGACTGGGCTCCGACGCCGCGCTGGCGCGTGCGCGCGAACGGCTGTCGGATGTGCTCGACGCGCTCGAACGGCCGCTGGTGCGCACGGACACAGACCCGGCGCTCGATCATCCGGAGCCCGCCCTCGCCTCCAACACCAGCGAGGCGGAATATCTCGCAATGGTCGAGCGCGCGCGGGAATACATCGCGGCCGGCGATATCTTTCAGGTGGTCCTGTCGCAGAGGTTCGAGGCGCCGTTCGAACTGCCGGCCTTTGCGCTCTACCGCGCGCTGCGCCGCGTCAATCCGGCGCCGTTCCTCGTCTATCTGGATTTCGGCGGCTTCCAGATCGTCTGTTCCTCGCCGGAGATTCTCGTCCGCGCGCGCGACGGCGTGGTTACGATCCGCCCGATTGCCGGAACGCGCCCACGCGGCGCCAACCCCGCCGAGGACCGCGCATTGGCGGCCGATCTGCTCGCCGATCCCAAGGAACGCGCCGAGCACCTGATGCTGCTCGATCTCGGGCGCAACGATGTCGGCCGCGTCGCCGAAATCGGCACCGTCACCGTCACCGACCAGTTCTTCCTCGAATATTATTCCCACGTGATGCACATCGTCTCGAATGTCGAAGGAAAGCTCGATCCGCGGCACGACGCGCTCGACGCCCTGATCGCGGGATTTCCGGCCGGCACCGTCTCGGGCGCGCCGAAAGTGCGCGCTATGGAGATCATCGACGAACTGGAAAAGGAAAAGCGCGGCGTCTATGCCGGCTGCGTCGGCTATTTCGGCGCCAACGGCTCGATGGACACCTGCATCGCGCTGCGCACCGCCGTCGTCAAGGACGGCAGGATGTATGTTCAGGCCGGCGCCGGAATCGTCGCCGATTCCGTTCCGGCCTCCGAACAGGCCGAGTGCATCAACAAGGCCCGCGCCCAGTTCCGCGCCGCCGAGGAAGCCGTGCGCTTCGCAAGCCAGGCCCGGCGGGGGCAATAATTCCCGCGACCTCATCCTGAGGAGCCCGCGCAGCGGGCGTCTCGAAGGATGGTCGAGAATTCGGTGCCTGCCGCCGTGCTTCGACACGGCTCATGCTTCGCATGAGTCCGGCTCAGGATGAGGGTTTGGTTGTAGCGGCGTGTCCAAGCTTCTATTAAATACCCTCCATGCCCCGCCTCACCCTGATCGACAATTACGACAGCTTCACCTTCAACGTGCTCCACGCCCTCGGGCGGCTGGGCGCGGAGGTCACGGTCGTGCGCAACGACAAGACCACGGTGGATGAGGTTCTGGCCGCAAAGCCCGACGCCATCGTGATTTCTCCCGGCCCGTGCACCCCGCGGGATGCCGGCATTTCCTGCGCGCTGATCGAGGCCGCCGGGAAAAGCGTGCCGATTCTCGGCATCTGCCTCGGCATGCAGGCCATGGGCGACGTCTATGGCGGCGAGGTCGTCCGCGCGCCGGTGCCGGTCCACGGCAAGGTCAACACCATCACCCATACCGGCGCGAGCGTCTTTCGCGGCATCAACGAGCCGATCCAGGCCACGCGCTATCATTCGCTGGTCGTGGACCGCGACACCCTGCCCGCCGAACTCGACGTGACGGCCGAGAGCGAGGACGGGCTCATCATGGGCCTCGCCCACAAGACCCTTCCCGTTCACGGCGTGCAGTTTCACCCTGAAAGCATCGCCTCCCAACACGGCAACACCATCTTCGCGAACTTCCTGAAGATCGCGGACGAATGGAACAGGAAGCACGCAGCCTGACATGGAACGTTTTCGTCCTTTCATCGCCCGGGTCTCGACCGGCAAGCCTCTGACGCGCGAGGAAGCCATCGAGGCGTTCGACATCATCATGTCCGGCGAGGCGACGCCCGCACAGATGGGCGCGTTCCTCATGGCGCTGCGCGTGCGCGGGGAGACGGTCGACGAGATCGCCGGCGCCGTCGATGTCATGCGCGCGAAGATGACGCGCGTTGACGCGCCCGCCGATGCCGTCGATGTCGTCGGTACGGGCGGCGATGGCGCTGGCTCCTACAACATCTCGACCTGCGCGTCCTTCATCGTCGCGGGCGCGGGCGTGCCCGTCGCCAAGCACGGCAATCGGGCTTTGTCCTCGAAATCCGGCGCGGCGGACGTATTGACGGCGTTGGGCGTCAAGATCGACCTGACGCCGGACCAGATTTCGCGCTGCATCTCCGAGGCCGGCATCGGTTTCATGTTCGCGCCGAGCCATCATTCGGCGATGAAGCATGTCGGGCCGGTGCGGGTCGAAATGGGCGTGCGCACGATCTTCAACATTCTCGGCCCGCTTTCCAATCCGGCCGGCGTCAAGCGCATGATGGTCGGCGTGTTCGCGGAAGCCTGGGTCGAGCCCATCGCCCGGGCGCTGGCGACGCTCGGCACCGAGCACGCCTGGGTCGTCCATGGCACGGACGGGCTCGACGAGATCACCGGAACCGGCAAGACCTTCGCCGCCGAGGTGAAGGACGGCAAGGTGCGGATTTTCGACATCCATCCCGAGGAAATGGGACTGAATTGCTGCAAGGCCGAGGACCTGCGGGGCGGCGATGCTGCGACCAATGCGGCGGCCCTGCGCGGCGTCCTGATGGGCGATCTGAACGCCTATCGCGATGTGGCGGTGCTGAACGCGGCGGCCGGGCTGGTCGTCGCCGGCAAGGCGGAGAATCTGGCGGATGGCGTGGTTCTCGCCGGGCGCAGCATCGACACCGGCGCCGCGCTCGAGCGGCTGGAAAAGCTGATCCAGGTGTCGAACAGCTGATCGCATGTCCCGGGGCGATGCAAAGCATCGAGCCCGGGACCCATACGCCGTGACGCCTCGGCTCAATACGAATGCTGCGGAATATGGGTCCCGGACAGGCACCGAACTCGGCTGTTGCCGAGTTCGGCTTTTAAGCTCAACCCGGCATCAGCCGGTTGAGCGGCGCCTTCCGGGACATGCGACTCGACCTCTCCCTCGCGGAGCGGTAACAAGCCACACCATGACCGACATTCTGGCGAAAATCGAAGCCTATAAACGCCGCGAGATCGAGGAGGCCAAGCGCATCCTGCCGCTGGCCGATCTCGAAAAATCCGCGCGCGAGGCCTCGCCCGTGCGGCCCTTCGCCAAGGCGCTGCGGCGCAAGATCGAGGGCGGGCAGACCGCGCTGATCGCCGAGATCAAGAAGGCCAGCCCCTCGCGCGGCCTGATCCGCGAGGATTTCGATCCGCCGGCCCTGGCCGTGGCTTACGAAAAAGGCGGCGCGGCCTGCCTGTCGGTTCTGACCGATACGCCGAGCTTTCAGGGCCTGCCGGAATATCTCGGCTTCGCCCGCGCCGCGACCGCCCTGCCCGCGCTGCGCAAGGATTTCATGTACGAGCCTTATCAGGTCGTGGAGGCGCGCGCCTGGGGGGCGGACTGCATCCTCATCATCCTTGCGGGCGTGACCGACGCCGAAGCGCGCGATCTGGCATCCGCCGCGAAGGATTGGGGCATGGATGCGATCGCCGAAGTGCACAACGAGACCGAACTTGAGCGTGCGCTCAAGCTCGATGCCCGGATGATCGGGATCAACAACCGCGATCTGCGGACCTTCGAGGTCTCGCTCGACGTCACCGAAAAGCTCGCGCCACAGGTGCCGGACGACCGCATCGTCGTTGCCGAAAGCGGCATCTTCACATCCGCCGATGTCGGGCGTCTCGCCTCCACCGGCGCACGCGCCATCCTCGTCGGCGAAAGCCTGATGCGTATGGACGATGTCGAAAACGCGACTCGCGCTTTGCTTGCTGCGGCGCAAGAAGCGGCGGAATGAAAATGGCCAAGCTCTCACATATCGACGAGAGTGGCGAAGCACGCATGGTGGATGTTTCGGACAAGGCGCAAACCGCGCGCGAGGCGACGGCCGAAGGCCGCGTCGTCATGCAGCGCGAAACGCTCGATCTGATCGTCAGCGGCAATGCGAAGAAAGGCGATGTCATCGGAGCCGCACGCGTGGCCGGCATCATGGCCGCGAAACGCACGCCCGATCTCATCCCGCTCTGCCATCCGCTGCTTCTGTCGAGCGTCGCCGTCGACATCACGCCCGACCCGTCTTTGCCCGGCCTGCATGTCGCATGTACGGTCAGGCTCAACGGGCAGACGGGCGTCGAGATGGAAGCATTGACGGCCGTCTCGGTCGCCTGCCTGACGATCTACGACATGGCCAAGGCCGTCGATCGCGGCATGCGGATCGAGAACGTCCGCGTGCTCGCGAAATCCGGCGGCCGCTCCGGAGACTGGAAGGCCGAGTGATGACGCCGCCCAATCTGATTTCGGTTCTGGATGCGCTGGAGCGCGTGCTCGAAGGCGCGGCGCGCACGGGCACTGAATTGATCGCGCTTCGCCAGGCCATCGGCCGTACATTGGCCGAACCGCTTGTCGCCAAAAGGACGCAGCCGCCTTTCCGCTCTTCGGCCATGGACGGCTATGCGATACGCGGCGAGGACGGAACAGAAGGCGCGCGGTTGAAGCTGATCGGCGAGGCCGCCGCCGGCCATCTTTTCGAGGGCCCGGTCGGCCCCGGCGAGGCTGTACGCATATTCACTGGCGGCGCCGTGCCGGACGGTGCCGACACCGTGCTCATTCAGGAGAATACGCGGCGCGAAGGCGATGTGGTTCATGTTACCGTCGCCGCCGAGCACGGCCGACACATTCGCAGCGCCGGGCTCGATTTCAACGAAGACGATGTGCTTCTGCCGGAAGGCACGCTGCTGAATTCGCGCATGGTGGGCCTTGCGGCGTCCGCCGGCTACGGGATGGTGTGCGTCGCGCGCAAACCGCGTGTTGCGATCCTCGCCACCGGAGACGAACTCGTGCTGCCGGGCACGCGCCCGGGACCGGGCCAGATCGTCGCGTCGAACACGGTGATGATCGCCGGTATCGCGGAATCCGTCGGGGCGGAGGTCATCGATCTCGGCATCGCGCCCGACCGCCTTCCCGACATCCAGACGCAGATACGTCACGCGCGCGACCATGCCCATGTGCTGGTCACGATCGGCGGCGCTTCGGTGGGCGATTACGACCTCACCCACAAGGCGCTGGAAAACGAGGGCGTGGAGATGAATTTCTGGCGCATTGCCATGCGCCCCGGCCGGCCGCTGATGTATGGCAGGTTCGGCGGCGGGGCGCGCGCGGTCGGGCTTCCGGGCAATCCCGGCTCCGCCTTTATCGGCGCCGCGCTCTTCCTGATGCCGCTGCTGCGCGCTCTGCAGGGGCGTAAGGACGTGATGAACAAGATCGAGCCCGCAATCCTCGGCAAGGATCTTCGCGGCAATGACTGGCGGGCCGACCATCTGCGCGCGACCCTGACATGGAACGGCACGGGATTGCCGGTCGCAAAACCTTATGGCCGGCAGGACTCATCGATGCTGTGCAGCCTGGCCGAAGCCGACTGCCTCATCGTACGCCCGGCAGACGACCCGCCGCGCGCGGCGGGCGAGCCGTGCCGCATCATCAAGATCTAGGCTTTTTCCGAACTCGTGGAGAATGCGGCGGCGTATTGACGGACCGTTCCGCCGGGATCGGCCGCGCGCATGACCGTGCCCATCACGGCAATTCCGTGGGCGCCGGCCTGGATGCAGGCCAAAGCGGAGCGCGGCGTGATTCCGCCGAGCGCATAGACCGGAAGGCCGAGACGCGCCGCCTCGCGAATGCTGCCGAGGCCGAGCGGAGGGCCGTAGCCCGGCTTGCTTTCGGTCGGGAAAATCGGGCTGAGGGTCGCGTAATCCGCGCCCTCTTCTTTCGCCAGCCGGACATCGGCGAGGTTATGTGCGGACACGCCGATCCAGCCTTTGGGCAGGTCCGCGCGCGCGCCGCGCAGATCCATCACGCGCTGAAGGTGCACGCCGTCCGCGCCGATCTCCGCCGCAAGCGTCACATCGGCGCTGACCGAGAGCCGCGCTCCGCATGCAGCCGTGATCTCCCGCATCCGTATAGCCATATCGCGCCGCTCCATCGGCGGCAGATCGCGCTCACGGAACAGAATCCAGCTGCAGCCCGCTTCGAGGCAGATCTTCTTGACGACGTCCTCGAGCGTCGTACGGACCTGTTTACGGTCCGTAATGACGACGATGCGCGGCAGATCGCTCACGATCCGACGAGACCGAGCTGCGGGCTCGACGGCTCCGCCCGGCCACGGCGCGGAATACGGCCGGCGACATAGGCAAGGCGCCCGGCCTCGACCGCATGGCCCATCGCCGCCGCCATCCGCACCGGATCGGCCGCCTTGGCGACCGCCGTGTTGAGCAGAACGGCCGAGGCGCCGAGTTCCATCGCGATCACGGCATCGGACGCCGTGCCGATGCCGGCATCGACCACGACCGGAACCGGAGAGCGCTTGCAGATCAGCTCGATATTCGCCGGATTGGCGACGCCCATGCCCGAGCCGATCAGCGAGCCCATCGGCATCACGGCGGCAGCGCCCATATCGGCGAGACGCTGGCACACGACCGGATCGTCGTTACAATATGGCAGAACGACGAAGCCGCGCGCGATCAGTTCCTCGGTCGCCTTCAGCAGTTCCTGCACATCGGGATAGAGGGTTTCGCGGTCGCCGATGACTTCCAGCTTGATCCAGTTCGTCTCGAGCGCCTCGCGCGCGAGTTCTGCGGTCAGGATCGCATCGCGCGCCGTCTCGCAGCCCGCGGTGTTCGGCAGGAATTTGTAATCCTTCAGCAGCTTGACGGTGTCATAGCCCTGCCCGGCCAGCGAGACCCGGCGGATCGACATCGTCACCATTTCGGCGCGGCTGGCCTTCACGGAATCGAGCAGCACCTTCTGGTTCGGATAACCGGCCGTGCCGATCCACAGGCGCGAAGAGAACGTCTCGCCCGCAACGACAAGCGGATCGTCGAACATCGTCCTATCGGTCATTTTTCAGCCTCCCGGCAGCGCGCGGACGATCTCCACGCGGTCGCCTTTGTTGATCGCCGCGCTCTCCCATTCGGTGCGCGGCACGATTTGCCCGTTGAGCGCGACGGCAATTCCGCGACGGGTGTGGCCCTCTTCCAGTTCCTCGGTCAGAAGCTCGTGCACGGTTGCGGCCTTGCTGGTGCGCGCTTCGCCGTTGACCACCAATTCCATGTCCTCAAGCACCTCCGCTCAACCGCTCCGGGCTCTGCTCGAAACGGGCATATGTGAAATTCGCCTCCGGGCCGTCCATACGGCCGTCGACGATGAGATTCGCAATGGCCCGCGCCGTCACCGGCGCAAGCAGAATACCGTTGCGGTGATGGCCGGTGGCCGCGACCAGCCCGTCAATACCGATCCCACCGAGGATAGGCGCATCATCGAGCGAGGTCGGACGGAACCCGGTCCAGATCTCGTCGACCGCGAGTTCCTCCATGGCCGGCAGCGCGTGGCGCGCGGCTTCCAGAAGCGCGAACAGCCCACCCGCCGTATTGGCGGTGTCGAATCCGCGTTCCTCCACGGTCGCGCCGATAATGAGGCGGTTGTCGCCCTTGGGTGCCATATGGATCTGTTCCGTCCATACGATATGGGTCAGCGCCGGGGCGCGGGGGTCCATGCGCAGCGCCAGCGACTGGCCGCGCAGCGGCCGCACGGGCAGATCTAAACCCGGCAGAAGCTCGGCGGACCAGGCGCCCGCCGCCAGCACGACCGTTCCGGCGGAAAAAGTGCCCGCCTCCGTCGCAAGGCCCGTCACCCTGCCGCCGCTGCGCTCCAGCGACACGACGCGCGTGTTCTCGTAAAGAACGCCGCCGGCCCTGGCGAAAGCCGTCTTCAGCGCGGAGGCGACGAGGCGCGCATCGACCTGATGGTCCTGCGGCGAGAACACGGCGCCGACGACATTGGGGCGCAGGCCCGGCTCGCGCTCGCGCGCAAGCGTGCCGCTGAGCCAGACCGAATCGAGCCCATGGCGCACTTGCAGATCGTGGCGGAAGCGCAGGCGGTCGACCTCGTCGCGCGACAAAGCGACGATCATCGTGCCTTCGTCGCGGTAATCCACGCTCTGGCCGCCGGCGCTTTCGAGTTCGGCCGCGAAATCGCGCCACATCTCCTGGCTCGCCAGAGTGAGCGGCAGGAGATCGTCCTCGCCGGGCTCGACCTCGGCGCGCGCGGCGAGCATTCCGGTCGCCGCGCGGGTTGCGCCGGAGCCGACAATGTCGCGCTCGAACACGGCGACCGAGAGCCCGCGCTGCAGCAGCTTCCAGCCAACCGACAGCCCGATTATGCCGCCGCCGATAACGGCCACGTCAAAGCGCCGGGCTTCCGGCTTGATGTTATTGATATTGGTGACTTTTTCCAATTTACGCTCCCTTCGCTGGCATAACCCAGATCAGGTTCCGCGGGTGTGGTCTCAGCCGCGTTTGCGGCACCCCGGCGTTGTCCTCATCACTTAGGCTTCCTTGGCGGCGGGTGCAAGCCGGCCCTTTGTCACGGCGCAACCTCCGCGCGTTTTTTCGGCGGAGAATCAGCCCATGGGCCGGCCCTTCCGCGCCGCCAGCCACAGAGCCGAAAGGCGCCGCCATTGCGGCAGTTCGACCGGCGTGCGGAACGGCTGGTAGCCGGACCGCTCCATCCGTTTCAGATATTGCGCCGCAATCGCGACCGGCAGGAAAGCCGCCGCGACGGACGCGTCCGGACGATATGTGCGCGCGGCCTGAAGATGATCGCGCGCCAGAGCCCGCATTGCCGCGAGCGCCGTCAGTACCTGCGGCGTCGCCCGCCCGGCCAGAATATCGTCGCGGCGCGCGCCATTGCGGGCGAGGATTTCCGTCGGCACAAGAACCTGCCCCTGCTGGGCCTGAAACGGCAGAACGCGCAGAAGGCCGGTAATCGCATAGGCAACGCCGGCATGGCCTGCGGCTTCCGCGCCGCCGGGATCGCGCCCGCCGGCAAGCACGATGGAGGCCAGACGGATCAGCGCCGAACTCGTATCGCCCGCATAGCCTTCGAGATCGTTCACGGTCGGGATCGGATCGTCGTACAGATCGATCACGCGCGCCTCGACCATGCGGACAAAGGCGTTCACGGGCAGATTGTGGCTTGCGATGGTGGCACGGATGGCGCTTGCGACCGGATGCGCGCCCGCCTCCTCATTACGCTGCCCTTCCAGCACCTCGCGCCACCATGCCAGCCGGATTTCACCGGGCGTGGGCTCCGATACGCGCTCGGCGACGCCCGCGATCTCGGCATTGAACGCATAGAGGGCGAACAGATGGGGCCGCTTTTCGGCAGGCGCGAACAGAGCGGTGAAATAGCGGTCCGGGTCCTGCTCCCGGACGAGGCGTTCGCAATAGGCCGCCGTGTCCATCATCGTATGTTATCGACCGCGATCAGCGCGGCGGCAACCTTTCTGCGGTCGCCGACCAGCACATTGTAGGTGCGGGCGGCCGGCCCAGTCGCCATGATATCGACACGCAGCCCCGCCGCCTTCAGCCTTTCGCGCAAGAGCGCGGCAAGCGGCACATGCTCCTCGCCCGTGCCGATCAGGAACATCTCGATCTCGGCCGCCTCGTCCATCGCACGGCGAAGATTGTCCACGCCGATCTCGACCGCGCTCGCGGGTGGCCACGCCCAGATGCCGCTCGGCAGGCACAGGATCGAGCCTCGATGCGACATATCGGCAAAGCGGAAACCGCCATTGCCGTAGGCGTCGAGCGGCGCCACTCCGGGGAAATGCGGCGTGCCGGAACGCTCCGCCATGATCTTACGGCCGCGCCGGGGCGGTCTCCGGCACGTTCTGGAACCGGCCCTGACGCAGGCCGATATAGATCAGCGACGGCGAGGAGATGTAGATCGCCGAATAGGTACAGATCACGATGCCGACCAGCATCACGACGGCGAAATCCTCGATGGCCTTGCCTCCGAACAGAACGAGCGCGAGCAGCGACAGGAAGGTCGTCATCGAGGTGATCGCGGTGCGCGACATGGTCGTGTTGATCGACAGGTCGAGCAGTTCGATGTCCGGCATGGTCTTGTAACGGCGCAGGAGTTCGCGCGTCCGGTCGAACACCACGACGGTTTCGTTCAGCGAATAGCCGACGATGGTCAGGATCGCGGCAATCGAGGTCATGTTGAATTCGAGCTGCGTGATCAGGAAGAAGCCGCAGGTCAGCAGCACGTCGTGCAGCGTGCCGATCAGCGCGCCCATCGCAAGATTGCGCTCGAAGCGGAACCACAGATAGGCCCAGACCGCGAGCAGCGAAATGACGACGCCGACGGTGCCGGCCTGAACCAGCTCGCCGGATACGCGCGGACCGACCGTCTCCACGCGGCGGAAATCGTATTCCGCCCCGAACAGATCGCGGGCTTTTGCCACGACGGCGCTCTGCGCCGCCTCCCCGCCGTCCTGGATCGGGAAGCGCAGCGACAACTCGCCCCTGTCGCCGAATTCCTGGACCTCGACCTCGCCGAAGCCGAGCGCATTCGATTGCGTACGCACGGCAGACGCATCGGCCTCGCCGGTTTTCGACTGAAGCTCGATCAGCGTGCCGCCCTTGAAGTCGATGCCGAAGTTCAGCCCGTGCGTGAAGAACAGGCCCACGATCACGAGCGAGATCAGCGCGGAGAACGGGAACGAAATATGCCGCCACCGCATGAAGCGGAACGTGCTGTGGTCCGGCCAGAGGCGTAGCAGACGCACCTTCATCTCCTCAGAACGGTATCGCCTTGGCCCGCGTCCAGCGGTACCAGGTGGCAATCATCATGCGCGTCAGCGTCACCGCCGTAACGACGGTCGTCAGAACGCCGAGGATGAAGACGACGGCAAAGCCCTTCACCGGACCGGACCCCATCAGGAACAGGATCAGAGCGGCGATGAACATGGTCGAGTTGGAATCGATAATGGTCGCAAACGCGCGCTCGAAGCCGGCCTGAATGGCCGTCACGACGGAGCGGCCGGCGCGGAATTCCTCGCGGATGCGCTCATAGATGAGCACGTTCGAGTCGACCGCCGTGCCGATTGTCAGGACGATGCCGGCGATGCCGGGCAAGGTCATGGTGGCGCCGAGCAGCGACATGATGCCGAGGATCAGCCCGACATGCACGATCAGCGCGATATTGGCGATGAAGCCGAATACGCCATAAGTCGCGAACATGAACAGGACGACGAAAATCGCGGCATAGATCGTCGCCTTGGTGCCGGCTTCGATCGAATCGCGGCCGAGGCCGGGACCGACGGTGCGTTCCTCGACGATGGTCAGCGGCGCCGGCAGCGCACCCGCGCGCAAGAGGATCGAAAGATTGTTGGCGGTCTCGACCGTGAACTGGCCGCTGATCTGCCCCGAACCGCCGGTAATCGGCTCGTTGATGCGCGGCGCGGAAATCACCTTGTTGTCGAGCACGATGGCGAACGGACGGCCGACATTCTGCGTGGTCGCGGTCGCGAAACGGCGCGCGCCATTCGAATTGAAGCGGAACGTGACGACAGGCTCGTTGCTGCGCTGGTCGAAGCCGGGCTGGGCGTCGATCAGGTCTTCGCCCGAAACGAGAACACGCTTTTCGACCAGCCATTGCTCGTTGGGATTTTCCGTGCCCGGGAGCACTTCGGAATCGGCCGGCGGGCGCGTGGCGATCGCCTGCTGAACGTCCATGCTCATATCGACCATACGGAAGGTCAGCTTCGCCGTCGTGCCGATCAGTTCCTTCAGCCGCTGCGGGTCCTGAAGGCCCGGCACCTGCACGAGAATGCGGTCGGCGCCCTGACGCTGGATGTTCGGTTCGGTCGTGCCGAGTTCGTCGACGCGGCGGCGGACGATCTCGATGGACTGATCGACCGCGCGGCGAATGCGCTCGGTGAGGCCGGCCTGGGTCGGCCCCATCGTGATGACGCCTTCCGGCGTGCTCGACATGTAAAGATCGAAACCGGCATCGCGCGAAATCGTGCCGCCGGTCGGCGCCTTGCTCGCGCCCACGGCGAACACCGAGGTCGTAACGGGGGTGGCAAGCTCCGACAGGCGGGCCGCCGCGCGGCTCAGATCCGCAGCATCGCGCAGCCTGACCTGGACTGCGCCATCGCCGATCCCGAGCCCGCTATAGCCGATGCGCTCCTCGCGCAGCACGCCGCGAATTTCATCGCGCAACTGCTCCAGACGCTCGCGGTTGAGCGCCGGAGCATCGACCTCGAGCAGGATGTGCGAACCGCCCTGCAGATCGAGGCCGAGGACGATGGTGCGCTGCGCCCAGTGGGGAAGCTGCGCACGCGTTTCGGGAGACAGAAGGTTGGGAACGACAAGGAGAAGACCCAGCACAATGAAGAGCAGGGTCGCGATGGTCTTGCCTGGCGAATAATGAAGCATGTGCCTCCGCGCGCGCTCAGCCTTCGCCGGCGACCGGCTCGCCCTTGGCGCGGACATCGCTCACCATGCCGCGCGCGACGCGCACGCGCACATTGTCCGCGATCTGAAGCTCGATCTCCTGGTCGTCCATGACCTTGGTGACCTTGCCGATAATGCCGCCGGTCGTGACGACCGTGTCGCCGCGCCGCAGCGAGCTTATCATGTCGCGATGGGTCCTGAGGCGGCGCTGCTGCGGACGAATGACCAGGAAGTACATGATCACGAAGATCAGCACGAAGGGCATGATCGAGAACAGGAAGCTTTCGCCGCCGCCAGGCGCCTGCGCAAAAGCGGGGGTTACGAGCATCTGAATCTCCATGGGAAGCGTCGGAAAATCGCGCGGGGCGAAGAGGCCGGGAATATACCCAGCGAACGACGGAAAGCAATCGCCGGACAGTGGACAGGCCCCGATGGCCCGGCTATTTCCGGGCCATCATGACCGATATTTCCCTTTCCAACGACGCCCTCACCCGCATTGCCGAAGCTCTGGAGCGCCTTTCGCCGCCTCCCGCGCCCACGGCCGACCTCGACGCCGCCGACGCCTTCGTCTGGCATGCCGGCGACAACCGGCTCGTGCCGGTGGCAAAGGTAAACCGGGTCGATCTCGCACTTTTGAAGGGCATCGACCGCGCCCGCGAGACCCTGCTCGACAATACCGGCCGTTTCGCCAAGGGGCTGCCCGCGAACAACGCCCTTCTGTGGGGCGCCCGCGGCATGGGCAAATCCTCTCTCGTCAAGGCGGTCCACGCCACGGTGAACGCGGAAAACCCGCTCAAGCTCGTCGAGATCAACCGCGACGATATCGAGAGCCTGCCCGCCCTCCTCAACCTGCTCCGCGCCGATCCGCGCCGCTTCCTCGTCTATTGCGACGATCTCAGCTTCGATGCCGGCGACAGCTCCTACAAGGCGCTGAAGGCGGTACTGGACGGCGGCATCGAAGGCCGGCCGGACAATGTGATCTTCTACGCCACCTCGAATCGCCGCCACCTGATGCCGCGCGACATGATCGAGAACGAGCGCGCAACGGCCATTAATCCGGGCGAAGCCGTCGAGGAAAAGGTATCGCTGTCCGACCGGTTCGGCATCTGGATCGGTTTTCATCCGTGCAGCCAGGACGATTATCTGGACATGGTGCGCGGCTATGCGCGCGAATTCGGGCTCGACATCCAGCCCACCGAATTGCGCGCCGAAGCACTGGAATGGGCGGCGACGCGCGGTTCGCGATCCGGCCGCACGGCCTGGCAGTTCATTCTGGATCTCGCCGGCCGCCTCGGCGTCAGGCTGGCATAAAAAAGCGGCCGGGATCGCTCCCGGCCGCAAGCCTCAATAGCCGCATTTTGTTGTTGTCCCTACCCCTTGGGCAGATGGCTCAGGGGATCGACGGGGCTCGCACCGCGGCGAACCTCGAAGTGCAATTGCGGTGCATTGACATTGCCCGTACGGCCGGCCTTGGCGATCACCTGCCCGCGGCGCACGACATCGCCGCGCTTGACCATGATTTCGCTGGCATGGGCATAGGCCGTCACCCATTCGCCGCCGTGGCGGATGAGGACGAGATTGCCGAAGCCCTTCAGTTCGTTTCCGGCATAGGCGACCACGCCGCCTTCCGCCGCCTTGATCTCGGTGCCTTCCGGCACGGAAATGTTGACGCCGTCATTGCTCTGGCCGTCCGGCTTCTTGCCGAAATTCGAGATCACGCGGCCGCGCACGGGCCAGCGGAAATCGGTGCCGCCCGCCGACGAGGTGGCGGCGACCGGCGCAACGGGAGCCGCGGCGGGCGCGGTATCCGTCATGGTTTTCGCGGGCTGCGACAGCGCGGCATAGGTTTCGCGCGGCGCTTCCTTGCGCTGTACGGCGGGCTCAACGCGAGCCGTCGCCGCTTCGGGCTGGCGATGCACGGCCGGAGCCACAGTGGCGGTGCCCGGAACGGAAACCTTCTCGCCCGTACGGACATGGTAGTTCATGTCGACATTGTTCGCAGACGCGAGTTCGCGCGCCGAGACATTGTATTTGCGCGAGATCGAGAACAGGGTTTCGCCCGGCTGCACGATATGGCCGCGGCCGGCGGAAACCGGCTCGACGCGCGGCTTCTGGGCCTGAACCGCAGGCGCCTGAGCCACCGGAGCCTGGGGCTTCGGCGCCTGAGCGGTCTGCGCGGCGTTCGCCTGCCCGCGATAGCCCGGAATCGTAATTCTCTGGCCGGCGTTCAACTGCGCATTCGGCGGCAGATTGTTGGCCTGAAGAATGGTCGAGGCCGGCACGCCGTGACGGGCGCCGAGGCTGTAGACGGTGTCGCCGGGCTGCACGGTGACGCTCTGGCCGCCCTGCGCCGACCAGCCGGGCGTCTGCGCCTGGCTGTATTTATATTGCGGCTGCGACGCGGGCAGAGCCGAATGCTGCGGAGCGCCGGCGGCAGCCTGCTGCTGGTAAGGCGGCTGATAGGGCTGGTTATAGGTCTGCTGCGGCGCATAAGCAGGCGCGCTGCCGCCATAACTCGCCGGCTGATAAGTACCGCCACCGGGAGGCGGCAAAGGCTGGGACGACACGCCGCCGCTCGGCAGCGAGCCGGTCGTTTCCTTGCCGTTGAACGGATTCGAGAAGGGATCGTAGGCGAAACGGTCTGCCTGACTGCAGGCCGAGACCGAGAAGGCCAGAGCACCCAGAGCCGCCATCCGAAGAGCGGTCGGGGCCGGAAAAGACGCCAGCTTACGCATCACACAAACTCACACATGCACTCTGAGTGGTGAGTTTGCCCCGGCGGGGTTAACAACAGTTTAGCTTTAGGAAAATGCGGCGGATTTTTTATCCGCGCCGTTCACCACATATCGAGGGCGACGCGGGCCTCTTCAGACATGCGGATCTGCGTCCACGGCGGATCGAACACCATGTTGACCTTGACGTCGTTGACGCCGGCAACCGCGCCCACGGCATTCTCGACCCAGCCGGGCATTTCGCCGGCGACGGGACAGGCGGGAGCCGTCAGGGTCATGTCGATTTCGACATTGCGCTCATCGCTGATGTCGATCCGGTAGATCAGCCCGAGCTCGTAGATATCGACCGGGATTTCCGGGTCGTAGACGGTTTTCAGCGCGCCGATGATATCCTGCGTCAGCCGTTCCAGATCCTCGGCCGGAAGGTTCGAATTAACCTCCGCGCCGTTCGGGTTCGAATTGGTGTCGGTGTCGCTCATTTTCTTGTCTCACGCGAACAGATTGCGCGCCTTCTCCAGTGCAATGGCCAGCTTATCGATCTCTTCGACCGTGTTGTACAGCCCGAAGCTTGCCCGGCAGGTGGACGTCACTCCATATCGGTTGAGGAGCGGCTGGGCGCAATGGGTACCGGCGCGAACCGCCACCCCCTGCCGGTCGAGCACGGTTGCGACATCGTGCGCATGCGCACCTTTCAACTCGAAGGACAGGATGGCGCCCTTGTCCTCGGTGGTGCCGAAAATGCGCAGCGAATTCATGGCGCCGAGGCGTTCGTGGGCGTAATCGCGCAGGGCGTTCTCATGGGCGAGAATTCTCTCGCGGCCGAGCGCCGTTACATATCTGATAGCAGCCCCCAGCCCGACCGCCTGCACGATCGGCGGCGTGCCGGCCTCGAACCGCGCCGGCGGATCGGCATAGGTCACATCGTCGAGCGTGACATCGCGGATCATCTCGCCGCCGCCCTCATAGGGCGGCAGCCGCTCCAGCCATTCCTTCTTGGCATAGAGCACGCCGATGCCGGTCGGTCCGTACAGTTTGTGGCCGGTGAAGACATAGAAATCGGCATCGAGATCGCGCACGTCGACCGGCAGGTGAACCGCCGCCTGCGACCCGTCGACAAGGACCGGGATGCCGCGCGCATGGGCCAGTTCGATCGCCTTTTTCACCGGCACGATCGTTCCGGTGACGTTCGACATATGCGTCAGCGCGACGATCTTCGTGCGGGGCGTCAGAAGCTTCTCGAAGCTTTCGAGATCGAACGAGCCGTCCTCGTGGATCGGCGCCCATTTGATGACCGCGCCCTTGCGCTCGCGGTGATAATGCCAGGGCACGATGTTGGAATGGTGTTCCAGAAGGGAGATGACGATCTCGTCGCCCTCTCCGATGCCAAACTGGCCGAAGCTCGAGGCCACGAGATTGATCGCGCCCGTGCCGGAGCGCGTAAAGACGATCTCATCGGTCGACGCCGCGT
Source organism: Pseudomonadota bacterium (assembly GCA_023388965.1). GTDB lineage: Bacteria > Pseudomonadota > Alphaproteobacteria > Rhizobiales > Methylopilaceae > Flaviflagellibacter. The sequence continues at coordinate 105,826 of JAEWFF010000022.1, read as the reverse complement.
TCAGGAAACCGCGCACAGCCTCGCGCGCGCCTTCATAGGCCTCGGTCGCGGCATTGGCGAGATAATGAAGGCCGCGATGCACATTGGCATATTCCGCCTCGTAGGAATGGCGGATGGCATCGAGCACCTGGTTCGGTTTCTGCGCCGAGGCGCCGTTGTCGAGATAAACGAGCGGATTGCCGTTGACCTCCAGCGCCAGCGCGGGGAAATCCCGCCGGATCGCCTCGACGTCGTAGGCTGTCTCTCTTGTCAGTACGGGCGCGTTCATTCTCGATCTCCTCCCTCTCCCGCCTGCGGGAGAGGACGACACCGAACTCGGATGTTCCCGAGTTCGGCATCTATGATCTCAACCCGGCAACAGCCGAGTTGAGTAGCCGATAGGCTTTCGAGCGAGGTGAGGGAAAAGCCGTAAAATGGAATGTCTCCTTCTCCCCTCACCCGGTCGCCTCCGGCGACTCGACCTCTCCCGTAAACGGGAGAGGCAAACATCAATCCCTCACCTTCAGCCAGTCATGCGTGATCGTTTCGAGATCGCCCTTCAGCGTCTCGTCCTCGATCACGTCGAACAGCTCATCGATGAAGCCTTCGATCAGCATGGCTTCCGCCTGCTGCCGCGGAATGCCGCGCGCCATCAGATAGAACAGATATTCGTCTTCCAGCGCCGCGCAGGTCGCGCCGTGTGCGCACTGCACATCGTCGGCGTAGATTTCCAGCTCGGGCTTCATGTCGGCTTCCGAGCCTTCGGACAGCATCAGCGCGCGCATCATCATGCGCCCGTCGGTCTTCTGCGCGTTCTGGCGCACAAGGATCTTGCCCTGGAACACGGAGCGGCTTTCGCCGTCGAGAACCTGCTTGAACTGCTCGCGGCTCTCGCAGCCATAGGAGGCGTGATCGACGAACAAGGTCGTGTCGAGATGGCGCTTGCCGCCGGACAGCGAAATGCCGTTCAGCGAAACATGGGAATTGTCGCCTTCGCACAGAACATGGAACTGCTGACGCGCAACAGCCGCGCCGCGCGCGACATTGACCGTCGTGACCTTGGCATCGGCGCCGACCTTCATCGCGAACGTCGCAAGATGCTGTGCCGACAGATCCTCGTTCTGAAGCTTGACGGCAAACACATCCGTCTTGTCGGCGGCCAGAATCTCGACATAGGAGTTCGTCTGGTGCTGGCCCTTGCCCACATGGCTTTCGATCAGACTGACGGACGCGCCCTCCTCCACGACGACCAGCACGCGCGCATAGCCGGCATGGCCTTCGCCCTGCTGCACGAAAGCAAGGTGCAGCGGCATCTCGACCTTCGCACCCTTCGCCACCGTCAGCAGTACGCCGTCGGACACGAAGGCGGTGTTGAGCGCAACCGCGGCATTATCCGCCGGCACACCGGATTCGCCGAAACGGGCCAGAAGCGGATGATTCTCGGCATAGGCCCGGGCAAGCGAAACGGCCTCGACGCCCTTCGGCAACGTGCCCCGTTCGGCCAATACGCCGTTGACGAACAGGAACCGCGCGGCCTTCACACCGGCGAACGGAACCGCCTTCTTCGCGGCCTCGATCTCGGCTTCTTCGGGAGGCACGGCGAGCGGCCTTGCATCCTTCATCAGCGCGCGAAGATCGGTGTATTTCCAGTCCTCGATGCGGCGATGGGGCAGCCCTTCGACCACGGCCGCGAAAGCGGTCTCGCGCAGATCGCGGTCGCCGGGCAGCGCCGCCTTGGCAGCGGTGAACTGCTCGACCAGCGCGGTCTCGGCCCTTGTGCTTACGGGACGCGTGGCCATCATGCGGCCTCCCCGTATTCCGCATAGCCGTTCTTCTCGAGCTCAAGCGCAAGCTCCGGTCCGCCGGAGCGCACGATGCGGCCGTTCGACATCACGTGAACCACGTCCGGCTGGATGTAGTTCAGCAGACGCTGATAGTGCGTAATGACGACGAAGGAACGGTCCGGGGCGCGCAGCTTGTTGACGCCGTCCGAGACGATCTTCAGCGCGTCGATGTCAAGGCCGGAATCGGTCTCGTCAAGCACTGCGAGCTTGGGCTTCAGCAACGCCATCTGAAGGATTTCGTTGCGCTTCTTCTCGCCGCCGGAGAAGCCGACATTCAATGCGCGCTTCAGCATGTCCTGCGAGATACCGAGATCGCCGGAGGCCGACTTGACCAGTTTCATGAAGTCCGGCGTCGAGATTTCGCCCTCTTCGCGCGCGCGGCGCTGCGCGTTCACCGCGGCCTTCAGGAACGTCATCGTACCGACGCCGGGGATTTCGAGCGGATACTGGAAGGCCAGGAACACGCCCTTGGCGGCGCGCTCGTCGGGCTCCAGCTCAAGCAGGTCCTCGCCGTCGAGCGTCACCGTGCCGTCGGTGATTTCATAATCTTCCTTGCCCGCGAGCACGTAGGACAGAGTGGATTTGCCCGAACCGTTCGGCCCCATGATCGCATGGACCTCGCCGGCCGGAACTTCGAGATCGAGACCCTTCAGGATCTCCTGCCCGTTTTCTTCGATGCGGGCGTGCAGATTCTTGATCGAAAGCATGGTTCTTCTCTTTCCGTCATTCCGGAAAATGCAGAGCATTTGTCCGGAATCTTTATCAGTCAGCCCGTGAACGATCCCGGATTGCGCTGCGCGCCTCCGGGATGACGGGCGGTTGAATCAGCCGACCGAGCCTTCGAGGCTCACGGCAATCAGTTTCTGGGCTTCGACGGCGAACTCCATCGGGAGCTCCTGCAGCACGTCCTTGACGAAGCCGTTCACGATCAGCGCGATGGCTTCCTCTTCGGAAAGGCCGCGCTGCTGGCAATAGAACATCTGGTCCTCGGCGATCTTGGACGTCGTCGCCTCATGCTCGAATTTTGCGGTCGAGGTATTGGCCTCGATGTACGGAACCGTATGTGCGCCGCAGCGGTCGCCGATCAGAAGCGAGTCGCAGTTCGTGAAGTTGCGGGCGTTGGTCGCCTTGCGGTGAGCGGTGACCGCGCCGCGATAGGTGTTTTCCGACCGGCCGGCGGCGATGCCCTTCGAGATGATCTTCGAGGTCGTGTTCTTGCCGAGATGGATCATCTTCGTGCCGGAATCGACCTGCTGCCTGCCGTTCGAAATCGCGATCGAATAGAATTCCCCGACGGAATTATCGCCGCGCAGAATGCAGCTCGGATATTTCCAGGTGATGGCCGATCCGGTCTCGACCTGCGTCCACGAAATCTTCGCGCGGTCGCCGCGGCAGTCGCCGCGCTTGGTCACGAAGTTGTAGATACCGCCCTTGCCTTCGGAATCGCCCGGATACCAGTTCTGAACGGTCGAATATTTGATCTCGGCATCGTCGAGCGCGATCAGTTCGACCACGGCCGCATGAAGCTGGTTCTCGTCGCGCATCGGGGCCGTGCAGCCTTCGAGATAGCTGACATAGGAACCCTTGTCGGCGATGATGAGCGTGCGCTCGAACTGGCCGGTGTTCTTCTCGTTGATGCGGAAATAGGTCGAGAGCTCCATCGGGCAGCGCACGCCCGGGGGCACATACACGAACGATCCGTCGGAAAAGACCGCCGAATTCAGCGTCGCGAAGAAATTGTCGGTGATCGGCACGACCGAGCCGAGATATTTCTTCACGAGTTCCGGGTGCTCGCGCACGGCCTCGGAAATCGGCATGAACAGGACGCCGGACTTCGCCAGTTCCTCGCGGAAGGTCGTCGCGACGGACACCGAGTCGAACACCGCATCGACCGCAACGCGCGTGGATGCGCCCTCAACGCCGGCAAGAATTTCCTGCTCGCGGAGCGGAATGCCGAGCTTCTCGTAGGTGCGGAGCAGTTCGGGATCGACCTCGTCGAGGCTTTTCGGTCCCGACATGCTCTTCGGCGCCGCGTAATAATAAAGCTCGTTGTAGGGGATCGGGTCGTACTCGACCTTCGCCCAGGTCGGCTCACGCATGGTCAGCCAGCGGCGATAGGCGTCGAGACGCCATTCGAGCATCCATTCGGGCTCGTTCTTCTTTTCCGAGATGAAGCGGACGATGTCCTCATTCAGCCCTTTGGGGGCCTTCTCGGTCTCGATGTCTGTGACAAACCCGTATTTGTACTGATCGACGTCGATCGCGCGTACTTGATCGATCGTCTCCTGGACGGCCGCCATGAACCTCTCCTTCCGCTGCGGTTTCAAGGACCGCGGGTTCGGGGTCTATGTTACGCAGCGAGGGTCTTCCCCGCTGCGGGACTGGTACGAAGCCGCCTGACGGCTTCAACAAACTGGTCGATGTCTTGCGCGCGTGTGGTCCAGCCGAAGCTGACGCGCAGCATTCCCTTTGCTATGTCGGGTTCGACACCCATGGCTTCAAGCACATGCGATGTTTTCGTCTTGCCCGAAAAGCAGGCCGAACCGCCCGAAACGGAGAAACCGGCCAGATCGAGGGCGATAACGGCCGTTTCGGCGGCAAAACCCGGCATGGAAAAGAAAACGGTGTTGGGAAGACGCGCCGCGCCCTCGCCGAAAACGACCGTTGCCGGCTCGATCTCGCGCAGATGCGCTTCGAGAGCCGAGCGGAGGGCGTCGAGCCGCCCCGCTTCATCGTTCAGCATGGCAAGCGCCGCTTTGACGGCCGCGCCGAAACCGGCAATGCCCGAAATATTCTCCGTGCCCGAACGCAGGCCCTTTTCCTGGCCGCCGCCCCGCACCATCGGCTCCGCGATGTGAATGTCCTCGCGGGCGCGGATCAGCGCGCCGACGCCGGCCGGACCGCCGATCTTGTGGGCGGACACGGCGATGAGGTCTGCCCCGAGCGTTCCGATATCGACCGGAATCTTGCCGGCGGCCTGAACGGCATCGCACACCAGAAGCCCGCCGCGCGCATGGATCAGTTCCGCCGCCTTCGCCACGGGCTGAACGACGCCGGTTTCGTTGTTCGCGAGCTGCAACGCCACGAGCGGCCGGACGTCCGGCCGTTCATCCATGGCCCGGGCCAGCGCGTCGAGATCGATGCCCCCGTCGCGCGCCACCGGCAGCACCGTCACCGATTCGGCCGGGAAGCGGTGGCCGCTCAGAACGGCGGCATGTTCGGTCGCGGAGACGAACAGATGCCAGGGACGCCGGTCTTCGCCCCCCTGGCCTGGCGCCTGGAGGCTCGGCGTCAGCGCGAGATTGAGGGCTTCCGTCGCGCCGCTGGTGAAAATCACATTGCGCGCTTCGGCGCCCGCGATTGCGGCGACGGCTTCGCGCGATTCCTCGACCAGCGCGCGCGCCCTGCGGCCCTCCGCATGAATCGAGGACGGGTTTCCGCCCCGCATCAAGGCGCGCGCGACCGCATGCGCCACCTCCGGACGAACCGGAGAAGTCGCGTTGTGGTCCAGATAGATACGCGCGTCTGTCATCGCTGTCCTTGCGGTCTGCGGCGCGATGCAAGATAACTTGCACCCTGCCCCTGCCCGCATGATATGAGTGCGGCCTTTCCCGCTGAGCGGGTTAAAAACCGTTAGAATAATTCTAACACCTTCGCAAGAGCGTCGCTAGACCCCGCACCTGGATGCGCGGCCCCAGAGATCGAGCCTAACGTCTTATGCCAGAAGTCATTTTTACGGGCCCGGCCGGCCGTCTCGAAGGCCGATATCACCCGGCCAAACAGAAAAACGCGCCAATCGGCATCGTTTTGCACCCGCACTCCCAGTTCGGCGGCACGATGAACAATCCGATTGTCTACCAGCTCTATTACATGTTCGCGGAGCGCGGTTTTTCGGTCCTGCGCTTCAATTTCCGGGGCGTCGGCCGCTCGCAGGGCATCTATCACGGCCAGGACGAATTGTCGGACGCCGCGTCCGCGCTCGACTGGATGCAGTCGATCAACCCCGACGCGCGCGCCTGCTGGGTCGCCGGCGTGTCGTTCGGTGCGTGGATCGGCATGCAGCTTCTGATGCGCCGTCCCGAGGTCGAGGGCTTCATCTCGGTCGCGCCGCCGGCCGGCAAGTTCGATTTCACCTTCCTCGCGCCCTGCCCCTCCTCCGGCCTCATCATCCACGGCGATTCCGACCGCGTGGCCCAGCCCAAGGACGTTCAGGCGCTTGTCGACAAGCTGAAAACGCAGCGCGGCATCGTGATCGATCAGGAGATCCTTCCGGGCGCCAACCATTTCTTCGACGGCAAGACGGAGGAATTGCTGCTGCGGTGTGGGGCGTATCTCGACAAGCGCCTCGCCAAGATCGACGCGGCATAAGCCACGGAGACCGGCGGCATGCTCGCCACGCTGTCGGTCGTCACCCCCATTTTCGGCCTCGTCCTCGCCGGCTATTTGTGCCGGCGCGCGGGCGTGTTCGGCGATGCGGCGACCTATGAGCTGAACCGCTTCGTCGTCTGGCTCGGCCTGCCGGCGCTGTTTTTCGACGTGACCGCGAGCGCCAACTGGGACGATCTCTATCATCCGGAGTTCACGCTCGCCTTCACCATTGCCGGCCTGATCGTGTTCTTCGCGCTGCTGCCGTTTCGCGTACGTACGCTCGGGCTTGCCGACGGCAGTGTGGAAGCGCTCAACGCGGCCTATCCCAATAGCGGCTATATGGGCTTTCCGCTGGGCCTTCTGGTGTTCGGCCCCGAAAGCTATCCGCTCGTCACGATCTCCGCGATCCTGACGGTGTGTCTGTATTTCGGGCTCGCGCTCGTTTTCGTCGAGATCGGCATCGGGCAGGAACGCCGCATCTGGCCGATGATCCGCACGGTGGTGCTGTCGCTCATCCGCAATCCGCTGTTCGTTGCGCCGGTTCTCGGCGTAGGATTCGCGGCAAGCGGCCTGCCGATGCCCACGGGCGCAGCGACCTTTCTCGATCTTCTCGGCGGGGCCGCGAGCCCCTGCGCGCTGGTCGCGATCGGCACCTTCATGGCCGACAATCGCGGTACGGACAGCGAGCGCACGCCCGGCCTTGCGCTCCTGACGACGGCCAAGCTCATCGCGCTGCCGCTGATCGCGTGGGTTCTGACCTATTTCGTCTTCGAGATGCCCAAGGCGCAGGCCGATCTCGCAATCCTGCTCTGCGCGCTGCCGACCGGCACCGGCCCCTTCATGCTCGCGCAATATTACGGGCGCGGCGCGGCGATCACGGCCCGCACGATCCTCTATTCGACCGTCGGCTCCGTCTTTACGCTATCGGCGCTGATCTATGTTCTGGGATACGGCTAGAGCGGACACTCAAGCCGGCGCGCGCAGCGGCGCGAACTGATAGAGCCAGGTCTCGGTCAGCGGCTCGCCGTTCTTCTGCAGATACAGCCGCAGATCGGCCGGATCGCCGTTCTGGGGCTTGAAGTCGAACATTGCGCGCCAGCCATCGGTCGCCTTGTTGGAATAGCAGGCGACATTCGAGACCTCGCCCGAGGATGCGGTCACGACTGCTTCGACGGCCTCGTCGAACTTCTCCAGCGTGCCGATGGGCACGCCGCCGAAATCAACGACGATCTTCCACAGACCCTCGGGACGCGGCTGGCCGGGAATGCCGCCCCGGCCGATGCGGGTCGCAGTGACGGTGCCGACTTCCGGCGGATAGGGCTGATCCTTCGCCCAGTGCAGACGGTAATTATAAGCGAGCCTGTCGCCCTTCCTGACCGGCTTTTCGCTCAGCCAGTAGGCAACGATGTTGTCGTGTATCTCGTCGTCGGTCGGGATTTCGACCAGCTGAACCTGGCCCTTGCCCCAATCGCCGCGCGGCTCGATCCAGACGCTGGGGCGCTTCTCATAGAAAACGCCGTCGTCCTCATAATTGGCGAAGGCGCGGTCGCGCTGCATGAGGCCGAACCCTTTCGGGTTCTCGTCGGAAAAACTCGATGTCATGACGGCGCGCGGATTGTTCAGCGGCCGCCACAGCCGCTCGCCCGTTCCGGTCCATAATTCCAGCCCGTCGGTGTCATGCACTTCCGGCCGCCAGTCCGCATCGCGCTCGCGGTTGGTTTCGGAATACCAGAACATCGAGGTCAAAGGCGCGACGCCGAAACGTTCGATGTCCTCACGCGCGAAATAGCGCGCATCGATATCCATGACGACCTTGCCGCGCCGCGCGATGTCCATACGGAGCGCGCCGGCGACGCGCTGGCTGTCGAGGCTGCAATAGATGGTCAGATCGCCGCCGGAGGGCGAGCCGTCGAAAAAGAAATCAGTGAAACGCGGAAATTCCTCAGCCGTCGGCATGGCGACGTCGATGGCCAGCGCCCGCGCCGACTGGCCGAACTGGTCGAGCTCCCCCGATGAGCGGAAATAGGCCGCGCCGAGAAAGGCCAGCCAGTCGCGCGGCGAATCCGTATCCATGACGCGAAAGCCTGCGAAACCGAGATCGGCGGGCAATTGCCGCGCCGGGCTGTCGTCGGGCATGTCGAAATAATCGGGGCGGTAGAGAAGCTCGCGGCTCGTCTCGCCCTCGACCAGATTGATCGTCACCGGCAGCGGGAAAAACTGACCGGGATGGAACAGGCCGAGCCGCGCTTTACCGCCGCTGATTTCGACCGCGCGATCCTCGCGATAGCGGATCTTGTTGTGCCGGTCGTAATCGATCTTCTGGAGGATCTCGGCGCCCGTCACCACGGGTGCACGATAGGCCCTGTTCGCCCGTGTTCGGGCCTGTTCGACAAGGCGCTCGAAGGAGAAGGGCTGAGGCTCGGCAAAGGCCAGACCGGCTTCCTGGGCATGGGCGCTGCGCGCGCCGACCAGACCGAATGCCGCCATCAGGGCGACGAGTTCACGACGGGACAGAGAATTCATGCGGCCAAGCCCTAGGGACGGAACAAGGATTTAATGCGGCGGTGGGGGATTTTTCCAGCGATACGGTGAAGAGCGGCTGACGCCCGGCCCGATCATCCGGACGCGGCCTGCCGTGCGGGACCGCCCGGCCTTGCCAGCAAGCCGCCGGTCATCGGCGCGGGCGCGCCGGTCGTCGAAGGAAAGGTGATCGGCAGGCCTTTGAGATGGCGCACCGCCAGAAAGGCGAAGGCCTGCGCCTCGAGCGCATCCACATCCCACCCGACCTCCCCGGCCGTTCTGACGGGAGCATCCATGCGCTGCCGGAGACTCTCCACAATAGCGGGATTGCGCGCCCCGCCGCCGGCCACGATCCAGACCTTCGGGGGTGCCGGCATATGCCGCGCGGCGGCAGCGATTCCTGCGGCGGTGAAATCGGACAAGGTCTTCGCGGCATCGCCGACCGGCAGATGCTTCACGGCATCGAGCGCGAAGCCGTGGAAATGATTCCGATCCAGCGATTTCGGCGGCAGGCGGAGAAAGAAATCGTCCGCCAGCAGCACATCGAGGGCGGCCATATCCGTCGTGCCGCCACGCGCGGCTTCGCCGTCCCTGTCGAAATCCGACCCCGTCCGGGCCGTCATCAGATCGTTGAGCAGAGCATTTCCCGGCCCGGTGTCGAACGCCACGAGATCGCCGTCCGGCCCGATCCACGTCACATTGGCGATGCCGCCGATATTCACGACAGCCGCCGGCAGCGGCAGGTCCGAACCCCGGGCAAGCGCGCGATGATAGACGGGCACCAGAGGCGCGCCGTTGCCGCCCACGGCAACATCCGCCGCGCGCATATCGTGCACCACGGCGATGCCGGTCGCCCGCGCCAGCGCCGCGCCATCGCCGATCTGCACCGTGAGACGCCGGGCCGGACGGTGGACGATCGTCTGGCCATGAAAGCCGATCACATCCACGGCTTCGGCCTTCAGGCCGGCAAGTTTGACAAGATCGAGGGTGATTTCGGCATGGGCGGCGTCGATCAGCGCCTCGGCCTGGCCGAGAATTCCCGAGCGGTCGTCGCGCCGCACGATCCGCGTTCCGGCATCCAGCGCCGCCCGCAAAACATCGCGTTCGGACGGCGTATAGGAGCGGTAGAGGGTCGGGCCGAAACGGTCGACAGTCTCACCGTCCGTCTCGATCAGAGCGGCGTCCACGCCGTCGAGCGATGTCCCGCTCATCAGACCGATCGCACGCATTTTCCATTCTCCCCGCTGCCCCGTGAATTGTCGCACCGAACCTGATAGAGAGCGAGCAGGATTCACAGAACGTATCTCCCATGACCTCTCATCGCTCGCCTTTCCTCAAGCTCCTCGCAGAGCGCGGTTTCATTCATCAGATTTCGGACCCCGAAGGGCTGGACAAGCTCGCCCTGGAGGGGCCGATCACGGCCTATATCGGCTTCGACGCCACCGGCCCCAGCCTGCATGTCGGGCACATGATGGGAATCATGATGCTGCGCCGCCTGCAGCAGGCCGGGCACAAGCCGATGGTCCTGATGGGCGGCGGCACGACGAAAGTGGGAGACCCGTCCGGAAAGGACGAGGCGCGGCAGCTTCTGACGGACGAGACAATCGCCGCCAATATCGCGTCCATACGGCGCGTGTTCGAGAACTTCCTGACCTTCGGCGACGGACCGACCGATGCCGTCATGGTCAACAATGCCGAATGGCTGGACGAGCTGAAATACATTCCGATGCTGCGCGATGTCGGCCGGCATTTCTCCGTCAACCGCATGCTGACCTTCGACTCCGTCAAGATGCGGCTCGAGCGCGACCAGCCGCTCTCCTTCCTCGAATTCAACTACATGATCCTGCAGGCCTACGACTTCGCGGAACTTGCGAAAACCCGCGGCGTGCGGCTGCAGATGGGCGGCTCGGACCAATGGGGCAATATCGTCAACGGCATCGATCTCGGCCGCCGCATCGCCGGCCTTGAATTGTACGGACTTACCTGCCCGCTGCTGACGACGAGCTCCGGCGCGAAGATGGGCAAGACCGCACAGGGCGCGGTCTGGCTCAACGAGGACATGCTGTCCGCCTACGATTTCTGGCAGTACTGGCGCAATGTCGAGGACGAGGACGTCGCGAAATTCCTGCGCCTGTTCACCGATCTTCCGCTCGATCATATCGACAGCCTCGTCGGCCCCTCGGGCCCCGGCATCAACGAGGCCAAGAAAGTGCTGGCGACGGAAGTGACCGCCCTCGTGCGCGGGCGCGATGCGGCGCTCGCGGCGGCCGAAACGGCGCGGCGGACCTTCGAGGAAGGCGAACTCGCCGAAGACCTGCCGACTGTCGAGGTGCCGCAGTCTGAATTTCAGGATGGCCTCGGAGTCCTGAAGGCGTTCGTGCTGGCCGGCCTCGTCGGATCGACCAGCGATGCACGCCGCCAGATCAAGGGCGGCGCGGTGCGCGTCAACGACAAGGCGGTGTCGGACGACAAGGCCGTCCTTACGCCGGCCGATGTCACGCCCGAGGGCGTCATCAAGCTGTCGCTCGGCAAGAAGCGGCACATCCTGCTGAAGCCGCAAGGCTGACGCCTCAGCGCTGCGCGGGCGCCTTCGGGCGTCCGCCCGTGATATTGGTGGGCTGCTGCGGCGCGGCCCCTGCGGCACCGGGATTCTGGCTGCGGAACTCGAATATCTTGCGCAGGAATCCGGGCGCAACCGCCGAGAGCGGATTGACCCGCATCTGCGGTGAGGCCCACGGCCCGTCCACGGCGAATGTCACGCCGACAAGGCCGCCATCCGATCCGCCGCCGAGGATCTGCCCGAACAGCGGCAGTTTTCCGAACAGGTTGTTGACCGCATAAGCGGGCACGAAAGTTCCGGAAATCGCCACGCTGTCGTGCGCGTAATTAATCTCGCCGGTCAAAGTCGCGCCCAGTTCCGAGCCGAACACCTCGAAATCGTCGATCAGGATCCGCCCGCCGCCGATGCGGAATTCGGCTTCCATCTGCGTAAAGGTCATCGTGCCGTTGCCCGTACGCTGGCCCTGCCGGCTATTGCTCGCGACCGAGGCGAGCCGCTGATCGCCGACAACCTGGAAGTTCTGGATGGCGAGGCGTCCCCGGCTTGTTTCGGCGGGCGACACATCGAGACGCAATTGCCCGCCGCGCATGCGTCGGTACAGATCGACGAACCGCAGAACGGCCCCGGAATCGGCCGCGCGCAGGCTGATGACGCGGGGCTCCTGGCCGGTCGTGCGCGCCTCGACCGGGCCTGCGCCGAGATGGCCGTTCAGGCTCACATTCACCGTCGTGTTGTTGCGGCGGCTCATCTGCAGGTCGACGCCGGACATGGTCTCGCCGTTATGGCCGAGAACCGTTCCGAATTTCGCGTCGATATCGATATCGATGCCGCGCTTTTCGGGCGCACCCGACATCACGTCCTTGAGGATGGGCTGAAGATTGATGGTCGAGCCGCGCGCGACGACCTTGTAGGCCTGTCCGGACCGCGACACATCGAGCCGCGCATCGTCGCCCTGCCGCATGGCGAAATGCGAAAATTGGGCGGCAGCCAATCCGCCCGATTTGGCGATGTCCACCCAGCCTCGAATGTCGATACCGCTGCCCTGCGCCACCAGATCCTGAAGGCGCCATTTGTCGCCATTGGGCTGGACGGTGAAGTTGACCTGCCCCGCGCTTCCTCCGGCCTTCGCAAGGCCGACAGGCCCCTGTACCGACGCGCCCGAAAGCTCCGCGCGCACCCGCGCATTGTCCATGACGCCGGGAGCCGATTGGACGAGCTCCACCGAAACGGGACCGGCGATCCGAAGGGCTTCGTTGTCGAAATCCTTCATCTTCGACGGATCGATCGAGAACCGCACGACTGTTTCGCCAAACCTGTTTTCCGGCGTACGCCCGACGGCGGCTTCGACCGCCAGAGGCGCGCCGGACAGGTTGAGTTCGCCGCGCAGATTGGCGCTCGCGGGATCGACGGTCAGGTGGAAATTGCCCTTGTCGATATCGCGCCCGCCGATGGCCTGCTTCATCGACCAGCCGGACAGGCTGGCCTCGATGCGCGGCACAAGCCTCCCGAGATCGGCGTCCTTGCCGTATTCGCCGGAAAGATTGACGTTGACGGACAGGGTTCCGTCGCCCCGCATCAGGGGCGCAACCCCCGGCGCCATGGACGCGAGCTTCGGTACGGACATCAGCGCGCCGATGGAGGCGACAGGCCCTTCGAGCCGCGTCGCAAGCTCTCCCTGAAACGGATCGGGCCGATGGTCCAGCGTCGAGAAGGTCGTGCCGCCGACCGAGAGCGGCTCGCCATCCGCAACCTCGATGCGCCCTCCCTCGACCACGGTTTCCATATGCTCGTCGGCGATACGGACATAGCCATGAACGCCGACGGCCGGCGGCGCGTCCGGCAGATAGCCCACCATTGCATCGCTGAAACGCGCATCGATGGCGACGCGGCGCGGCAGGAACTTGCCGCCGATGGGCCCCTGCATCGCAATCGTCGCCTCCTCGACCATCCCGCGCGGCACATGGGCTTCAATCCATTTGCGGGCATTGGGCGCTATGAGGCCGGGCCAGATGCGCAGGACGGCAGCTATCGGCGAACGCGATCCGGCAAGCGCAAAATCGGCCATCGGCCGCTCGCCGCTGAAATCGAACGCGCCGTATCCGGCAACCGAAAGCGCGCGGCCCTGTACGGACGCATTGTCGAGCACCAGGCGGCGCGCGGTGCGCTGGACGGTGCCCGACGCCTCGATCTTTTCGAATTTCAGGACATGCATCGATGGGTGCGAGCCGGGAACCGTCTGCTCGGTGCCGGTCAGCGCGAAGGTCCATTCATCGGCCTCGTCATCGACCGGCGCCGCATATCCGCCGATCATGAAGCGCGACGCCTGCGTCGAGACCTCTATGGGCGAAATCCGCAGGCGCCTGTCCTCGCCGTTCCACGCGGCGCTGATGCGCGTGCGCTCGATGTCCATGCGCGCTTCCGGCTTGTCGCGCTCGACCACGCTGAAACCGACGAGATCGAGCCTGGCCTCGGCGGCGGGAACCGAACCGTCGGGCGCGAGACGGGCATAGAAATGCCCGAACAGGCGTCCGCCGAAATCGGCCGGGCTCGTGCCGCGAAGGGCCTCCCACATGATGCGGCCGAGCGGGAGGTTCTGAAATCCGATGTCGAAATTGCGAAGCGCATCCGGCCGGCCGGCCATGGTGGCCGTGACAGACCAGTTTTCCCGCGGCGTGGCCGACGAGGCGCTGGCGGTCAGCGTGTCGGCACCGCGCCGCACACGGGCATCGACACGCTCGATCCGGTCCACGCGCCCGCGCCGCCGGTCCTCGATCGCAATCGAGGCGTCCGTCACCTCGGCCAATTCGAAATTCGCAAATGCGCCGCCTTCCCGCAGCAAGGCATCGGCGGCGGCGAGAAAACCGAATATTTCGGCGGGCGCCGCCTGCGGCACATCGGCGACCGGCAGGCTGAACAAAGCCGCGCCGCCTTCGGCGCCGGCCAGACTGACCTGACCGTTCTCCTCGATCCGCAAAGTGAGATGCGGCTGGCTGAGGCGCAGGCGCCGCAACGTCACTTTCTGGCTGAGGAGAAGATTGCCGTCGAGGGCGATGGCCGCGCGCGGCACGGCGATCACGTGCCCGCCGCCCGATTCGCGAACGACGAAATCGTCAAGCCGCAGATCGAGCCCGTTCGCCGTTACATCGACGCGGCTCGACCCGATGGCTACCTTGTAGCCCGGACCAAGCGCCTCCTCGATGGCGATCGCGATGCGCGGCGTGACGAAAACGGAAGGAAGGGGCGAAAAGATAAAGCCGACGGCAAGCAGAATGAGCAGGAAGAGGCCGCCGCCCGTATAGATGCCGATGCGCTCATTGCGGGTGCGGCGCGCAAACCAGCCGCGCGCACGTCGGGGCGGGCCCTCACTACCGGGCCGGCCATCTCCGCGAACGCGGCGTTTGCGCCAGAAGCGGCGCTTTTCAGCCTGCTCGGACATTGCCTCCCCGGCCCTGTCGTGGCGAAGTCCGGCGCGCTCCCCGCGCACGGTATTTCACCGGTTTCGAATGCTCATCAGAGGCCTTAGGAATAAGACGAAAGGACGGCACGTGACAAAGCTGCAGACTGGCTCTCCCGCCCCTCGATTTGAACTTCCCGTGAATGGCGGCGGGAGCGTTTCGCTGGACGGCCTCAAAGGAAGGCCTTTCGTGCTGTATTTCTATCCCAAGGACGCAACGACCGGCTGCACGCAGGAGGCATCCTCGTTCAATAGTCTGATGGCCGAGTTCGAGCGGGCCGGTGTGGCGATCGTGGGAGTCTCGCCCGATTCGGTCGCAAGCCATGACCGTTTCGTCGCGAAGCTCGATCTCGACTTCCCGCTCGCTGCCGACGAGGACCATTCCGTGGCCGAGGCCTACGAGGTCTGGGTCGAGAAAAAGATGTACGGCCGGACCTTCATGGGCGTGGAGCGCGCCACTTTCCTGATCGATGCGGAGGGCCGCATCGCCCGCATCTGGCGCAAAGTGCGCGTGCCCGGCCACGCTCAAGAGGTTCTGGAAGCGGCAAAAAATCTCTAGTTACGGCGGATTAACCATATCGCGTCATCAAGGAGGCTGTGTCGAGGCAGCGCCGCGCCTTTCGCGGCGGGAGAGGTGCGATGTCGGACGTGCAAGCTCCGTATCGGCGTTATGCCGTGGTGCGCCGCAAGATTCGCCCTGTCCGCATCGAGCTCCACCCCTTTCTCGCCGCCGCCCTCGTCCTGGCCGTGCTCGTTCTGCTGGCCTGGTCGGGCGCGACGACGAGCTATGCGCTGTTCCGCGACGAATTCCTGATGCAGATCGTCAACCGGCATTCGGCGGCCGAGCGCGCCGCGAGCGCCGAGATCAACCGTCTGCGCACCGATCTCGCGCACACCAACAGCCGCCTGCTTCTGGAGCGCGAAAACTTCATCACCCGCCTCGATGCGCTGACCCGCCGTCAGGCCGATGTGGAGCGCCGCCAGGAGGCGCTGTCCACTCTCGACGCCACGCCGGCCCCGGCTGACGATCTTGAGGGCGATCTGCGGCTCGGCAACGATATGAGCCTGCGGGAATCGTCAATACATACGGAACGGGCCGACGCGTATGGCCGCCTCACTGCGGGCTATGATGCGCTGGAACGCCGTCAGCGGGACATGATGGCCGCCGCGCATGAACGCCTCGACAACAAACGGGATGCGATCGGAGAGGTCTATGCGGCGCTCGGTATCGCCGCGCCGGTCGCGCCCGTCAAAGCGGGGCTCGGCGGTCTTTATCTTCCCTTCGCGCTCGGCCAGCCCGATGCCACCGCCCGCGAGATTTCCAGCCTCGAGGATAAGGCCTCCGAGGTCGGGCGGCTGCGCGCCGCGCTCGATGAACTTCCGGTGCGAAGCCCCGCGCCGGGCGCCCCGTTCTCAAGCGGCTACGGCAACCGCCTCGATCCGTTTCTCGGCAGGATGGCGTTCCATTCCGGCGTCGATCTCGAAGTTCCGGCGGGTACGCCGGCGCGCGTCACGGCCAACGGCATTGTCCTGTCCGCCGGCTGGAACGGCGGGTATGGACTGGCTGTCGATGTCGAACATCCGAGCGGCTATGTGACGCGATATGCGCATCTGTCGTCGGTGTCGGTCTCGGCGGGACAGAAACTGGCTGCGGGAGATGTGGTCGGCCGCACCGGCTCGACCGGTCGTTCGACCGGACCGCATCTGCACTATGAGACACGATTGAACGACAGCCCGCTCGATCCGCGCCGCTTCCTCAATGCAGGGGCGTCGCTAGAACGCTGACGGCGGACACCTCTCACCCGCTTGCGGGAGAAAATCCGCGCCGTTACTTCCCCTCACCCGGCCGCGCTTCGCGCGTGCCGACCTCTCCCGTAAACGGGAGAGGCAAAATTCAGTCGACGTCCTCGACGCTGTCCGGCCCGCCGCCATAGACGCGCTGGGCAAGCGCGGCCTCCATGTACGGATCGAGTTCTCCGTTGAGAACGGCATCCGGATCGGACGAGGTGACGCCCGTACGCAGGTCCTTCACCATCTGATAGGGCTGAAGCACATATGAGCGGATCTGGTGGCCCCAGCCGATGTCGGTCTTGGATGCCTGCTCGGCGGCGGCGGCCTCTTCGCGCTTCTTCAGCTCCATTTCGTACAGCTTTGCGCGCAGCATGTTCCATGCGGTCGCGCGGTTCTTGTGCTGCGAGCGGTCGCCCTGCGAAACGACGGCGATGCCGGTCGGAATATGCGTCAGGCGCACGGCCGATTCCGTCTTGTTGACGTGCTGTCCGCCGGCGCCGCCCGAGCGCATCGTATCGACGCGCACCTGGCTCTCGTCGATGTCGATCTTGATGTTGTCGTCGATCACCGGATAGACGTCGATGGACGCAAAGCTCGTCTGCCGCCGGGCATTGGCATCGAACGGCGAAATGCGCACGAGGCGATGCACGCCCCCTTCGGTCTTCAGCCAGCCATAGGCGTTGCGGCCCTTGACCTGAAGCGTCGCGCCCTTGATGCCCGCGCCCTCGCCTTCCTGCCGGTCGATCAACTCGACCTTGAATCCGCGGCGTTCCGCCCAGCGCGTGTACATGCGCAGCAGCATCTCCGCCCAATCCTGGCTCTCGGTGCCGCCGGCGCCCGAATGCACTTCCAGATAGGTGTCGTTACTATCGGCCTCGCCGGACAGCAATGTCTCGATCTGCTGCTTGGCGGCTTCCTGATGCAGACCACGGATCGCGGCCTCGGCTTCGGCAACAATGGACTCGTCGCCCTCGGCCTCGCCGAGTTCGATGAGTTCAACGCTGTCGGCGAGTTCCTGTTCGAGGCGCTTGATCTGCTCGATGCGCGTTTCGAGATCGGTGCGTTCGCGCATCAGCTTCTGCGCGCGGTCGGCATCGTCCCAGAGGGTCGGGTCTTCGGAAAGCGCGTTCAGTTCGCGCAGACGGTTTGTGGCTCGATCCCAGTCAAAGATGCCTCCTCAGCAGTACAATCGACTGCTTGAGTTCGTCGGCCACGGTCTCGATTTCGGCACGCATGAATTGCTTCCGCACAGGGGTGAAAAGTCGCGGGAACCTAGGAGCTTGGACGCGTTCAGTAAAGCCCGCCGGTGCCGCGGCGCACAGCCCCTCCGCCATAGCCGGGCGGCGCATTGGGCTCCTGCGAATATCCGCCGCCGCCATAACCGATGACGGAATAGGAATCGGGCGGCGCGGTGCCCGGCTTGAAGGCTTCGAGGATGACCTTCTGGTCACCCGGCCCGGCCCGCATGCCGGTCTGCGGATTGATCCGCACGAGCTTGATTCCCGGAGGAACGCGGAACGGCACGGCCGGCTTGTCGGCCAGCGCGACCTTGAGGAAATTGCCGACGATGGGCGCTGCGAGTTCGCCGCCCGTCGTGCCGCGGCCCATATTCCGCGGCTTGTCGTAACCGATATAGACGCCGACCGCGAGATCGGGCGAGAAGCCGACGAACCACGAATCCTTGTAGTCGTTGGTCGTGCCGGTCTTGCCCGCGACGGGCTTGCCGACCTGACGCAGCACGGTCGCGGTACCGCGCAACACGACGCCTTCCAGCATCGAGGTGATCTGGTAGGCGGTCATGGGATCGAGCACCTGTTCGCGGTTGTCGACGAGAATCGGCGGCTGCTGGCCGCGCCATTCCGCTGCGTCGCAGTTCGCGCAATCGCGTTCATCGTGCTTGTAGACCGTGCGTCCATACCGGTCCTGCACGCGGTCGATCAACGACGGCGTGACCTTCTTGCCGCCGTTCGCGAACATGGAATAGCCGCCGACCATGCGCAGCAGCGTGGTCTCGCCCGCGCCCAGAGCCATGGACAGGAAGGGCGGCAGATCGTTCGAGATGCCGAAACGGCGCGCATATTCGGAGATGATCGGCATGCCCATATCCTGGGCAAGACGCACCGTCATGACGTTACGCGATTTCTCGATGCCGAAGCGCAGGGTCTGCGGGCCGTAGAATTCGCCCGAATAGTTTTCGGGCCGCCAGATTTCCTGGCCACCACCCTGATCGAGTTCGATCGGCCCATCGAGCACGACGGAGGACGGCGTGTAGCCGTTGTCGAGCGCGGCGGCATAGAGGAACGGCTTGAAGCTGGAACCGGGCTGGCGCAGCGCCTGCGTCGCGCGGTTGAACTCCGACTGGTCGTAGGAAAAGCCGCCGACAAGGGCGAGCACGCGGCCCGTGAACGGGTCCATGACGGTGATGGCGCCGGAGACTTCCGGCACCTGCCGCAGACGGTATTCGCCGTCCTTGACCTTGCCTTCCTTGTCGGTCGCCGGATCGACATAAACGACATCGCCGACACCGAGCGGGCCTTTCTGGCCTTCGGGCTGGTCGGCGCCCTTGGCCCAGCGCGCCCATTTCATTCCCTCGGGCGTGATGGTGCCGGTAATGCGCGCGGGCTTCACGGCGCCCGACGCCTCATGCCCCGGCTCAAGGCCGATCTGCACGCCCTCGCCTTCGGTCGACAGCACGACCGCGAGCGTCCATGAAATGTCGCCGTAGGGCTGGACCTTGGCCAGTTCCGGGCCCCAGTCCCCGCCAAGCTCGATGCGCTTGATCGCACCGCGCCAGCCGCGCGCCTCGTCGAACTTCACCAGGCCCGCCGTCAGCGCCTTCTTGGCCATTTCCTGCAATTGCGGGTCCAGAGCCGTACGCACGGACAAGCCGCCATCGTAAAGACCCTTTCCGCCATAGCGCTCGTAAAGGGCGCGGCGCACTTCCTCGGCATAATATTGCGCGGTGTAGACATGGGCGCGCGAGCCGCGGGCCGTCACGCCGAGCGGTTCGGTCTTGGCCTTTTCCGCATCCTCGCGCGGGATGTAGCCGTTCTCGGCCATGCGATCGATGACCCAATTGCGGCGCTCGAGCGCCCGGTCGGCATGGCGGAAGGGATGGTAATTGTTCGGCGCCTTCGGAAGCGCCGCCAGATAGGCGGCCTCCGCGATCGACAATTCATGCACGGACTTGTCGAAATAGTTCAGCGCCGCGGCGGCAATGCCGTAATTACCGAGACCGAGATAGATCTCGTTCAGATAAAGCTCGAGGATCTTGTCCTTCGAGAAGGTCTGCTCGATGCGGATCGCGAGCAGCGCCTCCTTGATCTTGCGGTTCAGCGAGGTCTCGTTCGTCAGCAGGAAGTTCTTGGCGACCTGCTGGGTGATGGTCGAGGCGCCCTGCGGACGGACATTGCGGCCGAAATTTTCGAGATTGGTGACGACGGCGCGGGCGATGCCGGTGATGTCGACGCCGCCGTGCTCGTAGAAATTCTTGTCCTCGGCGGCCATGAAGGCGCGGACGACCATGTTCGGCACGGCCTGAATGGGCAGGAACAGGCGCCGCTCATTGGCGTATTCGGCGATCAGGCTGCCGTCATTGGCGTGCAGCCGAGTCATGATCGGCGGTTCGTACTTTTCCAGCGTCGCATGATCGGGAAGATCCTGCGCCTGCTGCCAGATGAACACGCCGACGGCAGCCGCACCGACAAGACCGAGCACGGTCGCGGTTGCGAACAGAAAGCCAAGAAAACGCAGAAGCAGGCCCATGTAACCTTACTGTCCCCCGGAGGTGCCGCACGGCCCGCGCATGGCAAAGCGGCCGATACCGGCTTGGAAGCCTTTTGTGGATTTTGTGGGGCGCGCGCCGCTCTATCCCGGCGCGCCTCCCCGCGCGGCAAAGAAACCGTCGATCGCCTTGACCATGGCCTTGGCGGCCGTGGCGCGCCAGGTTTCCGAGGTCAGGAGCTTCAGATCCTCCTTGCTCGACATATAGCCGAGTTCCAGAAGGACCGATGGCACATCGGGTGCCTTGAGCACAACAAAGCTCGCCGAGCGCATCGGATTCTTGTTGAGCCGGATGGCCGGCTTCACCGATCCGACCAGAGTATGGGCGAAGCGGACGGAGAACACGCGGGTTTCGCGCCGTGCCAGATCGATCAGGATATCGGCCACCTCGTCGGTCTCGGCATCGAGATCGACGCCCGCGATGATGTCCGACCGATTCTCCTTTTCCGCCAGCCGGGCGGCCTCGGCATCACTCGCCCGGTCCGACAGGGTGTAGACGGTCGCGCCGCGGACGCCGAACGGATCGGCAAGGGAATCGGCGTGGATGGAAATGAAAAGGTCCGCGCCGGCTTCGCGCGCAATCCGCACCCGGTCGGCCAGCGCGACGAAATTGTCGTCCACGCGCGTCATCAGCACCTGATAGCGCCCGCCTTCCAGCAGAAGATTGTTCAGCGTCCGCGCAAAGTTGAGGACGACATTCTTCTCCTCCTCGCCCCCTGCCCCCTTGGCGCCCGTATCGATGCCGCCATGGCCGGGATCGATGACCACGACCGGGCGCATGTCCGAGGCATTCGCGCCACCCTGCGGCACGGGCGCAGGCGGCAATTGCTCGACGCTCGGCGCCTCCGCATGCATGGTTTTCAGGAAGGCCTCACGGGTCGCGGGCACGAGTTCGATGACCAGACGATCCGGCTCGCCGAGCACGGCGGCGACCTTGCGCACCTCCTCGACCTTCACCGGCCCCGTGGTTTCGATGACGATGCGCGAGCGCCCCGGCGCGATCAGGCCATAACGGTAGGCTGAGACGAGACCGCGCGCCGTATGCGGGAGCGGCTCGTTGCCGAACACGACATCGGGCAGATCGATAATCACGCGATAGGGATCGGCGAGCGTGAAGACGCGCGGCTCGGCCGGCCCGGTGAGATCGACCACAAGCCGCGTCCGCGCGGAATCGCCACCGAGCTGCGTGCCCGTGGCGCCGACAAGCTTTGAGCCTTCCTCCTGCGCATGGACAGAGGCGGAAAGCACGGCAAACGCGGCCGTCAGCAGAACAATCAGAAGCCTTTTCATGTGGAGGGCTAAAAAACCGCGATTCTCATGCCGGGGACAGGGCGCCGGATGCGGAACGACACCCAGGAGCCGTTTTACGCATAGGAATACGGCATGAAAGTGCGCCCGTCGCTACCTGAGAGCGATTTATCAGAGACATACAACTGCTTGTCAAAGGCCACTTTTCCTATATGAAGGGAGTCGGCTCACGCGGTGCTCGGCTGATTGTCGTGCCTGTGCGTGATCGCGGCCCATCGCCCTGCTCTCTGTAGGCTTTGGCGGGGGCCGTTCCGGAAGCGTCTTTTCAGAGGCGTCGCCCAGTCCCGCCGGTTCCTCCGGCCTGGAGCGCGCAAGAACCTTCCCAGCGCCTGGCGCTGCACCGCGAGCCAAGCAGGCATTCCCGCGCTGGCGGGAGTCAAAGGATTGGAGTCGGAACCCGGATGGCGAGCGTTCAGTCATATCGTGACACGCGCTCGGCCCGGTTTGCGGCCAGGTATTCACCCGTTTTGTTTTTGAAACACGACGCTGAGAGCGCCGGCCCTTCGCGCGGAGACGAAAGCTCCGCCGCGGACCGCCGCGCCGCGTGCAACATCAAAGGTTTGCAATGGCTAATAACAACAAGATGCTTATCGACGCCGCCCATCCCGAAGAGACACGGGTGGTCGTCGCGCGCAGCGGCTCGAACCGGATCGAGGAATTCGATTTCGAGAGCGCCAACCGCAAACAGCTTCGCGGCAACATCTATCTTGCCAAGGTAACACGCGTCGAGCCGTCGCTTCAGGCGGCCTTCGTCGAATATGGCGGCAACCGCCACGGCTTCCTCGCCTTCAGCGAAATCCACCCGGATTATTACCAGATCCCCGTCGCCGACCGGCAGGCGCTGCTCGATGAAGAAGAGCGCGAACATGCGCACGGCGAGGAGGACGACGGCGAGGAAAAGAAGAATGGCGGCCACGGACGCCGCCGGCGCCGCGGGCGCGGCCGCGCCAAGGACGCAGCGCAGAAAGACGAGACCGTCAGCGAAGACGCCGCGAGCGAGGGCGAATCGACTGAAGGCGGCGAGACCGCCGACGAGGCTGCGCAGGATGCCCGGACGGATCGCAATACGGACGAGGATAACGGCGCGGACGACCGCGACGCGCATTCCGACGACGACGACAACGGTGCCGACGAGTCCGACGACGATCATGACGATGACGATCATGACGACGACGACCACGATGATGACGAGGACGACGATCGCGCGTCTGGCGAAGCTGAATCCGCAGAGGCCGGGCCGTCCGGCGACGAGACGCAGGCGCGCGGCGAGAGCGAACCCAATGGCGATGTCGTCGAGGTCCGCGACGAGGCCAAGGACGAGATCGAATCCGTCGGCGCCGAGAGCAATGTCGAGGAAGAGATGCCGCGCCGCCGCGAGCCGCGCCGCACGCGTCATTACAAGATTCAGGAAGTCATCAAGCGCCGCCAGGTCCTGCTCGTCCAGGCGGTGAAGGAAGAACGCGGCACCAAGGGTGCGGCGCTGACGACCTATCTGTCGCTCGCCGGGCGCTATTGCGTGCTGATGCCGAACACCGCGCGCGGCGGCGGCATTTCGCGCAAGGTCACGAATGCGGCCGACCGCAAGAAGATGAAGGAAATCGCCGAGGAACTCGACGTGCCGGAAGGCATGGGCGTCATTCTCCGCACGGCCGGCGCCAGCCGCACCAAGCCGGAGATCAAGCGCGATTTCGAATATCTCCTGCGCCTGTGGGAGACGGTGCGCGGAAAGACCCTGTCCTCGACCGCCCCTTCCCTCGTCCATGAGGAAGGCTCGCTGGTCAAGCGCGCGATCCGCGATCTGTACAACAAGGACATCGACGAGGTTCAGGTTTCGGGCGAAGCCGCCTTCAAGGAAGCCAAGGACTTCATGCGCATGCTCATTCCGAGCCATGCGAAGAATGTGAAGCTCTATCGCGACGCGGTGCCGATCTTCTCGAAATACGGCGTCGACAACCAGCTCGACGCGATGTTCTCGAATGTCGTTACGCTCAAATCGGGCGGCTATATCGTCATCAACCAGACCGAGGCGCTGGTTGCCGTGGACGTGAACTCGGGCCGCGCGACGCGCGAGCACAATATCGAGGACACGGCGCTGCGCACCAATCTCGAAGCCGCCGAGGAAGTCTCGCGCCAGCTTCGCCTGCGCGACCTTGCCGGCCTCATCGTGGTCGACTTCATCGACATGGAGGAGAACCGCAACAACCGCGCCGTCGAAAAACGCCTCAAGGAATGCCTGAAGCACGACCGTGCACGCATCCAGGTCGGCCGCATCTCGCATTTCGGCCTGCTCGAAATGTCGCGCCAGCGCATCCGCACCGGCGTGCTCGAAAGCTCGTCCGATGTCTGCCCGGTCTGCGCCGGTTCGGGCCGCGTGCGTTCGGTTCCCTCCGTCGCGCTGCATGTGCTGCGCATGATCGAGGAGCACCTGCTGAAGAATGCGGGCTACAATCTGAACGTACGCACGACGAATGCGGTGGCGCTCTATATCCTCAATCAGAAGCGCGGCCATCTGCGCGACATCGAAACGCGCTTCGGCGTCGAGGTGACGTTCGTGTCCGACGAACATCTGGCGCCGGGCGAGCATTGCGTGCTGCAGCGCGGAGAGCCGTCGACCGGCACGCCGCTCGTCGTTGCGCCCCCGCCGCCCCCGGTCGAGGAGCCGGAGACGGACGAGGATGCGGACGCGAAGGACGATGCCGCCGAGAGCGAAGGCGATGCCGGCACCGAGGCGCACGAGGACGGCGAGAACGGCGGACGTCGCCGCCGTCGCCGCCGCAGGCGCGGCCGTGGCGGACGCGGCGAGGGCCATGACGAGGGGCACGACGAGACCGCTTCCGGCGACGATGCCGAGAACGGCCAGAGCGACACCGAAGCCGTGGCCGAGGCCGGCGAGGAATCGGCCGCCTTGTCCGTCATGACGGACAAGGCCGAGGGCGAGGAACGCCGCCCGCGCCGCCGTGGACGGCGGGGCGGACGCCGTGGCCGCGAACGTGGCGAAAACGGCGACAGCCCGGTCCATGAGCAGGCCAGCGAGGCCGATGTCATGCCGGGCGATGCCAGCGACACCGAGGGCGATAACGACAACGCCGCTCCGGCGGCGGCTCCGGTCGCGGATGAGGCGCCTGCTCCGGCTCCCGAGCCCGTTCAGGCCGTGAACGCCAAACCCGACCCGGAGGCGCCGCCCCCGGCACCCAAGGCGTCCGAACCGGCTCCGGCGGTTGAAGACCCGAACCGGCCCAAGCGCGTCGGCTGGTGGAACAGGCTCAAGGGCTGAGACACAAAAAATGGCTCCGGTGTTTCCGGGGCCATTTTTTTTGGCCGCTTATCCGCATGTCCCGGAAGGCGCGGAGCGCCTGTCCGGGACCCATACTCCGCAGCATTCGAGACGGAGCCGTGACTTCACGGCGTATGGGTCCCGGGCTCGACGCCTTGCGTCGCCCCGGGACATGCGCCGCCCCTAACGCAGCCAGTTCCGGATGCGCGAGGCCGCCTCCACGATATCGGTCTCGGCGCCTGCGAAAGACAGGCGTATGTATGAATGCCCGCGCGCACGGTCAAAATCCTTGCCGGGGGTGAGGGCCACGCCCACTTCCTCCAGCATGCGCCGCGCGAATTCGGTGCTGTCGTTCGTGAAGCGCCCGACATCAGCGTACAGATAGAAAGCGCCGTCCGCCGGCAGGAAACTGTCCAGACCGCATTTCGGCAGTTCGCTCAGAAGATGGGCGCGGTTGCGTGCATAGATCGCGCGAACGCCGTCGAGCTCGTCCGAGGCGTCCAGCGCGGCAATGGCCGCGATCTGCGACAGGGTCGGCGCCGAAATGAACAGGTTCTGCGCCAGACGCTCGACCGGGCGCTCCAGCGCCTCCGGCACGACCATCCAGCCGATGCGCCAGCCCGTCATGCACCAGTATTTCGAGAAACTGTTCACGACCACGGCGCCCGGATCGAAACGCAAGGCGGTTTCCGCCGCCGCACCGTAGGTGAGGCCGTGATAGATTTCATCGGACACAAGCCGGATGCCCAGCGCCTTGCAGGTGGCGCACAATTCCCGAAGCGCTTCGGGCGTCACCACGGTCCCCGTCGGATTTGCCGGGCTTGCAAGAAGAACGCCTGCCAGCGGCGTCTTCGCATGGGTTGCGGCCACGGCCTCGCCGTCAAGCGCCCAGCGGCTCTGCGCATCGAGCGCAATCTCGATTGGCTCGAGCCCGAGCGAGGTCAGGAAGGTCTTGTAGGGCGGATAGCCGGGCGCGGCGATGCCGACCCGATCGCCCGGATTGAACAGCGCGAGAAAGGCGAGGATGAAGCCGCCGGACGAGCCGGTCGTCACCGCAATGCGCGCGGGAGCGATGTCCAGCCCGTAGGCATCGCCATAATGGCGCGCGATACGGGCGCGCAGATCGGGCAGGCCCAAAGCCTCGGTATAGCCGATGCGGCCGTCCGCCAGCGCGAGGGCCGCCGCCTCCCGCGCCGCCCGCGGCGCGGCGACACTCGGTTCTCCGAGTTCCATATGGATGATGGAGCGGCCGGAGGCTTCCAGCCGCCGGGCGGAGGCCAGCACATCCATGGCGATGAAGGGCTCGACCCCCGCGCGCCGGGAGTGAACCGGATGATCGTCATTCATTGCCGGCTGCCCCTGAAGGGCGGTTCACAGGTTTTCAACGCAAACCCTCGCATCCGTGACTCGACATCCCGATCCAAACCGGCAGAAGAGTACCAGCGCCCCTTTCCCGCCACCATTGTCAGGCATCGCCGCGCCTATGCCGCTCCTCGATCACATGCGCAAGCCCCGCCTGTTCCGCGCCACCGCGCTCGCGGCGGCTCTGGCCGTCACCGCGACGTCCATGCCGCAGCCCGTCCACGCGCAGGTGCGCGACAGGCTTGCGCCGGTGCGTGACGCGGAGATCGAGGATCTGATGCGCGATTACACGACCCCGCTGCTGCGCGCCGCGGGCCTCGTGCCGAGCGATGTGAAGATCACGCTCATCAACGATTTCTCGTTCAACGCCTTCGTCGCCAACGGCCAGCGCATCTTCATCAATGTGGGCGCCATCGTCGACAGCAAGAAGCCGAACCAGCTCATCGGCGTTCTGGCGCATGAGACGGGCCATATTGCGGGCGGCCATCTCGCCGCCATGCGCGAGCGGCTGGACGCGGCGGGCACACGCGCGATCATCGCCATGCTGCTGGGCGCCGCGGCCGTGGCGGGCGCGGCCGCGGCCGGCGCAGGCGGCAACAGCATCGCCGGCGGCGCGTCCATGGCCGCGACCGCGCCGCAGGAAATGATCAAGCGCGATCTTCTCGGCTATATCCGCGCGCAGGAACAGGCGGCCGACCAGGCCGGCGTCTCCTACCTCACCAAGACCGGCCAGTCCGGACGCGGGATGCTGGAGACGTTCAAGGGCTTCGCCGAGAAATCCATGTTCTCGCAGCGCTTCATCGATCCTTACGCGCAGACGCATCCGATGCCGCAGGAGCGCATCGCGCTGCTGGAACGCCTCGTCAATGCGAGCCCGACCGCGAATGCGGAAGATTCGCCGGCCTTCATCCATCGCCACGCAATGGCGCGCGCAAAGATCATCGCATTCATGCGGGCGCCCGATGTCGTGGCGCGGAATTATCCGGCGTCCAACACCTCGCTGCCGGCGCGCTATGCGCGCGCGGTGTCGGCGGCGCGGTTCGGCAATATCAACGACTCCCAGAAGCAGATCGACGCGCTGATCGCCACCGAGCCGGACAACCCCTATTTCTGGGAGTTGAAGGGCCAGATGCTGCTGGAAGCGGGCCGCGCGAAACAGGCCATCGAGCCGCTGCGCCGCGCCTCGCGGCTGGCGCCGAAATCCGGCCTCATCCGCATGCTGCTCGGCGAGGCGCTGGTCGCGACCAACGATCCGGCACTGCTCGATCAGGCCCTGACGGAGCTGCGCCAGGCCATTGCGCGCGAGCGCGAAGCGCCCAAGGCCTACCGCAATCTGGCGACCGCGTATGGACGCAAGGGCATGCTTGCGCAGGCCGACGCCGCCTCCGCGCAATCCTATTTCTACGCCGGCGATGTAAATACGGCCAAACAGCTCGCCGCGCGCGCGAAAAGCCAGCTCAAGGTCGGCTCGCCCGATTGGCTGCGCGCCGACGACATCGTCAATTACCGCATACCCGGCAAAAAGTAATTCTCCGGAAAAGGACCGACCGTGACGCCATTCCGCATTCTCGCCATCGCCGTGGCGCTCGCCGCCGGCCTCGGCCTGTTCATCCTGCCGCAATATCTTCTGGCCGAAACCGCGCCGGCCCCTGCGGCCACGGTTACGACGCCGGCCGTGCGGATGGCCGCAAACGATGCCGCGCCGCAGGCGGCCGCGGCCGCTCCCGACCGCGCCGCAATCGAGACCATCGTGCGCGATTACCTGCTCGCGAACCCCGAACTGCTGCGCGAAATGGCCGACCGGCTGAAGCTCAAGGACGAGGCCCGCGCCGAGGCCTCGCGCTCCGAAGTGTTCAAGACCGCCGCCGCCGAAATCTACGATTCGGAGCATCAGGTCGTGGTCGGCAATCCCAAGGGCGATGTCACCGTGGTCGAGTTCTTCGATTACAATTGCGGCTATTGCAAACAGGCGCTGAAAGACACCGAAGCGCTGCTGAAGGCCGATCCGAATGTGCGGATCGTGTTCAAGGAATTTCCCGTCCTCAGCCAGGATTCCGTCGATGCCGCGCGCGTTGCGGTCGCGGTCGCGGCGCAGGCGCCCGACAAATATCTCGACTTCCACCGCCAGCTGCTCGCAGCCCGCAAGGCCGACGGCGCCGGCGCAATCGAGATCGCACGCGGGCTCGGCCTCGACGTGGAGCGCCTGTCGCGCGACCTGACCGACCCGAAGACCGAGGAAACGCTGCAGGCGGTCCATGAACTGGCCCAGCGGCTCGGTATCAACGGCACGCCGACCTATGTCGTCGGCGAATATGTGCTGCCGGGCGCGGTCGGCGTGGACACGCTCAAGGAGGCCGTCGGCAATATGCGCAAATGCGGCAAGGCGGTCTGCTCATGACGCGCGCGCCGCGCTGAGGGCAAAACCCTTCCCCTGCCCGCCCCGCCCGTATAAGAACGCCGTTCACCCCCAAGGTCCGAAAACCGCCCATGTCCGCGACCGTCTTTGTCCTGAACGGCCCCAACCTCAACCTGCTCGGCCTGCGCGAGCCGGAGATTTACGGCTCGGACACGCTGCAGGACATCGAGGACCGGCTCTCGGACCGGGCGGGCAGGCTCGGCCTGACGATCGATTTCCGGCAGACCAATATCGAGGGCGAACTGGTCAACTGGATTCAGGAGGCCCGCACCAAGGCGCGGGGCATCATCATCAATCCGGCCGCCTACACCCACACCTCGGTCGCGCTGCACGACGCTTTGCGCGCGGCGGACATTCCCGCCATCGAGGTCCATCTGTCCAACACCTATGCCCGCGAGGATTTCCGCCACCGCTCCTATGTATCGCCGGTGGCGCACGGAATTGTTGTGGGATTTGGCGCATACGGGTACGAACTCGCATTGGACGGCCTCGCACGCATCCTGACGAAGAGCTGAAGCTCTCGGAGAAGAGACGAAAACGACATGGGCAAGGACGACAAGAACAAGAGCGGCTTCGACCACGATCTGATCCGCGATCTGGCCAAGCTGCTCAAGGAAACGGATCTCTCCGAAATCGAGATCGAGCAGGACGATTTCAAAGTCCGCGTCGCGCGCAGCATCACCATCAATGCACCGGTGATGAGCGCGCCGGCAGCCGCACCCGCAGCGGCCGCCCCGGCTGCCGCAGCGGCAGCGCCCGCCGACAAGTCCAAGACGCCCGGGGCCGTGCTCTCGCCCATGGTCGGCACCGCCTACCGCGCCCCCGAGCCCGGCGCGCGCGTCTTTGTCGATGTCGGCCAGCAGGTCCGCCAGGGGCAGACGCTCCTCATCATCGAGGCGATGAAGACCATGAACGCCATTCCCGCGCCCAAGGCCGGCACGGTGAAGGAAATCCTGGTCGAGGATGGACAGCCGGTCGAATTCGCCCAGCCGCTGATGATCGTCGAATAAAGCGGCGATGTTCGACAAGGTCCTCATCGCCAATCGCGGCGAGATCGCGCTCCGGGTGCTCCGCGCCTGCAAGGAACTCGGCATCGCCACCGTCGCCGTGCATTCGACCGCCGACGCCGAGGCCATGCATGTGAAGCTGGCCGACGAGGCGGTGTGCATCGGCCCGCCGCCCGCGCGCGACAGCTATCTCAACGTCTCCCAGCTTCTGGCCGCCTGCGAGATCACCGGCGCGGACGCCGTGCATCCGGGCTATGGCTTCCTGGCCGAGAATGCGCGCTTCGCCGAAATTCTCGACGATCACGACATCGTCTTCATCGGCCCGAAGGCCGAGCATATCCGCGTCATGGGCGACAAGATCGCCGCCAAGCAGACGGCCCAGCGGCTCGGCATTCCGGTCGTGCCCGGTTCGGACGGCGGGGTGACGGAAGATGCCGAAGCGCTGCGCGTCGCCCGCGAGATCGGCTTCCCGGTCATCATCAAGGCCGCCTCCGGCGGCGGCGGACGCGGCATGAAGGTCGCGCTCGGCGAGCATGACATGTCGGTCGCGCTGTCGACCGCGCGCTCCGAGGCCAAGGCCGCTTTCGGCGACGATTCCGTCTATATCGAGAAATATCTCCAGAAGCCGCGCCATATCGAAATCCAGGTGATCGGCGACGGACAGGGCAATGCGGTGCATCTGGGCGAGCGCGACTGCTCGCTGCAGCGCCGCCACCAGAAGGTCTGGGAAGAAGGGCCCTCTCCCGCGCTGAACTCCGAGGAGCGCGAGCGCATCGGTTCGACCTGCGCCAAGGCCATGGCCGATCTCGGCTATCTCGGTGTCGGTACGATCGAGTTCCTGTACGAGAACGGCGAGTTCCATTTCATCGAAATGAACACGCGCATCCAGGTCGAGCATCCGGTGACGGAAATGATCACCGGCATCGATCTCGTGAACGAACAGATCCGCATTGCCGGCGGCGCCAAACTGTCGTTCTCGCAGGAAGACGTGAAGCTTTCCGGCCACGCCATCGAATGCCGCGTCAATGCCGAGAACCCGGCCAATTTCCGCCCCTCGCCGGGCCGGATTACGCAATGGCACGTTCCGGGCGGGCTCGGCGTCCGCGTGGATTCGCACGCCTATCAAGGCTACACGATCCCGCCCTATTACGATTCGCTGGCCGGCAAGCTGATCGTCCACGGCAAGACGCGCACCGAATGCCTGATGCGCCTGCGCCGCGCGCTCGACGAATTCGTCGTCGACGGCATCGAGACCACGCTGCCGCTGTTCCAGAAGCTGATCCGCGACCCGGACATGCAGGACGGCCGCTACGACATCCACTGGCTGGAAAAGCGGCTGGCAGCCGGCCTCATGGACGAAACCGCATAATTTGCGAAATCAGAAACCGCCGGCGAGCAAAGCGCCGGCGGTTTTTTAATGTATGGCTTCAGGAACTCCTGAACCCGCAATCTTCGGCTAACCAAATATCCAGTTCGGCAACGCCAGACTGAGTTGCGGGACATAGGCGATGACGATCAACAGGAACAGCATGGCGATCAGGAACGGCATGACCGTCCGTACGAAATCGTAGATCGTTATGCCGGCAATCGCGCTGACGATATACATGGACATGCCGACAGGCGGCGTAATGAGCCCTACCTGCAGCGCGAACACGACGATGATCCCAAGATGAACTGGATCAAGCCCGATAACCGGCGCGATCGGGGCGAGCACGGGAACGACCAGCGCGAGCGCCGATATCGTCTCCATGAAGCAACCGATCACAAGAAGGCCGACCACAATAATGAAGATGATCGCCCAGGAGGCATAATCCGCCCCAAGGATCGCTCCGAAGATCATCGAGCCGAATTGTTCACGAATGAGGACCCAGCCAAAGGAGCTGGCCAGCATTACGATGAACATGAAGATGCCTGAATAAAGCACCGTATCGCGTATGACCTGCAGGAGCTCCTGACGCGTGACCTCGCGACGCCAGGCGATCAACAACATGCCGTAGACGACGGCGACGCCGGCCGCTTCAGTCGGCGTGACGATACCGCTGAGCAGCCCCCCCATCAGGATGACAGGCATCAGCAGTTCCGGAATGGCATCCAGAGTCGCGCGTTTCAGGGCATTGGCGTTGAATTTCGATGGCTTCTCGACATGATCTTTTGCCATCATCCGTACGACGACCATGAACACGAGCCCCAGCAGGATGCCCGGTATCGCGCCGGCGATAAACAAACGCCCGACCGAGACCTGTGCGATGGCCCCGTATATGATCAGCGGAATGCTCGGCGGAATGAGCGGGCCGATGCACGAGGAGGCCGCGGTAACGGCAGCGGCGAAGCGCGGCGTATAACCGGCCTGCGTCATCAACCGGATTTCCGCAGTGCCGAGACCCGCGGCATCGGCGGAGGAAGATCCGGACATGCCGGCGAACAACATGCTCGCGGCGACATTCACCTGTGCGAGCCCACCGGTCATATGACCGACCATGGCGCTTGCGAAATTCAGCAAGCGCATCGCCATGGGCCCCGTGGTCATCAGGATGCCCACGAAGATGAACATCGGGATAGCCATGAGAGTAAACGAATCCGCCGTCGCCACGGCCCGTTGCGGCAGCGTGCTGAGAGGAATGTCGATCTGCCAGAAATAGTAAATACCGGCGACACCGAACGCGAACGGCACCGGAATATTGATCAGCATCGCTCCCAGCAGGAGCACGATGCCCATCGTCAGTTCGAACCCGCTGAGCATTATGCTACCCTCTTGGAAAGTACGGCATCGACAAAATCGAGCGCGAGAAACGCCAACATGATGAACGAGGCGACCGGCGCACTGAGATAGACAAGACGCATATCGATGCCGAGCGCGGCCGAACGCGATGTCGTGAATTCGAGAGCCTGGAAGCCGTAGACCATCAGGAAGATCAGGATGCCGGCGCAGACGATCCGGATCAGCGCTTCGTGAAACCGTTTGATGGATTTCGGTATGTATCCCGATATGGCATCGATCGTGATGTGCTGTCCCCATCGGAACACGACGGCCGCACTGAGCCATGCCATCCATACAAATACGTAACGGGTAAGCTCTTCCGTCCAGCTCGGCGGCGCGGCCAGAACATAGCGGAAGAAGACCTGCGCCACGATGAGGAAGCCGATAAAGACAAGTGCGCTTCCCGCCATTGCGAGAAGAACCATCTCCAGTTTGCGGGCGATAACCGCCGCCCAGGTCTGCGATTGCGGAATGCCGGCTTTTCCGTCCGGTTCGTCCGTTTGCAAGGTTCCAGCCATTTTATCTCCCCAGACCGTCAGTTTTTCGCCTGACGGGAACCGAAACCTGCCGGCGCCTGCCCGGCGCCGGCAGGAGTTATGTTGTCGTCTCGATAGACAACGGCGTCAGCGGAGCTTGACGATTTCCTCGTAAAGACCCGGACGCCATTTCTCCGAAT
This sequence comes from Pseudomonadota bacterium, assembly GCA_023388965.1. Classification (GTDB taxonomy): domain Bacteria; phylum Pseudomonadota; class Alphaproteobacteria; order Rhizobiales; family Methylopilaceae; genus Flaviflagellibacter. Next base: position 72,726 of record JAEWFF010000022.1, on the reverse strand, counting down.
AGTCCTTTGCGACGGGGTCCATCAGCTTGGAAAATTCACCGAGCTCGTCCTTGTTCAGTTCGACGACATTCACGCCCTTGGCTGCAAAATCGGCGAGATATTTCGCGTCCTCCGCGAATTCCCATTCGTTGGCGCGTTTGATCGCTTCCCCGATATTGTTTTCGAAGGCGGCGCGAATTTCCGGCGAAAGCTTCTGCCATACACGGTCGCTGATTTCCCACCAGAACGCTTCACGTATGTGCGCGGTCAGGATCACGTTGTCCTGCACTTCGTGAAAGTTGTTGGCCAGCATGATGGAGATGGGGTTTTCCTGGCCGTGAATGGTACCGGTCTGCAACCCCGTATATACTTCACCGAAAGCCATCGGCACCGGGCTGGCGCCAAGAGCGCGGAAGGCATCGATCTGCACGGGAATTTCACGGATTCTTATGCGCAGCCCCTTCATGTCGTCGGGTTTACGCACGATGCGGTTGCCGCTCGTCGTCAAATGCCGGGGCGCACGGTGTGCCCAGCCGAGGATACGCACCCCTTTTTCCTCAAGGAAACGCTTGTGGAGCGCCTCGCCGATCGGTCCGTCAAGAACCCGGGCGAAATGGTCGGCATCGGTGAAGGCGTAGGGGAGGAGCAGAGCACCGAATTCCGGCGCGAGAGCCGACACGATCTGGGCGCCACTGACACCCATTTCGACGGCGCCGGACTGCAGCATGTCATATGTCTGGCGTTCAGTACCCAGTTCGTACGTATGGAAGTAACGGAAGGCAACAGCGCCCTTGGTTTCTTCCTCAACGGCCTTTCCAAACCATTCGAGAGCCCGTGCGGTCGGAGTTCCGACGCCCATCTCATGGTTGACCTGAATGACAATCTTGTTCTGTGCCATTGCGGCCGGCGCAAGAGCAAGTGAGGACGCCACACACAGCAGAATTCGCAGCTTTGTATACATCGAACTTCTCCGGTTATGTTGATCGAGGCGAGAACGCGGACAAATCCGCCAATCGGCGTATTGTATTTACAGTTCCGGAATGATCACTTGATGCCCGAGATGCTGGCCGTGATGGCACGCGGGTCACGGCGGGGCCAACGCCCCGCTTCGACCTGCGTGACGAGACGGTCGAGCAGGCCGTTGAAGATGTCGGGCTCTTCGAGATTCACCGTGTGGCCGGTGTTGGGAACGACGGCAAATCCCGCCGTGTGAGCGTGACGCTTCATGAATATGTTCGGCGCGAGACAGGGGAAGTCCTCATCGCCCGTAACGACCAACAGCGGCACTTCAAGCCGCGACAGCTGATCTCCCAGATCGAAGATCGAAGCCCGCTCCTTCTGCACGCCGAGTTGCGTCAGGGCGGAGCCTTCGGCCGAATGCTCGGCGAGCCGATCGGCGAATTCCGCCCAGCCGCGCGGATCCTTCGCCTGGAACTGCACACGCGCCGGGCCGACGGCGTAGCGGGCCGCAAACCCATCCGCACCATCTCGCCGGAGCATTTCGGCGGTCGCATCGGCTTCAGAACGGAATTTCTCGCGCTGATCGGGCTCGGCGCCGTAACCGCACCCTGCAACGAGAAGCGAAAGGGCGCGGTCCGGATAGGTCAGCCCAAAATGCAAGGTGGCGTAGGCGCCCATCGACAACCCCACCACATGCGCCTTGGCGACGCCGAGCGCATCGAGCACATCCCTGATGTCGTCACAGGCCCGCGCCTGAGTATAGGACGCCAGGTCTTCCGGAACATCTGATGGCGGAAAGCCGCGCGCATTGAAGGTGATGCAGCGATGGCGCCGCGAAAAATGGCGCACCTGAGGCTCCCAGCTCAGCCGGTCTCCTCCGAACTCGTGGACGAAGATGATCGGCGTTCCTGTGCCGGTTTCCTCTACAATCAGATTCACGCCATCGGATGTCGTGACACTCGGCATAGCGCCCCCCGAATTTCGAAAATCAGAGCGCGCTTCGACGCTCACGATCCCCGCACAAGCCCAAACTGCATTATGAATGCATGATTCAGATTGCCGTCAAGGGCCAATGTCGCCGGCTCGGACAGCAACCCACAGCCGACCAAAATGACCGCGGACGTTCGCCGGCCAGGCGGTGGCGTGCGTTAACCGCCGTCTTCAATCTCCTTTGGCGGGAGCTTTCGAAGAGTTTCGGGGCCCTTCAGGCGCAAAGGCGGCCTTGCGCCGCATCGGCTCGGCCGGCCCTTTCGGAAAACGTTCCGCTGCGGCAGAATTTGGCTCATGACGCGCATCAACGATGTTCTCGTCGAGATCACGCCGGAGGTCCTGCTGAAGGCCTATGCCTGCGGGATTTTCCCGATGGCCGAAAGCGCCAACGATCCGGGCCTGTACTGGATCGAACCGGACCAGCGCGGCGTCATTCCGCTCGAGCGTTTCCACGTCCCTACGCGCCTTGCCCGCACCGTGCGGAGCGACAGGTTCGAGATCCGCGTCGACCACGATTTCGGCGCCGTCATCGCCGGCTGCGCGGCACCGGGACCGGGCCGGCGCAAAACGTGGATCAACACCCGCATCCGGCGTCTGTACACCGATCTGTTCGCCATCGGCCATTGCCACACCGTCGAGGCCTATGAGAACGGCCGGCTGGTCGGCGGGCTTTACGGCGTGCGGCTCGGCGGCGCGTTTTTCGGCGAGAGCATGTTCCACACCGCGCGCGACGCTTCGAAGGTCGCGCTCGTTCATCTCGCCGCGCGGCTCGTCAAGGGCGGTTTTGCGCTGCTCGACACGCAGTTCGTCACCGAACATCTGATCGGCTTCGGCGCTGTGACCGTGCCGCGCGCGGCCTATCACCGACTGCTCGAAACCGCGCTGGCGACCCCTGCCGACTTCCATGTCTGGCCGAAGGATCGTGTCGTTACGGGTAGCGAGGCGATGGAGGTTCTGGCGAGATGACCTCTCTCCCTTGACGGGAGAGAGCGGACTCGTGCGAAGCACGAGCCGAGAGAGGGTGAGAGAGTAATCTTCCAGAGGCTCTGGAAGCCCCCTCATCCCGCTCGATGCTGCGCATCGAGTCGGCCTTCTCCCTCAAGGGGAGAAGGGAGGCCGTATTTACTCCCCGAGTTTCGGGCCTTCCGGCGCCTCGATGCGCTCGCCGCCCGTACAATCGGTGACCCAGACATCGTAGATGGGATGCTCCACCGCGTGCAGGCCGGGGCTGGCCGCGAACATCCAGCCGGTGAAGATGCGGCGCTGCTCGTTCTGCAGCGTGATCTCATCGACCTCGACGAAGGCGACCGTCTCGGGCTGCTCGGTCGGCGGGCGCGTGTAACAGACGCGCGGCGTGACCTGCAGCGCGCCGAACTGCACCGTCTCGTCGATCTTCACATCGAACGAGAAGATGCGCCCGGTGACCTTGTCGAGGCCGGCGAAATGAGCGACCGGGTTTTCGATGCGCTCCGGCGGCGGGCCGGTATCGGGCGCGGGCGGCGCGCCCTGCCCTGCCGGCGTACTGCCCGGCTGCGGAATCTGTTGAATCTGCTGCGCGGCCACGCCGGTCGTGCCGAGGCAAAGAACGAGTCCGGAAAAAAGCGCCGCGGCGCGCAGAGCGGAAATCACGAAAGACGAATCCCGGAACGTTCGGAGGGGCGAGAGACTTCACCCGCCAATATGGCGCGCGCGAGGCGCGCCGACGAGCCTCAGCCCCCCGGCGTCCACGCCTGATAATCGCCGAGCGGCGTCTCGCGCGTGGTGCGTCCGCGCACGGAGCCCGGCGGGTGATAGGCGTTCGGCGTGCCGGTCGGATTCGCGCGGTGCGGCTTCTCCCACTCCATCGCCACATAATTCTCATCGGCCGGCGAAACATCGGTCGTGTGATGAATCCAGCCGTGCCAGCCGGTCGGGATCGCGCTGCCCTCCACCGGGCCGTTGAAGATGACCCAGCGCCGTTCGCCGAGCGGCGTGTTCTTGGCGCGGTAATAGATATTGCCGAATTCGTCCTCGCCGACGCGTTCGCCCTTGCGCCATGTCCAGAAGCGCGTTCCCAGGGTCTGGCCGTTCCACCAGGTGAAAAACTGCGTCAGAAAAGTCTTCACGGGCGCCCTCCGGGGCAGAGCGAGATTTCGTCCCGCGCGTTATGGCGCGCCGCCTCGAATCTGTCCACCCGCTGCACTTGCATGCCCCAAAGGTTAATGAACTGTTAATAAACCCCGTCCTGGAAGGGACGCCCCTTCCGAATATGGCGCGGCAGGCTAGCTTGGCGGCTGGTACGGTGTTTGAGGCCACCCGATGACGAAAGACGATTTGCTGCCGAAGCAGGTTCGGCTGTTCACAGACGATGGCGTGCGTTTCGTGGCGAGCTATCGCGGCATGATCAATTTCGCGACCAGGATCCGCGATCAGGGCGGTCCGAACGCGGATAAATGGGGACTTGCGGCCAAAAGCGTGGCCGCCGCCATCGAGACCGAGGACGAGGCGCGCATACGCGAAGCCGTTGCCAGTTTCTCGCAGGCCGCCCGCCAGGAAGGCTGGATCGCGGCCTGAATTTTCCGGCGGCGGAAGACTTCGAGGGCGGCCTTTGGCCGCCCTTTGCATATCCATGCTCGCATTCCGCGCGCCCATCGCCTAGATAGGCTCCAAATCCGCATCATAGGCGCGCCCGCTTCAGCCCGGCCGCGCTCCCCCGAAGGGAGTTCCGAGATGGCCAAGCCCCGCTCGAAGAGCGAATTCGTCCTGTTCAACGTCATCTACGAAGACGGCAGCCAGCGCTCCAACCGCCGCGTGCCGGCCGACCTTTTCGACGGCCTCGACGATGACGACGATGTCGCCCGCCGCGCCATCGAGGAACAGGACCGCGAGATCGCGGAGAAATCCGGCATCGCCCCTCTGGCCATCGACCGCGTCTGGCGCGCCGGCGCCAAAGCGCCGAAGGCCAATATGCGCGAGCGCGCCTGATCTCGCCCCCACAGCAAACTCAATCCTCATCCTGAGCCGCGCCCGTCGGGCCCGTGTCGAAGGATGGACGCGAATTCGGAATGTGCCGCCATCCTTCGACACGGGCCTTCGGCCCGGCTCAGGATGAGGGCGGAAGGTGTGGCTTCGACACTGCCGCCCGATATGGCCGCAGCCGTCGACCGATTCCAAAACCGCAACCCTGTCATTCCATCGGCCCGCTTGCGCGATTCGGCATGACGCGTAGGGTGCGCCGCGCTGCGGGGGTGGCCAGGAACGTTCGACACGGAGCGCGCTGCAATGCGCCCTGCCTTGATCATTGCCGCACTGCTGATCGCTGCGCCCGCCATCGCGGACGATGAAGAGCCCGTGCGCGAGCCGGAATTCACCTGCGACCAGAAAAACCTGCCCGAAGAACTCGCGGCATTGTGCGCCGGCCTCAGCGATGGCTATCGCGAGGCGATGTCGCGCCCGGCGGACCTGTCCGGCAGCGGACGACCCAAATTGCGCGAGCGCCGCAAGATCGTACGCCACGAGATCGTGGGACGCGGCCTCGACGGCGCGAAGATCGACCGGGTTCGGAACCCGTTCGGAACCCCGGCGGAACGCGGGCTTGGCGTGCGCATCACAACCGATATCGCGCCGGTGCAGCTCTACAGCGAAATGGTGCAGCCCGGCAGCGATGCCGCGACCATCCTGAACTGGGAGATCAAGACCGAGTTGTCGCCGGAGCAATCGGGCCTGTTCTACGGCGCGTCCACATCCGGCACCTACAATACATACAATAGCGGGACGAGCGAATCCATTTCGGGGTTTGCCGGCCTTCGCGGCATCGCGAAGCCGGCCGACAATGTACGTATCGACGCCGAAATCGCACCGCGGGCCTGGCTGTCGGATTTCTCGGCCCCCAACGCTTCTTTATCGATAGATCCGAAGCTCACGGCCGCATCCGATCTCGGGCGGCTGGGCACGAGCGATTTCGTCGGCAGCATCAACGCCAATGCCGGCTATAACCTGCCGCTCGACGGCCATTCGAGCGCCTATGGCGCAATCCGCTTCACAGTTCGCCCGCACTGACGCCGATCAGTCGTCGGCGACGACCAGATCCAGATCGCGCAGCCTCTCGGCGATTTCGGCCCAACGGTAGGGCTTGGAGACGAAGGCGACCGGGCCGAGCGAGGCATCCACCTTTTCCAGCGCCGCCGCCGGATAGCCCGAAACGAGCACAATCCTGATATCCGGCCGCAAGTCGCGCGCCGCGCGTCCCAGTTCCGCGCCGTTCATGGGACCCGGCATCATGACATCGCTGAACAGGACATCGATCGGCCGGTCGCGCCGCAGGATGCCGAGCGCCTCGCCGGCATCGTTCGCCGTCAATACATCGTAGCCGCGGCTGTCGAAAATATCCACGGCGACGTTCATGACCTGCTCGTCGTCATCGACGATGAGGACCGTCCCCGCTTTGCCGCTGCGCCGCACGTCTCTCGATGCCGCCGGAACATGCTCGCCGGCCGGCAGGAACAGGCTGACCGCCGTCCCCTCGCCCACCTGCGTCTCGATGTGCAGATGGCCGTTGGATTGCCCGGCAAACCCGTAAATCTGGCTGAGGCCCAGACCGGTTCCCTTGCCGACCTCCTTGGTCGTGAAGAACGGTTCGCAGACATGGGACAGGACCTCGTCCGACATGCCGTGGCCGGTGTCCGCGACGCATGTGCGGACATAGTCGCCGGGCTCGATGGTCGACAGCAAAAGCCGCCGGGCGGTCGGGATGGTCACGACCTCCGTCTTCACCGAAACCGTGCCGCCCGGTGCGGACGCATCGCGCGCATTGACGACAAGATTGAGGATCGCCGCCTCGAACTGTGATGGATCGACCATGACGAGCCGCATCTCAGCGGCCAGATCGAGCGAAAGCTCGATGCCGTCGCCGGCCGCGCGCCGCAGGATCGCCTCGAAACTCTCGATCAACTGGTTCGGATCGTGCGGTTCGGGGCGAAGCGCCTGCTTGCGGGCGAAGGCCAGCAATTGCCCGGTCAGTTGCGAGCCGCGTTCGGCGGCCTGCAGCGCATTGGCAAGCGTGCGCCGGTCACGCGGGTCGTCCATACGGTTACGCAGCAGATCGAGGCTCGATATGACGACGGTCAGAAGGTTGTTGAAATCGTGCGCGATGCCGCCGGTCAACTGCCCGATGGCCTCCATCTTCTGCGCCTGGAACAGGGCCTGCTGCGCCTCCTCGAGCTGGCGCGCCGCAAGGCGTCTCTCGGTCAGATCGCGGGTGATCTTGGCGAAGCCGATGAGTTGGCCATTCTCGTCGTGGATCGCATCGATCAGAACGCCGGCCCAGAAGCGCGTGCCGTCCTTGCGCACACGCCATCCCTCGTTCTCGAACTTGCCTTCGCGCGCAGCGGTTTCGAGCGCACGGTCCGGCAGGCCCTCGGCCTTGTCCTCCTCGGTGTAGAATTTCGAGAAATGGTGGCCGACGATTTCATCGGCCGAGTAATTCTTGATCCGCTCGGCCCCGAGATTCCAGTTGGTCACGCGCCCGTCCGGGTCGAGCATGAAGATGGCGTAATCGGCCACCCCCTGGACGAGAATGCGGAAGCGGCGCTCGCTTTCGAGCAGCGCCTCGCGGGTTCGGGCGATTTCTGTGATGTCGCGGGTGATCTTGGCGAAACCGGCCAGTGCGCCGTCCGGCAGATAGACCGGGTCGATGACGACATGGGCTCGAAAGCGCGTGCCGTCCTTGCGGACGCGCCAGGCCTCGGTCTCGAATTTGCCGTCCTGCGCCGCGCTGGAGAGCGCGCGCATCGGCTCTCCGCGCGCCTGATCCTCCGGCGTGTAGAAGCGCGCGAAATTCTGGCCGATGATCTCGTCGGCCGCATAACCCTTGATCCGGGCGGCGCCGCTGTTCCAGCTTACGATCCTGCCCACCGGATCGAGCATATAGATGGCATAATCGGTCACGGCGTCGATCAGAAGCCTATGCCGGGCCTCCGGGTCGTCCCGTTCGGCGATTTCATCTCGCACTTAAGTCCCTTTTCACGCGCGCCCCCTGCGCGCAGCGCGCGACGACGCTTCCCAAGGAAATTTCCCGCTCCGGGAAAGGTTCCGGCACGCCGGACAAGATTTTTCGGGCTTTTCCTACGGATGACAGGCCGGCTTGTCACCCTCGCCCCCTTCCTCTATAAGCCGCCTCTTCGTGACGCTTCCGGCCGGGGGCTGAACGGACGGTCGGCGCCTTAACCGGCACCGGCAGGAGCTTTCGCGGTTCCGTCGTCCCGTGTCTCCGCCTTCGAGAGTGGTTCAGGCCTTTTCCGGGCTTGAAGGGCTCAGCGCCGGGCGGCGTCGCATGACTCGAACAAAGGCTGTTTCCAATATGCCGTTTTATGAGCACGTCTTCCTGGCTCGCCAGGACGTGACGGCCCAGCAGGTCGACGAACTTACCGAGCAGTTCAAGGGCGTCATCGCCCAGAACGGCGGCGAAGTCGGCAAGACCGAGTACTGGGGCGTCAAGAGCCTTGCCTTCCGCATCGCGAAGAACCGCAAGGCGCACTACACGCTGATGAACATTACCGCCCCGCCGGCCGCCATCGTCGAGCTGGAGCGTCTTCAGAAGATCAACGAAGACATCCTGCGCGTCATGACCGTGCGCGTCGAAGAGCACGAGAGCGAGCCGTCGGTCGTCATGCAGCGCCGCGAGCGCGATGAGCGCGATCGTCCGCGCCGTGACGAAGGCCGCCGCGAGGAGCCCGAGACCGAGGCTGCTGCCGAGACCGCCACCGAGGGAGAAGACGCATGAGCATGGGTGCTTCGGGCGGTCGCCGCCCCTTCTTCCGCCGCCGCAAGACGTGCCCCTTCCAGGGCGCCAACGCGCCGAAGATCGACTACAAGGACGTCAAGCTCCTGCAGCGCTACATTTCCGAGCGCGGCAAGATCGTGCCGTCGCGCATCACGGCCGTGTCGCAGAAAAAGCAGCGCGAACTCGCCAAGGCGATCAAGCGCGCGCGCTTCCTCGGCCTGCTGCCTTACGTCATCAAGTGACGCAAAGCGTCATCCCGGACGCGCTTTAAGCGCGATCCGGGATTTCGCGATCAAGTACACACAACATGGTTGGGGCGGGCAAAAGGATCCGCCTCTAACCGCTCCGGGAGCGGGACAGCTGGACAGATGAACGCAAAAATTCTCCTTGTCGGACTTGCAAGCGGCGCCGCATCGGCGGCCCTGTCGACCGCGCTCGCTTCCGGCACCCTGTTCTCCGTCTTCCTGTTCTGTTTCGCGCCGCTGCCGATCTTCATCGCCGCGCTCGGCTGGCGTCACCATGCCGGCCTTATCGGCACGATCACGGCCGCCCTCATCCTTGCCGCGCTTCCCGGATTCGAGATCGCGCGCAGCTATGCGCTGTCGGTCGGCATCCCGTCCTGGTGGCTCGCTTATCTCGCTTTGCTCGGCCGCCCAACCGATCCGGACCATCCCGAACAGGGCATGGCGTGGTATCCCGTCGGCCGGCTGATCGTATGGACGGCAGCCATTTCCTGCGTGCTCGTTCTCATCACGATCGCCTTCTTCGGCGGCTCGGTCGAGGACTACCGCGCCGCGCTGCGCACCACGTTCGAGGCCTTCCTGCGCGCCGAAACGGGAACGCCGGCCGGCGAGACCATCGTCCTGCCCGGTGGCGGCGGGGACGTTGAGCGGATGACCGAGATCGCGGTCCTCGCGCTGCCGCCGGTCGCCGCCGCGCTATGGACGACTCTGGCGCTGATAAATCTCTGGGTCGCCGGCCGCGTCGTGCGCGCCTCAGGGCTGCTGGCCCGTCCGTGGCCCGATCTTTCGGCCTTCAATCCTCCGGCCCTGTCGCTGATCGCCTTTATCGGCGGCATCGCGGGGTCCGCCCTTCCCGGCCTGACGGGCTTTGCCGCCGGCGTGATCGGCGCGTCCTTCATGGTGGTCTATGCCGCGCTGGGCCTTGCGCTCATCCACGCCGGCACGCGCGGCATGAACGGCCGCAACTTCATGCTCAGCGTCATGTATGTGCTTCTCGCGCTGCAGACCTGGGTCGTCGTCATTCTGGCGGCGATCGGCATCCTCGAATTCCTGTTCGGCCTGCGCGCACGCATCGCGGCGACACGCCGACCCGGCACACCTCCAACGTAACTGCATTCTGAACGGAGAAAGAACCATGCAAGTCATCCTTCTCGAGCGCATCGCGAAGCTCGGCCAGATGGGCGATGAAGTCCGCGTCCGCGACGGCTATGCCCGCAACTTCCTGCTGCCGGGCGGCAAGGCGCTGCGCGCCAATGCCGCGAACCGTGCCAAATTCGAGAGCCAGCGCGCCCAGCTCGAGGCCCGCAACCTCGAGACCAAGCAGGAAGCGGAGAAGCTCGCCGACAAGATCGGCGGCCAGACGGTCCTCCTGATCCGTCAGGCCGGCGAGACCGGCCAGCTCTACGGTTCGGTTTCGTCCCGCGACGTCGCCGAGGCCCTCACCCAGGCCGGCTTCAGCGTCTCGCGCCAGCAGGTCGTGCTGAACAACCCGATCAAGACCATCGGCCTGCACGAAGTGCCGGTCGCGCTGCATGCGGAAATCGAAGTGAACATCACCGCCAATGTGGCGCGCAGCGCGGCCGAGGCCGAGCGTCAGGCCGCCGGCGAAGACCTGACCCTTCGCGGCGAAGAAGCGACCTTCGAGACCTTCAACCCGGAAGCGGAAGAAGCCGAAGAAGCAGCCCGCCCGGCCGCCGCCGAGACGGCCGACGGGGACGAGAACAAGTAAAAGGCCACGGCCTTTTCGTCATGGAAACGCCCGGCCAGCGCCGGGCGTTTTTTTATGCCCGCCCGTTGATCTTGCCGTGGAACGCGTTCTAGGCTTGCCGCGTTGAGCAGTGTTTGTGGGATCGCAGAACCGATCCCTGAACGAGGCTGACATGAAGGCGCTTCTCAAGCCCATGCTGAGACGTGCGATCCGCGAGGGATCAGTCACCCTGATCCACGCGGACGGAGACATATCGTCCTTCGGCGACGGCACCGGAACCCCGATCACCCTTCACCTGAAAGACCGCCGCGCCTCGTGGGCGCTACTGCTCGACCCGGAACTGAAACTGGGCGAGCTTTACATGGACGGCCGCCTCGAACTCGAACACGGCACGATCTACGACTTTCTCGAAACCACGCTGCAGAATCTGCGCAACCGCCCCTACCCGCTGGCGTCCCGCATTCTCTACCGCTTCCGCACCTGGCTCCGGCGCCTGCACCAGATCAATCGCGGCAGCCGCTCGCGCCGCAATGTCGCGCATCATTACGATCTGAGCGCGCGTCTGTACGATCTGTTCCTCGATCCGGACCGGCAATATTCGTGCGCCTATTTCGAGCATCCCTATCAGAGCCTCGAAGAGGCGCAGATCGCCAAGAAGCGCCACATCACCGCCAAGCTCGCCGTCGAGCCCGGCCACCGCGTTCTCGACATCGGCTGCGGCTGGGGCGGCCTCGGGCTCTATCTCGCCGGAATCGCGGGAGCCGATGTCGTCGGCATCACCCTGTCCACGGAACAGCACGCGATCGCGGCCGAGCGCGCCCGCACGAGCGGGCTGCAGAACCGCGCCGAATTCCGCATCGAGGATTACCGCGAAACCGAGGGCCGGTTCGACCGCATCGTCTCCGTCGGCATGTTCGAGCATGTGGGCGTCGGTTATTACAACACCTTCTTCCAGCATTGCGCCCGCCTGCTCGACGACAACGGCGTGATGCTGCTGCACACGATCGGCCGCACCACCGGGCCGGGCGCCACCAATCCCTGGATCGCCAAATACATCTTCCCGGGCGGATATATTCCCGACCTCGAGGAAATGGTTCCGGCCATCGAAGGCGCCGGGCTGATGATCACCGATATCGAGGTGCTGCGGCTGCATTATGCCAACACGCTGCGCGCCTGGCGCGAACGCTTCATGGCGCGGGCGGCGGAGGCCGAGGCGCTTTACGACGCCCGATTCGTGCGCATGTGGGAGTTCTACCTCGCGTCCTGCGAAGCGAGTTTCCGCTGCGGCGACGATGTCGTCTACCAGATACAGATAACCCGGCAGGTCGATACGCTACCCATAACGCGCGACTATATTAACGAGCGCGAGAAACGGTTGCTGGAGCGCGAACGCGCGCCACTGCGCATCGCGGCCGAGTAATCAAGAGCCGCCGAAGCCGCGCCACAGATTCGCCTGTGAACTGCTGTTGATTGGAGTTTCCGATTCGGAATCGGCCGCCGGCTGGTTCAAACATCGGGACCGTTCACCACCGTTCCGGAACAGACGAGTCCATGGCTTTCGGCGACAACACCGCCCGCGCCCTCGCGAATCTTCAGCAGCCCGACTATCGGCAGGCGCCGCAGAACGTCGAGGCCGAACAGGCGCTGCTGGGCGCCATCCTCGTCAACAACGAGAGCTTCTACCGCGTCTCGGATTTCCTGCAGCCGCAGCATTTCCAGGAGCAGATTCACCAGCTCGTCTATCAGGTCGCCGAAGGGCTGATCCGCGCCGGCAAGATCGCAACGCCCGTCACGCTGAAGACCTTCCTGCCGACGGATATCGACCTCGGCGGCATCACGATCCCGCAATATCTCGCGCGCCTCGCCGCCGAAGCGACGAGCATCATCAACGCCGAGGATTACGGCCGCACGATCTACGATCTCGCGATCCGCCGCGCGCTGATCAATATCGGCGAAGATCTCGTCAATGTGGCCTACGACGCGCCGGTCGACATGCCGCCGCGCCTACAGATCGAGGAAGCCGAGCGGCGTCTCTACGAAGTCGCCGAACTCGGCCGCTACGATGGCGGCTTCCAGCGCTTTGCTGATGCCCTGTTCACCGCCGTGGACATGGCGGCCAATGCCTACAAGCGCGATGGCGGCCTGTCCGGCGTCTCCACCGGCCTTGCCGATCTCGACAAGATGATGGGCGGCCTGCAGCGCTCCGACCTCGTCATCCTCGCCGGCCGTCCGGGCATGGGCAAAACCGCGCTCGCGACCAATATCGCCTTCCACATCGCGCGCGCCTATCGCGCAGAAACCGCGCCGGACGGATCGGAGCAGACTGCCGACGGCGGCATTGTCGGCTTCTTCTCGCTCGAAATGTCGGCCGAACAGCTCGCCACGCGTATCATCGCCGAGCAGTCCTCGATCCCGTCCTACAAGATCCGGCGCGGCGACATCTCCGAGAACGAATTCGTGCGCCTGTCCGATGCCGCGCGCACCATGCAGTCCATCCCGCTCTATATCGACGAGACCGGCGGCATCACCATCGCCCAGCTTTCGGCGCGTGCACGGCGGCTGAAGCGCCAGCGCGGCCTCGACGTTCTGGTCGTGGACTATATCCAGCTCCTGTCCGGCTCGGCGCGGCGTAATGACGGCCGCGTGCAGGAAGTGACCGAGATCACGACCGGTCTCAAAGCCCTCGCCAAGGAACTGAATGTTCCCATCGTGGCGCTGTCCCAGCTTTCGCGTCAGGTCGAAAGCCGCGACGACAAGCGGCCCCAGCTTTCCGATCTTCGCGAATCCGGTTCGATCGAGCAGGATGCCGACGTGGTGATGTTCGTGTTCCGCGAGGAATATTACCTGAAGAACAAGGAGCCTCGGCCCGGCACCGAGGAACATCTCAAATGGCAGGCCGAGATGGACCAGCTCATGGGCGTCGCCGAAATCATCATCGGCAAGCAGCGTCACGGCCCGACCGGCACGGTGCAGGCGCAGTTCGACGCCGAGGTGACGCGCTTCTCGACTCTGGCGCGCGAAGACCGGATTCCGGTGCGGTCGTGATCGTATGGGCACTGACGTGAACGAGCTGGAAACCGGCGGCCGGCTGACGGTCGATCTGTCCGCCATTCAATCGAATTTCCGCCTTCTGCAGGCGCGCTGCGCGCCCGCCGAATGCGCCGCCGTCGTCAAGGCCGACGCCTACGGGCTCGGCGCGGAACCTGTTGCCGCCGCTCTGCACGCGGCGGGCGCGAGGACATTCTTCGTCGCCCATCCCGTCGAGGCGCGCGCCGTGCGCACCTCCGCGCCGGACGCTGTGATCTATGTGCTGAGCGGGCTTGCGCCCGACGCCGCCCCTGCGCTCGCCGAAATCGGGGCGCGGCCCGTTCTCGGCAGCGTGGCCGAGATCGAGGAATGGGCGGCTTTCGCCAAGGCCGGCAATCTGCCCGGCCATGCCGCGATCCACATCGATACCGGCATGAACCGGCTCGGCCTGACACCGGAGGAATGTACGCATATCGCGGCCCGCTTCGCGACGGGCTCGCTGGGATTCGAACTCGCGCTGGTGATGAGTCATCTCGCCTGCGCCGATGAGCCGTCGCATCCGCTCAATGCGCGCCAGCTTGCCGCCTTCCGGCAGGCCGCCGCACAATTTCCCGGCATTCCCGCAAGCCTCGCCAATTCTGCGGCGACGTTGCAGGGCGGCGATTTCCGCTTCGATCTCTGCCGCCCCGGCATCGCGCTCTATGGCGGCAATCCGGTTCCCTCCGAGCCAAATCCGCTCCAGCCCGTCGCGCGCGTCGAGGCCCGCATCGTGCAGATACGCGAGGCGGCGAAGGGCGAGACGGTGGGTTACGGCGCGGCGCAGACTCTGGCGGGCCCGGCCCGGCTCGCCGTCCTGTCCATCGGCTATGCCGACGGTCTGATCCGCGCGAGCGGATCGTCGGACAGCCGCAGGGGCGCCGATGTCCTGATCGCGGGCGAGCGCTGCCCCCTGGTCGGGCGCGTGTCGATGGATCTGGCGGCGGCCGATATTTCACATCTCGACCCTGCCCGCGTGGCGCGCGGCGACTTTGCGACCGTGCTCGGCGACGAACTGTCCGTGGATGAACTGGCGAATGCCGCGGGTACGATCGGCTACGAAATCCTGACGAGGCTCAGCCCGCGCTTCGCGCGCTCCTATCGGGGCTAATCGCTCCCGGCGCGGGGTTTTGCACAGGGCGCCCGTGACGGGAACAAATAAGGAACATTTTTTCTGGCTTTCATAAGCACCCTGCGGCATGCTCGCGGGCCTGAAAGAGATTCCGACATGGCCAAGATCCGCTCGTCCTTTGTCTGCCAAAGCTGCGGCGCCGCCCATAATCGGTGGAACGGCCGCTGCGATGCCTGTGGCGGCTGGAACACGATCGTCGAGGAAGCCGCGTCCGCGCCGGTCGGCAAAGGCGCGCCGGCCGGGCGCAATGGCCGCGCGGTTGCGCTCGAAACCCTGTCCGGACCGACAGAGAACGCGCCGCGCACCCGGATCGGCGTCGGTGAATTCGACCGCGTTGCGGGCGGCGGACTCGTGCGCGGCTCTGTCCTGCTGCTCGGCGGGGAGCCCGGCATCGGCAAATCGACCCTGCTGATCCAGGCGGCAGCGGCTCTCGCGCGAGCCGGAGAACGCGTCGTCTATATTTCCGGGGAGGAAGCGGCTGCACAGGTGCGCATGAGAGCCGACCGCCTCGGCCTCTGCGACGCCAATGTGGAGCTCGGCGCCGAAACCCATGTCGAGGACATTCTGGCGACACTCGCCACGGGGGCGACCCCGCGCCTCGTCGTGATCGATTCCATCCAGACCATGTGGACCTCGGCGGTGGAATCGGCGCCCGGCACGGTCACGCAGGTCCGCGCCTCCGCACAGGCGCTGATCCGCTTCGCCAAAGCCTCCGGCGCGGCGGTGATCCTCGTCGGCCATGTCACGAAGGACGGCCAGATCGCCGGTCCGCGCGTCGTCGAGCACATGGTCGATGCCGTATTGTCGTTCGAGGGCGAACAGGGCCACGCCTTCCGCATCCTGCGGGCGCAGAAGAACCGCTTCGGCGCGACCGACGAGATCGGCGTCTTCTCCATGACCGAGCGTGGGCTGGAGGATGTCGCCAATCCCTCCGCGCTGTTCCTGTCG
This sequence comes from Pseudomonadota bacterium, assembly GCA_023388965.1. GTDB lineage: Bacteria > Pseudomonadota > Alphaproteobacteria > Rhizobiales > Methylopilaceae > Flaviflagellibacter. The sequence continues at coordinate 56,944 of JAEWFF010000022.1, read as the reverse complement.
AGCCGCGATGTCGCCGCGCCGGGTGTCGCGGTGTTCGCCGGCATCGAGGGAACGCGCCCTATTCTCGTGGAGATACAGGCTCTTGTCGCGCCTTCTTCACTCGGCACTCCACGCCGTGCGGTGGTCGGCTGGGATTCGAGCCGGCTGTCCATGGTGCTCGCGGTGCTGGAAGCGCATACCGGGCTGCGGCTCGGCGGGCACGATGTCTATCTGAATGTCGCCGGCGGTCTGCGCATTCAGGAGCCGGCCGCGGATCTGGCGGTCGCGGCCGCCCTCGTCTCGTCCTTCGCCAATGCGGTTCTCGCCTCCGACAGCGTCTATTTCGGCGAGGTCAGCCTGTCCGGTTCGGTGCGCCCGGTCGCCCATGCCGGGCTGCGCCTGAAGGAAGCCGCCCGGCTCGGCTTCGCCCGCGCCGTCGGCCCGTCCGGCGAGACACCGGATTCGGGGCTGCGCCTCAACGGCCTTGCGACGCTCGATATCCTGGTCGCGGACATCGCGGCGCAGGGCAATCGGGCAAGGCCCGCCGCCGCTGCGTAAAACGCGGCCCTGTGTCCCGTAATCGCAGGTGACGCGCCGGACCGGCGGGGCTATAAGGGCGCCGCAACGGGCGGGCACCGAGTCCCCCGAGGTTTTGACCGCCAGAGCGAGTTTTCATGCCGATCACGCTCCTCGATTTAATCGTCCTTGGCGTTGTTCTGATTTCGGCTCTTCTGGCGATGGTGCGCGGGTTCACGCGCGAAGTGCTGTCGATCGCGTCCTGGGTCGCCGCTGCCGCCGCCACGATCTACTTCCTTCCCGATGTGCGCGGCTGGGCCCGCGAGCAGATCAGCCTCGAGCCGGAAATCCTCGCCGATGTCATTGCCGGCGCCAGCATTTTCCTGATCACGCTGCTGCTCGTCTCGCTGGTGACGATGCGCCTGTCCGATTTCATCCTCGACAGCCGCGTCGGCCCGTTCGACCGCGCGCTCGGCTTTCTCTACGGCGCCGCGCGCGGCCTGCTTCTGCTCATCGTCGCCTTTCTCTTCTTCGGCTGGCTGGTCCATGAACGCTCGCAGCCGACCTGGGTGACGAATTCGCTGTCCAAGCCGCTGCTTGAAAATGCCGGACGCTCGCTGCTCGCAATGTTGCCGGACGATCCCGAACCCACCATGTTGAAATGGCTGAAGGGAATGCCGGGCGCCGGCGGCGAACCGACAACCGTTCCGGACGGCGTGCCCGCCACCGGAACTCCGCCGCCCGATGCCGGCGCGGTTCCCGGTCCGGCCGATCCGGCCGACCCCTCCCCGCCGGCAGAGGATTCCGGCTATCGGCCGTCCGACCAGCAGGAGATGCAGCGTCTCCAGGATGCGACGCGGACGGCGCCGAACTGAACATGGATGGCATGCCGCCATCCCGGAGTGCGCAATGACAAGTGAAGCCGAAGCGCAGGCCGCGCATCAATTCTGGCGAGAGCTGGAGGAAGACCGGCTGCACGAGGAATGCGGAGTGTTCGGCATTTTCGGCCACCCCGATTCCGCAGCGATCACGGCGCTGGGCCTGCACGCCCTCCAGCATCGGGGCCAGGAGGCCGCGGGCATCGTCACCTTCGACGGCGCGCGGTTCCACGCCGAAAAGCGTCTCGGTCTCGTCGGCGACAATTTCTCCGATGCCCGCGTGATCGCGCGCCTTCCGGGCGATGCCGCCATCGGGCACAATCGCTATTCCACGACGGGCGAAACGATCCTGCGCAACGTGCAGCCGCTGTTCGCCGAACTCGAGACCGGCGGCTTCGCCATCGGCCATAACGGCAATCTCACCAATGCCCTGACGCTGCGCAAACAGCTCGTGCATGAAGGCGCGCTCTGCCAGTCGACCACCGATACCGAGGTCGTCCTGCATCTCGTCGCGCGCAGCCAGCGCAACCGCTTCCTCGACCGCTTCATCGACGCGCTGCGCCAGCTCGAAGGTGCGTACGCGTTCGTCGCGCTCTCGACCAAGAAACTGATCGGCGCGCGCGATCCGCTCGGCATCCGCCCGCTGGTGCTGGGCGAACTCGACGGCAGCTATATCCTCGCATCCGAGACCTGCGCCCTCGACACGATCGGCGCGAAGTACATACGCGATATCGATAACGGCGAAGTCGTCGTCATCAGCGAGGAAAACGGCAAGCAGATCCTGGAATCCCACAAGCCGTTTCCGCCGCAGCGCATCCGCCCCTGCATTTTCGAATACATCTATTTCTCGCGCCCGGACTCGATCGTTCAGGGCAAGAGCGTCTACGAAGTGCGCAAGCGCATGGGCCACGAACTCGCGCGGGAAAGCGCGGTCGATGCCGATGTCATCATCCCCATCCCCGATTCCGGCGTGCCCGCGGCCCTCGGCTTTTCCCAGGAAAGCGGCATTCCGTTCGAGCTCGGCATCATCCGCAACCATTATGTCGGCCGCACCTTCATCCAGCCCTCGCAGCGCATCCGCGAACTCGGCGTGCGGCTGAAGCATTCCGCCAACCGCCATCAGGTCGAGGGCAAGCGCATCGTGCTGATCGACGACAGCCTCGTGCGCGGCACGACCTCGGTGAAGATCGTGCGGATGATGCGCGATGCCGGGGCGCGCGAAGTGCATTTCCGCCTCGCCAGCCCGCCGATCACCCATTCCGATTTCTACGGCATCGACACGCCCGAGCGCGACAAGCTGCTGGCTGCCCGTATGGACATCGAGGGCATGCGCAAATTCGTCGGCGCGGACACGCTCTCTTTCCTGTCGATCGACGGGCTCTACCGCGCAATGGGCGGAGAGGCGCGCGATCCGGAAAACCCGCTTTACACGGACCACTGCTTCACAGGCGATTATCCGACCCCGCTGACCGACATGACGGGCGAGGAAAATCCGAAACAGCTCTCTTTACTCGCCGAAGCCGGCTGATCCATACATGGTCGAACCCGTTCTCAAGGGGCGCATCGCCCTCATCACCGGCGCCTCGCGCGGCATCGGCGCGGCGGCGGCCGAGATTTTCGCCGAGGCCGGCGCCCATATCATCGCCATCGCGCGGACCACGGGCGGCCTCGAGGAACTCGACGACCGTATTCAGGCGAAGGGCGGAACGGCGACGCTCGTGCCGCTCGACCTGAAGGATTACGAGGGCATCGACCGTCTCGGCGCGGCGCTCTTCGAGCGCTACGGCAAGCTCGACATTCTGATCGGCAATGCCGGCATTCTCGGGCCGATGAGCCCGCTCGGCCATGTCGAACCCAAGCAATGGGACGATGTGATCGCGACCAATGTCACCGCCAATTGGCGCCTGATCCGCTCGCTCGATCCGCTGCTGCGCCAGTCCGATGCCGGCCGCGCGATCTTCATGAGTTCGGGCGCGGCGACGAATGTGCGGGCCTATTGGGGGCCGTATGCGGTCTCGAAAGCGGCGGTGGATGCACTCGTACGCACATATGCCGACGAGACAAAGAATACGCCCGTGCGCGCCAACCTGTTCAACCCCGGTGCGACGCGCACCCGCATGCGTGCGCAGGCCATGCCGGGCGAGGATCCGATGTCCCTGCCCGCGCCGGACGATATCGCCCGGCATCTTCTGGTTCTCGCCGATCCGGCATTCACCGAAACCGGCAAGATCTACGAAGCGCGCACCGGCCGGCTGCTGAGTTTCCAGCCGCCCGCCTAATCGCCCTTGCCCGTGTCGAACGGGTTTTTGGCCTCGCGGAAAGCGAGGCGTATGGGCGTTCCGGGAAGATCGAAGCTCTCGCGCAGACCGTTGACGAGATAGCGCGTATAGCTGTCGGGCAGCGCGCTCGTACGCGTGCCGAACAGGACGAAGCTCGGCGGACGCGCCTTGTTCTGCGTCATGTAGCGCAGCTTGATGCGCGCGCCGCGCACCGCCGGCGGCGGGTGGGATTGCAGCACGGCCTCGAGCCAGCGGTTGATCTTCGCTGTCGGTACGCGCCGGTTCCAGACCTCATATGCCTTGAAAACGGCCTGCATCAGCCGGTCGAGCCCCTCGCCCGTCGCGCCCGATACCGCGACGAGCGGCATTCCGCGCACCTGCGGAAGAAGATGGTCGGCCTGTTCGCGATGGCGTTTCAGCGCGCCGTTTCGGTCTTCGATCAGATCCCATTTGTTCAGCGCGATGACGAGCGCGCGGCCCTCGCGCGCGACGAGATCGGCGATCTGGAGATCCTGCTTTTCGAACGGAATGGTCGCATCGAGCAGAAGGACGACGACCTCGGCATACTGGATGGAGCGAAGCGCGTCCGAAACGCCCAGCTTTTCCAGCTTGTCCTGCACCTTGGCCTTGCGGCGCATTCCGGCCGTATCGACCAGACGGATATCGCGGCCGCGCCATTGCAGATCGACCGAAATGGCGTCGCGCGTAATGCCCGCTTCCGGCCCGGTCAGAAGGCGGTCCTCGCCGAGCAGGCGATTGACGAGCGTGGATTTGCCGGCGTTCGGCCGGCCGACGATCGCAACGGAAAGCGGCTTTTCGCGGCTGTCCGCATCCTCTTCTCCGGCATCGAAATCCTCGGCCAGCGCAAGCTGCAGCGCCTGATAGAGATCGGCGAAACCGTCGCCATGTTCCGCCGACAGCGGAACGGGATCGCCGAGCCCGAGCGAAAAGGCATCGTACGCACCGGCCATGCCTTCCTTGCCCTCCGCCTTATTGGCGACGAGGACGACGGGCCGTGACGATTTGCGGACGAGATCGGCGAAGTGGCGATCTTCCGGCGTAATGCCCACGCGCGCGTCGATAACGAACAGAACCGCGTCCGACTCGTTGATGGCGGCCACGGTCTGCGCCGTCATGCGCCCGGCAAGCGATGCCTTGTCGGTGTCCTCGAGGCCCGCCGTATCGACAGCGGTGAACTCGAAATCGCCGATGCGCGCTTCGCCCTCGCGGCGGTCGCGCGTGACGCCGGGCTGATCGTCGACCAGCGCAAGGCGCTTGCCGACAAGACGGTTGAAGAGCGTCGACTTGCCCACATTGGGCCGGCCGACGATCGCGATAACGGGCATGGCCGGCTCCGGATGCGGCGGATTATTGCGGCGGTGGCGGCACCGGCAGAGGCTGGCGCCCGGACGATGAGGACTGCGCGGCCGGAGCCGAGGCCGCGTCCGTACCCGCCGCGGGTGCGGCACCGACCCCCGGCGCCGTTTCCATTGCCGCCGTATCGGCCGGCAGGCGCGGCGGAACAGGCTCGTCCGCCCGCATCGTGGCGCCGACATAATCACTGTTGGGCGGCGGCAGCTTGCGCGGCCCGTCGAACCCGGAATCGGCACCGAAGGCCGGGCGGCGTTCGCCGGGGACGACGACGTCCTTTTCCGCGAACGGGTTGAGGCTGCGCGCGCTTTCGCACCCGCTCAGAGCAAGGGCGGCGGCGCACAGAACGAGACTTGCGGCGAAACGGGACATTACGCGGTTCTCTCCCAACATCATGGCACCGTCGGGGCGGAAGCGCCGGCGGCGAGATCGATGAGAAGCTGGCCGCGCGCGCGCGTGCCCGCCGGCGTCTCGGGATCGGCGATGATTTCCTGCGCCCAGCGGCGCGTGTCTTCGGTATTGCCCGCTTTCCAGGCGGAAAGCGCAAGAATTTCCCGCGCCGAATGACGCCACGGATTGCCGGCGGCCGCCATGGACTCGACGCGGCTGGCGACGTCAGACTGCGAACCGGTATCGACCAGAAGATAGGCGGCACGGATGCGCGCGAGATCGCGCAGACCGGTCGAGACCGAAATATCCTGGGCGATGGCCTCGAAACGGGCAGCGGCGGCGGCCTTGTCGGTTTCGGCAAGCTCGCTTGCGGCGCGGAAGCGGCCAAGAACGGCGTAACCTGCGGGCGCGGCTTCGGAAAGTTCGCGGAAGGCCGCCTCGGCCTCGGCGGTCTTGCCGTCCCGGGCAAGCTGCAGCGCGGCCTCGTAACCGGCGCCGGCCTCTTCGGCCTGCTGGCGCGAATACCATTCCCAGCCACGCCAGCCGGCGACCGCGACAACGACCAGCACGGCGATGGCGATGGCCACTCCGCCATAGCGCTTCCACAGCTTCTCGAGCCGTTCCTTGCGAATGTCCTCGTCGATTTCCTGGAAAATATCCGACATGCCGGCCCGTATACTCTGGAGAATCCGCCCCCGGGGGCAGCGGCGCGCACCATAAACAGGCCTGTGTTTCGAGGCAAACGCGAAGCTGCCGACGGCACGCCTGCCCTAAGGGTCAGGCCGGGTGCATTTTCCACCGGCGCAGCCTTGCGGCGCATTGTCCATGGACAACCCGTCCAAAGAGGAGCAGTAAAAAAGAAAAAAGTACGAGGGAACCATGGATATCTTCACACCCGAATTCGGCCTGGCGCTCGCCCAGCTCATCTGGATCAACGCCCTTCTGTCCGGCGACAATGCTGTCGTCATTGCCATGGCCTGCCGGGGCCTGCCGGACCGACAGCGCAAGATCGGCATGATCGCAGGCGCCGGCGCCGCCATCGGCCTGCGCATCATCTTCACCGCCATCGTCGTGCTTCTGCTCGATATTCCCTATCTCAAGGTCGCGGGCGCACTGGCGCTTGTATGGATCGCGGTCGATCTTCTGCGGCCGAAGGAAGAAGAGAACACCGATATCGCCGAACAGGGCTCGCTGCTGAAAGCCATCGGCACGATTGCCGTCGCCGACATGGTCATGAGCCTCGACAATGTCATCGCCATTGCCGGCGTCGCGCATGGCGACTGGTTTCTCATCATTCTCGGGCTTCTGATTTCGATCCCGCTCATCATCGCGGGCTCTGCGATCATCCTGAAGATCATCGACAAGCTGCCGATCATCGTCTGGGCGGGCGCCGCTCTGCTCGGCTATGTCGCGGGCGAGATGATCATGTCCGACATCGCCGTCGTCGCCCGCATCGGCGAGGAGGCCGCGCATCATTACGAACTGGCCGTGGCGCTGGGCACCGCCGTGCTGGTCGTCGCCCTTGCCTGGGTGGTGATCCGGCTGACGAACCGCAGCGAGCCGGAAGGAAAAGCTGCGTAAATACTCAGGCCCGAATAAAGAAAAGCCGCCCCTCGGGGCGGCTTTTTTATTGTCTGCTCACCGGGGCGAGCCTCATTCCTTCGGCGCGAGTGCCCTGGACTTCGCCGGCGGCTTCTTCGCCGCTTTCGGCTTGGCCGGCTTGGCCTTTGCAGGCTTGTCGGCCTTCGCCTTGGGCTGGCGCTCGATCTTCTCGGGCTTGGGCTGGGCGCGGCCTTCGGGATATTCGAAGCCGAGCTTCGCGTCCTTGCCCTCGCCTTCCAGAACGACCTTCACCGCGCCGCCATTGACGAGCTTGCCGAACAGCACCTCTTCGGCGAGCGGCTTCTTGACCGTCTCCTGGATGAGACGCGCGAGCGGCCGCGCGCCCATGAGCGGATCGTAGCCCTTCTCGGCGAGCCAGGCGCGCGCCTCGTCGCTGAGCTGGATGGTGACGTTGCGGTCGGCTAGCTGCGCTTCGAGCTGAAGCACGAATTTGTCGACGACCTGCTTGACCACTTCGGCGGGAAGCCCCGAGAAGGAGACGATGGCGTCAATACGGTTGCGGAACTCCGGCGCGAACAGCCGGTTGAGCGCTTCCGTATCCTCGCCCTCGCGCTTCTCGCGGCCGAAGCCGATCGGCGGCCTTGCCATATCGGCCGCGCCCGCATTCGTCGTCATGATGAGGATGACGTTGCGGAAATCGACCGTCTTGCCGTTGTGGTCCGTCAGCTTGCCGTGATCCATGACCTGCAGAAGGATGTTGAACAGGTCCGGATGCGCTTTCTCCACCTCGTCGAGCAGCAGCACGCAGTGCGGATGCTGATCGACGCCGTCGGTCAGAAGGCCGCCCTGGTCGAAGCCGACATAGCCGGGAGGCGCGCCGATGAGCCGCGAGACGGTGTGGCGCTCCATATATTCCGACATGTCGAAGCGCAGCATCTCGACACCGAGAATGGCGGCGAGCTGCTTGGCGACCTCGGTCTTGCCGACGCCGGTCGGGCCCGAGAACAGGTAGGAGCCGATCGGCTTCTCGGCATCACGCAGGCCCGCACGGGCCAGCTTGATGGCCGAGGACAGGGCCTCGATGGCCTTGTCCTGTCCGTACACGACGCGCTTGAGGTTTCCGGTGAGGCTGCGGAGCACCTCGGCATCGTCCTTGGACACCGATTTGGGCGGAATGCGCGCAATGCTGGCCACCGCCGCCTCGATTTCCTTGAGGCCGATGGTCTTCTTGCGCTTGTTCTCCGGTAGAAGCATCTGCGAGGCGCCGGTCTCGTCGATCACGTCGATCGCCTTGTCCGGCAGCTTGCGGTCATGGATATACTTCGCCGACAGCTCCACCGCGGCCTTGATGGCCTCGTTGGTGTAGCGGACCCGGTGGAAGCTCTCGTAATAGGGCTTCAAACCCTTCAGGATCTCGATCGTGTCGGCGACCGTCGGCTCCGGCACGTCGATCTTCTGGAAGCGGCGCACGAGCGCGCGATCCTTCTCGAAGTATTGACGATACTCCTTGTAGGTCGTCGAGCCGATGCATTTCATCGTGCCCGAGGCGAGCGCGGGCTTGAGCAGGTTCGACGCATCCATCGCGCCGCCGGATGTGGCGCCGGCACCGATGACGGTGTGGATCTCGTCGATGAACAGGATGGCGCCGGGCGTGTTTTCCAGCTCCTTGACCACCTGCTTCAGGCGCTCCTCGAAATCGCCGCGATAGCGCGTGCCAGCGAGCAGCGCGCCCATATCGAGCGAATAGACCGTGGAGTCCTCCAGCACGTCCGGAACCTCGCCGCGCACGATGCGGCGGGCCAGACCTTCCGCGATGGCGGTCTTGCCGACGCCGGGATCGCCGACGAAAAGCGGGTTGTTCTTGGTGCGGCGGCACAGGATCTGGATCGTGCGCTGGATCTCGGTGTCGCGGCCGATCAGCGGGTCGATCTTGCCTTCCTTGGCCTTCTTGTTGAGGTTGATCGTGTAGGCTTCGAGCGCATCCTGCTTCTTCTTGGAACCGCTGTCGTCGCCCGCCTGCTCCTCATCAGTGCCGCGCGCCGGACGCGCCTCGGTCGTGCCGGGGCGCTTGGCGATGCCGTGGCTGATGTAATTGACGGCGTCGTAGCGCGTCATGTCCTGCTCCTGCAGGAAATAGGCGGCATGGCTTTCGCGCTCGGCGAATATCGCGACCAGCACATTGGCGCCGGTCACTTCCTCGCGCCCGGACGATTGCACATGGATGACCGCGCGCTGGATGACGCGCTGGAAGCCGGCCGTCGGCTTCGAGTCCTCGGTGCCGTCGGTGATGAGATTGTCGAGCTCGCTGTCGACATATTCGGACAGGTTGCGGCGCAATTGATCGACATCGACATTGCAGGCGCGCATCACCGCCATCGCGTCCTGATCGTCGATCAGCGACAACAGCAGATGTTCGAGCGTCGCATATTCGTGGCTGCGCTCATTGGCGAGCGCGAGCGCCCGATGCAGGGTCTGTTCCAGGCTGTGCGAAAAAGTTGGCACTCAGGACCTCACTTCTTTTCCATCACGCATTGCAAAGGATGCTGGTGCCTCCTCGCAAAGTCCATGACTTGCGTGACCTTCGTCTCGGCCACCTCGTAGGTGAAAACGCCGCACTCCCCGACCCCGTTATTGTGAACGTGCAGCATGATCTGTGTCGCCTCGTCCCGATTCTTGTTGAAGAACCGCTCCAGCACATGGATGACGAACTCCATGGGCGTGTAGTCGTCGTTAAGCAGCAGAACCCGATAAAGGCTCGGCCTCTTGGTTTTGGACTTGGTCTTGGTGGCGATCGCCGTGCCCGAACCGTCGCCGCCATTGCGTGGCGCGGCCATTCTGTCCGGTTCACGTCCCTCAAGCACCATCAACTGTACGCCCTTTCCCCCAAGAGCGGGGATTCGTGAGTTGAATCTAGTGTTGGACTGGCCGGGGCGCTAGTCGAACGATCCCAACCATTTGCCCAGCCGCGTAAATCCACTGGAAAGCACGATCGGGGGGAAATGGCGCGCCGGAATCCCGTCTCGGGATTTTTCCGAGACATTTCCTCAGATGGCTTAACCCCTCTGTAACCGCAACCCCGCCAAAGTGGATGCCGCTCGGGGGCTCACGGCCGGTCCAGAAGGGCCGGATATGGGAAGCGGACAGTATGCGTGGCGTAAATTCTGCCCGAAAGTTTATCATTTTCAGCGGGTTGGTGTGTTTCTCCATCCTTGCGCTGGCGCTTGCCGGCCCGGCCCATGCGGCCAAGAAAAAGGGTGGCGGCTATAATCCGCCCTATGCCGGCTTCGTTATCGACGCCAAGAACGGCAAGGTTCTTTATGCCGATCAGGCGGACGCCATCCGCCATCCGGCCTCGCTGACCAAGGTGATGACGCTCTATCTGCTCTTCGACGAGCTGAAGCGCGGCACTCTCACACTCGACACCAAGCTGAAGGCCTCGGCCCATGCCGCGCGCCAGCCGCCGTCGAAGGTCGGCCTGAAGGCGGGTGAGACGATCGAGGTGCGGACCGCCATCCGCCTTCTCGTCACCAAATCCGCCAACGATGTGGCCGTCGTCGTGGCCGAAAACATCGCCGGTTCGGAAACCGCGTTCGCGCAGCGGATGACGCGCAAGGCGCGCGCGCTCGGCATGACCAAGACGGTCTACCGCAATGCGTCGGGCCTGCCCGATCCGCAGCAGGTGACGACGGCGCGCGATCTCGCTCTGCTCGGCCGCGCGATCAAGGACAATCACCCGCAATATTACGATTTCTTTTCGACGCGCAGTGCCAGCTATAAGGGCCGCTCCTACGGCAACCACAACAAGCTGCTCGGCAGCGTGAAGGGCGTGGACGGCATCAAGACCGGCTATATCCGCGCCTCGGGCTTCAACCTTCTGACCTCGGTCGATGACGGCGGCCGCCAGATCGTCGCCGTCGTGCTCGGCGGCAATTCGGGCGCGCGGCGCGACGCGCATATGCGCGATCTGATCGACCGCTATATCGGCAAGGCCACCAAGGGCAGGCGCACCGCGCCGCTGATCGCGGAAGGGCCCCTGCCGCCTGAACCGCCACCGGTCGTTGCCAGCGGCGCCGTGGTGCTTGCCACCGCGAATGTTCCGCTACCGACCCCGCGTCCCGAAAATGCCGAGAATTCGACGGAAGAGCCGGACCTGCCCGAGCCGGTGATGGCCGCCATCGCGAAATCCGCCCCGTCCGCCATGCCCGTGCCCGCTCCGGCTGCCGTCGTTACCGCTTCCATGCCGGCGCCCGCGGCGCCCTCGCCCGGCGATCTGACGCGCACGCCCGATCCGATCGCGCAGCGCATCGAAACCGCAAACCGCCTCGCAATGCAGACGACGACGCCGGTGCAGGATCTGCGTTGGGTGGTCGGCGCCCAGCCCTCCACCGTCAACGCCTTTGCCGGCGGCACGACCCCGGGCTCGGCGCCCGTGCGCCCGGCCGTTCCCGCACAGCAGGCGATTGCCGCCGCGCTCGCACCGCCGCGCGCCGAACCGCTCGCGGTCCCCGCAAAAGCCGAGACCGTTGCGCCGCCCGTGGTCGCCGAGGCGCCAGTACAACCAGCAATGCCCGCAGCGCCGCCGCCATCAGCGGCGCCGGAAACCGTGCGCATGGCCGCAGCAGTACCTGCGCCGGCCGCCATACCTGCCCCCGCAGCCGAGCCCGCGCCGGAGCCCGCCCCCGTGGCGCAGAAGACATTGCCGCCCGGCTGGCAGATCCAGATCGCGGCAACGCCCGACCAGGATCAGGCGCTGGGTCTGATCGAGCGCGTCGAGCGGACCGTGAAGGCCGTCGACAAGGGCGTCGAGCCCTTTACCGAACCCGTCGAGAAGGACGGCGTCACGCTCTACCGCGCGCGTTTCGCGGGCTTCTCGCAGAAGACCGCCGCGGCCGCGTGCAAGGCCGTCAAAAAATCCAGTTTGTCGTGTTTTGCTCTCAAGAATTGAGGGGTTGCGTATCATGTACCCGAATGTCGAGAGTTCAGCGTCGCGTAGCCAGAAGCACGTCCTTGGCCTGATTGATCCGGCTGGCGAGCCAGTCCGACCCTCCATGGTCGGGATGCACCTTCTTCATCAGCGCGCGGTGGGCGCGACGGACCTCTTCCGGCCCGGCCCCCGGATCAAGCCCCAGGATCTGGTACGCCTCATCCTCGGTCATCGCGCCCTGGCGCGGCGGGTGTCGATGCCGCGCACGAGCATTGCCCTTCAGGTCTTCACGCCCGCCGGGCGACCGGCGGTTCATATAAGCTTCGAGTAAGGACACGCCGTCCGCATCGGACGCTTCGAGTTCGCGCATCAGCGCAGCAAGTTCGTTCGTGTCCATACTGTCGAGATCGCGTCCGGCAAAGGTGCCGGACGTCACCTGCCCCCGCGCCGACCCGCTGTCGAGATCGAGTTCCATCGCGAGCATTGACGAGCGCACGCGCGACGTGCCGCCCGAGGGGCGCGAAGAGCGTCCCGACAGGCCCGGCAGGGACCAGCGCATGAGAACCGACACGCCGAGAAAGGCCAGAGGCGCGCCGATCGCCATGCGCCCCGTCAGAGCGAGAATGCCGCCGACGACCAGAGCGACGAGCCCGCCGGCAAGCCGCGCGAGGCGCGCGAGCGTCGCCGGATTGGCCGCGACGAACGCCTTGCCGGCAACAAGGAATATGGCAAGGGCGACAATTCCAAAGATGAGTGCGAGCACGGAGCGTTACCGCATCTGTTCGAGCAGGAGGTGCGCATGGCGGTCACCGCGCGCCCGGTCTTCCAGCGCCGCGCGCCCGCCGGCCGCATAGGCCGCCGCCGCGCGCAGAAGCCGGCCGAGTTCGGCGGCCGACGCCGCATCGAAGCGGCAATAGGCACCTTTCGTCAGCCGTGCAATCTCGCGGAAGGCCTGTTCCGCGAGCGGATCGCGCCCTTCCTGGAACATGAAGGCCGGCACGCCGAGAAGGCCGATCTCGCCGGCCGTATGCGACAACTCGTCGAGGCTTTCCTCCATCGCGTCGCCGACAAAGATGAGCGCGCCGATTTTCTGCTCCCGGGCGGTCTTGCGGACATGAGACAGGACGCGCCCGATCTGCGTGTGGCCGCCCTGACAGGACAGCCCCGTCATGAGCGCCGAAAGCTCTTTCGGATTGGCGCTCCAGCGGCTCGCACGGCATTCGCGAAAGCTGCGGAAATAGATGAGCTGGATCGACAGTCCGCCGAGAGCAGCGGCCTCCTCGAACATGCCGGCCTGAAGATGGCAGGCGTGATCCCAGGTCGGCTGGCGGCTCATCGTGGCGTCGAGACCGAAAACGAGGCGGCCTTTGCCTTCCGCCGGCACGCGGGCGCGCATATCGGCCACGAAAGCCTCGATCTCGCTTCGCGTCGAAGGCGCGGCTTCGCCCTTCGCGACCGGTGTCCGCGTCGTGTTCATGCCCTAGAATGTGGCGACGGCGGGTCATCATGCAACCGGCCTTGGCCGCAGCGGGCCGCGCCGGTATATCCGCGCCATGAACGCACATGTCTTCCATAGCCGCGCCGAGATCGAATCCTTCGTGGCGGAGCTGCGCGCCAGGGGCGAGCGCCTCGCTCTGGTGCCGACCATGGGCGCGCTCCATGCCGGCCATCTGGCGCTGGTGAAGCTGGCCCGCAAACACGCCGACCGCGTCGCGGTGTCGATTTTCGTCAATCCGACCCAGTTCGCGCCCAACGAGGATTTCGACCGCTATCCCCGGATGCTCGACGAGGATGTCGCCGCACTCGGGCGCGCGGGAGCCGACCTGATCTATGCGCCGAGCGTGCAGGAGATGTATCCGGACGGCGTGAAGCAGGACGTGGTGCCGCAAGGACCACCGGCCGAGGATCTCGAGGCGAAGATGCGGCCGCATCATTTCGGCGGCGTGGCAACCGTCGTTACGCGCCTGTTCGATCATGTGAAGCCGGATGTCGCGATCTTCGGCGAAAAGGACTGGCAGCAGCTTCAGGTGATCCGTCATTTCGTCGCGCCAAAGGCCGGCGTCGAAATCGTTGCCGGACCGACCATGCGCGAAAAGGACGGGCTGGCGATGTCGTCGCGCAACCGCTACCTCTCGCCGGGCGACCGCGACGCCGCCAACACGCTGTTCCGTGTATTGACGGAAAGCGCCGCCCGCATCGCCGCGGGCGAATTCATCGAGACCGTGATGGACGATGCGCGCAGCGAGATCGAAATGGCGGGATTCCGCGTCGATTATGTCGAGGCCCGGCATGCGGAGACCCTCCAGCCGGTCGCCATGGCCGATGAGGGGCCGGTGCGCCTGTTGGCCGCAGCCCGGATCGGCGGCACGCGCCTGATCGACAATGTGGGCGTTTCCACCCCCTGAGCCTTTATATCGCGGCGCATTTTTTGATCGAACCGCGCAAAAACCGGGCGTCCGGCGCGGCGATCTGATCCCTTTTGCCGATGGATCGGAGAGCCGAACTTGGCTTTTGTTGCCTTACAGCCTACGGCACACATCCGGAGCCGGCGGGAGCATGCAATGCCCTATACCCTCGTCCTTGGAAACAAGGCCTATTCCTCGTGGTCCCTGCGGCCCTGGATCGCCCTGAAACAGGCCGGCATCGCCTTCGCGGAGATCGTGGTTCCGATCTACATCGAGGGATCGAGCGAGGAGCTTCACAAGCATTCACCGGCGGGGAAAGTGCCGATCCTCAAGGATGGCGGGCTGATCGTCTGGGATTCGCTTGCAATCATCGAATATGTCGCCGAAACCCATCCGCGCCTGTGGCCGGCCGATCCGGCGGCGCGCGCGATGGCGCGCTCGATCTCGGCGGAGATGCATTCCGGCTTCGTGCCGCTGCGCAAGCAATGCACGATGAATCTGCGCCGCCATTACCCCGGTTTCGCGCTGAACGACGAGACGGCCGCCAATGTCCGCCGGATCGACGATATGTGGAGCGAGGCGCGCAGACGCTTCGGCGCAGGCGGGCCCTTCCTCTTCGGCGAATGGTCGGCGGCTGATGCGATGTATGCGCCGGTCGTGACGCGCTTCAGGACCTATGACGTGAAGCTGTCGAAGACCGCGCAGGACTATGCCGATGCGGTTCTCGCTTTGCCGGCGATGAAGGACTGGTACGCAGCAGCCGAGAAAGAGCCGTGGGTCCTGCCCCAATATGAGTATTAGCCCCGTGACCGGCGAGCTTAGCGCTGGGCCATCTTTTCCGCAGTGATGTCCTCTTTGGTGCCGTAGAGGCGGTACGGCACCCCATCACGGTATTCGACATCGGCGACGATGCGCATCCAGCGCATTTTGCCGAGCGCGGTGGTGATTTCCACATCGAGCGTGAAACTGCTCTGTCCTGCGATCGCATCGGCGCGAATCTTTTCAAGTACGAGCCGGCACTCATCCGAGTAGAAACCCAGCGCTTCGGAACGCGTGATGTTCATGCCTCGCGGCAGCTCGAACAGATCGTACGTTTCCTCGCTCCAGGTCAGGGTTTCGAACGGAAACAAGCACTCGAACGTGCCCTTGAGCGGCGTGGTGCCAGACTTGTTGCCGATCACACTGCCTCCAGAAGTAAAATCGAGACTCTCTCTAACCGGTTGTATGATTTTCCAACAGCCGGCCAGATCAAGCCATCCACAACCGCCCCTTGCCCCGGACCGGATCTAGGGGCAGGAATCCGCCATGCCTCTGCACATTCAAAAACTCTGCGTCGGCGCCGAAAGCTTCGAAGACATGGAAGGCTGGATCAAGGACACGATCGCGGCCCTGAAGAAACGCGGCGAGAAGGCCGAGCAGATCCACACGACGCGGATGATGCCCTCGCGCGGCGTGGAGATACTCGAAGGCGGCTCGCTCTATTGGGTCATCAAGGGCGTGATGTGCGCGCGGCAGACCATCCTCGACCTGCGCCCCGTGACGGGCAAGGACGGCATATCGCGCTGCCAGATCGTGCTGAAACCCAGGCTCATCCGCGTCGAGCCGAGGGCCCGGCGTCCCTTTCAGGGCTGGCGCTATCTGAAACATGACGAAGCGCCGGGCGATCTGAAGGACGCCGGCGGCGCGACCGGCCTGCCGCCGCACATCGCGCTGGAGCTCAAGGAACTGGGGCTGCTGTGAGCACCCTCACCACCCTCGATTTCATTGCCCTCGGCGTCTTCGCGGCGTCCTGGATGCTGTATTACCTGTTCGTGGAATATTCGCCGTATGGACGGCGCAGCCTGAACGCGGCGATGCACGAATTCCGCCTGTTGTGGATGCGGCGGCTGATGGAACGCGAGAACCGCATTCTCGACGGGCAATTGATGATCGGCCTGCAGAACGGCACGGCGTTTTTCGCTTCCTCCGCCTTCCTCGCCATCGGTGGCGCGCTGTCGGTCCTGGGCTTTGCCGATGCCGCCCTCGAAGTGTTCAGCGCCCTGCCTTTCTCGACGACCACATCGCGCGCGACCTTCGAGATCAAGGTGCTCGGCCTTGCGATCATGTTCGCCTATTCGTTCTTCAAGTTCGTCTGGTCCTACCGGCTGTTCAACTATGTCTCGATCCTGATCGGAGCCATGCCTCCGGCGGACTGCAAGGACAGGAGCGAGGCCGAGCGCGCCATCGAGCGCGCCGGGCGGATGCATGTGGCGGCCGGGCGCCATTTCAACCGCGGCCTTCGGGCCTATTTTTTCGCTCTCGCCTATCTCGGCTGGTTCGGCGGGCCGATCGCCCTTATCGTGACCACGCTCGTCGTCGCCGTGGTTCTGTGGCGGCGGCAATTCGCTTCGGATTTTCTGAGCGCCGTGACCTGACAGATGAAAATATCGGACACGCTGGTGGAGGAGGCCGTGCTGGGCCTCGCGCGGGAGCGCATTGCCAACGGGCGCGGCATATGCCCGTCCGAAGCCGCGCGCGCGCTGTCGGCGCGCATGGGCGGCGATTGGAGGAGGCATCTCCCCGCTGTGCGCGATGCCGCCGTCCGGCTGGCGAAACGCAATCTCGTCTGCATACTGCGTGACGGGCGTCCCGCCAATCCGGACACGTTTCGCGGGCTTTACCGCATCGCGGCGTTCGATGTCGCGGGCATCGCAAATACATCGACTGCGACTGCGCCACGACCGGCGGAATCCGCGCCCATACCGGCCGCGGCTCCGGTCGTGCCGGACGCATCGCCTGCCGTACTGACTCTGGCGGACCTGCTCGGCGATATGCTGGACGGGCCGAACCGGGGCGGGAATCGGACCGTGCGTACGCCTTCAAGCGAAGAGCCGAGCCCGGGCACAATGGCGGTTGATGCCGCCAACGATGAGGACGACGACCCCGATCTTCTGCGCGATCCGGAGGCGGCAACGCTCGACGACATCGCCGCCAGGCTAGAGCGTTATCTGACTGCCCAGTTCGACGACGCGCCCGGCGGGGATACGGAAATAGGTGATGATGTCGTCGGCCTGGCGGGTGAGCCAGATGAAGAGCCGGTCCTGCCAGACTGGCATCACACCTTCCGGCGATATCCTGAAACTCCGGCGGCCGATGAAAAATGAGGTCGACATGATCTCGAAGCTGAGGCCCTCGGCCTTGCAGCGGTCGAGCGCGCGCGGGATGTGCGGCGATTCCATATAGCCGTAGCTGAGAACGACGCGCGAAAAGCTGTCCGACAGGCGCTCGAACGCCGCCCTCTGGCCACGCGGAATGTAAGGCACCGGCTCGGTACGGACCGTCAGCAGGACATTCTGCTCGTGCAGCACCTTGTTGTGCTTCAGATTGTGCATCATGGCGGCGGGCGCGACATCGGGATCGGACGCCATGAACACCGCCGTACCGGGTACGCGCACGACAGACTTGCTGCGCGCCATGGACCTGACGACATCCATGAGGGGAACGCTCTCGCGCCGCACCTTGGCGGCGACGATGGCGGTGCCGCGCACCCAGGTCCACATTGTAACGACGAGCAGCGCCCCGAGCGCCAGCGGAATCCAGCCGCCGTCGAGGAGCTTCAACAGATTGGCCGCGAGAAACGCTGAATCGAGCGCGAAGAACGGCAACAGGATCGCAAAAGCCGCGATCCAGCCCCAGCGCCACAGCCGCGCAATGACAACGGCCGCCAGCATGGTCGAGACGATCATCGTGCCGACGACCGCGATGCCGTAGGCGGCGGCGAGATTTCCGGACGTTTCGAAAATGACGACGAGGAACAGCGCCCCGGCCAGCATGAGCCAGTTGACCTTCGGCATATAGATCTGGCCGCGCTCCTTCTCCGATGTGTGCTGGACGGCAAGGCGCGGCAGAAGGCCGAGTTGCGTGGCCTGATGGGTGAGGGAATAGGCGCCCGTAATGACAGCCTGCGCGGCGATGACGGTTGCCGCCGTCGCCAGCAGAACGAGCGGCAGGCGGCCCCATTGCGGCGCCGTCGAGAAAAAGAGATTGCCGATCTCTCCGGGATGGCTGAGCGCAAGGGCGCCCTGCCCCAGATAGTTCACGACAAGGCCCGGCAGAACGAAGAACAGCCATGCGCGCCGTATGGCCGTGGCGCCGAAATGGCCCATATCGGCGTAAAGGGCTTCCGCGCCGGTGACGGCGAGAAAGACGGCGCCGAGCACGGTGAAGCCGAGAAGGCCGTGCCCCGTCATGAAGGCCAACGCGTGGAGCGGATTGAGCGCGTTCAGTATGTCGGGCGCATCGCTGATGTGAACCGCACCGAGAATCGCAAGCGTCGCGAACCAGACCAGCATGACCGGCCCGAACAGGGCCGACATGCGCGCGGTGCCGCGAGCCTGCGCGCTGTAGAGGACGATGAGAATGGCCATCACGATGGGGACGATGTAGTTCTCGTCCATACCGCTCGCATATTTGAGCCCTTCGACCGCCGACAGGACCGAGATCGCCGGCGTGAGAATGGCGTCTCCGTAAAACAGTGCCGCGCCCAGAATGCCGAGGCCGAGCACGAAACGGCTCGGCCTCGTCAGCGCGTTTTGCGCCAGCGCCATCAGGGAAAGCGTGCCGCCTTCGCCCTGATTGTCCGCGCGCAGCAGCAGCACGACATATTTCAGCGTAACGACGATGACGAGCGCCCAGATCAGCAGCGAAACGATGCCGACGATCTCGGTCGCTGTCGGGGCCGTTCCGGCATGGAGAAGGGACTCGCGCAGCGCGTAAAGCGGGCTGGTGCCGATATCGCCATAGACGACCCCGAGCGAGCCGAGCGTAAGCATCCAGGTTTCGCGGCGCCCGCGCGAACGGCCGTGCCCTTGCGCGGCGGATGCCTCGGACAATTCCTGCGATGTGGAGGACATGGAAGGCCTTGGCCCGTGGCGGCCGAAAGCGGCGCCTGCACCTTCAGAACGCGGCACGGCCGTGGAAGGTTCGCCGCCGGAAGGCGCGCCGATATACTCCCGGCCTAAGGCGCGCGCAATGCGGACACCGGGCCTCCGCCATGCGCCGAATGCAGGCTTACCAGAGCCCGAACCACCACGCGGACAGACCTAAAAACGAAAAGAAACCAACGACATCGGTGACGGTGGTGACGAAGACGGCGGAGGCCACCGCCGGGTCGAGTTTCAGCCTGTTCACGGTGAGCGGGATCAGCGTGCCGAAAAACCCGGCCACGATCATGTTGACGATCAGGGCCGTGGCGATGACGGCGCCGAGCTGCGGATTGCGGAAGAACAGGCCCGCGCCGATGCCGAGCACGATGGCCAGCGAGACCCCGTTGACCGCACCGACCAGGACCTCGCGCGTGACCATGCGGCGCATATTGCGCGCGCCGATCTCGCGCATGGCAATGGCGCGCACGGTGACGGTCATGGCCTGGGTTCCGGCATTGCCGCCCATCGAGGCGACGATGGGCATGAGAATCGCGAGCGCAACCATCTGCTCGATCGTGCCTTCGAAAAAGCCGATGACGCTCGCGGCGATGCCGGCTGTGCCGAGATTCATCAGGAGCCATGGAAAGCGCGAGCGCGCCGTCTGGACAACCTTGTCCGACAATTCCTCGTCGCCGAAAACGCCGGCGAGCGCCTTGATGTCTTCGTCCGCCTCCTGATTGATGACATCGACGATGTCGTCAATCGTCAATACGCCGACAAGACGCCCGGAATCGTCCACGACCGGGGCGGAGACGAGATTGTAGCGCTGAAAGACGCGGCCCGCCTCCTCCTGATCTTCCGTGCCCTCGATCTCCCGCACCTCGTCATCGAGCACGCTTTCGAGGCGCGCCTCGCGCGGAGCGCGCAGGAGCTTGTTGAGCGCCACGGTACCGAGCAGCTTGAAGCCCGGATCGATGACATAGACCTCGTAGAAGGTCTCGGGCGCGTCCTTTATTTCGCGCAGATAATCCACCGTCCGGCCGACCGTCCAGAACGGCGGCACGGCGATGAAATCGGTCTGCATGCGCCGCCCGGCGGACTCTTCCGGGAAATCCAGGCTGCGCGTCAGGGCCGCCCGTTCGGGCAAGGGCAGAAGCTCGAGAATGAGCTGCTGCTCGCTGTGCGGCAGATCTTCGAGAATGTAGACGGCGTCGTCGGATTCGAGCTCGCGGAGTCCCTCGACCACGATCTCCGTCGGAAGCGTTTCGAGGACTTCGAGGCGGACCGACTCGTCCACCTCCGTCAGGGCCGCGAAATGGAAGTCGTCGCCCAGAAGCTCGATCAGGCCGGGGCGCAGTTCCGCTTCCAGCGCCTGGAGAAGCTCGCCCTGGTCGGCTTCGTGGAGATCGCCGACCAGAGCGCGCAGGCGTTCGGAATCGCCCGTCCGGATGGCTTCGCGGACGGCCTCGGTGAGCGCGGACGTGACCGCGCCGTCTCCCTCCGGCGCCGGGGGAGCGGGATGCGGCCCGGCCGCGTTGGGAACGTCCGGCTCGGCCATCGTGGCTCCGAACAAAAGCGCTGAAAGTCAGGCCCTTGTAGCCGAGTCTTCAAAAGGGGCAATGACTATCGAGACGGCCATTCCCGGAAGATGTCAGGCGTGCCGCTGCTCGCAGAAGCGCAGGCGGTTGCCGAAGGGATCGATGACCGTGACCTCCAGCCCCCAATCCACCTTTTCCAGCCCGGGGTTCATGTTCGGGTAGCGCTTTTCGCGCAGTTCGCGGTGAAAGCTTTCGATGCCGGTCATCGGCACGAAGGCGGTCGAGCCGGGCGTCGCGTCGCCATGATGGCCGCTGAGATGCAGCTTGGCGCCCGAACGGACGATCTGGCAATAAAGCGGGAGTCCCGGCGCGAAGCGGTGCTCCCAATCCACGTCGAAGCCGAGAAAGCCGCAATAAAAGTCGCGCGCCTTTTCCTCGTCGAAGATGCGCATGATCGGGATGGCAGGCGAGATTTCGACCGGCCCCTCCCCGGTTCGCTGCTCCGCGGCGATCCGGGCGGCAAGCACGTTCCAGTCCGTACAGCCGAACTGGGCGGCCACGATCTCCAGCGCCGCGCTGTGCGGCAGATCGACATTGCGGGCGGCGAGCGCGGATTCGAGCGTCTTCGCCATCGCCTTGGCGTTCATGAATGTGCGCATGATGAACCTATCCATTCCTCATGGCGGAACTTCCGGTCAACGCCCGCATTGCCGACACGTCCGCCGATGAGAGGGACAGGCCGTCGAGAAAGAATACATTCACCATGCCCATACGGGCGCGAGCGGCGGGCTGTATCCGGCCCGCCGCAAAATTAGCGCACGGCAGGGCAGCGGACAAGCCGCATCAGCCGGCGAGCGATTGCGGCAGGATGAAGGGAATGCCGTCGCGCGGCGGCTGGCCAACCCGCAGGCGAACGCCGAACACGCGCTCGATCAGCGCATCCGAAATGACCTCCCGCGGCGTGCCCTCGGCCGCCACCTCGCCCTGATGCATGACGATCAGATGATCGGCGAACGCCGCCGCCAGATTGAGATCGTGCAGGATGGCGAGAACGCCGCCGCCGTCGCGCGCGAAACGGCGGGCAATGTCCAGCGTTTCGATCTGGTGGCGGATGTCCAGACTCGAGGTCGGCTCATCGAGGAAAAGATATTGCGGCTTGCCGTCCATGACCGGCTCGCCGATCTGGCACATGACACGGGCAAGATGGACGCGCTGCTGCTCGCCTCCGGACAATTCCTGATAACGCCGGCCGGCGAAACTGTGCAGGTCGACCTTCTCCAGCGCATGTACCGGCGCCATGCGGCGCGCGGCCGGAGCCAGGCCGGCACGGTTTTGCAGGCCAAGACGCACGACTTCGAGAACGGTGAAGGGGAAGGCAAGCTGCGAACTTTGCGGCAGCACGGCGCGGCGGCCCGCAAGCCGATGCGCCGGCATGGCGGCGACCGGTTGCCCCTCGAATGTGACCGCGCCCTCCTGCGGCTTCAGCTCGCCGGTCATGACCTTCAGCAATGTGGATTTGCCGGCGCCGTTCGGACCGGCGACGATGGTCAGGCGGCCCGGCTCCATCCGCGCCGAAACGCGTTTGAGAATGGCGCGCGAGCCGATCCTGAGCGTGGCGTCCCTGACTTCGAACATCGTCACATATCCACGAAGCCGCGATTGCGCAGCAGCATCCAGAGAAAGAACGGCGCGCCGAGGGCGGCGGTAACGATACCGATGGGAAGCTCGGCGGGCGCGACCACGGTACGTGCGAACATGTCCGCACACAGAAGCAGGATCGCGCCGAGCAGCGCGCTGGCCGGAAGCAGCGCACGATGATCCGCGCCGATGGCAAGACGCAGAAGATGCGGCACGACGATGCCGACAAAGCCGATGACGCCGCTGACGGCCACGGCCGCGCCGGTCGCCGCCGCGACAAGGAAAACGGCGAGCTTCTTCAGCCGCTGCACATTGACGCCGAGATGGAACGCCTCGGCCTCGCCGAGCACGATGGCGTTCAGACCGCGGCCGAGAATGGGCGCGGCGATCAGGATGAAGGCGAGGATCGGCCCGCTGGCCCAGAACTTCGTCCAGGACGAACCGCTGAGCGCGCCGAGCGACCAGAATGTGAGTTCGCGCAATTGCTGGTCGTTGGCGATGTAGACGAGCAGCCCCGTCGCCGCGCCGGCGAATGCACCGAGCGCAATACCCGCGAGCAGCATGGTGGCGACCGATGTACGGCCGCGCCGGGTCGCGATGCCATAGAGCGTGACCGTCGATATGAGGCCGCCGAAGAACGCGGCCAGCGGCAGCGAGAAGATGCCGGTGACGGCGACGAAAGGCGCAAGCAGACCCGGGCCGAGCACGATGGTCGACACCGCGGCAAGCGCCGCGCCGGACGACACGCCGACAAGGCCGGGATCGGCCAGCGGATTGCGGAAAAGCCCCTGCATGACCGCCCCGCCGACCGCGAGCGAGGCGCCGATCAGCGTGCCGAGCAGAACGCGCGGCATGCGGATCTGCCAGACGATCAGAACGTCGCCGGCCGGAATATCGGTGGCGTCCGGCCCGGCGATGAGAATCTTCAACACATCGCGCACTGGAATGCCGGCCGGGCCGACACCGAGCGACACGACACTGACGGCGACGAGCGCGACGGCAAGGCACGCAATGGCCAAAGCCGCCGTCCGGGACCGATCGCCCTCGATCGCGCCCGCTTTCAAGGCTTCGCTTGTCACGCTCACGGCACCGCCTTCAGGCCGAGATCGGGATAGAGCTGTGCCGCCAGATCGCGCGCCGCCTGCGCCGTGCGCGGGCCGAAGCCGAGCAGGAACAGGCTGTCCATCTTGATGAAGGCGCCGGCCTTGGCAGCAGGCGTCTCGACGAAAGCAGGCTCCTTGAGAATGTCCTTACCCTCTTCCGGCATGCCGGAACGGGTGATCATCAGGATCGCATCCGGCTGCAGCGCGGCGGCGGCTTCCGGCGAAATCGTCTTGTAGCCCTTGACCTCGGCAAAGACGTTCTCGGCGCCCGCCATACGGATGATGGTGTCGGCGCCGGTGTCGGTTCCGGCGGCCATCGGGCGTCCGTCCGTGAGCGACAGGATGAAGAGCACGCGCTTCTTCGTCGTTACACGCTGCAAATCCTTTTCGAGCCCGGTCAGTTCCGTCTCGACCTCGGAGGCGAGCTTTGCGCCCTCCTCCGTTTTGCCGGCGGCGGCGGCGATCCGGCGAATCTTTTCCGGCAGTTCGGTGGCGCTATGACCCGACGGCACCTGCACGACGCGGATCTTCGCCTGGTCGAGAAGCTCGAGCGCCTCGGGCGGCCCGGCGGCACCGTCCATAAGTATGAGATCGGGCGACAGCGCCAGAACGCCCTCGGCCGACAGAGCGCGCATATAGCCCACATTCGGCTTCGTCTCGAGCGCCTCTTGCGGATAGAGGCTCGTCGTATCGACGGCCACGATACGGTCCTGCGCGCCCAGTGCATAGAGCGTTTCGGTCACGCCGCCGCCGATGGAAACGATCTTTTGCGGCTGCTCCTGAGCCGCCGCGCCGAGCGTCAATACGGCAGAACCGATCAGCGAGAAGATGAGAGACAATGGAAAGCGGGTCACGCGAAGGCACTCCTCGGCCGGTGGCAGCTTATTTGTTCAGGATCAGTTTGCCGCCGCGTGTAACGCGAAGACGATACATCGAACCTTGGTGTAAAATTCCGATTTCAGTTTGCGATCCAAACAAATCGTCGCTCTCAAAAACACGTTTAGGCACGCCTGCGACAGGTTGTCCTTGATCGGGAGCGGTGTCGTTACTTCCAGTTTGGAATCGATCTACTGTGTTATTCTTGTTCATTGGAATTATACTACTTTTAAAGTTACGAAGTACTCGCAAATTCGTTTGACTTGCCTTGTCATTTTTAAGTAGAGCCGTCAACAGAAGCGTTGCGGGATTCTCCTGCAGCGTCCGAGTAGGCGTAAGCAAGCCAGGTTCCGGCGAGACCCGACCCAGCCAGCGCAGCCATTCCCAACGGGACCAATGGGCTGGGGGTTTCAGGTATGTACCGGAATTATCTGTTTTCGAGCGCGGCCGCAGCCACGCTCATGCTGGCTTCGACAGCCGGCCTACATGCGCAGGAAGCGCAGAGCATTGAGCTCGATACGATCAACATCGAAGGTCAGCAGGGCAAGACGACCGGCGCGCAGTATGGCGACGACGCACCCGCCACCGCGACCGAAGAACAGACCGTACTCACAACGCGCGCGGATCGGCAGGAACTGGACCGACGCCAGATCAGCAACCCCACGGACATCAACAAGATCACGCCCGGCGTATCGTTCAGCGAAACCTCTCGTGGCTTCAACGTGCGAGGCTTGAGCAACCAGCGCGTGCTGACAACGATCGACGGCATTCCATTGCCCTATCTCGACGATGGCGCCCGCGGTGCCGACCCGGGGACCGGCGCAGCCAGCGGCAGCGCCGGCGGCCCGGCCAGTGTGGACTTCGACTCCCTTTCGGCGATTGACGTCGTAAAGGGTTCGGACTCTAGCGTGTTCGGGTCCGGCATGCTCGGTGGGGGCATCCGCTTCCGCACCTTGGAACCGGAAGATTTGTTGAAGGTGGGCGAAAACTTCGGAGGCATTACGAAATTCGGCTTCGATAGCCGCGACGACAGCTGGCGCGTGGATCAGGCACTGGCGGCACGGATCGACAAGACGTTCTTCATGGTTCAGGGCGGCTATCGCGACGGCCATGAAATGGAGAATATGGGAACCAATCCCGGCCCCGGCTCCACGCGCACGATCAAGAACCCAGCCGATTACGATCAGGAAAATCTGCTTGTGAAGCTGCGCCATTACGTCGATGGCGGGCATATGATCGGATTCACGGGCGAACGATTCAACCGCGAAGCGAATGTTACACCGCTAACTCAAAGCGGCACCACGTATGACCTCAATACCGTCAATAACGAGGAAACAAATCAACGAACGCGCGTGTCCCTTGATTACCGGTATGACGGTGGCGGCTGGCTCGATCTGGCGGAAGCTAAGCTGTTCTGGCAACGGCAGGAACTTGGTGACAGGTTTACCGCAAATCGACTATCCAATCCGGCGGGCGATTATCTACGCAACAACACGCGCGAATACGACGTCTACGGCGTCAACGGCAGCGCGCTGAAAATTATCGACACTGCATCGGCGGAGCACCGGGTCAGCTTCGGCGCTCAGGTCTATGGCAGCGACTCACATCAATATTCCGAAGGTCAGGACAGTTGCGGACCTGGTCCGTTCCCCGGCCCCTTCAATCCCTGCAACTTCCTGCACTCAAACCAGTCCGATATGCCCGATGTGGAAGGGCTCACTGCCGCGGCTTTCGTCCAGGATGAAATCGCCTTTCTCGACGACACGGTCCGGGTGACGCCGGGTGTGCGTTTTGACTGGTATCGCCAGAGCCCGCAATACACGGACGCGTATGGACGCAGCCAGGCCTATTCGTCCAACGGGCTGCCCGATGAATCGAGCGACGGCGCCATTTCGCCGAAGCTGCGCGTGGAAGCGGATGCGACCGATAACGTTACATTGTTCGCACAATGGGCACAGGGATTCCGCGCGCCGACCGTCAACGAACTTTATCTGACCTATGGCGGCACCAGCACCTATCTGCGGATAGGCAACGATCAACTCGAGGCAGAGACAAGCAACGGTTTCGATATTGGTGCTCTTGTTGGCGATGCCCGCAGGGGTGGCTCGATCAAACTTTTCTATAATCGCTACAAGAACTTCATAGACGATCAGGGAATCGGTACGTGCAATGCGATGGGAATGTGCACATACACGCCTGATGAAACGGCGTTTCTGGCGACTCTGGGGTATAATGCAGCCGATTTTCCGATGGGCATAACCCGATCGATCAACCGGGCAAATGTGCAAATCTACGGCGCGGAGTTGGAAGCCCATTACAAGCATGAATCCGGCTGGCATGGCTGGGGGCAGTTCGGTGCCTATGTAGGCGAGGACATGGACCTCGATGTCGGTCTGAATACGATCCCGGCCGCCAAGGTCGTGCTCGGTGTCGGCTATGAGCAGGCAACCTGGGGCGCGGATCTGATCCTCACTGCCGCTGCATCGCGCAACTTCACACCGGGAACTCCGGCAACGACGCCGGCACCAGGCTCCGATCTGGAGAATGCCCAATCAGCCACGCCCTCCTACGCGCTGCTCGATCTCACCGCATGGTGGTCGCCGGCAGCCGTCGAAGGGCTGACGATCCGGGCCGGCATCTTCAATATCACCGATGAGTTGTACTATGAGGATGCGCTCGATATCACCGCATCGAATAAACAGTACTTCACACAGCCCGGACGCAATTTCCGGGTAAGTGCCACATATCAGTTCTAATATGTAAGCCAGCAGGGTGCGCCGGTTCGCCGGCGCACCCGCCAGCCCGAAAGGATGACACCGATGTATATCGCCATGAACCGCTTCAAGGTCGACAAGGCCTCGACGGAAGATTTCGAGCAGATCTGGCTCGAGCGCAAAAGCACGCTGCACGAGCTCGACGGCTTCGTCGAATTCCACATGCTGCGCGGCCCGGAGCACGAAGATCATGTGCTCTACGCCTCGCACACGGTGTGGCGCTCCAAGGCGAATTTCGAGGCCTGGACGAAGTCCCAGCAGTTCCGCGATGCCCATGCCCGCCCCAATACCAGCGGCAAGAAGTCCGGCATTCAGGGCCACCCGAATTTCGAAGGCTTCGAGGTCTTCCAGCACATCACCAATCCGCAACTCGTTGCAGCGGAGTGAGGCGATGAACATGGCCGTCGACGTCGAGAAAATCCGCGCCGCGCTGGCCGAAAAGCCGGACGGCGTTCTGGAAGCGATTGCCCGGCAGGAGAACGTTCCCCTGCGCGCGGTCGTGGCCGAGCTTCCCAAGGGCGAGGCCACGCTCGTCGAGGGCGCGCAATTCGAGGATGTATGGGCCGAACTGACGGGCTGGGGCGATGTTCTCTTCCTTGTCCATACGAAGGACATCGTCGCCGAGATCGAGGGCAGCCTGCCCGCCGGCACCGCCGGGCACGGCTATTTCAACATCCATGGCGACAGCCCGATCGGCGGTCACATCAAGGCATCGAACTGCGCCGAGATTCTTCTGATCGACCGCCTGTTCCATGGCCGCCGCTCCTGCTCCGTGCAGTTCTTCAACGGTGACGGCGAGAGCATGTTCAAGGTGTTCGTGCGCCGCGACAAGGAGCGCAATCTCCTGCCCGAACAGCTCGCGAAATTCGAGGAACTGAAGGCGAAATTCGCCGCCTGATATGGCTCTTGCCAGCTTCCGATGGACGACAAAGGGCTCCCGTTCGGGAGCCCTTTTTGTGTTTACGCATCGGATTCATCCGAAAACTGCTGCGCACTTTTCGGTCTGATGCGTCAGAGCCCCGGCGGCGAATTGTGCCAGGCCGTGCCGTCGCGCGCCTGCTGCTGCCCGAGCAGGAACATCTTGCGCATATGCGCCTGATCGAAAACGCGGTTCGGCGGCGCATCATTGCCCGGCGGAATGAAGGCGAGATTGAAGTCGAGGCCGCTCTCCTGCGCCGACAGATAGATGCGGTACAGATCGCCGATCCCCTGGGTGCGGATCAGCGACGAGATCGAGCGGCCGGCAATCGGCACAAGCTCGGCCTTCACCGGCTGATAGGTCGGGCTGAGGGAGGCGTTGCGGATGACATAGAGTTCCGGCCGGCCCTTCACCCGCAGCTTGCGCATGACGAACTTCCAGTCCGTGCCTGCCGGATAGAGAAAGACCTGATTGGTCGTTCCGCCATCGACATGAAGCTCGTCATAGGTGCGGCCGTCCGCATTGACATTGATGAGCACGGGCGGAAATGCGCCGGGAACCGACGCCGAGGCCAGCAGAATATCGTGAATGAGCTTCACGCGGCGCGGGTCCGCGCTGTTGGCGATGGCGCCGATGCTCCACAGAACCGGGCGGCCGGCGTCGAGATTGGTGGTGCCGATCCAGAGCTGGCGCCCGCGCCGGTGCTCGGCGGCGATCTCGGCGACGACGGCCGGGCTGATATAGCGCGCGATGAGGTCGCGCATGGGCTGCGGATCGACCGCCGAGGCCGCCGACAGGATCGCAAAGACCGAGCGGCGGCGGACGAGATCGTTGAGCGAATATTCGGTGTAGATCGCCGTCAGGTGCCGGTCGTAAGCCGGGCCGAGAAACGCGAAAGGCGCGATCAGCGCGCCGGTGCTGACGCCGGTGACGATCATGAATTCCGGCCGCTTGCCCGCTGCCGTCCAGCCCGTCAGGAGGCCGGCGCCGAAGGCCCCGTTCTCTCCCCCGCCCGACAGCGCCAGATAGGCCTGGCGCTGGCCGTAGACGGCCGGAAACTCCCTGCGGAGATCGGCCTCCGACATGGCGCCGAGATAGTCCTGGATGGGCGCCTTCTCGTCGCCCCAGATGCGGATCGGATGGGACGACGAGGAATCGGCAAGCACGGTCGCGCTGGACACCTCCGTCGCCGGCAGAGGCACGCGGTGGATCGTGGTGCAGGCCACCAGCACAAAAGATGCGCAGCCGAGGACAAGGCCCCGGAGCGCGGCCCCGGCAATCGAGTTCGGCATACGCAACGCTCTTCTCATCTGTGCCGGACCGGCCGCATAAGCCCCCAGGGGCAGCTTTTAAGCCGGGAACGGTTAAAACACCACGACACCCCTGACGCTCTCGCCGTGATGCATCAGATCGAAGCCCTTGTTGATGTCTTCCAGCGGCATCGTGTGGGTGATCATCGGGTCGATCTCGATCTTACCGTCCATATACCAGTCGACGATCTTCGGAACGTCCGTGCGCCCGCGCGCGCCGCCGAAGGCCGTGCCTTTCCAGACCCGGCCGGTGACGAGCTGGAATGGGCGCGTCGAAATCTCCTGTCCCGCGCCGGCGACGCCGATGATGATGCTTTCGCCCCAGCCGCGATGGCAGCTTTCGAGCGCCTGGCGCATGACCTTCGTGTTGCCGGTGCAATCGAATGTGTAGTCCGCGCCGCCGATCTGGTCTGCACCGCGCTTCGTCATGTTGACGAGATAGGGCACGAGTTCTTCGCCTATTTCGGTCGGATTGACGAAATGCGTCATGCCGAAGCGCTCGCCCCAGGCCTTCTTGTCGTTGTTGATATCGACGCCGATGATCATGTCGGCACCGACGATCCTCAGGCCCTGAATGACGTTCAGGCCGATGCCGCCGAGGCCGAACAGGATGGCCGTGCAGCCCGGCTCGGCCTTCGCCGTATTGATGACGGCGCCGATGCCCGTGGTGACGCCGCAGCCGATATAGCAGATCTTTTCGAACGGAGCGTCCTCACGCACCTTGGCCACCGCGATCTCGGGCAGCACCGTGTAATTGGCGAAGGTGGACGTGCCCATATAATGGTGGATTTTCTGCCCGCCGATGGAAAAGCGCGAGGAACCGTCGGGCATGAGCCCCTGCCCCTGCGTTGTACGTA
Organism: Pseudomonadota bacterium; assembly: GCA_023388965.1. Classification (GTDB taxonomy): domain Bacteria; phylum Pseudomonadota; class Alphaproteobacteria; order Rhizobiales; family Methylopilaceae; genus Flaviflagellibacter. Next base: position 26,720 of record JAEWFF010000022.1, on the reverse strand, counting down.
TGGCCGTACACAGATTGGTCTTGCGCGACAGGCAGGACGGACACTGGCGGCATTCGGGCGTATAGAGCGGAATGACGTGATCGCCGGGCTTCACCGATGTGACGCCCTCCCCGATCTCGCGCACAACGCCCGCGCCCTCATGGCCGAGAATGGCGGGGAACAAGCCCTCAGGGTCTTCGCCGGAAAGGGTGAACCAGTCGGTGTGGCAGATGCCCGTCGCCTTGATCTCGACCAGAACGTCGCCGGGCCTTGGGCCTTCGAGCTGAACCGTCGTGATTTCCAAGGGCTTTCCAGCCCCCACCGCCAAGGCCGCGCGAACGTCCATTCCTGTCCTCCATAAATCAAACGAGCGGCGATTATGGACAGTGGCGGCAGCGCGGACAATCCGGTCCCGGTTTTTTGGCATTAGCCCTTCGGCTGGCCGGGTTCGGCAACAGCAATCGGCAGCAGCAAAAAGCCGGGATGCTGCCCCGGCTCTTTCACGCTCACGCAGCGCTCGAGATCTGATAGGGCGGCGGAAGATCGAAGCAGACGCGCATCGCGTGATCGACATCCTTCGGATAGAAGGGCTTCTTGAGAAAAATCTCGACCTTCTGATTCCCGAAACGGCGACGCGCATTCTCCTCCGGCTCGCTGGAATTGACGATCACGCGCACATCGGGATTCTTGCTGCGCAGGCGCGCAAGCGTCGCCGGACCGTCGAGCCCCGGCATGTTCAGATCGAGAAAGACCACGTCGTAGCGGCTCTCTTCGCTCAATTCGACCGCAACGAGGCCCGTGCATGCCTCGTCGATCGCGACGCGAAAGATCGACTGATCGATGATTTTCGAGATGACGCGCCGCACCGTCGCCGAATCGTCCACGAGAAGCGCGCTCACCGGCCGCAGGATACGCTCGTAGGTACGGAATATCGCCGCCAGATCAGGTGCCGTGAACGGCTTGCGGAGAAAATCGTACGCCGCGAGCTGCCGCGCGACATCGACGATTTCGCTTTTTGTATGCGACGACATTACAACGACGAATGTGTCGTTGCCGGCATGCCGGGCATGGCAAAGCGCCTCAATCCCGGTCATTCCCGGCATATTGACGTCGAGAAAGGCCATGTCGAACCGTGTGGCCGCGAGCTGGGCGAGGCAGGATGCGCCGTCCTCCGCTTCGACGATTTCGACGGGCGTCTCCCAGCGGGCGACAAATTCCTTGAACAGACGGCGGATCGTGCTGGAATCGTCCGCCACGAGTACCTTGATGGCTGCAACTGTCTGCATGGCGTTCCCCCCGGATAGCCATTTTCCTCGGGGAATACGCTTCAGGACTTAATTCTGCGTTACATGAAACGAAGAATCATCGGGACGTTTCGCATATGAATCGCATGGACATACATGTCGAGGTGTCGGGCCGGGTTCAGGGCGTCGGCTATCGCGCCTGGCTGGCGCAGGCCGCCGGAACCCTTGGCATCGCGGGCTGGGTGCGCAACCGCCGCGACGGCGGGGTCGAGGCCGTTCTGTCAGGCGGCAAAAAAAACGTCGAATCGGCCCTAGCGCTCATGGAGCGCGGACCGCCCGGCGCCCAGGTGATGGATATTGCCGTCCGGCCGGTCGATGAGAGCGATCTGGCGCTTCTGCCGGAAAACGCTGAGTTTTCAATCCTTCCGGACGCCTGATTCAGGAACGACTGCTATCCGCCAGCTCAGGCGGAGGGCCTTCGAGGGGCATAACCTCCCCGAAAATCTCGCGGAAGGCCGTCAGGAGAGCCGCATCCGCCTCCTCCATGGTCACGGGCCGACCGAGATCGACCAGACTTGTCACCCCCGGCCCGCGCTCGCCGCAGGGCACGATTCCGTCGTAATGGGTCAGATCGGGCTCCACATTGAGACTGATGCCGTGGAAGCTCACCCAGCGGCGCAGACGCACGCCGATGGCAGCGATCTTGTCTTCGGCGCCATTGCCCCTGTCCGACCGCCTGATCCACACCCCGACGCGGCCCTGACGGCGCTCTCCATCCACCGCAAAGGCCGCCAGCGCCCGGATGAGCCATTCCTCCAGCGCAGCCACAAAGGCCCGCACATCGGGCCTGCGGCGCCTCAGATCGAGCAGGACATAGGCCACGCGCTGTCCGGGGCCATGATAGGTGTGCTGGCCGCCCCGCCCCGTCCGGAAGACCGGGAATCGGCCGCCATCGAGGAGGTCGCCGTCCTCGGCGCTGGTGCCGGCCGTGTAGAGCGGCGGATGCTCCAGCAGCCAGACGAGTTCCGGCGCCCGCCCCTCGGCAATGGAAGCGGCACGCGATTCCATCGCGGCAACCGCAGCCTCATAGTCCACGAGCCCCCGGCTGACCCGCCATTCGGGAAGGTCCCCGGCCTCCTGAGGAGCAAAGGAAATCAAGCTGTTAAGCAAGGGTTAACCATGATTGTGCTGACCTTCCGGGGACGCGGCGTTCGCGTTTGGCGTCCGTGGGTCTGGGGTTTCTGTGCATGGCAGTTCTTGACGATATCCGCCTCGATATATCGGTGATGCTGGGCCAGACCAATATGCCCATCCACCAGCTTTTGCGCATGGGCCGCGGAGCGGTCATCGAGCTCGACGCGACGGAAGACGACGATGTTACCATCCGCGCCAATAATCTGCCCGTGGCGCGCGGCTCCATCGTGGTGATCGGCAACCGCATCGCGGTCGAGGTGAAGGAAGTTCTCAAGCGCACACCTGAAATGCGCTGAACGCTCCACTTGTCGCGTCCCGGACTATTTGTTAGAGAGCGCGCGCCGGCCCGAAGAGGCCGGCTTTTTTCCCGCGGTCGTGGCGGAATTGGTAGACGCGCAGCGTTGAGGTCGCTGTGGGGCAACCCGTGGAAGTTCGAGTCTTCTCGACCGCACCATCACAATGAGTTCAGGGCCCGTCATTCCCGGCGGACATTTTCCGCCGGGAAGGCCATGCTTGCAACATACGCGCAGAATCGGGCGTTTGGCCTGCTTGTGCGTTGAGTGAATCGCCGGTCCGTGGGATCGGTTGAGCGTTGCACCGTATCCGACGAGAGGCTCCATGATCCGTGTTCTGACCGTCCTTGCCCTGATCGCCCTTCCCTCCACCGCTCTCGCCGACCGCAAGGCGGCAGACGAATGCGCCAAGGGATTGTCCGGCGAAACGCTGAAGACCTATCGCTACGGCATCGTCGCCGTCGAAAAGAACAATGTGACGCTCGAGAACGCGGTGCGCGGCTATCTGGAGCCGAAATACAATGCCGGCAAGATCACCGAGGCCGAAGGGCGCAAGATCGGCGAAGCCGCCGCAAAGTGCATCCGCCTGATCCACGCAAAATAAGTTGTAAAGACAGGATTCAGGCCGCCAGCGCCATCAGTCGCGCGGCGGCCTGCATTTCCTCGAAACGGCGCGCCCGGCGCTCGGCCGCCTCTTCATCCGCGCCCCATTGCTCGATGTTCCAGTCCTCATCGACATGGGCCGCCGCCCAGGCCTCTTCCGCCGACAGGCGGCCTTTCAGCACCGCCAGAGCCAGAAGCGCCGAGCCCGTCAGCGTCGTCATTACACTGGCGGCGGCGAGACGGAAGATGTCGAGATCGGCCAGCGGTGTGCGCACCGCATTCAGCGCCTCGCCGGACTGGGCGACGAACACGATCCCTTCCGCCAGGATGAAGCGGGCACCGAATTCCTCGCGCATCCAGTCGAGCACCGGATTCCACACCGCGTTCTGGCGCGCGACCAGACGCTCCGGCCCTTCGGCGCGATAGCACAGGAGGTCCGAACCGGCATATTTGACGATCTCCTCGCGCACGGCATCGGCCGTGTTCGCAACGCCGTCGAGCGCGGAATTGACGATGCGGGTGAGCGGCATAAGAGCCGGGTCGATCACCTCCGCCTGCGCGTTCCATTCGGCTGCAAGCGCCAGCGCCAGCCTTTCGGAAGGCACGGACGCCATGTTCTTCGCAGGCGTACGTACCGGCCGTCCGTCGAGCAGAATGACGAACGCGCCGTCCCTCGGCGCGGCCTCGGCGTTCTTGTAGAAGCGTTTCGGCAGAACGGGCGCTGCGGGACGCAGGCCTTTTACATCATCGCTCATGCCGTCTCCGTGGCGAGCGCACGGTCGAGATCGGCGAAATCCGAGAGGACGATTTCCGCGCCGGCCGCCAGAAGCGAATCCGTCGCGTGATAGCCCCAGCCGACGCCGATGGCCCGCGCCCCGGCCGCGCGCCCCATTTCGACGTCATAGGTCGTATCGCCGATCATGACCGTCTCGCCCGGCAGCGCGCCCGTCTCGGACAGCGCGGCGGCGATCATGGAAGGATGCGGCTTGGAGGGGTGGTCGTCGGCGGTCTGGATCGTGACGAAGCGGCCATGCAGATCGTGCAGATCGAGGATGGCATCGACCCCGCGCCGCGATTTGCCCGTGGCGAGGCCGAGAACGACATCCGAGCGCCCGGCCAGCCGGTCCAGCGCCTCGATGGCTCCGGGAAACAGCGGCTCGTGATGGTCAGGGCTGTGGCGCAGATCGAAGAATGCCGCCTTGTAGGCCTCCGCCAGAGGCCCGGCCAGCGCATCCGGCTCCTCGCGCACCAGAGCCCGCATCGCGGTTTCGAGCGACAGGCCGACGATGGACAAAACCTCCGCACGGGAGGGCGGCACAAGACCATGCGCATCGAAGGCGCGGTCCATGGCGGCGCAGATCATCTGCTGGCTGTCGATCAAGGTTCCGTCGACATCGAAAACGACAAGATTCACGGGGCCTCTCGGGGTTTGCCTTCATGTAATCGTTCAGCCCCGCGCGGCCAAGCCGAACGGGTGCGCTGCTCAAGAACGCAAGCGGGTGACGCCGTTAGTCTTCCGGCGCCTTGAGAATGGGGTCTTCCCCCTTTGGATCGAAGCCGAAATGGGCGAAGGCCGCCTTGAAATGCTCGGGCAGCGGCGCAGTGACATCGATCGTGCCGCCGCCGGGCTTCGGCAAAGTGATGCGGCGCGCCAGAAGAAGCAGCTTGTCCGACAGATCTTCCGCAAGGCCTTCGGGCAACTTCCGGTCCGTACCGTATTTCGGATCGCCGAGAATCGGGTGGCCGATATGCTCCAGATGCGCGCGGAGCTGGTGGGTGCGGCCCGTCACCGGCTTGAGCGACAGCCACGCAGCCTGTTTCCCGGCCTTCTCGACCACCGCATAATAGGTGATGGCATGGCTGGCCTCCCGGTCGCCATGCTTGGCGACATGCATCTTCTCCTCGCCATGCGCACCGCCCTTGGCAAGATAGGTGGAGATGCGGCCCTGACGCGGCTCGGGCACGCCCGGCACAAGCGCCCAGTAGATCTTGCGCGCCGAACGTGAATTGAACGTCTTGCCGAGCACGGACGCCGCCTTGCGGTTCTTGGCGATGACGAGGCAGCCAGCCGTGTCGCGGTCGAGGCGATGGACGAGCTTCGGCCGCTCGCCGTCCGGCCCCGTCAGCGCGGCCAGCATCCCGTCGATATGGCGCGTCGTGCCCGAACCGCCCTGCACGGCAAGGCCGTGCGGCTTGTTGAGCACCATCACGTCCTTGTCCTCGTAAAGAACGAGGCTCCGGATGAACGCGGCGTCCCGGTCATCCGGCTTCGGGCGAGCAGCAGAGGCGTCTTTCGCGGCCGCTTCGCCGAGCGGCGGAATCCGCACGCTCTGCCCGGCCTCGAGCCGCACCTGCGGCTTGGCGCGGGCGCCATCGACGCGCACCTGGCCCGTGCGCAGGATTTTCTGGAGCTGGCCGAAGCCGAGCGCCGGATAGCGCGCCTTCAGGAAACGGTCGAGCCGGAGCCCGTCCTCGCTGTCCTTCACTGTGACGATTTCAACGGCCATGTGACGAATCCTCAGGCCCGGCCGGCGGCAAGGCCCAGCACCAGCGCGCCGAGCGACAGGAGAACGGAGACCGCCACATAGGCTGCGGCGGCACCATGCGTTCCGCGTTCCCAAAGGGCCACGGCATCGGCCGAGAAGGCCGAAAAAGTGGTGAAACCGCCCAGAACGCCGGTGGCAAGAAACAGCCGCAAGCCCTGCCCGCCGCCTTGATATTTCAGCGCGAACCACGCGACCAGAAGGCCCATGACGAACGACCCGGCAACGTTGACCATCAGCGTGCCCCACGGGAACGAGACGCCGAACAGCCGCGCGGCGGCAAGATTGACGAGATGGCGCAGCGAGGCGCCGATGCCGCCGCCGACGAAAACCAGGGCCAGAGCCTGCATGAGAAATGCTCCTAGAAGAGCCCCGCATAGCCGAGCCCGCCCGCGACCGCCAGAGGGATCAAAGGATGGACGCGGGTAAAGGCGATCAGAAGCGCGCTCGCCGCCGTAACCGCCATCAGCTTCCACTCGCCCTCGGCGACCGTCTGGGTGATGACGAGGGCGCCCGCGGAGACGAAACCGACAGTGAGCGGAATCATGCCGGCTTCGATGGCCTTGCGCCAGCGCGCCTCGCGGTAATGCGTCCATGTGCGCGTGACGACATAGGCCAGAAGGCAGCTCGGCGTGACGACCGCAACCGTCGCGACCAGCGCACCGACGAGCCCGGCGGCCTGCCAGCCGATCAGGGTCACGATCATCATGTTCGGGCCGGGCGCGGCCTGGGACAGCGCGTAAAGTTCGGTGAAGCGGTCGTTGCCGAGCCACATATGCAGATCGACCGCCTGCCGGTGCACTTCCGGCAGAACCGCGTTCACACCGCCGAACGCCATCAGCGAGATGACGGCGAAAGAGGCAGCCAGCGCGATGATGTCGTCGCCCGGCTTCACCGCAGTCTCCGCCACGCATAGAAGATCGTCAGCGGCGCGAGCACGGCGAGTGCGACGAGCAGCGGAACGCGGAACACGCCGACCGTCACGAAAGCGGCGGCGGCCGCCACCATCGCCACCCATTCGTCGCGCAATTGCAGCGCCATCCTGATCGCCATGGCCGCGACCATTCCGGCGCCGACAGAGCCCACGCCGCGCAGCGCATCGCGCACGCCGGGCGCATCGCCATAGGCCGTGTAAAGCCCCGCCAATGTAAGCACGAGCGCGAACGGAACGGCCGTCAGCGACAGAATGCCGACCACCACACCCGCGACGCCATGAAAGCGGTTGCCGACGATGACCGCGAAATTGAGGATGTTGACGCCGGGCAGCGTCTGGCACAGCGCCATTGTTTCGAGGAATTCGCGCTCGGTGAGCCAGTTCCGGCGCTCGACCGCGACCCAGCGCGCCCAGGGCATGACGCCGCCAAAGCCCATTATGCTGACGCCGACAAAGGACATAGCGAGTTCGGCCAGCGACGGCGAGCGCGGCGCGGCAAGCGGGTCGGATTTCATGCGGGGGGTTCTAGCCCGCGCCCGGATTGGCGAGCAAAAGACTGGACTTATTGCTGCCCGCGCTCGCGCCGCAGCTTCGCCCAGTAATCGAGACGTTTGCGAATCTCGCGCTCGAAGCCGCGCTCGACCGGCTCATAGAAAGTCTGGCGCCCCATCTCATCCGGAAAATAGTTCTGACCGGAAAAGGCGTCCGGCGCGTCATGATCGTAATCGTAGCCGGCGCCGTATCCCTCATCCTTCATCAGCCGGGTCGGCGCGTTCAGGATGTGCTTCGGCGGCACGAGCGAGCCGTGCTCCTGCGCCACGCGGCGGGCAGCCTTGTAGGCCATATAGGCGGCGTTGGATTTCGGTGCGGCCGCGAGGTAAATACAGGCCTGCGCGATGGCGAGTTCGCCTTCCGGCGTGCCGAGCTGCTCATAGGCATCGCGGGCCGCGATGCAGACGGAAAGCGCCTGCGGATCGGCCATGCCGATATCTTCCGAGGCCATGCGGATGAGACGCCGCGCGAGATAAAGCGGGTCTTCGCCAGCATCGAGCATACGCGCGAGATAATAGAGCGCCGCATCGGGATCGGAGCCGCGCACGGATTTGTGCAGCGCGGAAATCAGATTGTAATGACCGTCCTGCGATTTGTCGTAGATCGGCGCGCGGCGCTGGATGACGTCCTGAAGCGCGGCATTGTCGAATATTTCGCCCGAGCGGGCGGCACGCCAGAGTTCTTCGGCGAGAGTGAGCGAGGCGCGGCCATCGCCGTCGGCCATGCGGATGAGCGCAGCACGCGCCTCCTCGTTCAACGGCAGCGGCTTGCCTTCGATCTCTTCGGCGCGGGCGAGCAGTTTGCCGATCGCCTCATCATCCAGCGAACGGAACACCATGACACGCGCGCGCGACAGAAGCGCCGCGTTGAGCGCGAAGCTCGGATTTTCCGTCGTCGCACCGACGAGCGTGACCGTGCCGTCTTCCATGACCGGCAGGAACGCGTCCTGCTGGGCGCGGTTGAAACGATGAATCTCATCGACGAACAGAAGCGTGCCCTGCCCCGTCGCGCGGCGGGCGCGGGCCGCCTCGAATATCTTCTTCAGATCGGCGACGCCGGAAAAAATGGCCGAGATCGGTTCGAAATAAAGATCGGTCTCATTGGCCAGAAGGCGCGCGACCGTGGTCTTGCCGGTGCCGGGCGGGCCCCAGAAGATCAGCGAACCGAGGCTTGCGGCATCGAGCAGCCGCGTCAGCGCGCCGTCAGTCCCGACAAGGTGATCCTGCCCCACGACCTCCGCAAGTTTTTGCGGACGCAGGCGATCGGCCAGCGGCCGGGGCGCGGACCGGTCGAGACCGGCGGCTTCGAAGAGATTGGGCCCCTTGCGCGCGCCCATTCAGAACCGGAAGACGCGCGTGGCGACCTGGCCGCGCCGCTGGATGGTGATCTTCCACTGGCGCTGCCCGGCGGCATTGGCCGCGGACAATGTCTTGACGCTGTCGATCTCCTGACCGTTGACGGCGAGAATCCGGTCGCCTTTCTCGAAACCGGCACGCGCCGCCAGGGTGCCGCGCTCGACATCGACGACGATCACTCCCTCGCCGGCTCCGCCCGCGCCGAGTTCCTGCGCGACCGCCGGAGAGAGATTGACGACTTTCGCGCCCGTGAGCGGCCCCTGCCCCTCAAGAATCGTCTCGTCGCGCGGCACGGTTTCCGGCGCGGGCAGCACATCGAGCGCGACCGCCATCTGCCGCCCGTCGCGCAGCACATTGAGCGCAACGCGGCTGCCGAGCGGCGCGATGGTGAGCTGATAGGTGAGCGCGGTCGGATCCTCGACAGGATGACCGTTGAACGAGATGACGATGTCGCCGGGCTTGAGGCCGGCGCTGGCCGCGGGCGAGCCATCGTACAGATCGGCGATCAGCGCGCCGAACGGGCGGTCGATCTCCATGCCCTCGGCGATCTCGCGCGTGACCGCCTGAAGCTCGGCGCCGAGCCACGGACGGCGCACCACCGTTTCCCCGGCGCGCGCGGCCTCCACAACGAGCCGCACGATGGAACTTGGCACGGCAAAGCCGATGCCGTCCGAACCGCCGCCTCGCGTGAAGATCGATGTATTGATGCCGACGAGATGGCCCCGCATATCGACCAGCGCGCCGCCGGAATTGCCCTGATTGATGGCCGCGTCGGTCTGCAGATAGACCGCCTGCTCGCCGGTTTTCTTCTCCACACGGCGGATGGCGGACACGATGCCCTGCGACACCGATTGGCCGAGGCCGAACGGATTGCCGATGGCCAGCACGATATCGCCGACCTCGGTCGTGTCGCTTTCGGCAAGCTGGACGGTCGGGAAGGTTCCCGTGGATTCGCGGACGCGCAGGACCGCGATGTCGGACAGGGGATCGGTCAGCACGATATCGGCATCGAATTCGCGCTGATCGACGAGCGAGACGCGCACATCCGTCATGCCCTGGATGACGTGGTTGTTGGTGACGATAAGACCCTCCGCGCCGACGATGACGCCGGAGCCGAGCGATCTCTGCATGCGTTCGCGCGGCATGTTCGGCATCTGGCCGCCGAACAGCTCGGCGAAGAGCGGATCGTTGAACGGAAAGCCGACCGGGCGGGCGGCAACGACGCGCGACGCATAGACATTGACGACCGCCGGCGAGACGCCCTTGACCAGAGGCGCATAGGAAAGCTGGACCTCGGCCTGGCTTTGCGGAACCGTCCTGTCCTGCGCCATCACCACCGGGGCCGCCACAAGGGCCGCGAGAAAAATGGCCGCCATTCGCCTTGGCATCATGAACGCTGTCCTTTTGAACTTCCGGGCCGATGGGCGCGACTTATAGGCTCCTCGCCCGGCGGAATGAAGCCCGCCGGCAAATGTGCTAACCGTTACGCTCCATCCCTGCGGAGGCCTCATCGTGTCCTGGATCCTTCTCGGCATTCTCGCCGTTCTCGCCCTTGGCGGCATCACGATCTACAACCGCCTCGTCGCGCTGCGGCAGACGACCAATCAGGCCTGGTCGGACGTCGATGTGCAGCTCAAGCAGCGCTACGATCTTATTCCCAATCTGGTCGAAACCGTGAAAGGCTATGCGACCCACGAGCGCGAAACACTCGATGCCGTCATCAAGGCGCGCAACAGCGCCATGGCCGCCTCCGGCCCGGCCGAGACAGCGGCGGCCGAGAACGTGCTGACGGGAGCGCTGCGCCAGCTCTTCGCGCTGGCCGAGGCCTATCCGGACCTCAAGGCGAACACGAATTTCCTGCAACTCCAGACCGAATTGTCCGATCTCGAAAACAAGATCGCGGCGGCACGGCGCTTCTTCAACAATGCGGTGCAGGAATACAATTCGGCGACGGAGCAATTCCCCGCCGTCCTGTTCGCGCGCTCGCTCGGTTTTTCCCAGCGCACCTTCTTCGAGGTGGCCGAGGGCGAACGCACGGCGATCCAGGCGCCGCCGAAAGTCGGTTTCGGCTCCTGAGCGGCTGACGCGGAAAAGGCGGGGCCATGCAGGCGATCGGCCTCAAGACGCATATCTGGAACAATGCCGCGAAGACGGTTCTCCTTCTTCTCGGCTTTCCGTTCCTGATGCTGATGATCGCGTTCGCGGCCAATCTCGTTTTTGTCGCGATTTTCGAGAATCCGTATGTGCTCGACGGCATCCACGAAGCGGCGCGGCTTCTGCCGCGTTCGCTTGCGATTGCCCTGGCTGGCTCTGCAATCTGGCTGACCATCGCCTTTTTCTTCCACCAGAAGATCGTCGATGGCCTGACCGGCGCACGCAAGATCGAGCGTTCGTCCGCGCCGCGTCTCTACAATATGGTCGAGAATCTCGCGATCTCGCGCGGACGCCCGATCCCGTCCATACGCATCATCGAAACGCCGGTGCTGAACGCCTATGCCAGCGGCGTGCGGCGCGAGCATTACGCGATCACGGTGACGCGCGGCCTGCTCGACACGCTCGACGATGGCGAACTGGAAGCGGTGCTCGCCCATGAGATGACGCACATCATCAACCGCGATGTGCAGCTCATCATGGTAGCGGCGATCTTCGCCGGCATCGTCTCGCTGGGCGGCGATCTCCTGATGCGCGGATTCTTCCGCGGCGGCGTGCGCTATCGCCCGACCTATCGCACCGGCGGCTCGAACTCCTCGCCCGGTAAGGGCGGCGGTGGAGGGGGCGCGATGGTGCTGATCCTGATCGCCATCGCAATCTTCATCATTGCCCGGCTATCGGCCCTCGCGCTCCGGCTCGCGATCTCGCGGCGGCGCGAATATATGGCCGATGCGGGCGCGGTCGAACTGACGAAGAATCCGGATGCCATGATCTCGGCGCTGCGCAAGATCGAAAACCGCTCGGATCTCGGCGCCATTCCCGGACAGGTCGAAGCCCTGTTCATCGATTCCAAGCCCAGCGGGTTCTGGGCGACGCATCCGACCATCGAACAACGCTGCGCGGCGCTCGTGCGCTATGCGGGCGGACGCGATCCCGGCCCGCTTCCGCTGCCCGAGGCGCATAGAGACGCTGAAGACAGCATGCCTGAGGCTATTGGGACCGAGGCCGAACATGAGCGCCGTCCGCCAATGCCGTTCCCCCTGCCCGGCGGACGCGGCCCGTGGGGCTAGTTCGCCGCGAGCAAAGACTACACCGCAAATGAAAAAGCGGCCCCGAAAGGCCGCTTTCCAAACTTCGTATTTACAGCCGAACTCAGGCAGCAGCCGCCGACTCTTCGGCCTCGACCCGGGCGCGGTCCTTGGCGCCCTTCGCATCCACATCGCGGTCGACGAATTCGATGACCGCGACCGGCGCGTTGTCGCCATAGCGGAAGCCAGCTTTCAGAATGCGCGTATAGCCGCCATTGCGTTCCGCGAAGCGCGGGCCGATCACGTCGAACAGCTTCTTCACCGCCTCGACATTGCGGATTTCCGCAATCGCCTGCCGGCGTGCATGAAGGCCGCCGCGCTTGCCGAGCGTAATCAGCTTCTCGACCACCGGACGAAGGTCCTTGGCCTTCGGCAGCGTGGTGACGATCTGCTCGTGCTCGATCAGCGAAACGCAGAGGTTCTGCAGCATCGCGGCGCGATGGCTCTGGGTCCGGTTAAACCGGCGACCGCGTTTGCCATGGTTCATCTCAGTCTCTCCTCACGCTTCGCGAGCGCGCTCAGTAATGTTCTTCGAAGCGCTTGGCCAGTTCTTCGATGTTCTCAGGCGGCCAGCCCGACACTTCCATGCCGAGGTGAAGCCCCATCTGGGCCAAAACTTCCTTGATCTCGTTCAGCGACTTGCGGCCGAAGTTCGGGGTGCGGAGCATTTCCGCCTCCGTCTTCTGCACCAGATCGCCGATATAGACGATGTTGTCGTTCTTCAGGCAGTTGGCCGAACGTACCGACAGTTCGAGTTCGTCCACCTTCTTGAGGAAGGCCGGGTTGAAGGCCAGTTCCGGGATCGCGGTGCGCTCCTCGGCCTTCTTGGGCTCCTCGAAATTGACGAAGACTTCGAGCTGGTCCTGAAGGATGCGCGCGGCAAATGCGAGCGCATCTTCCGGCGTGATCGATCCGTCGGTCTCGATCGTCATGGTCAGCTTATCGTAATCGAGAATCTGGCCCTCGCGGGTGTTCTCGACCTTGTAGGACACCTGACGGACCGGCGAATACAGCGAATCGACTGGGATCAGGCCGATGGGCGCATCCTCGGCGCGGTTCCGGTCGGCCGGCACATAGCCCTTGCCGGTATTGACGGTGAACTCCATGCGTACATCCGCGCCCTCGTCGAGCGTCGCGAGCACGAGATCGGGGTTCAGAACCTGGATATCGCCCGTCACCTGGATGTCGCCGGCGAGCACCTGGCCGGGGCCCTGCTTGCGCAGCATCATGCGCTTCGGGCCGTCGCCCTGCATCCGGATCGCGATGTCCTTGATGTTCAGGATGATGTCGGTGACGTCCTCGCGGACGCCGGCAATGGACGAGAACTCATGCAGCACACCGTCGATCTGCACCGAGGTGACGGCGGCGCCCTGCAGCGAGGACAGCAGCACGCGGCGCAGCGCGTTGCCGAGCGTTACGCCGAAGCCACGCTCCAGCGGTTCGGCGACGACGGTCGTGAAACGCTGAGGATCGCGGCCGGGAGCAACGTCGAGCTTGTTCGGCTTGATGAGGTCTTGCCAGTTCTTCTGGATCACGGCGGGCACCTTCTTGGGTCACTGTGGCGCGGCGTCCCGGATCGGACGCCGAAAAGGCGGGCCTTGGGCCCGCCACGCATAAAACGAATCAGACGCGGCGCCGCTTGCGCGGACGGCAGCCATTGTGCGGGATCGGCGTCACGTCGCGGATCGACGTCACGGTGAACCCGGCTGCCTGCAGAGCGCGAAGCGCCGACTCGCGGCCCGAACCGGGGCCGCGTACCTCAACCTCAAGCGTCCTCATCCCATGTTCGGCCGCCTTCTTGGCCGCATCTTCCGCCGCGACCTGCGCGGCATAGGGCGTCGACTTGCGCGAGCCCTTGAAACCCATCGTACCGGCGGAGGACCAGGACACGGTATTGCCCTGGACGTCGGTGATCGTGATCATCGTGTTGTTGAAAGACGCATTCACATGGGCGACGCCGGAGACGATGTTCTTGCGTTCGCGGCGGCGGATGCGTTGAGTTTCCTTGGCCATAAATCTTTAGTCCTTCAATCCTTCGGGCGCGCCCGTAATGCCAGGCGCTGGGGAGCAGGTGATCGTACGGACAAGGTCCATACACTTGAATTCCGGACCATCGAGGCCGGCCCGAGGGTCATTCCATCGCGGGCTAACGCCCGCTGCATTCTCTTTACCAGATCCCCCGGTCACGCCGGGGGATGAATCCATCGCGGCCTATCGGCCGCTTAGGGTCACTTCTTCTTGCCGGCAATCGCCTTCGGCTTGCCCTTGCGGGTGCGCGCATTGGTGTGCGTGCGCTGGCCGCGAACCGGAAGCCCGCGACGATGGCGAAGGCCACGGTAGCTGCCGAGGTCCATCAGGCGCTTGATGTTCATCGCGTTTTCACGGCGCAGATCGCCCTCGACCATATGGTCCTGATCGATCGTCTCGCGAATCTGCAGCACCTCGGCATCCGTGAGTTCGTTCACGCGACGCTCAGCCGGGATGCCGACCTTGTCGGTGATCTCCTGGGCCTTCTTGGCGCCGATGCCGTGAATGTACTGCAGCGCAATGACAACGCGCTTGTTCGTCGGAATATTTACGCCAGCGATACGAGCCACTGTCGTTCCCTTTCTTGCGGCCATGATGGCCTGAATACGGCTGGCAGCCGGGCTGCCCAAAACGGGGCCGGACAAGACGAAACGATGCCGGACCCAAATGGAACCGGCACCGAAGCGAAGCTATCGGCTGTCAAGTGCCGGGATATAGGGGGATTCACTCCCCCCCGTCAACTATTTCGGTACCCCCAGCGCCGCCTCGATGGCCTTGGAGACCTCATCGATGTCCTGCATGCCGTCAACTGTCTTCAGCAGACCCTTGGACTGGTAATAGTCCGCGAGCGGAGCCGTCTGTTCGCGGTAGACCGCAAGGCGCTTCTTGAGGGCTTCGGCATTGTCGTCGGCGCGCGGGCCGCCGGGGGTTTCCCCTGCCCGTTTTTCGATGCGCGACAACAGGATACCCTCATCGACCTTGAGTTCGACGACAGCATCCAGCTTCAAACCCTTGTCTCTCAACATATCGTCGAGAGCTTCGGCCTGCCGCACCGTGCGCGGAAAGCCGTCGAGGATGAAGCCTTTTTTGGCGTCGGCCTTCTCGATCCGGTCGGACACGATGCCGACCACGACCTCGTCCGGAACCAGCTCGCCGCTGTCCATGATGGTCTTCGCCTTGAGGCCGATTTCCGTTTCGGCCGCAACCGCGGCGCGCAGCATGTCGCCGGTCGAAAGCTGGACGATCTCGTGACGCTCGACGAGGCGTTGCGCCTGCGTGCCCTTGCCGGCCCCCGGAGGGCCCAGAAGAATGAGTCTCATCGGCGCTGCCCCCTGAGCTTGGCCTTCTGGATCAGGCCCTCATACTGCGCCGCATAGAGGTGCCCCTGGATCTGCGAAACCGTATCCATCGTCACCGAAACTACGATCAGGAGCGAGGTGCCGCCGAAATAGAACGGCACGGCCGCATAGGAGATCAGCATTTCCGGAATGAGACAGACGATCGCGAGATAGCCTGCACCGACCGCCGTGATGCGGGTCAGGACGTAATCGAGATATTCCGCCGTGCGCTCGCCCGGACGGATGCCGGGGATAAAGCCGCCATACTTCTTCAGATTGTCCGCCGTCTCCGTCGGGTTGAAGACGATGGCCGTGTAGAAGAACGCGAAGAACACGATCAGCCCGACATAGGTGACCATGTAGAGCGGACGGCCGTGGCCGAGATAGGTCGTGATGAAGGTCAGCCATTCCGGGCCGCCCGACGCCGCAAAACCGGCCGCCGTGGTCGGCAGCAGCAGCAGCGAGGAAGCGAAGATCGGCGGGATGACGCCCGACGTGTTGAGCTTCAGCGGCAGATGGGAGCTTTCGCCCCCCGCCATCTGGGTCGCCGACACCTGGCGCTTCGGATACTGGATCAGGATGCGGCGCTGGGCGCGCTCAACGAAGACGATGAACGCGATGACCGCGATGGCCATGACGCAGACACCGAGAATGATCGGGGTCGACAGCGCGCCCTGGCGGCCGAGTTCGAACATGCCGATCAGCGCGGACGGAAGCTCGGCGACAATGCCCGCGAAAATGAGCAGCGAAATGCCGTTGCCGATGCCGCGCGCGGTGATCTGCTCGCCGAGCCACATCAGGAACATCGTGCCGCCGGTCAGCGTAATGACGGTGCAGACCCGGAAGAACATGCCCGGTTCCATCACGACATTGGCCGCGCTTTCGAGGCCGATGGCGATCGCATAGGCCTGAACCGCCGCCAGCAGCACCGTACCGTAGCGCGTATACTGGTTGATGACCTTGCGGCCGGCCTCGCCCTCTTTCTTCAGCGCCTCGATCTTCGGCGACACCGAAGACATGAGCTGCATGATGATCGAGGCCGAGATGTAGGGCATGATGTTCAGCGCGAAGATCGCCATGCGTCCGACGGCGCCGCCGGAGAACATGTTGAACATGCCCAGAATGCCCTGGCTCTGCTGACGGAATACGTCCGCGAGCGCATCCGGGTTGATACCCGGCAGCGGGATATATGTACCGAGGCGATAGATGAGAAGCGCGCCCAGCGTGAACCAGATTCGCTTCTTGAGCTCGGTGGCCTTGGAAAAGGCCCCGAGATTCAGGTTCGCCGCAAGCTGTTCAGCTGCCGATGCCATTCAGGTTCAGGCCTTTGCTTCCTCGGCCGCCGGCTTCTTCACCGGAACGACCTTGACGGAACCGCCGGCCTTTTCGATGGCCTCGATGGCCGCCTTGGAGGCAGCGGCGACGACGAAATTCGCCTTGGCGGTGATCGTGCCCTTGCCGAGCAGCTTCAGGCCCTGGCGCTTCTTGGACAGCACACCGGCCTCGACCAGCACCTCATTGGTGATGTCGTTCTTGATGTCGATCTTCTTGGCGTCGATCGCGGTCTGAAGACGGTCGAGATTCAGCTCGTTCAGATCGACCCGGAACAGATTGACGAAGCCGCGCTTGGGCAGACGGCGATGAATGGGCATCTGGCCGCCTTCAAAGCCCTTGATGGCAACGCCCGCGCGGGACTTCTGGCCCTTGACGCCGCGGCCGCCCGTCTTGCCCTTGCCCGAACCGATGCCGCGGCCGACGCGCATACGCTTCTTGGCCGAGCCGGCATTGTCCTTGATCTCGTTGAGTTTCATCTTCCGCTCCGTCTGGCTCGCTGCGCGCACGATGCGCTTCACTTGAGAATGCCCCCGCGCCAGGATTGGGGGCTTCTGGCTTGAAACAAGGACGGGATGGCTCGCGCCATCCCGCAGAGATTTAGTCCTCGACGCGCACCATATGCGCGACCTTCGCGATCATACCGCGAATGGCCGGATTGTCCGGCAGGGTTTTCCTGCGGCCGATCTTGTTCAGACCGAGACCGATCAGCGTCTGGCGCTGATCGTCCGGACGGCGGATCGGGCTACCGGTCTGTACGACCGTGATCGAGGGACCGGATTTCTTCTCGGCCTTGGCGGCGGGCTTCTTGGCCATGATTCTATACTCCTCAGGCGTCCGCGGCTTCTTCGGCGCCGACATCGCGGCGGCGGGCCTGGAGCTGCGAAACCTTCAGGCTGCGGCGCGCCGCGACCGAACGCGGGCTGTCTTCAGCCTTCAGCGCGGCAAACGTCGCACGGACCATGTTGTACGGATTGGACGAACCGAGCGATTTGGCAACCACGTCCTGAACGCCGAGCGTTTCGAACACGGCGCGCATCGGGCCGCCCGCGATGATGCCGGTACCGGCCGGCGCCGCGCGGACGATGACCTTGCCGGCGCCCCAGCGCCCGGCAACATCGTGATGCAGCGTACGGCCTTCGCGCAGGGCCACGCGGACCATGCCGCGCTTGGCAGCGTCGGTCGCCTTGCGGATCGCTTCCGGAACTTCGCGCGCCTTGCCGTGACCATAGCCGACACGGCCTTTCTGGTCGCCGACGACGACGAGCGCGGCGAAACCGAAGCGGCGGCCGCCCTTCACAACCTTCGCAACGCGATTGATGTGAACAAGCTTGTCGACGAACTCCGAGTCGCGCTCTTCGCGGTTTTCGCGATCGCGTCCACCGCCACGGCCACGACCGTGGCCGCCACGATCCGAGCGCTCGCCGCGCGGAGATTTCGGCTCTTGTGCCATGTTTCGTTCCTACCTCAGAAGTTCAGGCCGCCCTCGCGGGCACCCTCGGCGAGCGCCTTGACCCGCCCGTGATAAATGTACGCACCGCGATCGAACACGACGTCCTTGACGCCGGCCTTGGTCGCGCGCTCCGCGAGCAGCTTTCCGACCGATGCAGCTGCAGCCGTATCGGCGCCCGTCTTGCCGCGCAGATCCTTCTCGTTCGAAGACGCGGCGGCCAGAGTGTGGCCTTTCAGATCGTCGATGACCTGCGCGTAGATGTGCTTCGAGGAACGGAACACCGACAGACGCGGACGGCCCGCTTCCGCAACCTTGCGGATCTTGCGCCGGACGCTCGCCTTGCGGCGGGTCGTAGTTTTGAGATTCTTGGCCATCGTACTTTTCCTTCGGTCCCTGCACCGGCGCATCCGAACTATCCGGATACGGCCCGATCGCAGTCCTGTGTTCCTTTGCCCTCGGATCGTTTCCGACGGTTAATCCATCGCGGGCCAACGCCCGCTCAGGGTCACTTCTTCTTGCCTTCCTTGCGGAAGATGAACTCGCCCGCATAGCGAATGCCCTTGCCCTTATAGGGCTCCGGCGGACGCCAGCCGCGGATTTCGGATGCCACCTGGCCGACCTGCTGCTTGTCCGAACCCGCGACGACGATTTCCGTCGGCTTGGGCGTCGTGATCGTGATGCCCTGCGGGATCGCATAGTTCACGTCATGGCTGAAGCCGAGCGCGAGAACGAGGTTCTTGCCCTGTACGGACGCGCGATAGCCGACGCCGTCGATCTCCAGACGCTTCTCGAAGCCGCCGGTCACGCCGGTCGCGAGATTCTGGAGCTGCGTGCGCGACATGCCCCACATGGAGCGGGCGCGCTTCGTCGGGACGCGCGGGGCGACGGCGACTTCGCCATCGGCGAACTTGATCTCGACATCCTCATGGACATCGAAGCTGAGTTCGCCCTTCGGACCCTTCATGCGAACGGTCTGGCCCGTCACCGTTGTGGTGACACCCTGCGGAACCTTGATCGGTTGCTTACCAATGCGCGACATGGCGCTTTCCTTCATTCCTGTTCGCGCGATCAGAAGACCGTGCAGAGAACCTCGCCACCCACGTTCTGCTCGCGCGCTTCGTGGTCGGCCATGACGCCCTTGGGCGTGGAGACGATCGCAATGCCGAGACCGTTCGACACGCGGGGAAGCTTGTCGACCGACGCATAGACACGGCGGCCGGGCTTCGAAACGCGCGCGATCTCGCGGATCACGGGAGCGCCGTCGAAATATTTCAGCTCGATGCTGAATTCGGTCCGGCCCGCATCGAACTCGGTCGTCGAGTAATCGCGGATATAGCCTTCGGCCTTCAGCACCTCGAGAACGCGCTTGCGCAGCGAGGAACCCGGCGTCGTTACCGAAGTCTTGCGGCGCATCTGCGCGTTGCGGATGCGGGTCAGCATATCGCCGAGCGGATCAACCATGCTCATATGCTTCTCTCCTCACCAGCTCGACTTAACAAGGCCTGGAATCAGGCCCTTGTTGCCGAGATCGCGTAGCGCGATACGCGACATCTTCAACTTGCGATAAACGGCGCGCGAACGGCCCGAAACCTCACAACGGATTTTCAGGCGGGTCTTGGCCGAGTTGCGCGGCAGCGCGGCGAGCTTGAGGCGCGCCTCGAAACGCTCCTCCATGCTCTTGGACTGGTCATCCGCAATCGCCTTCAGCGCAGCGCGCTTGGCGGCAAAGCGTTCGACCAGCTTCTGCCGGTTCTTGTTCTTTTCGATCGAGCTTTTCTTAGCCATGTGCTCTCTCTTTACGTCCGGAACGGGAAGCCGAGGGCGCGCAGAAGTTCGCGAGCCTCGTCATCCGTCTTGGCAGTGGTCGTGACAATGATGTCCATGCCCCAAACCTGCTCGACCTGGTCGTAGTTGATCTCGGGGAAAATGATGTGCTCCTTGATGCCGAGCGCGTAATTACCGCGTCCGTCGAAGCTGCGGGCGTTGAGGCCACGGAAGTCGCGGACGCGCGGCAGAGCGATGTTCGTCAGCCGGTCCAGGAACTCCCACATACGCTGTTTGCGCAACGTGACCTTGCAGCCGACCGACTGGCCTTCGCGCAGCTTGAACGTCGCGATCGACTGGCGCGCCTTGGTGATGACCGGCCTCTGGCCGGCGATCAGACCGAGATCGCGCGCAGCGGACTGAACCTTCTTGGAGTCGGCAACCGCTTCGCCGATGCCCATATTGAGCACGACCTTGTCGACGCGCGGAACTTCGAGCTGGTTCTTGTAGGAGAACTTCTCGGTCAGCTGCTTGCGCACGACTTCGTCGTACACACGCTTCAGGCGCGGTTCGTAGTTTTTCGTATCAAGCATCGATGCGCTCTCCCGAGCCCTTCGCGACGCGAATCTTCGTGCCGTCTTCGAGAATCTTGAAACCGACGCGCGCGGGCTTGCCGGTCGACGGATCGGCGACCGCGATGTTCGACAGATGAATGGTGCCTTCCTTGCGGATAAGCCCACCCTCCTGCGTGCCGGTCTGCTTCTGGTGACGGACGTGAACGTTCACGCCGCGAACGACCGCACGGTCTTCCTTCGGAAGCACCTTGAGGACTTCGCCGGTCTTGCCCTTGTCGCGGCCGGTCAGAACGACGACGCGGTCGCCCTTCTTGATCTTCGCAGCCATCACAACACCTCCGGCGCGAGCGAAATGATCTTCATGTGATTGCGGGCGCGCAGCTCGCGCGGCACCGGTCCGAAGATACGCGTGCCGATCGGCTCGCCTTCCTTGCTGACCAGCACGGCGGCGTTGCGATCGAAGCGGATCACCGAACCGTCCGGACGCTTGATGTCCTTGGCGGTACGGACGATCACGGCCTTGAGGACCTCGCCCTTCTTCACGCGGCCGCGCGGGATCGCCTCCTTGACGGAGACGACAATCGTATCGCCGACGCCAGCGTATTTACGCTTGGAGCCGCCGAGCACCTTGATGCACATGACCCGGCGCGCGCCGGAATTATCGGCGACGTCGAGGTTTGACTGCATCTGGATCATGTTACCGCTTCCTTCTTACTGACGGTCCGGTTTCGCCGTGGCGACTACGTCCGCCGATCCTTATTTCTGGTCAGCTGCGGCCTGGCTGTCGTCAACGACGACCCAGCGCTTGAGCTTGGAGAGCGGCCGGCTCTCCTGTATGGCGACCTGCTGGCCGACCTTGAACACGTTGTTCTCGTCGTGCGCGTGGTAATTCTTCGTGCGCCGCACCGTCTTCTTGAAAAGCGGATGCGTAAAACGGCGCTCGACCTTCACGACGACGGTCTTGTTCTGGGTGTCGCTGACGACAACGCCGCGGAGAATGCGTTTCGGCATGGCCCTCAGTCTTCCTTCTTCTTCGACGCCGGCTTCTTGGCCGCAGTCTTGGTCTCGGACTCTTCCTTGGCGGGCTTGTCAGCCTTCGCCTTCGGCGCCTTGGCCTCCGAAGCCTTCGCGGCCTTGGGGGCACGGACATCGACGGTCTTGCCCTGAGCGCGCTCGTTCGCGATCGTGATCAGGCGCGCAATCGTGCGGCGGATCTCACGGAAACGCGACGGCTTCTCGAGCTGGCCCGTGGCCCGCTGGAAGCGAAGATTGAACGCTTCCTTCTTCAGCTTCAGAATCTCATCGTTGATCTGGTCGGCGCTGAGCGCACGTACATCGCTAATCTTCATCTCATTCACTCCGCGATGCGCGCGACAAAGCGCGTCCGGATCGGCAGCTTGGCCGCAGCCAGGCGCAGGGCCTCGCGGGCGACCTGCTCGCTGACGCCGTCGAGCTCGAACATGATGCGGCCGGGAGCAATCTTGGCAGCCCAGTACTCCACAGCGCCCTTGCCCTTGCCCATACGGACTTCGGTCGGCTTCTTGGACACCGGCACATCCGGGAACACGCGGATCCACACGCGGCCCTGACGCTTCATCTCACGCGTCATGGCGCGGCGCGCGGCCTCGATCTGACGCGCGGTGACGCGTTCGGGCTCAAGGGCCTTCAGGCCGAATTGCCCGAAGTTCAAAGACGTTCCGCCCTTCGCAGCGCCGCTGATGCGGCCTTTGAACTGCTTACGGAACTTGGTGCGCTTCGGCGAAAGCATTTTATGTCCTCACATAACCTTTCGCGGATCACTCGGCCGCTTCGCGCTCACGGCGCGCGCGTCCGGTCGAGCCTTCACCCTCGCTCAGGCGCTTGTCCTGAGCCATGGGGTCGTGCTCCATGATCTCGCCCTTGAAAATCCAGACCTTGACGCCGCAGGTGCCCATCGCGGTGTGGGCCGTCGAAACGCCGTAGTCGATGTCGGCACGCAGCGTATGCAGCGGCACGCGGCCTTCGCGATACCATTCCGTACGTGCGATTTCCGCGCCGCCGAGACGGCCCGAGCAGGTGATGCGGATGCCTTCGGCGCCAAGACGCATCGCCGACTGAACGGCGCGCTTCATGGCACGGCGGAACGCCACGCGACGCTCGAGCTGCTGGGCGATCGAGTCGGCAACAAGCTGGGCGTCGACCTCGGGCTTGCGCACTTCAACGATGTTGATGTGCACGTCCGAGCCGGTCATCGCGCCGACCTTCTTGCGGAGCTTCTCGATATCCGCGCCCTTCTTGCCGATGACGATGCCCGGACGAGCCGAGTGAATCGTGACGCGGCACTTCTTGTGCGGACGCTCGATGACGATCTTCGAAACAGCGGCCTGCTTCAGATCCTTCATCAGCTCGTTGCGGATCTGCATGTCCTCATGCAGGAGCTTGCCGTACTCACCCTTGTTCGCGAACCAGCGCGAATCCCAGGTGCGGTTGATGCCGAGGCGAAGCCCGATCGGATTTATTTTCTGACCCATTAGGCACTCTCCCGGACCTGACGCACCACGATCGTGAGATGCGCAAAGGGCTTCTGAATCTGGCCGACGCGGCCGCGCGCGCGCGGCGAGAAGCGCTTCATCACAAACGCCTTGCCGACATGCGCCTCGGCGACGACCAGATCGTCGACATCGAGGCTGTGATTGTTTTCAGCGTTCGCAATCGCGCTTTCGAGCGTCTTCTGGACGTCCTTGGCGGCACGCTTGCGCGAGAACTGCAGATCTGCGAGCGCAGTTGCGACCTTCTTGCCGCGGATAAGCTGCGCGACCAGGTTCAGCTTCTGCGGGCTGATGCGGATCACCCGCGTCTTGGCCTGCGCCTCGTTTTCGCTCAGACGGCGTTCGGCAGATTTCTTACCCATCACTTGCCTCCCCTGGCGGAAGCCTTCTTGTCCGCCGCGGTGTGGCCGGTGAAGGTGCGCGTGGGCGCGAATTCGCCGAGCTTGTGGCCGACCATCTCTTCGGAGACGAAGACCGGAATGTGCTTCTTGCCGTTGTGGACGCCGAATGTCAGGCCCACGAACTGCGGCAGGATGGTGGAGCGGCGGCTCCAGGTCTTGATGACCTCCGAGCGGCCGGACGAGCGCGCGGCATCCGCCTTCTTGAGCAGATATCCGTCGACGAACGGGCCTTTCCAGAGTGAGCGTGCCATCTCTGTTGTCCTTACTTCTTCTTCTTCGCGTGCCGGCTGGACACGATGAATTTGGTGGTCGACTTGTTCTTGCGGGTCTTCTTGCCCTTGGTCGGCAGTCCCCACGGCGTGACCGGATGACGGCCGCCCGAGGTACGGCCTTCACCGCCGCCATGCGGGTGATCGACCGGGTTCATCGTGACGCCGCGGTTGTGCGGGCGGAAGCCAAGCCAGCGCGAGCGGCCCGCTTTGCCGTAATTCTGGTTCGAGTGATCGGAGTTCGACACCGAACCGACCGTCGCGAAGCACTGGCCATTGACCAGACGCTGCTCGCCGGAACCGAGGCGAAGCGACACATAACCCTGATCGCGGCCGACGATCTGTGCGTACGAGCCGGCGGACCGGGCGATCTGGCCGCCCTTGCCGATCTTCAGCTCGACATTGTGCACGATCGTGCCGACGGGAATGGCCGACAGCGGCATCGCATTGCCCGGCTTCACGTCGGCCGAAGCACCCGCAATCACCGTGTCGCCGGCGGCAAGACGCTGCGGCGCCAGGATGTAGCTCAGCTCGCCATCCTGATATTTGATGAGCGCGATGAACGCCGAACGGTTCGGATCGTATTCGATGCGCTCGACGGTCGCCGGAATGTCCAGCTTGCGGCGCTTGAAGTCGATCACACGGTAGGCACGCTTATGCCCGCCGCCGCGAAAACGAACGGTGGTCCGGCCGAGATTGTTGCGGCCGCCGCTCTTGCTCAGGCCTTCGGTCAGGCTCTTCTCGGGCTTGCCCTTGTAGAGCGCGGACTTGTTAACGAGGACGAGCTGGCGAAGGCTCGGCGTGACGGGTTTGAAGTGTTTCAGTGACATGATCTATCTCTTCCCGCTCACAGCCCCGTCGTGACGTCGATGCGGCTGCCCTCGGCGAGCGTGACAACCGCTTTCTTGACGTCACTGCGCTGGCCGAGCCGGCCCTTGAAGCGCTTCACCTTGCCCTTGGTGACGGACGTATTGACGCCCGTTACCTTCACGTCGAACAGCTTCTCCACCGCTTCCTTGATCTGCGGCTTCGTTGCATCCTTGGCGACGCGGAAGACAACCTTGTTCTGCTCGGACGCGAGAGTCGCCTTCTCGGTGATGACCGGCGACCTGATCACGTCGTAATGGCGCGCATCCTTGCTCATTTGAAGCGCTCCTCAAGCGCGTCTACGGCGGCCTTGCTGAGCACGAGCGTGTCGTGACGCAGGATGTCGTAGACATTGATGCCCTGCACCGGCAGCACGTCCACATGCGGAACGTTGCGCGCGGCAAGGCCAAGGTTCTTCTCGACTTCGGCTCCGTCGACGATGAGCGTCGAAGCGAAGCCGAGATTCTTAAGCTGCTCGCGGAACGCCTTGGTCTTGGCGTCCTTGATCGCAACATTGTCGATCACGATCAGCGTGCCGTCCTTCGCCTTGGCCGAAAGCGCATGCTTCAGGCCCAGCGCGCGCACCTTCTTCGGCAGATCGTGCGAATGATCGCGCACGACCGGACCGAACGCACGGCCGCCGCCACGGAACTGCGGCGCGGACGCGGCGTGGTGACGGGCGCGGCCCGTACCCTTCTGCTTGTACATCTTCGACTTGTTACGGTCGATTTCCGACCGGCCCTTCGTCTTGTGCGTACCGGCCTGACGCTTGGCGAGCTGCCAGCGCACGACGCGCGCCAGAATATCCTGACGCGGCTCGAGGCCGAAAATGGCGTCGGACAAGGTGACCTTGCCGGCGTCCTTGCCTTCGAAGGTCTTGACCGAGATATCCATCAGTTCTCTCCCTCGGTCTTGGCCTCGGGCGCGACATCGGCGGCAGCCTCAGGCGCGGGCGCCTCGGCCTCCGGTGCCGGAGCCTTGTCTTCCTTCTTCGCCGAAGCGGCTTCGTCGGCCAGGCGGAACTTGCCCGGGGTCGGAACGCCATCCGGCAGCTTGCGCTTGACCGCATCGCGAAGCTCGATCCAGCCGCCCTTCACGCCGGGAACGGCGCCCTGGACGAGGATGAGGCCGCGCTCGACGTCCGTACGGACGACTTTGAGGTTCTGCGTGGTCACGCGCTCGGCGCCGAGATGACCGGCCATCTTCTTGTTCTTGAAGACGCGGCCGGGATCCTGACGTCCACCGGTCGAACCGTGCGAACGATGCGAGATCGACACGCCGTGCGAGGCGCGAAGACCGCCGAAGTTCCAGCGCTTCATGGCGCCCGCAAAGCCCTTACCCGTGGAGGTGCCCGTCGCATCGACGTACTGACCGGCCACAAAATGATCGGCGGTGATTTCCGCGCCAACCGGGATCAGGCCGTCGGCCGGAACGCGGAATTCCACGACCTGGCGCTTGGGCTCGACCTTGGCGACGGCGAACTGGCCGCGCGAGGCTTTCGAAATGTTCTTCGGTTTGCGCATGCCGGCGCCGAGCTGGACGGCGACATAGCCGTCCTTCTCCGCGGTGCGGTGGGCGACCACCTGGCACTTCGCAAGTTCGAGAACCGTGACCGGAACATGCTCCCCGGCATCTGTAAAGATGCGGGTCATGCCGACCTTCTTTGCAATCACTCCGGACCGCATATCCGTGGTCCCTCTCAGAGCTTGATTTCGACGTCGACGCCGGCGGCGAGGTCGAGCTTCATCAGCGCGTCCACCGTCTGGGGCGTCGGGTCCACGATGTCGAGAAGACGCTTGTGCGTGCGCATTTCAAACTGCTCGCGGCTCTTCTTGTCGACGTGGGGGCTACGGTTGACCGTGAACTTCTCGATCCGCGTGGGCAGCGGGATGGGGCCGCGCACGCGCGCACCCGTCCGCTTCGCGGTCGAGACGATCTCTTTCGTCGACGTATCGAGAACTCGATGGTCGAACGCTTTGAGCCGGATCCTGATATTCTGACCGTTCATGATCAGCCTCGATGGTGTGGAGACGGCCCGAAGGCCGCCCCAACCGGGTTACGTGTTATTACTCGATGATGCTTGCGACGACGCCGGCGCCGACGGTGCGTCCGCCTTCGCGGATGGCGAAGCGCAGCTTCTCTTCCATGGCGATCGGCACGATGAGCGTCACCTCCATCGAGATGTTGTCGCCCGGCATCACCATTTCCGTGCCTTCCGGCAGCGTCACCA
>JAEWFF010000068.1 GCA_023388965.1 Pseudomonadota bacterium | reverse complement strand
GTGATGCGCCAGGCCGAAGCCCACGGCGTCGAACTGCCGATCTCCAGCAACGTCCGCGACGTGCTGCACGGCGACATCACCCCCGCCGAGGGCCTGGCCCGCCTGCTCGCGCGCGAGCAGAAGGCGGAGTACGCCGGCCGGCTGATCGGCTGAGCATAAAAAAACCCCGGCCTTGCAGCCGGGGTCGTGTCGCGGAACGGGGAGAGAGGTCGCCCCGCGACCGGGAGTTACCCGTGTTACCAGGTGAAGCGCGGGCCGATGAACCACTCGGTCACGTCGCCGTTGAACTTGACGTCGCCGTTGAGGCCCCAGTTGGCGTTGAAGGCCACGTTGGCGCCCAGGCGGCCGTAGAAGTCGCCGTCGATGCCGCCGTCGTAGTCCTCGTAGCCGACCAGCGCATAGCCGTCGAAATTGCGCGCCAGCAGGCCGCGTACGCCGACCTCGGTGCTCCAGCCGTCGAAGTCGAGCTCCTGGCCGAGCACGCGGCCGGCGTCGAGCTTCTGGTAGGCGACGCGCGCCAGCAGGTCGGTGCGCGGCGCGATCTCGAGGTTGTAGCCGACGCCGATGCGGTAATCGTCGATGTCGAGGCTGGTGTTGTCGATCTCCTGGCTGCCGAAGCCGCCGAAGACGTGGAAATTGGGGTGGAAGGCGACCGAGCCGTTGACGTCGTAGCCGTCGGCGTCGACATCGCCGCTGCTGGCCTGGTAGCCGGCCTGGAGGTAGTTGTAGGTGACGCCTTCGGCGGCATTCGCGGCGAGCGGCATCGATGCCGCCAGTGCCATGGCGATCAGGGAACGCTTCATCAGGGGGGGGATCCTCTGTTTAGTTCTTGCTTTAGGAAGAGGACCGGCCACGGGGGCAGGGGAGGGGAGAGAACCGATCGGGGAAATCGGATACCGCCCGTGGCCGGTGGACGCATTCTCCCAGCGTGAAGACAACGCCACCTGAATATTGAACCGTCTGGTGCAGGAACTTTTCGCGAAGCTGTGTGCCAGCGCCGGAACGTTGGTCTGGCGCCTCAGCCGGCGCCGGTGAATTCCAGCTGGCGCCAGGCCTCGTAGGCCACCACCGCGACGGCGTTGGACAGGTTGAGGCTGCGGTTGCCGGGGCGCATGGGCAGGACCAGCCTGTGTTCGCCCGGGACGCGCGCCAGCGCCGCGTCGGACAGCCCGGACGTCTCGCAGCCGAACAGGAAGGCATCGCCCGTCCGGTAGCGGGGAGCGTCGTAGCGGACGGCCCCGCGCGTGGTGAGGGCGAACAGCCGCGCCGGCGCGATCGCCGCCAACGCCGCGTCCAGGTCGTCGTGCACGGCGACGCGTGCGTACTCGTGGTAGTCCAGGCCTGCGCGCCGCAGCTGCCGGTCCTCCATGTCGAAGCCCAGCGGCCGCACCAGGTGCAGGCGCGCGCCGGTGTTGGCGCACAGGCGGATCACGTTGCCGGTGTTGGGCGGGATCTCGGGCTGGTGGAGGATGATGTCGATCATCGTGCGCTGGCGGCTGCGGCGGGCGGGCAGGATACCCGGGCGGCCCCGCTCACCAGGGCAGTGCGGTCCCGCGCCAGTCGAGGAAGCGCCCGCTGTCGCCTTCGCCGAGGCCGTCGATGACGTCCAGCAGGCCGGCGGCGGATTCGCCGACGCTCTCGGTGGCCTGCTCGCCGCCCATTTCGGTCTGTACCCAGCCCGGATGCAGGGCGATCACCCGGATGCCGCGGTCGGCCAGCGCATGCGCCAGCAGGGCGGTCGCCATGTTCTGCGCGGCCTTGCTGATGTTGTAGCTGGGCGTGCCGAAGCGGCTGCACCCCGCGATCGAACCGAGCTGCGAGGACAGGTTGGCGACCGTGGCGCCGTCCGCCAGCAGCGGCGCCAGCGCCTGGGCGAGCAGCAGCGGCCCCGCCGCGTTGACGCGGAAGCTGTGTTCGAGGTTGGCCTCGCCCAGGCGCCCGAAGCGCTCGCCCGAATGCAGCACGCCGGCGTTGTTCACCAGCAGGTCGATGCCGCCGGCCTCGCCCAGCACCAGCGGCAGTTCGGCGGCGAAGGCCGCGCGGGAGCGGGCGTCGGCCACGTCCAGCGGCAGGACGTGCAGGCGTCCGGGATGCTCGCCGGCCAGGCCGTTGAGCGCGGTGGCGCGGCCCGGCGCGCGGCATGCGGCGACGACGTGGTCGCCGCGCTCGAGCAGGCGCCGGGCCAGTTCCAGTCCCAGGCCGCGGTTGGCGCCGGTGACCACCGAGGTGCGGATGCGGGGGGTGTCCATCCCCGGAGGATGCACCAGTCGCGGTGGCGGCGCCGTGCGGACCGGGACCAATGACCCGCTCGGGCGCGGCCGCGGCGCGCCTACCATGGCCGTTTCGATCCAGCAGGAAGCCCCATGCCGACCTCCAAGCCCCAGCCGCGCCGCGCCACCGTCCTCGCCATCGCGCTCGCCGCCGCCCTCGGCATGGCCGCGCCCCTGGCCTGGGCCGCGGCCCCGCCGGTGCCGGCGGACACCGGCGTGGACATCGCGTACGAGCAGTTCACCCTGCCCAACGGCCTGCGCGTGGTGGTGCATACCGACCGCAAGGCGCCGATCGTGGCGGTGAACCTCTGGTACCACGTCGGCAGCAAGGACGAGCCGTCCGGGCGCAGCGGCTTCGCCCACCTGTTCGAACACCTGATGTTCCAGGCGTCCGAGAACCACGATGGCGAGTACTTCGCGCCCTTCAAGCAGGTCGGCGTGACCGACCAGAACGGCACCACCAACACCGACCGCACCAACTACTTCCAGAACGTGCCGACCACCGCGCTCGACACCGCGCTGTGGATGGAGTCCGACCGCATGGGCCACCTGCTGGGCGCGGTCACCCAGGCGGCGCTGGACGAGCAGCGCGGCGTGGTCCAGAACGAGAAGCGCCAGGGCGAGAACCAGCCCTATGGCCAGGCCTGGACCCGGCTCATGAAGGCCCTGTACCCGGCCGGCCATCCCTACCACCACACCGTCATCGGCTCGATGAACGACCTCGATGCCGCCGCGCTCGAGGACGTGCACGCCTGGTTCCGCGCCTGGTACGGCCCGAACAACGCGGTGCTGGTGCTGGCCGGCGACATCGACCTGGCGACCGCGAAGGAGAAGGTGGCGAAGTACTTCGGCCACATCCCCGCCGGCCCGGACATGGCCCAGCCGGCGGTGGACGTGGCGCGCCGCGCGCAATCGACGCGCGAGGTGATGGAGGACAAGGTCCCGCAGCCGCGCATCTACCGCGTCTGGAACGTGGCCGAGGTCGGCAACCCGGACCTCGACCGCCTGCAGCTGCTGGCCCAGGTGCTGGGCGGCAGCCGCTCCTCGCGGCTGGACGCGCGCCTGCTGCACCGCGACCAGCTGGTCGACAGCATCAGCGCCGGCGCCTACGGCAAGCAGCTGGGCTCGAACTTCATGGTCATCGCCAACGTGAAGCAGGGCGTGGACCCGGCGGCCGTCGAGGCCGCGATCGACGAGGAGATCGCGCGCCTGCTGGCCGAAGGCCCGACCGCCGGCGAGCTGGAGCGAGCCCGCGCCATGTTCCGCGCCGGCTTCATCCGCGGCATCGAACGCATCGGCGGCTTCGGCGGCAAGGCCGACGCGCTGGCCGAATGCGCGGTGTATGCCGACGATCCGGGCTGCTTCCGCGAGTCGCTGCGCATCATCGACACCGCGACCGCGGCCGAACTGCAGGCCACCGGGCGCGAGTGGCTGGGCAAGGGCGAGCACACCCTGGTGGTGATGCCCGGCGAGCGCACGCCGCTGGCCGAAGAGCCCGCGGGCGTCCCGCGGCCCTGGAACCTGCCGGAGGTCGACGCCCGCTACTCCACGCTGGCCGCCGCGGTCGACCGCAGCCAGGGCGTGCCGATGCCCGAGGCCTTTCCCGAGCTCAAGTTCCCGGCCGTCGAACGCGCCGCCCTGTCCAACGGCAGCACGGTGGTGCTGGCGCGGCGCAGCGGCGTGCCGGTGGTGCAGCTCAACTACCAGTTCCCGGGCGCGGGCTACAGCGCGGACGGCGAGGGCCGCATGGGCACCGCCAGCTTCGCGATGGGCATGCTCGACGAGGGTGCCGCCGGCGTCGGCCCGCTGGAGTTCGCCGAGCGCGCCGAAGCGTTGGGTGCGCAGCTGGGCGCGGGCGCGTCGCTGG
>JAEWFF010000005.1 GCA_023388965.1 Pseudomonadota bacterium | reverse complement strand
CGGTCGCTCGCGCTGTGCTACGCCAACGG
This sequence comes from Pseudomonadota bacterium, assembly GCA_023388965.1. Classification (GTDB taxonomy): domain Bacteria; phylum Pseudomonadota; class Alphaproteobacteria; order Rhizobiales; family Methylopilaceae; genus Flaviflagellibacter. The sequence continues at coordinate 58,615 of JAEWFF010000005.1, read as the reverse complement.
CTCCGCGCAAGCACCCGCCGCTTCACCCGCCCAGCAGGGCAAAACCACCGCCGGAAACGAACTCAGAACTGGATAGAAGTTGGGGGCAACGTCACGCGCAATCCACCTATGGTGGATTATCGGCGTATCGTGGGAGGCAACGTGAGAAAGCTCAGAGAAACGCTGGGCCTCTCGCAGGAAGAGCTTGGCTTTAAGGCGGGAATCGACCGAACCTACATATCGGGCGTCGAACGCGGAGTTAGGAATCCCACGATAACGATATTGGGGCGGCTGGCATCGGCTTTAGACGTCGACCCTAGTGTGCTGTTGCAGAAGTAGGCTAAGGAGTTCCCGATAGTCTGACGATGTCGATCATGTGTTTCTCAAAAAAAATCCGGACAGCCTGAGCGCTGCAATACGCGGCATATGACTGCCAGTGATCATCCTTGTCTGGGTTCGCGAAATCGCACACCGATTTACAGATGAACGCGGTTGGGCGGGGATGGCTGGCCAATGAGGCCGCAGCCACGACACCGAACGCCTCCATTTCTATAGCGGCTAAGTTTCGATTCTGCTCAATAATACGATCTACCACATCTGGATCAGCGAGCACGGATGATCCGCTTGCCATAGGCGCGCTGCGCAGTTTGAGCTCCGTGTCCGGCGGCGACGGCCAATTCGACCGAATTGCTGTCCAAATTTCACGCTCCATTCTCATCTGATCCACGCGCGCACGAATGAAGCTAGCCAATCCTATCGGATCAGGGGCGATTGCGAATCCATGTTCTTCGGCCTCGACAAAGTGTTTGCCGCTCTGCCAATCCCAAGCCGGATCGGCGACGACAACATCGCCAATGTTCACCTTGCCCTTGATCCCCGCGCATATTCCTGTCATTACAACAAATCGCGGAACCTCTCGTTCTATTAACTTGGAAGTTAGCAATGCTGAGGATACCATACCCATTCGGGGAGCGTGGGCGGCCGTAACCGAAAACGTAGTCCCGCCCGAAGAAAACTCTCCTCGTCTCACGAATGTGTTGTCATCAATCGGCTCTGAAACTCTCCAATTCCAAGGTAGCCTCATCACGGCGTCAAACTCTGGATAGGCGAGCGCCGTAACAACGCACAGATCTGATCTATAGGTGCGCGTCGAGGGTTGGCTTTCAACATCTCGTATGTATGCGACGCATCGTTTGACCTGTTCTCTCCACTCCTCTTTGTCGGGAGAATACTTAATCATCGTCCAGGTCCGGGCGACGAACGCGGGGCCTGCCTCCTTGAGGGCGTCATCATAGGCCGTAAGGCCGATTATGTGCTTTGGCTTTCGAAGCGTCGCACGATCGGAAAGTTCGGTCAGTAGATCGAGGGTTCCCGCTTGCCTGGGTTCGTCGCCGGCCCTATTGGGCAATAGCACGTCGAGAATCAAAAGATCGAAGCACTGGTCGCGCAGTTCGCGTTTAGTGTCGAAAATTGTATAGGCGACATGAATGTCATCGCGGCTCAAGCCGCAATCGGTGAGAGCGCCGATTAGCTTCGTAACCTTGTCATTGTTGTCTTCCGCTATCAGTATCTTCATGTGGCTTCGGTTATCCTGCGAATGTGAGTTCCTAGTTCGTCGGACCAGCTACTGAACACAGAATTGTAGAATACAAGCCCACGAAATGTTCGTGGATGGCTTCTCCGAAGATCTTCCGCAAGGGTCTCAAGATTTATCTGTCGCTCGCCGCTCGGAAAAGCCTCGTAAGCCGTAAGTACAACGACGGGAACTTCAAGTCCAAAACGGTCCATGGAACGGAGCACCTCGATGCCGCCAAATCCTTGGGGCCGACCGCCCGATTCGCCTGGCCCGACGTCAAATGACGGCAGCGACATGTCCAGCAAAGCAAGGTCGAAAACACTCGAGCGCAGCCTATGTAATGCGGAATTTACGGATTTTGCCTCGTCGATAACTGCGCCAGGAACAATCTTACTCAAAGTGAGCAGAATGTTTCTGCGCTTAGGATCGTCGTCTTCGACTAACAATATTTTCAATTTTCGATCGCCGGAGTTAGATCCAAGCCTCCCGCATCGACCATGATCGAGAGTCGGACGTGCGTGTGAAACTCTCTGTCTCCTCGAAATCCGAATGACAGACGGCTCCGTTTCGATTGCTTGGTAATGTTTGCAATCTTCATCAACCCTGAACCAGAGTCCGCCAAGGCGCCACTCTGAATGTCTCCTCGCTCGATGCGCTTTCGGATGGCGTCCAACTTCGTATTGACGAACGCGCGGTCGAGACTATCACCGATAGTGTTCGTCGCGTCGACGACGAGGGTTTCATCGGAAGGATCCACATGGCACGAGATATGAATCTGTGGTCTTGGCCCGCTGTGGGATCGAAGGCACGCGTTCCCAACGATAACGAGAATTATGTCTGACAGAATCACCAGTACGGTTACAGGTGCACTGACGCCTGCCTCTACGTCGAGAGTAATCTTTGGTTCGAATGTGCTGTGAGACCGCAAGGTGGATTCCAGTGCGATATCGACAATTTCTGATAGCTCAAATCGGTGCGCGGCTTGAGTTATCTCTGTGCGTCGCAGCCACTCTGCCATCGAGTCGAATTGGCGTTGAACATCGGATGCCGCGGTGCGGATAGCGAGGGTCAGCTGCTGATACGCCTCGTCGTGAATGGTGTAAAGACGCGCGTCGTTCTGTAGCTTATCAAATAATTCCGCAGCTTCGTCTTTTGCTCCTGGTGATAGCAGCTGGCGCGCTTCGTCTAAGGACGGCTCTAGAAGGCTCCAAAAAATTGCATAGCAGCTTGCGAGAAAGCCTTCGAAGGTAAGATCCGTTTTGACGGCACTTCGAATGAGTTGATACGCGACCGAGCTGATAGTTAGATTGAAAACGCCCTTTGGGTGTTGTTTGGACGTGACGTGAAGCCGTTCATCCTTCAAATTGCGGGCAATTTCATCGTAGGCCTGAGAGAAGTCTCGAAATGCCCTATCAAGAGCAGCAGCGCTGGTGGGATTGTCGAATGTTAGTTGATCTAGCCAATCGGCGTTTCTGCTGTAATCCGTAGCTTCTGATTCTCGGGTGGTGATTAGCTTGGCATTCTCGACAGGGCCACGCAGGTGGCCCGTTACCGTGCCATGCCGAATGCGCTTTCCTAAGAAAAATTCCAGCCCATGTTCAGGATTGTTGAGAAACTGATCACGTATCGCGATCACCATCTCTAACAAGAGAGTGTCGGCTTCATTGTCCGGCACATCGAAGTATTCGCCAAGACGATCAGGACTTTTTGCGATCCGGCGCAGCACCTCGTCAAAATCGTTTGCAACGCCAATCCCAGACTCCACCAACGCTCTGTAACGACCAAAACTCTCCTTGTAACGCTGCTCGGCCCAGCGCGACACTGCTGCAGTGTCAACATTTATACGACTCAGGTCTACGATGCGTAGACCATCCTGTATCAACAGTTGCTTTTGGATTTCATATACTTCATCATCGTACGTACTGTACCTGTCCGTATCGACGCGTTTAAGTAATTCGCATACGGCGATTCTCTCCTCTACGACTTGGCGCGAGGTTTCAAAGAGTCCTGTTAGGTCCATGACTTGGGGGACAGCGATATAGCGAAGGAAGTAGATCAACCTCTCTCGGTCGTCGCCCTCCGATACGGATAGCTCGCGAGGATAATGGCAACCCTTGCTGGCTAGCAGGTCCTCGAAGGCGAATCGCAAGAATGAACCGTAAAGATCATCGTCCGTTTTCCGCCACATTACGTCGAGACAGATCGCGAGATCTAGTACGTCATGCGAAGCAGATAGATCTCTCCAATCCCGGTCCGCTATTGCTGCTTCCACGGGTAGCGCACCACGCGAACCTGGGCTATGTGCGGCTTCATTCGCAATATCTCGAACAGCCTGCTGCCGTTCTCCTTCGTGTAGCGCCAACGCAATACGTAGGCTGTAGACAAAACCTCGTAGTGATTGAACGAGCGGCCCTGAAATCTTCTGAAGCTCAGTCAGCGCTGCAGCCGGATCGGCGGGGAGCAACCTGATTGCAGTCAAATAACGTGAAAATCCTGTTGCCAGCGCCGAGGTCGATGGCGCAGGACTTGTTGTCCATGGGGCGAGGTCCGATGGTTTTGCATCGTGAGAAAGCTCTTCCCGTAGCCAAGCCAGCGCGTTGCCCTTTGCCAGGACCAAATCTTCAGGTCCCCACGAAGTCGTATTGAGAGCCGTAGCGCCGATCGCGGTAACCGATCCGGTCGCTCCGTTCACCGCCAACGAAGCAAAATCACCAAGAGCGGCGGCACCGTACAGGCATCGGAAATTACGAGAGAATTTTTCTAGAAAACCAAAGCCTGCTTGGAAGTCATCGGTGCGCTTGAGAGCATCTCCCAGCGCGTCGTTGATTGCGACCCACGGGGATCCCTCCGGAGAAGCAACAGGTCGGTTGACGACGTCTGAGGTAAGTACGTTCTCGATGCCGGCCCAGATGTCGCTGGGCTTCCTAAAGTGTGCAAGGCGAGCCATTCGCTGCCCATCTGCGGCATCGCCCGTTGCTAACCGATACGAGCCTCCCGCAGATCGACGCTGCAGTTTGATCTTTGGAATTCGGCCTAACGCAGCTTCTATCTTTGCAAGACGAAAATCATTGATCTCAGACCAACGGTCCGTGCATTTTAGAATTGAGCTTTGGTATGCCTGATGCCGCGACGTCTTTATAAGACGTTGAATTAGGTCGATGGAGGTCTCGTAAAGATCGATGATTGATTGGAGTTGCTCGCTTTGCAGGACTGCTGAAAGTTCACGTTTAGTTGCGCCGAAGTCGTCCGCTATTTTGTAGCGGAGGTAGATCTGTGCCTGATCGAAGAGATTTGATCCGGCAATTCTCTCTCGCGCATCATCTCTAAACAGGCGGATGGTGGATCGATCCTCATTCCGAATGCTAAAGAAATGCGCGAGATACGCAGGCAGGCCCGAGCGCCATTTTGCCTTGATGGCCTTTAAGTAAGCTTTCTGGCCTTCTAACCCTCGATACTGTTGTGACAGACCTAGAGCGAGTTCGATTGACCAGATCGATTGGCCAAATTTTTCTTCGATCGCAGACAAAATCTCCCAGACCGCGTCAGATTGACCGGCCCAGAAAGCATCGTTCAATCTTTCGACGCTGGAGCGAAAGTCGCGGAGTTCTGCGAGGTGGGGGGATAACCTAGCTATGACCCAATCCAGTTCGCTTTCAAACGATATCTGTTTGGATCTGATCAGCGGTCGCACCAAATCGTATGCCACAACATTCCGCGCCTGAGGTACTCCTTCGGCCCGTTGGCTGTTGACCCACTTCAGGAATGGAATTCTTTCGTTGTCAGCTAACTTTCGCCGACTCTCGAGCAGAACTTTGCGGACGCCCTCTCGGTAAAGGGCCTCAGAATCGAGGTTGTCTTTGCTGCGTTGGGTCGAGACGCTGACGATCCCGCGAATTCTGTTTTTCTCGCGTTCGTAGTTCTGCGATCGTGTTGCTTTTCGTTTTTCAGACATTCCCGCCCCAGCCCAGAAACTACGATCAGTTGACGTGTTTCGACGGTGCACTCTTAGTTACGACCGTGCATCGTAGCTATCATTCTGCGGGCAGGCGAGCGGAGACAATACGTAGCTGAGAGGTAACCACAGCTGCCCGAACGGCCGCGTAATGGGTAGCTAGATAAGAGCACTAAAACGGCAAAAGCCGCGGTTTCCCCGCGGCTTTTCTGTCTTCCGGAGAATTGAGGCGAAGGGATTTGAGCCCTCCGCCTCTGCTCGTGGGTTTTAGCCGCCGCGCGCAACCCGCGCTTTGCGGTTGGCATAGCGGGCATCGCGCGCGGCCTTCTGTGCGGCCGCATCGACAACCACCTGCTTGATCAGCGCGCTCTTGGCCGCTTCGCGGGCGGCCTTTTCATCGGCGATTGCCTGCTCAGCCGCGAGACGCTCGGCTTCGATGGCGGCCTCTGCTGCGAGGCGTTCGGCCTCTTTCTGTGCGCGCTCGGCGGCGCGGCGGTCTTCCTCGGCTTTTTTCAAAGCTTCCTTTTCGGCGAGGCGGGCGGCGCGAGCCTCGGCAATGCGGGCGCGCTCGGCGCGGCGTGCGATCTCGGCCGGATCGTCCTCTGCCGGACGGTTTTTGAATTTTTCGAGCAGCGCCTGTTTGGCGGCGGCGGAGTTGGAGCGGCGGTCAGCGAATGTGTCGTGCTTGGAAGCTGGCAAAGTGTGTTTGTCCAATGAAGTGAGAAGGTGAGGGGGAGGTCGACGCGGCCGGCCGGATGAGCAGCCAGATGCACGCAAATCATCTGGCGCGGAAGCAATGTGTAACCGCGCGGTAACCGCGGGCCCTCGCGAGAGGGTGACGGCATGTCCGGCCGATACGAGAAAGCCGCGGTCTGCCCGCGGCTTCGGTGGAAAAGGCGACTGGAGCGGGCGAAGGGATTCGAACCCTCGACCCCAACCTTGGCAAGGTTGTGCTCTACCCCTGAGCTACACCCGCACGCTGCCAGTCTCTCTCGTTCGCGGCAGTGCCGCGAGGGGCGTTCTATGCCCCATCCGCGCGGTCTTTGCAACGCGCTTTGCACAGATTGTCTGCCGTGAACGGCAGAAGGCGTCAGGCCTTGTTCTTGCGCTCGCGCACTTCGGTGAAAACCGCCGCCGGCGAGGCGCCGGGCCTGCCGACGCCCGCCGCCACGGCCGGTTCGTCGGCGCGCAGGAACGGGCTCGTCCGCTTTTCGAGGCCGAGATTGAAAGGCACGGTCGGCGTGCCGGCCGCGCGGGCCTTTTCGATGTCCCCGGCGCGGGCCTTGAGTTCGGCATTGTCCGGGTCGAGCGGCACGGAGAAGCGGGCGTTCGAGAGCGTGTATTCGTGGCCGCAATAGACCGTCGTATCGTCGGGCAGCGCGCGCAATTTCTTGAGCGATTCCCACATCGCCGCCGGCGTGTCCTCGAACAGGCGCCCGCAGCCCAGAGCGAACATGGTGTCGCCGGAGAACAGCAGCTTCTCCTTGGGGAAATGGTAGACGATATGGCCCTTGGTGTGGCCGGGCGTCTCGTACACATCGGCGGTGAACGGGCCGACCGTGACCTTATCGCCCTCGCGCAAAGTCCTGCCGATATGCGGGATGTGCGATTTTTCCGCTTCCGGGCCGATCACCTCCGCACCGTATTCCTTCACCAGCGGCGCGATGCCGTCCACATGGTCGGAATGCTTGTGCGTGACGAGGATATGGGTCAGACGCCAGCCTTCCCTGTCGAGCGCGGCCTTGATCGGCGGCGCCTCCGGCGCATCGATCAGGACGGTCGTATCGCCCTCATGGAGCAGCACGGCATAATTATCGGACAGGCAGGGAATAAGACGGATTTCCGGCATGAACAGCTAACCCTTTCACGACGGGGAAGGTGGGGCCGCAAAGCGGCAAGATCAACCGCGGCGAAGGATTTACGGGCAGGCGCCGTTGGCCGCGTCGAGGGCGGCGGAGATTCCCGACAGCGAATAGGTGTCAGTCGTCACATTGCCACGGCCCGAAGTCGAGCGGACGACCATGTCGCGGCCGGCGCGCATGGCGGACACGATGGCGGCGTCGTTCTGGCCGTTCGACCAGCCGCGCTCGTTCTGCGTCACGAGCTGGAACGGCGCGCCGTTGATCGAGACATCGATCGTGGAATTGGCCTGCAGCGGGAAGCCGACCTGGACCGAAACCTCATTGCGCACGTTTTCGCCCGGACGGTGCGAGACGAAGAAGAAGGCCGGATCGCGGTTGAGGCCTGAAGGCTCGCGCGATTTGGGCTGCGAGATCACGAAGCAGACCTTCCCCGAAGAGCCGTTGGCCGTATAGGCGCTCCAGTCCGTGAACTGCCCGATGAGCTGCTGGCCCTGGGCGTTGGACACATCCGGCGCAAAGGCGGTGAGGAGAAGGGCGAGGGCGAGACGGCGCGCGATCATACTGTTCCAAACTTCATGGCTCGGCCGGCTGCTTGAGCCGGGCTCGTGGACATGTGGCGGGAAAAACGAAAAAACCCCCGCGGCTCCCGATTTTGGAACCGCAATTACGAACAACAGGTAAAAATTGGCAGAATTTGGAAAGGGATTCGTAACGATTGGCACTTTGCGGTTAAGCGGGCGTCCGTAATTTCGCCAGCGTCTGTCGCGCGGCCTCGCGATGGGCTGCGGTGATGTGCGATCCGACCGAGATCAGGGCCGCCGAAAGCAGCGAGGCGTCGTCGGCAAAACCGAACATCGGCAGGACGTCGGGAATGGCGTCGACCGGCAGGATGAAATAGGCGAGCGCCCCGATCAGGGTGTAGCGGACGGTCGAGGGCGTCTCGCGGTCGAAGGCGCAATACCAGGCTGAAAGCGCCTGTTCGGCGAACGGCACGGAGCCGGCAAAGGCCGCGATTTTCGGCCAGAAGGCCTCGCGCACCCGCTTCTCGTCGTCCCGCCGCTTTTTCCTGTCCGCCATATCCGTCTCCCCGGCTCCAACGCTTATCGGGCCGGTTTGGCTCCGGCCAGACGGTCGATGATGCCCGCGAGCCGGATGTCGCGCTCGCTCAGGCCGCCGATATCGTGGCTCGACAGTTCGATGTCGACCCGGTCGTAGACATTCGACCAGTCCGGATGATGGTCCATCTTTTCGGCGGCGAGCGCGACGCGGCTCATGAAGCCGAAGGCCTCCGAGAAGTTGCGGAATTTGAAACCGCGCCGGATCGCGTTCTTGCCCGGCACTTCAGTCCAGTCCGGCAAATCGGCCAGCGCGGCCGTGCGTTCCTCACCAGCGAGCTTCTTCGGCATGGTCTTCCTCCCAATCGGCGCCGAGCGGCCAGGCCTCCTCCACGACATACGGGCCGCCGCCCGTCGAAGCGCGTGAGGACATCAGCACGAACCGGTTCGCGTCATATTCGAGTTTCGGCGCTCCGCCGCGCATCGCAAGCCAGTTCGCGACATCCGCCGCCTTCACGTCGCGCAGCCGCGCCAGAGTGACATGCGGCGTGAATTTGCGGCCTTCGGGCGCAAGGCCGGCGCGGCGCACGAGGCGTTCCTGCTCGGCCTGAAGCTCGGTCAGTTCGGGCGTCGGCTGCACCCGGGCGAAGATCGTGCGCGGGCGGTCGCCGCCGAATGCGTCAAGCGCATCGAGCGTGATCCGCACCGGCTCGCGCGACACGCCGTCCAGCAATTCGACTGCGGTGCGCGCCATGCGGTCATCGACATCGCCGAGAAAGCGCAAAGTGATGTGGTAATTTTCCGGCTCGACCCAGCGCGCGCCGGGCAGCCCTCCGCGCAGGATCGACAGGCGCTCCGTGATGGGCGGCGGAACTTCGAGCGCGGTGAACAGGCGCGGCATCGGCGCATCCCTTTATGAAGGCGTTTCGAGACTGCGGAGGAAGGTCTCAACCGCCGGCAACATATTGGCGACAATCTTCTCGATGCCCACAGCGTTCGGGTGCATGCCGTCATCAAGGTTGAATGCAGCATCGCCGACCACGCCGTCGAGGAAGAACGGGTAGAGCGCCACGCCATGTTCTTCAGCGAGTTCCGGGAAGATGGCGTCGAATTTCTCATGATAGGCGGCGCCGAGGCTGCGCGGGGCGTACATACCCGCAAGCAGGACGGGAATGTTCCGCTCCTTGAGCCGGTCGAGGATCTGCCCGATGGCCTTGCGGGTTTCCTCGGGCGGCAGGCCGCGCAGGGCGTCGTTGGCGCCAAGCTCGACGATCACGCCCTGCGTGCCGTCGGGCACCGACCAATCGACGCGCGCCGCGCCCGCCGTCGCGGTGTCGCCGGATACGCCGGCATTGGCGACGCTGACATTCCAGCCCCTCTTTTTCAGTTCGCGTTCGAGCACCGCCGGAAAGGCTTCCGATGCGTCGAGCAGATAGCCCGCCGTCAGGCTGTCGCCGAGCGCGACCAGCCGGATCGTGTCCGCTCTGGCCGGCCCGGCGATCAGGACGGCCAGCAGCAGCGCGGCGCCGAGGACGAAAGTCCGCGCGCGCCCAAGCATTTGTGACTGGCGGATGACTATCGGCTTCTCCATATGGGGCACTCCACGAGGCGGGACTTCGCATATGGCAATCGACATTGAGGGGATCAATCTCAGCCTCGGACGGGGGGCGGCGCGGGTGCATATCCTGCGCGACATATCCCTCCATATAGGGCAGGGCGAAACGGTTGGTCTCACCGGTCCGTCGGGCTCGGGCAAATCGTCCCTTCTGATGGTGCTGGCCGGTCTGGAGCGGCCGGATTCGGGCCGCGTCACCGTGCACGGCGAAGATCTGACGCGCATGGACGAGGATGCTTTGGCCCGTTTCCGCGGCCGCAATATCGGCATTGTCTTCCAGAGCTTTCATCTCATTCCCACCATGACGGCGCTCGAAAATGTCGCCGTTCCGCTTGAGCTCGCCGGCGTGCCGGATGCGTTCGCGCGCGCCCGGGCGGAACTCGACAGCGTCGGGCTCGCGGACCGCGCCGGGCATTATCCGGTGGAATTGTCGGGCGGCGAGCAGCAGCGGGTGGCGCTCGCGCGCGCGCTGGCGCCGGGCGCGAAGATTCTCGTCGCCGACGAGCCGACCGGCAATCTCGACGAGACGACCGGGGCGTCGATCGCCGATCTGATCTTCACGACCACGAAGGCGCGCGGGGCGACGCTCGTTCTCGTCACGCACGACGCTTCGCTTGCACGCCGCTGCGACCGCGTGGTGCGCATGCGCTCGGGTGCGCTGGAGCCCGCCGCCGCCGAGGTCATGACGGCGTGAGTTGTTTGATTTCTCTAAATCCTCATCCTGAGGAGGCGCGTAGCGCCGTCTCGAAGGATGGGCGGCACGCTCCGAATTCGCGGCCCATCCTTCGAGACGCGATGCTGCGCATCGCTCCTCAGGACGAGGGCGGTGGGTGTGGTTTGTTCCCTCCCTCCTCCGCGAAGCGGGGGAGGGCCGACTCGGCGGAGCCGAGCGGGGTGGGGGTAAATCGAAATGTCTCCCCGTCACCCCGCCCCGGTGCGCTGACGCGCACTCGCCCTCCCCTTTCAGGGGAGGGAGGGCAATGACCGCATTCGCACCCTCGCCGCCAGGATTTCTGCTGTCCATACGCCTTGCCCTGCGCGAGCTGCGCGGCGGGTTGTCGGGCTTTCGCGTTTTCGTCGCCTGTCTCGCGCTCGGCGTTGCAAGCATTGCCGGTGTCGGCTCCATCTCGCAGGGCCTGAAGGACGGTCTCGCGCGCGAGGGCCGCGCGATTCTCGGTGGCGATGTCAGCTTCCAATTGCTGCACCGCGAGGCGACGGCACAGGAAATCGCATTCTTTTCGGAAGCCGGAACCCTGTCGCCGGTCGCGAACCTGCGCGTCATGGCGCGCACGATGAGCGGCAATGCGGCGCTCGGCGAACTGAAGGCCGTCACCGATGTCCATCCGCTCTACGGCGCCATGGAAACGGAACCGTCCGGCGCTCTTCCGGAGCTACTGGCCGAGCGCGACGGTGCGTTCGGAACGGCCATCGACCAGGCGCTGCTGGCGCGGCTCGAAGCCAGGGTCGGCGACCGCATAGAGGTCGGCAATACGGTACTGGAAATCCGCGCGGCGCTCATCAAGGAACCCGACAACCTGTCGGGCGGCTTCGGCTTCGCGCCACATATGTATGTGACGCGGGCTGCACTCGATGCGAGCGGCCTCGTCGTGCCGGGCAGTCTCGTGCGCTGGAGCTATCGGGTCGCCTTGCCGCCGGGCGCGTCTTCCGACGGCGATGTCGAGCGTTTCACCGAGGCGGCGAAGAGCACCTTTCCCGATGCCGGATGGCAGATACGTACGCGCAATTCCGCCTCCGACCGGCTGGAGCAGAACATCACCCGCTTCAGCCAGTTCCTGACTCTCGTGGGACTGACGGCCCTGCTTGTCGGCGGTGTCGGCGTCGCCAATGCCGTCAGCGCCTATGTCGAGAAGCGCCGCGAAACCATCGCGGTGCTGAAATCGCTTGGCGCGCCGGGCACGCGCATTTTCCAGATCTATCTGGCGCAGATTCTCGTTATCGCCGCCATCGGTATCGTCATCGGTCTTGCCGTGGGCGCGGCGCTGCCCTTCGTGGTTGACTGGGCCTTCGGCGCGATGATTCCGCTGCCTTTCGTGGCATCGCTCCAGCCGGCGCAACTCGGCATCGCCGCGGTGTTCGGCGCGCTGATCTCGCTGCTGTTCACATTGTGGCCGCTCGGCCGCGCGCACGAAATGCCGGTATCGTCCCTGTTCCGCGATCATCTGGCCGATTCGAAACTCAGTCTTCCGCGCCGCCGCTATCTCGTGCTGACGGCGCTCGTGCTGACGGTGCTGGTGACGCTCATGGTCGCAAGCGCGGCGCAGAAGATCGTGGCGCTGACCTTTATCGGGGCTGCGGCCGGCATTTTCGTGCTGCTGCGCGGCGTGGCCGTCATCATCATGGCAATCGCGCGGCGGCTGCCGCGCCCCACAAAACCGGAACTGCGCATCGCGCTTGCCAATGTGCACCGCCCCGGCGCCCTGACACCTTCGGTCGTGCTGTCGCTCGGCCTCGGCCTTGCGCTGCTGGTGACGCTGACGCTGATCGATTCGTCCATACGCAATCAGCTCAGCGCCTCGCTGCCCGAGCGCGCGCCGAGCTTCTTCTTCGCCGATATTCCGAACACCGAGGCGGCGGATTTCACGGCCTTCCTGAAGGAACGGGTGCCCGCCGGCACGATCGAGCAGGTGCCGATGCTGCGCGGCCGCATCGTGACGCTGAAGGGCCAGAGCGCGGAAGGCTATCCCGCCGGCGAGGCGGCCTGGGTGCTGCGCGGCGACCGCGGCATCACGCACGCCAACGAGGTGCCGGAAGGCTCCAAGGTGGTAGCGGGTGCGTGGTGGGATGAGGGCTATAGCGGCGAGAACCTCGTTTCGTTCGAGGCGGAGAGCGCGCGCCATCTCGGCCTCGATGTCGGAGACGAGATCACGGTGAATGTGCTCGGCCGCGAGATCGGCGCCAGGATCGCCAATCTGCGCGAAGTGGAATGGGAAAGCCTCGGCATCAATTTCGTGATGGTGTTCTCGCCGAACACATTCGCGGGCGCGCCCTATCAATATCTCGCGACCCTGTCCTTTCCGCAGGATGCGGACACGGCGCAGGAACTCACGCTACTGCGCGAGACGGCGGCGCGCTTTCCGGCCGTCCTGATCGTGCGCGTGAAGGACGCGCTGTCGACGATTGCGGAGATCGTCACCGATCTTGCGCTCGCGATCCGGGGCGCGAGCGGCGTGACGATCCTCGCCAGCGTGCTGGTGCTGGGCGGGGCGCTCGCCGCCGGCCACCGCCATCGCGTCTACGACGCCATGATATTGAAAACGCTGGGCGCGACGCGGCGGCGGATTCTTGCGGCCTTCGCCATCGAATATTTCATGATCGGTTTTGCGACGGCGCTGTTCGGCCTCGTCGTCGGCACGGGGGCGGCGTTCGTCGTCGTCACCCAGGTCATGGATATGGCGTTCTACTTCGACTGGGCTGGGGCCATGCTCGCCGCCGTCTTCGCCCTGGTTCTGACCGTCGTTCTGGGCCTGATCGGCACCTGGCGGCTGGCGCGCCTGAAACCGGCGCGGATTTTGCGCGATTTGTAACCTTGCCGGCGTCGGGTTTTGCTTGTGGCGGCGGCGGTGATTTCCCATATTGTGCGGGAGATTCCGCGCCCTCGAAATGCGGAACAACCAAAGGGATGAATTGAATGGCTGACTTCGACCGCTATGGGACGGCCCGCGTAGGCACCGCCCGCACTGAGGCCGCTGTCATCGACCAGGGCCTGCGCGCCTATATGGTTTCGGTCTACAACTACATGACCATCGGGCTCGCGATCACCGGCCTCGTGGCGATCGGCACGTTCAAGCTGGCCGTCACGCAGGACGCCTCGGGCGCGATGGCGTTGACCTCGTTCGGACAGACGCTGTTCGCAACGCCGCTGAAATGGGTCATCGCGCTCGCGCCGCTCGGCATGGTGTTCTTCCTGTCGGCGCGCATCGGCAAGATGACGGCCTCGGGCGCGCAGACCGCGTTCTGGGTGTTCTCGGCGCTGATGGGCATGTCGCTCTCGACCATTTTCATGGTCTATACCGGCTCCTCCATCGCCCGCGTGTTCTTCATCACCGCCGCGGCCTTCGGCGGTCTGAGCCTCTACGGCTACACGACCAAGCGCAATCTGTCGGCGTTCGGCACCTTCCTCGTGATGGGCCTGATCGGCCTTCTGATCGCGATGGTGGTCAACATCTTCCTGCAGAGCTCGATGATGCAGTTCGTCATCTCGTGCGCGGGCGTTCTGATTTTCTCGGGCCTCACCGCTTGGGATACGCAGCGCATCAAGGAGATGTACAACGCCGTCGACGATTCGACGGTGATGGGCCGCAAGGCGATCATGGGCGCGCTGGCGCTCTACCTCGACTTCATCAACCTGTTCATGATGCTGCTGAACCTGTTCGGCAGCCGCGAATGAGGCCGATGGCCTGAAACGACAAAGCCCCGGCGAAAACCGGGGCTTTTTCATTTTCCGGGGGCGCCGGCCGGAGGTCTCTGCGCCGTTGGACCTTGTGCGGTCCTCTCGGCTTCTGGCCCGGCGCGCCGCGCCCGGTTTTACTTGCCGATCAGATAGCGGCCATGGCGGTAGGCGCCATCGGTCAGACGGGTTTCGATCAGCCGGACAAGCCAGATCAGTTTGCTCAGGATCACTTTTGATCTCCAGGGTCAGTGTTTGCTTGACTTCTACATAGCCCAAAGAGGTCAGGTTGGTCAGATGGTCGCACGCATACGATCCATGCGTCGTTGTCATGGCTGGCTAGGTCCAGCCATGCGCGGAGGGGCGATTTCTCAGTTGGCGACCACTTTCAGGCGCCGGTCGAGCACGCTGAGCACGCGCGGCAGATCGTGCCCGCGCTTGAGGATCAGGCCGGTCGCGGCGATGACCGAATAGGCGCCCTGGCGGTTGCGCAGCCGGGGATCCTTCTCGATCCGGTAGGTCGGCACTTCGCCCATGCGGCGGAACAGCGAGAACACCGCCCTGTCGCGCAGCATGTCGATGGCATAGTCGCGCATCTCGCCGGCCGCGACGAGGCGGCCATAGACGTTCAGGATATGGCGGAGTTCGGTTCGGTCGAACGAAACATCGGACGGCATGGGCGGATTTGTCGGACCGGAGCGGGGCGTTTGCGCGCTCCGTGAATTTCGTATCGGTTCGACGTCACCCATCACCACCTCATGACATTCACGACGATCATGGCTCTGTCATGAAGAGCGTGCAAGCCCGTCCGTCCGGCAGGCCGGCAAACAAAATTCCGATTCCACAATATTGCCTTTTTCCGGCCCCCGCGCCGCCTAACCCCGGGGGGAACCTCTCATCGTTGCCTCGGAGCCCGGTTATCAAGCTCCGATTCCAGCCCCCCAGCCCCACGGGGCGGGATGACCGGGTCGACCGTAAACGTTTCGGGGAAACCTGAAGCGAACTTTGAGAAGGGCCGGCTTGCCGGCCCTTCTTTTTTGTCTGGAGTTCTTCCATCCGGCGCTTCGACGGCGCGCGGCTCAGCGGCGGAAATTCACGCCGAGAATGGCCCCCGGCATGGCGCCGGAACCGCTTTGCACCAGAACCACATAGCAATCGGCATCGTCCGGCATGGCCTCGGTGCGCGGCACGGTGAAATGCACCGGCTTGCCGGAAAAGGCGCCGAGCCGCGTCATCTTGCGCACGACATTGCGGTAATGCGCGGTGCGGCTTTCGTTCTCGCCGCTTTCGATATCGACGGTCCGGGAGGAGGCGAGCGCGAACAGCCAGACCTCGCCCTCCCCGCCCGGGCTCTCGGCGAGTTCGATTGCGATCTGGCCGCCCTCTTCCTCGACCGCTACCGGCACCGCGAACAGGCCGGGCGTCGCGCCGGTCGTGTCGATGGCGGCCATGATGCCGGCGCGGTCGCTGCCGGTGGCGGAGGCCGCGCCGTTGATGATCATTTCCGGCGTGAACTTGCCCCGTCCGCCGCGCGCGCGGGCATAGCCTTCCTGCCGCGCGGTGTGGGCGGCCGAGCCCAGAGTGTCCTTCCAGCCGAGATAGTCCCAGTAATCGACCGGGAAGGTGAGGACGATGAGATCCTTCTCGCCCGCCAGCTCGTTCGCCAGCCGGTCGGCCTTCGGGCAGGACGAACAGCCCTGACTGGTGAACAGTTCCAGCACGGCGCGCGGCTGCTCCGCCGCCGCCGGGGCGGCGAGGAGCACGAGGCCAAGAGCGAAAAGGCGCGCGGCGGGCGTCATGGGTGTTGGATAGGCCCGCCGCCGCCGCGCTGGAAAGTCACGAGCACGAGAGGCATCACGCCGCGAGCGATCTCAGGACGTACTGCAGGATGCCGCCATTGCGGAAATATTCGAGCTCTTCCATCGTGTCGATCCGGCAGATCAGGGGCACCTTCTTCACCTCGCCTGACGGATATGTGATCTCGGCGGTCAGGATCGCGCGCGGCTTCAGGCCGTCCGAGAGGCCGTGGATCGTGACCGTCTCGTCGCCCTTGAGGCCGAGACTCTGCCAGCTTGTGCCCTCCTCGAACACGAGCGGCACGACGCCCATGCCGACAAGGTTCGAGCGGTGGATGCGCTCGAAGCTTTCGACGATGACCGCGCGGATGCCGAGCAGCAGCGTGCCCTTGGCCGCCCAGTCGCGCGAGGAGCCCGAGCCGTATTCCTTGCCGGCGAAGACGACGAGCGGCACGCCCTCGGTCTTGTATTTCATGGCCGCGTCGTAGATCGGCATCTCGGTGCCGTCCGGATAATGCCGAGTCAGGCCGCCTTCCACGCCAGCCAGAATCTGGTTCTTGATGCGGATATTGGCGAAGGTGCCGCGCATCATCACCTGATGATTGCCGCGCCTTGTGCCGTACTGGTTGAAGTCGGCGGGCCGCACCTGATGCTCGGTCAGGTACGTACCCGCAGGGCTCGACAGCTTGATCGACCCGGCCGGGGAGATGTGGTCGGTCGTGATCGAATCGAGGAAGAGGCCGAGAATGCGTGCGTTCTCGATATCCTCGATCGGCGCCGGTTCGGGCTCAATGTCCTCGAAATAGGGCGGGTTCTGCACATAGGTCGAACCCATGTCCCATTTGTAGGTCAGCCCCTTCGGGACCGTGATCTTCTGCCAGTTCTCGTCGCCCTTGAAGACGTCGGCATAGCGCTTTTCGAAGATCTTCTTCGTGACATTGGCGCGGATATTGTCGGCGATCTCCTGCGTGCCCGGCCAGATGTCCTTCAGATAGACCGGCTGGCCATCCGAGCCCGTGCCGAGCGGATCGGTGGCAAGATTGACCTGCAGCGAGCCGGCGAGCGCATAGGCGACGACGAGCGGCGGCGAAGCGAGATAGTTCGCGCGCACATCCGGATTGATGCGGCCCTCGAAATTGCGGTTGCCGGACAGGACGGCGGCGGCGACGACATCGTTGTTGTTGACCGCCTCCGAGACCTTCTCCGGCAGCGGGCCGGAATTGCCGATGCAGGTCGTGCAGCCGAAGCCGACGAGGTTGAAACCGAGCGCGTCGAGATCGTCCTGCAGGCCGGCACTCTCGTAATAATCGGCGACGACCTGCGATCCGGGGGCGAGCGAGGTCTTCACCCAGGGTTTGGGCTTGAGGCCCTTGGCGACGGCATTGCGGGCGAGAAGGCCGGCCGCGATCATCACGCTCGGATTGGACGTGTTGGTGCAGGACGTGATGGCGGCGATGACCACATCGCCATGCCCGATGTCGAAATCCTCGCCCTCGACGGGGAAGCGCGCCCCGATCTCCTTGCCCTTGCCGAATTCCTCGGTGAGCGCCTCGATGAAGGCGGTGTTGCCGGCGGACAGCGGAACGCGGTCCTGCGGGCGGCGAGGGCCGGCGAGCGAGGGCTCGACGGTGCCGAGATCGAGTTCCAGCACGTCCGTAAAGACGGGTTCGGCGGCGTCAGGCGTCCAGAACATGCCCTGCGCCTTCCAGTATTCCTCGACCAGCGCGATGCGCGCCGGATCGCGGCCCGTTTCGGAGAGATAGCGCAGCGTTTCGGTGTCGACCGGGAAGAAGCCGCAGGTCGCGCCATATTCCGGCGACATATTGCCGATCGTGGCGCGGTCCTCGAGCGCCATATTGCCGAAGCCGGGGCCGAAGAATTCGACGAACTTTCCGACCACGCCCTTCTTGCGCAGCATCTGCGTCACGGTCAGTACGAGATCGGTCGCGGTGACGCCCTCGCGCAATTTGCCGGTGAGGCGGAAACCGACGACTTCGGGGATCAGCATGGACAGCGGCTGGCCGAGCATCGCGGCTTCCGCCTCGATGCCGCCGACGCCCCAGCCGAGGACCGCGACGCCGTTGACCATGGTCGTGTGGCTGTCGGTGCCGACGAGGGTGTCGCAATAGGCGACTTCCTCGCCGTTCTCGGACTTCGTCCATACGACCTGCGAGAGATATTCGAGATTGACCTGATGGCAGATGCCGGTGCCGGGCGGCACGACGCGGAAATTGTCGAACGAGCCCTGCGCCCATTTCAGGAAGCGGTAGCGCTCGCCATTGCGCTCGTATTCACGCTCGACGTTCTTGGCAAACGACATCGGGGTGCCGAATTCGTCGACGATCACCGAATGGTCGATGACGAGATCGACGGGCACGAGCGGATTGATACGCGTCGGATCGCCGCCGAGCGTGTTCATCGCATCGCGCATGGCGGCAAGATCGACCACGGCCGGAACGCCGGTGAAATCCTGCATCAGGACGCGGGCGGGGCGGAAATTGATTTCCTGGGCCGAGGTCCGGTCCGTGGCCCATTGGGCCATTGCGCGGATATGATCGGCGGTGACGGTCTTGCCATCCTCGCAACGCAGCAGGTTTTCGAGCAGAACCTTCAGCGACACCGGGAGGCTGGAAATTCCGGGAAGTCCGTTCTTC
This sequence comes from Pseudomonadota bacterium, assembly GCA_023388965.1. GTDB lineage: Bacteria > Pseudomonadota > Alphaproteobacteria > Rhizobiales > Methylopilaceae > Flaviflagellibacter. The sequence continues at coordinate 39,718 of JAEWFF010000005.1, read as the reverse complement.
TCGGCATCCGGCAGACTGTAATAGACATAGGTCTTGCCGCCGGCGGTGAGGGTTTTGCGGGATTTGAACGTGTTGAGCGACGTAGCCACGAGTGCTGATCTCCTTGCCAGACACTCGGCGGGAGCGTGTGCACTCCTGAGCGGGGCCCGTGGGAAGGGGGCCGTGATCCGCTCTCCACTTTCGGGAAACGTCGAGCCTGCCATATATATAGAAGGAAGTTTCGAATCCTTCCAGTTCACGGATTCGGCGTATGCCGAATCCTTCCCGTTCATGGATTCGGCACGGGGAAAGATGATGTCGCGCGAGGTCTCGTGCATCTGAGAGCGCGCGATCTCGCGGTCGAACGGGGCGGCCGCCGCATTTTCGAGAACATCTCGCTCGCGCTCGGCCCGGGCGAGGCGCTGACGCTTCTCGGCCCGAACGGGGCGGGGAAATCCACTTTGCTACGCGCTCTGGCGGGCCTTCTGCCGGTCTCGGGCGAAATCCGCGTGGACGGGCTCGATGCCGAGCAGGAGCCCGGCGAGGCCATGCATCTCGTCGGCCATGCCGACGGTGTGAAGGCCGCGCTGACCTGTGCCGAGAATGCCGCCTTCTGGGCCGATTTTCTCGGCGGCGACAGCGCGGCGGTGCCGGCCGCGCTGGAGGCCGTCGGCCTCGGCCATGCCGTTCATCTGCCGGCGGGGGTACTTTCGGCGGGGCAGAAACGCCGGCTCGGCCTTGCCCGTCTCATCGTCGCGCGGCGCGATATCTGGCTGCTCGATGAACCGGCGACCGCGCTCGACACCGATGGCCTCGCGCGGCTCGCGGGCCTTGTCGAAATCCATCGCGCGGCGGGCGGCATGGTGATTGCCGCAACCCATGCCGATCTCGGCTGGCCGGACCTGAAGCGCATGGTTCTCGGGAGCGCGGTGTGATGGAAGAGAAAACTCTCACCACCCGCATGTCCCGGAAGGCGCATAGCGCCTGTCCGGGACCCATACTCCGCAGCATTGGAGATGGAGCCGCGACTTCACGGCGTATGGGTCCCGGGCTCGACGCTCCGCGACGCCCCGGGACATGCGGAGGGTTGCGATGACGCGCTCTCTCCTCGCGCTCATCCGCCGCGATTTCCGTCTCGCCGTCCGCTCGGGCGGAGGGTTCGGGTTGCCGCTTGTTTTCTTCCTGTCGGTCGTTGCGGTCATGCCGTTCGCCATCGGCCCCGATCTCGTTCTTCTGGCGCGGGTCGGCGCGGCGGTGCTGTGGATCGGCGCGCTGCTGGCCATGCTGATTGGCCTCGACCGCATTTTCGGCGCCGATGCCGAAGACGGCTCGCTCGATCTCCTGTTCGCTGCGCCCGCGCCGCTGCCGCTGATCGTTCTTGCCAAGGCGTTCGCCTACTGGATCGTCACCGGCCTGCCGCTGGCCGCCATCGCGCCGCTGCTTGGCCTGATGCTCAACCTGCCGCCCGATGCGCTGGGCGCCATTGCCGTGACCCTGCTTGCGGGCACGCCGGCGCTGACTTTGCTCGGCACGATCGGGGCCGCGCTTGCGGTGGGCCTTCGGCGCGGCGGCCTGCTGCTGCCGGTGCTCGTCCTGCCGATGGCGGTGCCGGTCCTGATCTTCGGCGTGTCGGCGACGAATGCGATGGTTCTCGGCACCGGCGCGGGCACGGCGCTAACGCTTCTTTTTGCCATCACGCTCGTCAGCCTCGTTCTGGCGCCGCTCGCCGCCGCCGCGGCTCTGAGAGGCGCGCAGTCGTGACCGCACCCGGATTGCCACCACATGCGGCGGGCGTTACATCGCCGCCAATGATCTCTCTCGCCAATCCCGCCCGCTTCAACGCGCTGGCCGGCCGCCTGCTGCCCTGGCTCGCCGGACTGTCGGCCGTGGTGATCGCGTTCGGGCTTTATCAGGCGTTCTTCGTCTCGCCCGCCGATTACCAGCAGGGCGATACGGTGCGGATCATGTTCGTGCATGTGCCGGCGGCCTGGCTCGCCATGTTCGGCTGGTCGCTGATGTCGGTGTCGAGTCTAGGCGTTCTCGTCTGGCGTCATCCTCTGGCAGATGTTGCGGCGCAGGCGGCCGCGCCCATTGGGGCAGCCTTCACGCTGATCGCGCTCGTCACCGGCTCGCTCTGGGGCCGCCCGATGTGGGGAACCTGGTGGGAATGGGATGCGCGGCTGACCTCGGTGCTGGTTCTTTTCCTGATGTATCTCGGCGTCATCGCGCTGCGCGCGGCGATGGACGAGCCGTCGCGGGCCGCGCGCATGGTCGCGATCCTCACTCTGGTCGGTTTTGTGAATATTCCGGTCATCAAGTTCTCGGTGGACTGGTGGAACACGCTGCACCAGCCGGCTTCGGTGTTCCGCATGGGCGGGCCGACCATCCATCCGGACATTCTGGTGCCGCTGCTCGTGAACGCGGTCGGGTTCACATTGCTGTTCGTCACGCTGCATCTTCTTCTGATGCGCACCGAACTGATGCGGCGGCGCGTTCGCGGATTGCAGCTGCGTGCGGCGGAGGCGAAATGAGCCATTTGGGCTATATCCTCGCCGCCTACGGATTCACGGGCGTCGTGGTCGCCGTGCTCGTCGTGTGGGGCATCGCCGGATATCGCGCGCAGAAGCGAGCGCTTGAGACGCTGGAAGCAAACCTCTCTCCGCAAAGTGCGGAGAGGTCGGCACGCAGTGCCGGGTAAGGGGCGAAGGTGAACGACCGCGCACCCCCTCATCCCGACCCTCTCCCCGCAAGCGAGAAGAGAGGGAAAAGCCGCATTCGCCTCGGTGTTTTCCTTCCGCTCATCCTGTTCGCGGCTCTGGTCGGGCTGTTCTATTTCCGTCTGTACGCGGGCGATCCCTCGACCCTGCCCTCGACCCTGATCGGCCGCGACGCGCCGGATTTTGCGCTGCCGCCGCTCGACGGGCTGCGCCATGCCGACGGCAGTGCGGTTCCGGGCCTTGCGCGCAAGGATCTCGGCGGCGGGCATGTGACGGTGCTGAACGTCTTCGCCTCGTGGTGCGCGCCCTGCCGCGACGAGCATCCGCTGCTTGAAAAACTGGCGGCCATGCAGCGCGTGCGCGTGGTCGGCATCGCCTACAAGGACGAGCCGAAGAACACGCTTTCGTTCCTGAGCGAACTCGGAAATCCATATTCGGCGGTCGGCGTGGACCAGAAGGGCCGCACGGCGATCGACTGGGGCGTCTACGGCGTGCCCGAGACCTTCGTGATCGGCCGCGACGGGCGCATCGCCTACAAGCATATCGGGCCGCTGACCGAGGCCTCGTTCACCGATGTGCTGCTGCCGGAAATCGAAAAAGCGGAGCGGGGAACGGCATCCGCCATGCGGTGAGTTGCCTGGGGCTGCCCTTCGGGTGAAAGTGCGCGGCGATGGAACTTGCAACAATCACCGAATCCGCGCTGTCGCCGCAGGGACTGGCCGGCCATGCCAGCTATGTGCTGCTGATCGCCTCCATGCTGATGACGCGCATGGTCTGGCTGCGCGTGATTGCGGTCGCCGCCGGCTCGTTCAGCATCGTCTATTCGGTGATGATCGACGATTGGGTCAGCTGCTTCTGGGAAGTGCTGTTCGTCGCGGTCAATGTCGTGCAGCTCGCGATCCTGGCCTACCGCAACCGGCGGCATCACTTCTCCGACGACGACTGGCTGTTCCGTTCGCAGATCGCGCCCGATCTCGATTCGTCGCTGGCCCGCCGCCTGCTGTCGACCGGCGCATGGAGCGAGGCGGAACCGGGCTTCGTCTTCACCGAATATGGCCGCATGGCCCCGCATCTTTATTTCATCGCCGATGGCGAGGTGCGCATCGCGGTCGATGAAATCGAGGTCGGCTGCTGCTATCGCGGCAGCCTGATCGGCGAGATCAGCGTTTTGTCAGGCACGCCGGCGACCGCGACCGCAACCGCGCTCACAAAGGTGCGCTATCTTGCGCTGGAGCGGACGAAGCTGCGCGCGCTGATCGCCCGCGAGCGCGAGGTGGAGCAGGCCATCGACCAGAGCTTCCGCAAGGAATTCCGCGGCAAGATCGCAAACGCGAACGAATCGCTGGTCGATGCCGAGCGCCGGGTCGCGGACGCTCTCAGCCGGAAGCGCCGTCCTCCGCCGCGTAGCGGGTCAGAAGCGGCACCTGGGTGAGGGCGAACAGGAAGGTCAGGGGCATGATGCCCCAGACCTTGAAGGCCACCCAGAAATCAGTCGAGAAATTGCGCCATACGACCTCGTTGACGATGGCGAGCACGAAGAAGAACAGCGCCCAGCGGAAGGTCAGCTTCTTCCAGCCTTCGTCCGTGAGCTGGAACGCGGCCTCGAACACCACGGCGAGCAGGGATTTGCCGAAAGCGAGCCCGCCGAGAAGGGCGACGCCGAACAATGTATTGACGATGGTCGGCTTCAGCTTGATGAAAAGCTCATCCTGCAGATAGAGCGTCAGCCCGCCGAAGATCAGGACGACGACGCCGGTCACGAGCGGCATGACCGGAATGCGCCGGATCAGAAACCACGACACGACGAGCGAGATCGCGGTCGCGACCATGAAGGCCCCGGTGCCGTAGAACAGCCCGGCGCGCGCATTGGTGAAGAAGAAGATGACGAGCGGGCCGAGCTCCAGCGCGAATTTGAGCCAGGGATTGAGCTGCTTCTTCGGCGCGTCGGCGGTGGTCTTGATGGTCATGGCCCTGTGTGTGGCGCGCGCCGCGTCTCCGATCAAGCCCGGAATTGACGTCTATAACGTGTTGCGTCATAGTGCCGTATGATCGCCAGCTTCCGGGACCGCGAGGCGGAACATATCTGGCGCGGCGAGCGCAGCCGCAAGCTGCCCGGCGATATCCAGAGGATCGCGCTTCGCAAGCTGCGCCTTCTCAATCAGGCCCGGCGGCTCGACGATCTCAGGGTCCCGCCGGGCAACAGGCTGGAAGCGCTGAAGGGCGATCGCGCCGGGCAGCACTCGATCCGGATCAACGATCAATGGCGGATATGCTTCCGCTGGGACGGACAGGGAGCGTTCGATGTCGAAATCGCCGACTACCATTGAGCTTCTGGACAATGTCACGCCCGGCGAAATCCTGCTTGAGGAATTTCTGAAGCCGATGGGCGTGAGCCAGAATGCTCTTGCCAAAGCCATCGGCGTGCCGCCCCGGCGCATCAACGAAATCGTGCTCGGCAAGCGCGCCGTGACCGCCGACACCGATCTCAGGCTGGCCCGCTATTTCGGCGTGTCCGAAGGTTTCTTTCTCGGCCTGCAGGCGGATTACGACCTGATGGAGCGTCGCCGCCAGATCGCGCCGGAGCTTTCGGGAATCCAGCCGCGCGCCGCGTAATTACTCGAGCCCCACGAGCGCGCGGGCGAAATCTTTGGCATCGAACGGTTCGAGATCGTTCACGCCCTCGCCGACGCCGATGAAGTGAATGGGCAGGCCGAACTTTTCGGCGACCGCGACGAGAATGCCGCCGCGTGCGGTGCCGTCGAGCTTTGTCATGACAAGCCCGGTGATGCCGGCGGTCTTGCGGAACAGGTCGACCTGGCTGAGCGCGTTCTGGCCGACGGTGGCGTCGAGCACGAGCAGCGAAGCGTGCGGTGCGTTCGCATCGACCTTGCCGATGACGCGCACGATCTTTTCCAGTTCCTGCATCAGCTCGGCGCGGTTCTGCAGACGCCCGGCGGTGTCGATGAGAAGAACGTCCATGTTCTCGGCGAGCGCGCGCTCGACCGCCTCATAGGCAAGGCCCGATGCGTCGGCGCCGATATCCTTCGTCACGATGGGCACGCCGACGCGCTCGGCCCAGACCCTGAGCTGATCGACGGCTGCGGCGCGGAACGTATCGCCTGCCGCGACCATGACGGATTTGCCCTCGGCGCGGAATTTCTGTGCCAGCTTGCCGATGGTCGTGGTCTTGCCCGAGCCGTTGACGCCGGCCATCAGGATCACGAAAGGTTTGCGGTCTGTAACGACAAGAGGCCGCGCGACATCGGTCAGGGATTTCTCGACTTCGGCGGCGACGACGCGGCGCACGCCTTCGCCGTCGAGCCCGCGTTCATGGCGCTGGCGGCCGACTTCTTCGGTGATGCGCGTCGCGGCATCGAGGCCGAGATCGGCCTGGATGAGAAGGTCTTCGAGATCGTCGAGCGTCGCCGCGTCGAATTTCGATTTGGTGAAAAGATCGGTGATGCCGGAGCCGAGCTTTTCGGAGGTGCGCGCCAGCCCCTTGCGCAGGCGCGCGAACCAGCCCCCCGTTTCGCGTCCGGCCTCGCGCGGAAGCTCGACTTCCGGTGCGAGCGCGTCGCTCTCGTCCTGCTCGTCGGCTTCGGGGCGAAGAATGATGCGCGGCTCGGCCTCTTCCGGAAGCGGCGATACGACGTCTTCGTCCGAAACGGCAGGTTCGCTGTTTTTCGTGGAAGGTCGCGGATCGGCTGCACCGTCCGGGATGATGGGTGCTTCGCCTTCGGGGCCGCGCTCTTCGCGCGTGTCCGGGACGACGGGTTCAGCGGGTTTGCCGCCGAACAGCCGTCCGAACAGGCCGGGCTTCTTTGTTTCCGTCATTACGTCGCCAGAAGGTTCGCGCCGTCATGCCCGGCGATGGTGACGGGAACGACCTGGCCGGTCTCGGCGGCGCGCGCAAATTTCACGAGCGCGAAGCCTTCGGTACGTCCCGTCATTGGATTTTCGACAAGAGCCATGCGGTGTTTGCCGATCTCGGCCGCAAGATGTGTGCGCAAGGCTTCCTCGCCGCGTGCGCGCAGGCGCGTCGCGCGCTCCTTTGCGACGGCGCGCGGAACTTGCGGCATTTTCGCCGCCGGGGTTCCGGGGCGCGGCGAATAGGGAAAGACGTGCAGATGCGTCAGCCCGCATTCGCCGACGAGAGCGAGCGTCTTCTGGAACTGCGCTTCGGTTTCTGTCGGAAAACCGGCGATGAAATCGGCGCCGAATACCATGTCCGGACGCGCTCGCCGCACATCCGTGCAGAAAGCGATCGCGTCCTCGCGCAGATGGCGGCGCTTCATGCGCTTGAGAACGAGATCGTCGCCCGCCTGCAGCGATATGTGCAGATGCGGCATCAGCCGTTCTTCCTCGGCAATGGCGCGGAAAAGATCGGCATCGGCCTCCACGGCATCGATGGATGAAATGCGCAGGCGCGGCAGGTCCGGCACGAGTTTCAGGATCGTGCGGACAAGCGTGCCGAGCGCGGGCGTGCCCGGAAGATCGGCGCCATAACTTGTGAGGTCAACGCCTGTCAGTACGATCTCGCGGCAGCCGTTCTCGACAAGTTTCCGAACCTGTTCCACCACCGCGCCCATGGGCACGGAGCGCGACGGGCCGCGGCCGTAAGGGATGATGCAGAAGGTGCAGCGGTGGTCGCAGCCGTTCTGCACCTGCACGAAGGCGCGGGCGAGGCCCTGCATGCCGTCGATGAGATGCAGCGCCGTTTCCTTCACCGACATGATGTCGTCGACGCGCACGCGCTCGGTGCCCGGATCGGCCCAGCTCGCCGGCTTCATCTTCCCGGCATTGCCGAGCACCTGCGTCACTTCCGGCATATCGGCGAACATGGCCGGATCGGTCTGGGCTGCGCAGCCGGTGACGACGATGTCGGAGGAGGGGTTGCTGCGGCGCAGTTTGCGGATGGTCTGGCGCGCCTGCGCCGTCGCCTCATTGGTGACCGCGCATGTATTGACGACGATGAGGTTCGTGCGCCCGGCCTCGGTCGCGGCCTTGCGGATCGCTTCCGACTCGTTCGCGTTCAGCCGGCAGCCGAAGGTCACGATCTCGACGCTCACGCCGCGCTTCCCGAAAAGATCGCCGGGTCGAACCGGCCTTCGAATTCGGTTTCGACCGGGCCGGTCATCAATATGTGGTCGTCGCTTTCACGCCACTGAATGTGCAGCCTGCCGCCGGGCAGGGTCACGGTGACGGCGCGTCCGGTGCGCCGCGTGCGCGCGGCCGAAACCGCGGCGGCGCAGGCGGCCGTGCCGCAGGCTTCGGTCAGGCCCGCGCCGCGCTCCCACACTTTCAGCGTGATCGCGTCCGGCGCGGTGACTTGGGCGAGCGAGATATTGGCGCGCTCGGGGAAGATCGGATGGTTTTCGAGCAGGGGGCCGAAGCGGGCGAGATCGTACGCATCCACATCCCCGACCCAGAAGATCGCATGCGGATTGCCGACATTGACCATGGACGGCGAATGCAGGACCGGCTTTTCGATCGGGCCGATCTGAAGCTCGATGGCGCGGGTGTCGGCGAAAGGCTCGGCGAGCGGAATGTCCTGCCAGCCGAAGCGCGGCGCGCCCATATCGACCGTCACGGTCTTCGGCTCCGCGCCGGCGGTCGCGATCAGCGGGCCGGCCTTCGTGTTTATGGTTAACAGATCCTTTCCGCTCTCCTGCATGACGAGCCAGGCGACACAGCGCGTGCCGTTGCCGCAGGCGAAGACTTCGGAGCCGTCATTGTTGAAGATGCGGGTCGAGATGTCGGTGCCGCGCCCCGGCTCCACGGTCATGAGCTGATCGAAGCGGAGGCCGGATTCGTGGATGGCCCGGGCTTCGGCCTCGGACGGGGCGGGCGTGCCGTCGCGCAGGTCCACGACCAGGATCTCGTTGCCGAGTCCGTTCATCTTGACGAAGGCATGGTTGGCGAGGGCGCTCATCGTGTCTGCTTATATGGCCAAGCCGCCGCCGAACGCCAGCATATGACGCGCGGCGGCCAAAGCGCGGTTTTGTGATTGTCGCCGGCCATTGGCTGACCGCAAATTGCGCGTATTCACGGTGCCGGAGGACGTCATGCGCACATTCCGTTCCGATATTCCCGCATCCGAGATCACGCCGCAAAATATCTATCTGAACCGCAGGGCCCTCTTGCTCGGTGCCGGGGCCGCTTTGGCGGCGGGGCCGGCCATGGCGGCGGCGGAGGCCGATCACGCACCACTGCCGGCGGCACGCAACGCGGCTTTCTCGGTGGACGACAAGCCGACCTCGTTCGAGGACGTGACGACCTACAACAATTTCTACGAATTCGGTCTCGATAAGGGCGATCCGGCCGCTTATGCGCCGAAGATGAAGGTGCGGCCCTGGACCGTGGAGATCGGGGGAGAGGTGGCCAAACCCGGCACCTACGATATCGAAACCCTGCTGAAGCTCGCGCCCATGGAGGAGCGCGTCTACCGCATGCGCTGCGTGGAGGCGTGGTCCATGGTCATTCCGTGGATCGGCTATCCGTTCTCGGCACTGATGAAAGCTGTCGAGCCGAATGCGAGCGCGAAATTCGTCGTGTTCGAAACCGCGCAGGATGAGGCCTCGATGTTCGGCCTTCGGCGCCGGGTGATCGATTGGCCCTATACGGAAGGCCTGCGCATGGACGAGGCCGCGAACCCGCTGACGCTGCTCACATTAGGGCTTTATGGAAAGGTGCTGCCGAACCAGAACGGCGCGCCGGTGCGTGTCGTCGTGCCGTGGAAATACGGCTTCAAGAGCGCCAAATCCCTGGTGCGCATCCGGTTTACGGCCGAGCAGCCGGTGTCGAGCTGGATGAGTTCGGCACCGTCCGAATACGGCTTCTACGCCAATGTGAATCCGGATGTGGACCATCCGCGCTGGAGCCAGGCCACCGAACGGCGCATCGGCGAGGACGGGCTGTTCTCGCCGAAGAGGAAGACCCTGCCGTTCAACGGCTACGGCGATCAGGTCGCCGGCCTCTACAGCGGCATGGATCTGGCGAAATTCTATTGACGCGCGCGGCCGCCATGACCGGGGGCAGGGCCGGCAGAAGGGCCGGCCCGTCTTTGCTCGGCCTGCCGTACCGCCTCACCTGGGTGCTCGCCTTCCTGCTCGGGCTCGGGCCTCTTATGCGCTGGGTCGTCCTGATCGCGACCAACGGTCTCGGCGCCAATCCCGTCGAATTCCTGACCCGTTCCTCGGGGCGCTGGGCGCTGATCGTGCTGCTCGTTGCGCTGGCGATGACGCCGCTTGCGCGTCTGACCCGGCAGGCGGGCTTTATCCGGCTGCGCCGCATGGCCGGGCTGTTCGCCTTCTTCTATGTGTGCCTCCATCTGATGACCTATGTCTGGTGGGATCAGTGGTTCGACCCGGCGAAGATCGCCGCCGATATCTGGAAGCGGCCCTTCATCACCGCCGGCTTCGCGGCTTTTCTGCTTCTCCTGCCGCTCGCCGTCACCTCCACGAAGGGATGGGTGCGCCGTCTCGGCGGTGCGAACTGGCAGCGCCTCCATCGCGCCGTCTATGTGGCCGCGCCCCTTGCCGTGCTGCATCTGTGGTGGATCAGAGCCGGCAAGAACGATTTCCGCGATCCGGGGATTTTTCTGGCCGTGCTGGCGGTTCTGCTGGGATGGCGCCTCGTCATGCGCTGGCGGCGCGAGCGGGCCGCCGCCCCGGATTTCTTGACTCAGCGGCCCATGCCGCGTACCTCCACCTCCATCTCAAGCGGTCCTGACGCCTGAGCCACCGACCGGTCCGAGAGGCTGGAGGTCAACGCCCGACAGCGCGATGCGCCCTCGGGCGCGTTTTGCGTTGGGATTTCACGTCGTCCCGGAAGGCGCGCAGCGGCTATCCGGGACCGGCCGGCGAGTGACTATAAGGTCCCGGGTAATCGCTCCGCGATTTCCGGAATGACGAGGACAGATGTTCGAGACCCTTCAGGAACGCCTTTCGGGCGTACTCGACAGACTTCGCGGGCGCGGCTCCCTTTCGGAGGCCGATGTCGGCGAAGCCATGCGCGAAGTGCGCCGCGCGCTGCTGGAGGCCGATGTCGCGCTCGAAGTCGTCCGCGATTTCATCGCCCGCGTGAGCGAGAAGGCGGTCGGCGCGACCGTCGTGAAATCGGTCACGCCAGGCCAGATGGTCGTGAAGATCGTTCACGACGAACTCGTCAATACGCTCGGCACCGACAGCCAGCCCGTTTCGCTTGCGGCCGCCGCCCCGGTGCCGATCCTGATGGTCGGCCTTCAGGGTTCGGGCAAGACGACGACGACGGCAAAGCTGGCCAAGCGTCTTCAGGACCGCGAAAAGAAAAAGGTCCTGATGGCTTCGCTCGACACGCGCCGTCCGGCCGCGATGGAGCAGCTTCAGGTTCTCGGCCAGCAGACGGGCGTCGCGACGCTTCCCATCGTTGCCGGCCAGTCGGCGGTGCAGATTGCCGAGCGCGCGCTCTCGGCCGCCAAACTCGGCGGCTATGACGTCGTGATGCTCGACACCGCCGGCCGTACCACGGTCGACGACGAATTGATGGCCGAGGCGGTCGAGGTCAAGAAAGCCGCCAGACCGCACGAAGTCCTGCTCGTCGCCGATGCGCTGACGGGTCAGGATGCCGTCCATACGGCGCGGGCCTTCGATCAGGCGCTCGGCATTACCGGCCTTGCACTGACGCGCGTCGACGGCGACGGTCGCGGCGGCGCCGCTCTGTCCATGCGCGCCGTCACCGGCAAGCCGATCAAGCTGATCGGCGTCGGCGAGAAGATGGACGCGCTCGAGGATTTCGATCCGGAGCGCATTGCCGGGCGCATTCTCGGCATGGGCGACATCGTCGCCCTCGTCGAAAAGGCGCGCGAGCAGATCGACGCCGAACAGGCCGCGCGCGCCGCCGAGCGCATGCGCAAGGGCCAGTTCGATCTCAACGATCTGAAGGGCCAGTTGCAGCAGATGCAGAAGCTCGGCGGCATGTCGGGCATCATGGGCCTCCTGCCGGGCATGGGGCAGGTCAAGAAGCAGCTCGAATCCGCCAATATCGACGAGAACATTCTCAAGCGTCAGGCCGCGATCATCGATTCCATGACAAAGGCCGAACGCAAGAATCCCGATGTTCTGAAAGCCTCGCGCAAGAAGCGCGTCGCCGCCGGCGCGGGCGTGAAGGTCGAGGATGTGAACCGCCTGCTGAAAATGCACCGCCAGATGGCGGACATGATGAAGATGATGGGCAAGGGCGGACGCGGCGGACTGGCGGGCCTTGCCGGCAAGCTCGGTATGGGCATGCCCGGCGGCGGAATGCCGGGGCTCGACCCGAACGCGCTGAAGCAGTTGCAGAAGGGTGGAATGCCGCAGCTTCCGCCGAATTTTCCAGGTGCGCCCGGCGGAGCGCCCGGCCTGCCGCCGGGTTTTCCGGGCCTCGGGCCCAATCCGTTTGAGAAGAAGAAGTAGGTACGTCGTCCCGGGCGCGCAGCGACCCGGGACCTCGATGAGATTTAACCGAGAAAGATCCCGGATACCGCTACGCGGTTTCGGGATGACGAAAGGAAGAAAAGTATGTCGCTGAAAATCCGTATGTCCCGCGGGGGCTCCAAGAAGCGCCCGTTCTACCGCATCGTCGTCGCCGATTCGCGCTCGCCGCGCGATGGCCGTTTCATCGACCGGATCGGTACCTACAACCCGCTTCTGCCCAAGGATGCCGAGCGCGTCGTGCTCGATGTCGAGAAGGCTAAGGAATGGCTGGCCAAGGGTGCGACCGCGTCCGACCGCGTTTCGCGTTTCCTCGACGAGAAGGGCCTGCTGAAGCGCAAGGCGCGCAACAACCCGGAGAAGGCCGTTCCGCGCAAGGAACGCGGCAAGACCCCGGAAGAAATCGCGGCCATGCGCGGCGAGCCGGCCCCCGCCGCTCCGGCAGCCGAAGCCCCTGCCGCCGAAGCTCCGGCGGAAGCGCCCGCCGAGGCGTGATGTGTCCATGTCCTGGGGCACGCGAAGCGTGAGCCCGGGACCCATAACCCCGGAGGTCGCGGTTCTTGCCGTCGATGCTGCGGAGTATGGGTCCCGGACAGGCGCTGCGCGCCTTCCGGGACACACGCAATGACCGCCGCCCGCCGCATCCTTGTCGGCATTGCCGGCGCGCCGCACGGCGTGAAGGGCGAGCTGCGTTTCAAGCCGCTCACGGATGAGCCGCTTGCGGTCAAGACCTATGGCCCGCTCGAGACCGAGGACGGCAGGCGCCGTTTCGCGGTGCTCGCCGCGCGTCTCCAGGGCGATATGGTGGTGCTCAAACTCGACGGTGTGGCCGACCGGGATGCCGCCGCCGCTTTGACCCATGCGAAATTGTATGTGCCGCGCGAGCGCCTGCCGGCGCCGCTGGGCGGCGAATTCTATGTGTCCGATCTGATCGGCCTCAGCGTCGAGGACGAGAGCGGCGCTCTCATCGGCGAAGTCCTGTCCATCCAGAATTACGGAGCGGGCGATCTCATCGAGATTGGCCGCGAGAGACAGGACAGTGCGCTCGTGCCGTTCACCGAGGCTTTCGTGCCGAAGGTCGACATCCCGGCCGGACGGATCATCATCGCGCCGCCGGACGGGCTGCTCGACGACGAGGCCGAAAATCATGACGAGGAGCCCGGCTGATGGTCTGGCGCGCCTCAATCGTCACTCTGTTTCCGGAGATGTTTCCCGGCCCGCTTGGCCAGTCGCTGGCCGGCCGCGCCCTTGAGACGGGTGCCTGGGCGCTGGAGATGATCAATCCGCGCGATTTCGCCGCCGACAAACACCGTAGTGTGGACGACACGCCGTTCGGCGGCGGGCCTGGCATGGTGCTGAGGGCGGATATTCTGGCGCCCGCCATCGAAAGCGCCGGGGAGGGCCGCCCGCGCCTTCTGATGACGCCCCGCGGTCGCCCGCTGACACAGGCCCGGATTCGGGAGCTTGCGGCCGGGCGGGGCGCGGTCGTCGTCTGCGGACGCTTCGAGGGGGTGGATGAGCGCCTTGTTGCCGCCTGCGGTATCGAAGAGGTTTCGGTCGGCGATGTCGTTCTGTCGGGCGGGGAGCCTGCGGCCTTGATCCTGCTCGATGCCTGCGTGCGTCTTCTGCCGGGCGTCATGGGCCATGACGGCTCGGGCGAGGAGGAGAGCTTCGAGGGCAGCCTGCTCGAATATCCCCATTACACAAAGCCTCAGGATTTCAGAGGGATGGCGGTGCCCGGCGTGCTGACCTCCGGCGACCACAAGGCGGTGGCGGCGTGGCGCCGGGCCGAGGCTCTGAAAGCCACGCGCACCCGCAGGCCCGATCTGTTCGCCAAATATGTCGCGGGCCTCGGTTCGGTGGTCGACAAGCCGAAGAAAACCGAGTAGAAGCCGGCCCTCAATCGCGATTTATGCGGATTTTGCGCCCCCGGACCTCCCGGGCGCGGCGCACCGGAGAACGACCATGGCCACGGACATCATTCAGGAGCTCGACCGCGAGCAGATGGCGGAGATCGCCGCCAAGCGCACCATTCCCAGCTTTTCGCCGGGCGATACGGTGCAGGTGAACGTGAAGATCACCGAAGGCGAGCGCACCCGCGTCCAGGCCTATGAGGGCGTGGTCATCGCCAAATCGGGTGGCGGCGTGAACGAGAACTTCACGGTCCGCAAGATTTCCTACGGCGAGGGCGTCGAGCGCGTTTTCCCGCTTCATTCGCCGATCATCGATTCGGTGAAGGTCGTGCGCCGCGGCAAGGTCCGCCGCGCCAAGCTCTATTATCTGCGCGCTCTGCGCGGCAAGAAGGCCCGTATCGTCGAGAAGGTCACGGGCCACGATTCCAAGGCGTCCGACGCCGCGCAGGCGACCGCCGAAGCCTGAGGAAGGCTTCCGGCTTCCCGGTTTTGAGAGGCGCGGCTTTGGCCGCGCCTTTCTCGTTTCGGGCGACGATTTGTCGTTCCAGTTTGGAATTGCTATATACAGGTCCATGGTTTCGGCCCGGTCCACTTTGCAGTTCGCGGCGATCACCGATCATGCCCGTCTGCCCGCCCGTTTTTTCGGGCGCTTCACCGCCACTCTGGCGGCCGGCCTTCGTTCGCTCTGATTTTGCGGCTCGCGCCGCCCCGACCCGTCCGCCATGCGGACTCTGTCCTTTAGCGAATGAACGAGATCCAGAATGAACGCCCGAAACACACCGCCCAAAACGCTGTATGACAAGATCTTCGAGGACCATGTCGTCGAACGTCAGGATGACGGCACCTGCCTGATCTATATCGACCGCCACCTCGTCCATGAGGTGACGAGCCCGCAGGCCTTCGAGGGACTGCGCATGTCCGGCCGCAAGGTGCGCGCGCCGCACAAGACGCTCGCCGTCGTCGATCACAACGTGCCGACATCGGACCGCACGCTGCCCAATCCCGATCCGCAAAGCGCGGTGCAGATCGCGGCGCTGGCCGACAACACCCGCGAATTCGGCATCGAATATTACGACGAGTTCGACAAGCGCCAGGGCATCGTCCACATCGTCGGCCCCGAACAGGGCTTCACGCTGCCCGGCACGACCATCGTGTGCGGCGATAGCCACACCTCGACGCATGGAGCCTTCGGCGCGCTGGCCCACGGCATCGGCACGTCCGAGGTCGAGCATGTGCTGGCGACGCAGACCCTGATCCAGAAAAAAGCGAAAAACATGCGCGTCACCGTCGATGGCAGATTGCCCGACGGCGTGACCGCCAAGGACATCATCCTCGCCATCATCGGCGAGATCGGTACCGCGGGCGGCACCGGCTCGGTGCTCGAATACGCCGGCGAAGCCGTACGTGCGCTGTCCATGGAAGGGCGCATGACGATCTGCAACATGTCGATCGAAGGCGGCGCGCGCGCCGGCCTGATCGCGCCGGATGAGACGACCTTCGCCTATATCAAGGACCGCCCGCGCGCGCCCAAGGGCGCGGACTGGGATGCGGCCCGCCGCTACTGGGACACTCTGGTCTCCGAGGAGGGCGCGCATTTCGACCGCGAGGTGAAGCTCGACGCCGCCAAGCTGCCGCCCATCGTGTCCTGGGGCACGAGCCCCGAAGACGTCGCGTCCGTACAGGGCCTGGTTCCCAATCCGGACGAGATCGAGGATGAGAACGTCCGCGCCGCCAAATGGCGGGCGCTGCACTATATGGGCCTGCAGCCGGGCACGAAGATCACCGACATCAAGCTCGACCGGATCTTCATCGGCTCCTGCACCAATGGTCGCATCGAGGATCTGCGCGCAGTGGCGAAGATCGTCGACGGCCGGAAGGTCCATTCCGATATCAGCGCGATGATCGTGCCGGGCTCGGGCCTCGTGAAGGCGCAGGCGGAAGCCGAAGGGCTCGACGCCATCTTCCGCGCCGCCGGTTTCGACTGGCGTGAGCCGGGCTGTTCGATGTGCCTTGCGATGAACCCCGACAAGCTGAAGCCGGAAGAGCGCTGCGCCTCGACCTCGAACCGAAATTTCGAGGGTCGGCAGGGCTTCAAGGGGCGTACGCACCTCGTCTCGCCGCAGATGGCGGCGGCGGCGGCGGTTGCGGGCCGCTTCGTCGACATCCGCGACTGGGGTCATTGAGGCCACCCGTCGTGGAGGCGGAGGCCGCATGAAGCCCGACTGGACGGATGCGATGGCGCCCTCGATCCCCGAGATGGAGGACATCGCCGAGCGTGCGTACGAGGCGCTGCCGGAGGAGTTCCGGGCGCTGACGCGAGGCGTCGTCATCCGTGTCGTGGATTTCCCGGAAGAGGACGTGCTGCGCGAACTCGACGCCGAAACCGAGTTCGACATTCTCGGCCTCTTCCAGGGCATCGGCCTTGCGCAGGACGGTGCGGTTCCGCAGAGCGGGCAGATGCCCAATATGGTTTTTTTGTACCGACGGCCGATTCTGGACTATTGGGCCGAGAACGAGGAAACGCTCGGCCATATCGTGACCCATGTGCTGGTGCACGAGATCGGTCATCATTTCGGCCTGTCGGACGAGGATATGGAAGCGATCGAGGCGGCGACCGTCTGATCGGCGAGGAGAAGAAGAATGCAGCCCTTTACCAAGCTCGAAGGCGTGGCGGCGCCGCTGCCTCTGGTCAATATCGACACCGATATGATCATCCCGAAACAATATCTGAAGACGATCAAGCGCACCGGGCTCGGCGAGGGCCTGTTCGCCGAACTGCGTCTGGACGAGAGCGGCAAGGAAAACCCGGATTTCGTTCTGAACAAGCCGGCCTACCGCAATGCGGAAATCCTCGTGACCGGTGAGAATTTCGGCTGCGGTTCCTCGCGCGAGCACGCGCCCTGGGCGCTGCTCGATTTCGGCATCCGCTGCGTGATCGCGACGAGCTTCGCCGACATTTTCTACAACAACTGCTTCCAGAACGGCATTCTGCCGATTGTCGTGACGCACGACGAACTCGAAAAGCTGATGGACGATGCCGAGCGCGGCGCCAATGCGCGGCTGACAATCGATCTCGAAAGCCAGACCATTCGCGGTCCGGACGGCGGCACGATCCATTTCGACATCGATCCCAACCGCAAGCACCGTCTGTTGAACGGTCTTGACGATATCGGCATTACGCTTGAGAAGGCGCCGAAGATCGAGGGCTACGAAAAGGCGCTGGCGGAAAGCCGCCCCTGGGCGTAGTTACCTCTCCCCTTGTGGGAGTGGTCGGCAGACCGCGTAGCGGTCGCCGGGTGAGGGGTCCGTTCCTAACGATGGATACCCCTCACCCCGGTCGAACCTAACGGTTCGACTCGCCCTCTCCCACAGGGGGAGAGGGGTTATCGCGGTTGCCCGAGCATGCGGTTGATTTCGGTGCGCCAGTCGGTCATGCGGATCGGCGTGCCGTGGGAGCCGGTCTCGAAACGGACGAAGCGCGCGGGATAGCCGGGCGTTTTCGCCGCGAGCGAGCGAAAGAAAGCCTCCTGGCCTTCGACCGGGAACACCGTGTCGGCGCTGCCATGGCCGAAGAACACCGGCACTTTTGCGCGGTAGGCGGGGCTTGAAAGAAAGCGGTCATCCGTCAGCGATCCGAGAAGCAGAAGGCCGCCGAGGCGCGGCCCGAGCGCGGGATCGCGCGCAAGCGCCCAGCACAGCGCGCCGCCCATCGACCCGCAGGCGACGAATATCCGCGCGCCGGGCGAGCGTCCGGCGTAATGACGGAGCAGGGCTGCGATCTCCGCCGCGCCGCGCTGCTCGAAATCCGAGAAATCCGGCGACAGATAAAGCCCGCCATTCGCCACCATCAGATTCTTGATGCGGTTGAAATTGCCGCCGAACGTGTAATCGTCGACGCCCTGCCGGCGCGTGCCGCCCTGGCCGTGCAGGTAGATCGTGATGAACGCCGCGCCGTCAGCTTTTCCCACTGCGAAATGCCGGACCGTGCCGGCCTCGGTGTCGAGCGCGACATCCTTCTGCGCCCGGCGCACGCTCGTTGAGATGTAATGGCTGCGCACGCGGCGCTCGGGCACCTCGTCGCGCTGGTGGATGTCGCGTTCCTTGCGGTAATCGACGATGAGATAGCTTTCGCCGCCATCGCTGCCGAGGATCGCGGGATAGGCGAAGAGATCGTCCTTGAACGGCTTCAGTCCCTGCGCGTTCGCCGGAGCGGCAATCGCCGCGATTCCCACGATGAGAAGTGCCGTCTTGCCGATGACGACTAGGAAAGATGCGAATTTCATGTCGGCTCCGGCGGTTTTCCCGGACTTGTTCGGATGTATTGTCATCCGGCCTGTTCCAGTCGGTGTTCGAGGTCTGCTTTCACCTTCGGCCATTCCTCGCGCGTGATCGAATAGATCATGGAATCGCGGCGCGTGCCGTCCGGGCGGATCATGTGCGCGCGCAGCACGCCTTCGTGGACCGCGCCGAGTTTGAGGATCGCGGCCTGGCTGCGCAGGTTTTCATGATCGGTCTTGAACTGGATGCGGCGCGCATCCCAGCGTTCGAAGCAATGGGTGAGCAGCAGAAATTTCGCCTCCGGGTTCACCTTCGTGCCCCAGACCGGCGGTATGTACCATGTATAGCCGATTTCGCAGCGCTTGTGGTGGGTGTCGATCTCGAACAGGCGCGTCATGCCGGCAAGGCGCCCGTCATGAATGAGGCGTACGGCGAACGGCACTTCCTCGCCAGCCGTCTGCGCCGCCAGAGCACGCTCGAAATAATCCTCGGGGTTTTTCGCGAAAGCGGTGTGGCGCCAGATGGCCGGGTCCGCCGCCGCTTCCATCAGGCCGGGCACATGATCGCGCGTCAGCGGCTCGAGGCGGATCGTGCGGCCCTGAAGGGTGATCGAGGCGGGGAGGCCGGCGCGTGTCATGGGAGGATGGGTAGCATGGAGAAACATAGCCTCGCATCCGTCATGGCAGGGCTTGCCCCTGCCATCCACGAGTTGGTCCCCTCACCCGATGCGCTTGCGCGCACTCGGCCTCTCCCGCAGGCGGGAGAGGCGAATGCGTGGATGCCCGGGCCAAGCCCGGGCATGACGGGAGAGGAAAGCCTTGCGCGGCGCGTGGCGGGAAGCGCAATCTGCGTGCCCATCTCCTCACGACGAGCTCCATCATGACGCGCCGCCTGATTTCATCCGGGTCCGATTTCGAGAAAACCGCAGGCTATTCCCGCGCCGTCGTTCAGGGCGACTGGGTCTTCGTCGCCGGCACGACGGGTTATGACCCGATCAGCAAGGCGATGCCCGACAGTGTCGAGGAGCAGACGCGCAATTGCTTCGCCACCATCAATGCGGCGCTCGGTGAGGCCGGGGTGAGCCTGCGGGACGCCGTGCGCGTGCAGTATTTCGTCACGAGCCGCGAGGACGCCGAAAAGGTGTTTCCGATCTGCGGCGAATTTCTCGGCGATATCCGCCCGGCGGCCGGCATCTACATCGTTTCGGGCCTTTACCGCCCTGAAATGAAGATCGAGATCGAGCTGACCGCGAAAAAGCAGAGCTGATAACCGCGCTCATTGGCGCGCTTGAAAAACGCCCCTCGCTTCTTTAGGGGAGGCGCAGCTTCCTTCCAACCGATTTAGGAATAAAGACATGGCCACGCACAAGCTGCTTCTTCTGCCCGGCGACGGCATCGGCGTCGAGGTCATGGAGGAGGTCAAGAAGCTCATCGCGTGGCTCGAGCAGCGGGGCATCGCGAGCTTTGCCATTGAAGAGGATCTGGTCGGCGGCTGCGCTTTCGACGATTCCGGCGAGGCCATTTCCGAAGGCGCGATGAAGAAGGCCCATGAGGCCGACGCTATCGTGCTGGGCGCGGTCGGCGGTCCGAAATGGGCCAATGTGCCCTACGACAAGCGGCCGGAAGCGGGCCTTCTTCGCCTGCGCAAGGACCTCGACCTGTTCGCCAATCTGCGTCCGGCGATCTGCTATCCGGCTCTGGCCGATTCCTCGTCGCTGAAGCGCGAGATCGTCGAGGGCCTCGACATCCTGATCGTGCGCGAACTGACGGGCGGCACCTATTTCGGCCAGCCCAAGGAGATCACCGATCTTCCCGACGGCCAGAAGCGCGCGGTCGACACGCAGGTCTACACGACCAGCGAGATCGAGCGCATCGCCGCCGTCGCCTTCGATCTGGCCAAGGTGCGCAAGAACCTCGTCCATTCCGCCGAGAAGCATAACGTCATGATTTCCGGCGTTCTGTGGAAGGAGGTCGTGACCGATCTTCACAAGAAGAAGTTCTCCGACGTGAAGCTCGAACACATCCTCGCCGACAATTGCGCCATGCAGCTCGTGCGCAATCCCAAGCAGTTCGACGTGCTCGTCACCGACAATCTGTTCGGCGATATTCTCTCCGACGCCGCCGCCATGCTGACCGGCTCGCTCGGAATGCTGCCCTCGGCCTCGCTCGGCGCCGAAAAGGGCGGCAAGCGCTCGGCGCTCTATGAGCCGGTGCACGGCTCGGCGCCCGACATCGCAGGCAAGGGCCTTGCCAATCCGATTGCGACGATCGGCAGTTTCGGCATGGCGATGCGCTATTCGTTCGGCCGCGGCGATGTCGCCGATGCGATCGAGCGGGCGATCGCCGGTGTGCTGGATCAGGGCCTGCGCACGGCCGATATCGCCGCTCAGGGCGAAAAGGCGATCAGCACCGCCGATATGGGCAAGGCGGTCATCGCCGTGCTTGAAACGGAACTGGCGGCGTAATTACGCGACCTCAAGGTGCGGGGCGGGCGTCGAGAAAGACGTCCGAGCCCGCATCCGCGCGGTAGAGAATGCCGCCGATCACGCGCTCGACCGGGCCCTCGCTCTGTACCGCCTCGTTCAGGAGCCCCGTGACCTCGCCGGCGCTGTCGCCCGCCAGCACATCCGTGACCGCCGACACATAGGCCGCCGCCCGCTCCGGTGGATCGACGGCGATTTCGTCATGGATAAGCTGTACCGACAATATGTCGCCGGTATTGGTCGCTTCCGTCGCCAGGATGAACGAGCGGCCGAGATGGATGCGGCAGATATGGTCGAGCAGGCCTTCGCACGTCGTTGCGGACGCTTCGGGGCCGATCTCGGCGCGCACGGCATCGAGCAGGCCGCGGGCTGAGGTTGCCGGCTGATCTTGGGCGAAAGCCTGGACGCTCAAGCTGAAGGCGGCAAGAAGGACGCCGGCCCTCCACAAGGCTCAGCGAATCCGGTCGGGCGCCCTGAGGATATAGGGACCCGGATTGTAGGGCAGGTCGAGCGGGTCTGCGAGCGGATAGCGCTCGAACCCGGGAATGCCGTAATAATTCGCCGACAGGAACGAATTGCCGGTCAGATTCGAGCGCGCCAGATCGCGGGCCGATTGAGGCCGCACCTTCGTGCCGGGATCGAGATAGGAGCGCGGCTGGATCGTGACGCGCACACCCGGCAGATCGGGGTCTTGGTAATATTGCGCGGAGGCGGAGGATGTGGCCGCGACCGAAAGCATGAGGGCCGCGGCTGCGGCGGCGGTCAGGGTTCGCATTGTCGGGCCTCCGAAGGAGAATCTGTGTTGAGAGTCAATGTCTCGCGGACCGGCTGGTTCCGCAAGGCATAATCGGCCACACCTGCTTACGAATCCTTGACACGAGCGGGATGCGTTGACATCGCGCGTGCGAGGCGGGAGAACGGCGCCCGAAAGGGCCGGCCGCACCTGAGCGGGCGGCAGAAGGATTTATTCGCCATGGGTTATCGGATCGCCGTCGTCGGCGCCACGGGCAATGTGGGCCGCGAAATGCTGAACATTCTCGCCGAACGGGATTTCCCGGTCGATGAGCTGGTCCCCCTCGCTTCGCGCCGTTCGCAGGGCGTCGAAGTGTCGTTCGGCGATACGACGCTCAAATGCCAAGCTCTCGAGAATTTCGACTTCTCGAACACCGATATCTGCCTGATGTCGGCGGGCGGCTCGGTATCGACCGAATGGTCGCCGAAGATCGCGGCGCAGGGCGCGGTGGTGATCGATAATTCCTCGGCCTGGCGCTACGATTCCGATGTGCCGCTGATTGTGCCCGAAGTGAATGCCGACGCCATCGCCGGCTACACCAAGAAGGGCATCATCGCCAATCCGAACTGCTCGACGGCGCAGCTTGTCGTGGCGCTGAAGCCACTGCACGACGCGGCCACCATCAAGCGTGTCGTGGTATCGACCTATCAGTCGGTCTCGGGCGCGGGCAAGGACGCGATGGACGAGCTCTGGAACCAGACCAAGGGCATCTTCGTCAATGACGAGCCGGAGCCGAAGAAGTTTCCGAAGCGCATCGCCTTCAACGTCATCCCGCACATCGATGTGTTCATGGACGACGGCTACACCAAGGAAGAGTGGAAGGTGATGGCCGAGGCCAAGAAGATCCTCGATCCGAAGATCAAGCTGACCTGCACTGCGGTGCGCGTGCCGGTCTTTGTCGGACATTCGGAAGCGGTGAACATCGAGTTCGAGAAGCCCATTTCGGCGGACGAGGCACGCGACATCCTGCGCGAAGCTCCGGGCTGCCTTGTCATCGATAAGCGCGAGGCCGGCGGCTATATCACGCCTTATGAAGCGACCGGAGACGATGCCACCTTCATTTCGCGAATCCGCGAAGACATTACGGTCGAGAACGGCCTGTCTCTGTGGGTCGTCTCCGACAATCTGAGGAAAGGTGCGGCCCTCAATACGATCCAGATCGCCGAGAGCCTCATCAATCGCGGCTTCCTGAAAAAGAAGGCGGCCTGAGAAGGCCGGGCTTACGGCAGCAAAAATCCAAACGGGCGCGAAAGCGCCCGTTTTTCGTTTCCGGCGGTCCGTCCCCGTGCGCGACGGCGTGCGGCTAGAACTCTACCGGCATCGTGCCGAAATTGCCCGTTTCGTGATCCATCAGCTTCAGGTCGCCATTGGATATGTTGAGGTGCATGCCGTCGATCGAGACAAGGCCTTCGGCCTCGCGCCGCTCGATTTCGGGGAAGGTCCGCAGATTGCGGATCGACAGGCGAATCGCCGCCTCCTCGACCGCCGTCTCGAGAGCCCGGCCTTCGAGACCGGGATCGCGCTCCAGCGCCTCTTCCTTGGCGCCGCCCACAAGATCCATCCATGGGCCGATGAATTTGCCCCTCGTCGATTCGTCGCCGGCTTTCAGATAGGCGCGAATGCCGCCGCACTGCGAATGGCCCATGACCACGATATGCGGGATGGCAAGGCCAGAAATCGCGAATTCGAGGGCTGCCGAGGTGCCGTGATGTTTCCCGTCCGGCTGGTAGGGCGGAATGACGTTGGCCACGTTGCGCAGCACGAACAATTCGCCCGGCCCGGACGAAAAAATGGTTTCGGGGGAAACGCGGCTGTCGCAGCAGCCGATGACCAGGGCCTGGGGCGCCTGCCCCAAAGTGGCCAATTGGGCCAATCTTCCTTTTTCATGCGGCAGGCGCGCATCGCGCCACAGGCGGTAACCGTCGGCCAGAACTTTTGGGAACATGCGCACGTCCTTTTTTGGACGTGTCCTAATCCTGTGCGCGGCCCCGGTCCAGACTTCCTTGCGCCTCAAGATAAATGAAATTCCAGCCGCGCGCTTGGCAGGCGGCTGCAGGGATGGTTATTTCTCGCCGATGTCCGACCCACGCCCCCGCCGCAGCGTCCTCTATGTGCCGGGTTCAAACACCCGCGCGCAGGCCAAGGCCCGCACACTGCCCGTCGACGCTCTGGTCTTCGATCTCGAGGATTCGGTCGCCGACGACGTGAAACCCCAGGCCCGCGAACAGGTCATCGCCGAGATTCTGAAAGGCGGATTCGGCCATCGCGAAGTGGTCATGCGCGTCAACGCCGCGCGCACCGAATATTTCGAGGAGGACATGGCCGCGGCCGTGAAGGCACGTCCGAACGCCGTTCTCGTCTCCAAGGTCGAATCGATCGACGAGATTTTCGCCGCCGAGCGCCATCTGCGCGGCCGGCCCGAGACGCAGGGCATTACGCTCTGGGCCATGGTCGAGACCGCGCGCGGGCTGCTCGAGATCGCCAGCATCGCCGCATCCGTCCGCAAGCCAGAGGGCCAACGCCTGCGCGGGCTCGTTCTCGGCACCAACGACATCGTGCGCGAGACCGCCGTGAAGGGCGGCGGCGACCGCACGCCGGTCCTGCCCTGGCTCTCGATGGCGGTTCTGGCCGCGCGCGCCGAAAAGCTGTTCGTGCTCGACGGCGTCTACAACGATTTCGCCAATGTGACGGGCTTTGAGGCCGAATGCGCGCAGGGTCGCGCCCTCGGCATGGACGGTAAGACCATCATCCATCCCAATCAGGTCGAGGCTGCCAATCATTATTTCGCGCCGACCGAAGCGGAAGTCGCCGAGGCACGCGAGATCATCCATGCCTTCTCGCAGCCGGAAAATGCCGGGCGCGGCGTCATCGCCATCAATGGCCGCATGGTCGAACGGCTTCATGCGACGATCGCGGCACGCACTCTGGCCATGGCGGACATGATCTCCGCGCACAGTTGAGGGCGAGCCTATGCGTTGCCAGTCCGCACAGCGTGGGCTACCAGATTAGAACAATCGGAAAAGCGCGCACATGGCCGACAGCCCGGACCGATCGACTGCGCGGCCCCTCTCGCCGCATCTGTCGATCTACCGCTTCACATGGACGATGGCGATGTCGATCGCCCACCGCGCCACCGGTATGGCCTGTTACGCGGCAACGGTGCTGGTCGTCGTCTGGCTGGGGGCGATCATGGCGGGGCCGGCCACCTATGATTGCCTCGCCGCTTTGGCCGGCTCCTGGTTCGGAATATTGGTGCTGATCGGGCTGAGCTGGGCGCTGATCCATCATGCCATCGGCGGCGTGCGCCATCTGGTCTGGGATACGGGTATCGGCACCGGTCTTCCGGCGCGGATGCGCTGGGCGCAGGCGACTTTGGCCGGTTCGGTGCTGCTCACGGCCCTTCTGTGGCTGGCGATCCTAGTGGGAGGCGCCTGAATGGTGGCGCGCACGCCCTTCGCCCGCGCACGCGGCCTCGGCGCATCCGGCAGCGGCACGCGTGAATACTGGATGCTCAAGCTGAGTTCGGTCGCGGTCCTCGTCCTGTCGGTATTTCTGATCGGTCTTCTGGTTGCGCTGAAGGGCGGCGGGCATGAGGCCGCGCGCCAGGCCGTCGCGTCTCCGCTCGTCGCGATCGCGCTCTTTTTGTTCGTCCTTACCAACGCCATCCATATGCGGCTCGGAATGCAGAACATCATCGACGATTACGTGCACGGCAAGAACACCAAGAAGCTCGCGGTCGGCGCAAATCTTTTCTTTTCCTGGGGGCTTGCGGTGGCCGCCTTCTATCTCCTCGTCGTGATCGGGCTGCGCGGATGACAGCCTACCCGGTTCACGAGCATACCTACGATGTGGTTGTCGTCGGCGCCGGCGGCGCGGGCCTGCGCGCGGTGCTGGGGTCGGCCTCGGCGGGGCTGCGCACCGCCTGCCTGACCAAGGTGTTTCCGACGCGCTCGCACACCGTGGCGGCGCAGGGCGGCATGTCGGCGGCGCTCGGCAATATGTCCGAGGACCAGTGGCGTTGGCACATGTTCGACACCGTCAAGGGATCGGACTGGCTCGGCGACCAGGACGCGATCGAATATCTGTGCCGCAACGCGCCCGAGGCGGTTTACGAGCTCGAACATTGGGGCGTGCCGTTCTCGCGCACCGAGGAAGGCAAGATCTACCAGCGCCCGTTCGGCGGCATGACCACCGAATACGGCGAGGGACCGGCGGCGCAACGCACCTGCGCGGCGGCCGACCGCACCGGCCATGCCATCCTGCACACCCTGTACGGACAATGCGTCAAGCATCAGTCCGAATTCTTCGTCGAATATTTCGCGCTCGACCTCATCATGGACAGCGAAGGCCGCTGCCGCGGCGTCGTCGCCATGAAGATGGACGACGGCTCGATCCACCGCTTCCGCGCCCAGATGACCATTCTGGCGACCGGCGGTTATGGCCGGGCCTATTTCTCCTGCACCTCGGCGCATACCTGCACGGGGGACGGCGGCGCCATGGTGCTGCGCGCCGGCCTGCCTCTGCAGGACATGGAGTTCGTCCAGTTCCACCCTTCCGGTATTTACGGCTCGGGCTGCCTCATCACGGAGGGCGCGCGCGGCGAGGGCGGCTATCTGACGAATTCGGAGGGCGAGCGGTTCATGGAGCGCTACGCTCCCCACGCCAAGGATCTCGCCTCGCGCGATGTCGTCTCGCGCGCCATGACCATCGAAATCCGCGAAGGGCGCGGCGCCGGGCGCCACCGCGACCATATCCAGCTTCATCTCGAGCACATTCCGCCCGAAGTGCTGCATGAAAGGCTGCCGGGCATTTCCGAAAGCGCGAAGATTTTCGCCGGCGTCGATGTCACGCGCGAGCCGATCCCGGTCCTGCCGACCGTGCATTACAATATGGGCGGCATACCGACGAATTATCACGGCGAGGTGCTGACCAAGAGGAACGGCGATCCGGATTTCGTCGTGCCCGGCCTGATGGCGCTCGGCGAAGGCGGCTGCGTCTCGGTTCACGGGGCGAACCGCCTCGGCTCGAACTCCCTGACCGATCTCATCGTGTTCGGCCGCGCGGCGGGCCGGCGTTGCGCGGAAATCCTCAAACCCTCCGCGCCGCAGCCAGAGCTTCCGCGGGATTCGGCCGATCAGGCGCTCGCGCGGCTCGACCGCTTCCGCCACGCCGACGGCACGACGCCGACCGCGCGGCTGCGGCTCGACATGCAGCGCGTGATGCAATCGAACTGCGCGGTGTTCCGCACCGGCGAGGTTCTGGCCGAAGGGCAGGACCTGATCCACAAGGTCTGGGCCTCGGCCGCCGACCTGAAGGTCACCGACCGTTCGCTGGTCTGGAATTCCGATCTCATCGAGACGCTGGAATTCGACAACCTGATCGCCCAGGCGGTCGTCACCGTCGAAAGCGCGCTCAACCGCAAGGAAAGCCGCGGCGCGCATGCGCGCGAGGACTATCCCGAGCGCGACGATCTCAACTGGATGAAGCACACTCTGGCCTGGGCCGATTGCGACACCCGCAAGGTCACGATCGATTACCGCCCGGTCCATTCCTACACGCTGACCGACGAAGTCGAGTTCATTCCGCCGAAGAAGCGCGTTTATTGATCCTTCACGCGCATGGCACACATTCCGCCATGCGTCTTGACCCCGCCGCACACAGGACGACAATCCGCGTATGGCCGAATTCACGCTGCCGAGAAATTCCCGGGTCAAGACAGGCAAGACCTGGCCGAAGCCCGAGGGCACGAGCACGCTGACGGAATTCCGCGTCTATCGCTGGAATCCGGACGACGGCGAAAACCCGCGCATCGATACCTATTACATCGACCGCGAACATTGCGGGCCGATGGTTCTCGACGGCCTCATCTGGATCAAGAACGAGATCGATCCGACTCTGACCTTCCGCCGCTCGTGCCGAGAAGGGATTTGCGGCTCCTGCGCGATGAACATCAACGGTGCCAATACGCTTGCCTGTACCAAGGGCATGGACGATGTCGGCGGCAAGGTCATCAAGATCTATCCGCTGCCGCATATGGAGGTGGTCAAGGACCTGGTGCCCGAAATGGCCACCTTCTACGAACAGCACCGCCTGATCGAGCCGTTCCTGAAGACCGAGACCGCGCCGCCGCAGAAGGAATGGACGCAGAGCCCGGAAGATCGCGACAAGCTCGACGGTCTTTACGAGTGCATCCTGTGCGCCTGCTGCTCGACGGCCTGCCCCAGCTATTGGTGGAACGGCGAGAAATATCTCGGCCCTGCCGCGCTGCTTCAGGCCTATCGCTGGATGATCGACAGCCGTGACGAGGGGCTCGGAGATCGCCTCGACACGCTGGAAGACACGTTCCGGCTCTATCGCTGCCATGCGATCATGAACTGCGCCAATGTCTGCCCCAAGGGGCTGAACCCGGCGGCGGCCATCATCGAGATCAAGAAGCTCATGCAGGAGCGCGAGGTCTGACGGCTTCGCCGAAGGGCTGAGGAGGGCGCCGTTTTTTGGCCCCTTTGCGCCTGCAAACCCCTCGAAACCTAGTCGAGGAAGCCGCGCTGTCCGCCGGATGGCGCGCGCGAGGGGATTTCGGGACGATATGAAAAACCGATTGTCCGCCGTTCTGGCCGGATGCGCCTTGGCTTTTCTGGCTTCGGGCGAAGCGGACGCGCGTCAGCCGCCGGCAAAGGCCCAGACCGCAAAACCGGCCGCGGCGGCTGCCAAACCGCAAAATCAGGTGCGCCGCCTTCCCGGGACGGCGTCCGACGAGCTTCCGCCCGGCGTGCGGCTTCCTCCGCCTCCGCCGACCGGAGGCGCCAAGGCGTCTACGTCGAAGCCTTCCGCCAAACAGGCATCGGCGTCGAAGTCCAAGAAGAGTGCCGGCAAAAAGGCAGGTGCGAAAAAGTCCGGCGGCAAGAAGAAGGCCGCTAAGGGCAAGGGCAAAAGCGAGACGGTGAAAAGCGGCCGCGCGGCGCTCAGCACAGTCGCCGGCGTCGATGCCGATCAGCTTGACGTCGATCACCTCAAGGGCGTGGAAACGAAATCGCCGATCGAGCTTCTCATGTCCTACAAGGAAGTTCTGGAGGCGGGCGATCTGGAAACCGCCGCCGTGCTGCTGCGCCTTGCGGTGGACGACGAGCCAGGCCGGGAATCGGTCACGCGCATCAACGACCTTCTCGGCATCAAGCTCGACACCCAGGACACCGATGCCCTGATCGATGTGGCGAAGGCCAAGCGCGCCGCAATTGTGACGGCCAATGTCGAGGGGCGGGGCGGGGATGAAGCGCCCGCAACAGCCGCGGATGGCGCATCGCGTATTTCCGCCGCCCATGCGGCCGTCGCCGTGCCGACTCAGAGATCGGCGATCATGGCTTTGGCGAACTACAAGAGGGCCATGGAAGAGAACAACCGCGAGGCCGCGGCGCTTTCACTAGCTGCGGCGGTCGGCCGGCCGGCCGACGATCTTGCCGCCGCGCGGGCCAATGCGCTGCTCGGCATCGGTTCCGAATGACAGCCCCATGAAAAAGGCCCGGACATCCGGGCCTTTTTCGTAATCCGTGGTCCGCCGTTCAGTGAACTGCGGTCGTGCCGGTCTGGGCTGCTGCATGTTCGAGCGGCTTGGCCTGCTCGGCCATCGGCTCCATGGCCGTCGCCAGAATGGCGTTCCGGAACGGCCCTTCGACCGCCACTCCGAAATTCATATGGGTCGCGGAGAACGGGCCGGGCCGGTCCGGATGCGTCGAGCGCCAGCCGACATAGATGCCAACCATGGCGCCGGATTTTCCGGGCGTCATGATGGCGCTGCCCGAAGCGCCTTCACCGGCCGAGCAATCGATGGCGATTTCGCGCGCGCTCACGCGGTCGATCCGGCTTTCGGTGCGGATGGTGCAGGCCTCGATGGCCTTGCGCCCATCATTGACCCAGCCGCGATGGCGGTGGGCGAGCATGACGATGGGCATGCCGATATTGCCTAGCTTGCCGATGCCGTAGGGCTGCGCCGCCGGAACCGATTTCACCAGCTTCACGACCGCCCAGTCATGGACCGGCGACACGGCATAGGGATTGCGCGAGCCGACATGCAGCGATTGCACGTCGAGGGGAATCGAAAGCTGCTCGCCCTCGGCCATGATGTTGAAGTGACAGGTCGACAGATCGCCGCGCGGATTGCCGTCGGTGTCGTAGAAGGCATGCGCCGCTGTCGTGACGACATCGTCTCTCAGCGTGAGCTGCGCCGTGGAATAGACACCCGAACACACCACCATGCCGGTCGCGGCATAGCGGCTCTCGAACAGGGCCGGATCCTGCCCGGTCTTCTGGGCGAATTCCGGCAAGGTCAGGCGGGCGTCGGACACAAGGGTCACCGCATCCGCTTCGCCTATTCCAGCCAGCGCGCTGCAAACCATTGCAGCGGCGGCGATCAGCCCATAACGCACGTTCTCAAATCCCCCGCACCCATGCAGGATGCGGGATTGAGAATTTACGTCAAGCGCTCAGAACGCACGGCAGGACATTTCGTTCCGCATGTCGCAAAAAAGATCCACAAATGCGCGCGGTGTGCCGCAATGTCGGAACGAAACCCGCCTGAACATTGACCTTTCGCCAAACCGCAATGCTTAAATCCTGAAATGTCCATATCCTCCGCACTCGCCGGCCATGTGGCGCGCGGCGCTCTCGAATCGGACAGCGCGCAAGACGACCTCGCGGCGCGGCTCGATGAGCTTCTCGCCGGACTTGCGCGCAAGGGCGCGCCGCGCGGCCTCTATATCTGGGGGCCGGCCGGGCGCGGCAAAACCCTTCTGATGGACATGCTCTTCCGCGCCGCGCAGGTCAGCAAGACGCGCGTTCATTTCCATGCCTTCATGGCCGAGGTGCATGAGCGCGTGCGCGATCACGCCAAGGCGCGCGAGCAGCCGGTCGTCGCTCTGGCGCGCGTTCTGGCGCGTGAGGCGCGGCTGCTTTGTCTGGACGAGGTGCAGGTGCGCGACATTGCGGACGCGACCATACTCGGCCGCCTGTTCTCCATCCTGATCGAGGAAGGCACGGTCATCGTCGCGACCTCGAACGCCCCGCCCGAACGTCTTTACTATCGGGGGCTCAACCGCGATCTCTTTCTGCCCTTCATCCGTCTGGTCAATGAGCGGATGGACGTGATCGAGATCGACTCTCCGCGCGATTTCCGCCTCGGCCGGCTGATGGCGGGGCCGGTCTGGTTTACGCCGCCGGATGAAGCTGAGATGGACGCGGCCTTCCAGCGGCTGACCGGCGCGGAGCGGGGCGAACGCGAAGTCCGGCAGCTCAGGGGCCGCACCCTGGCCGTGGCCAATGCCCTTGGCGGCGTTGCGCGGTTCGGTTTCGCGGAGCTGTGCGAGGAGCCGCTCGGCGCAACGGATTTCCGCGCCATTGCGCGCCATTTCCATACCGTCCTGATCGACGGCGTGCCGAAGCTCGACGGGAAGGCGAACGATGCGGTGCGCCGCTTCGTGCTGCTGATCGACGAGTTCTACGAGCACCGCGTCAAGCTCATCGCATCCGCCGAGACCGCGCCCTCGGGTCTTCTGACGGAGGGGCCGCAGGCCTGGGAGTTCCGCCGTACCGCCTCGCGCCTCGCCGAAATGGGATCGGCGGACTGGCTCGGCCTGCCGCACGGAAAGGCGACTTGAACGGCGCGCCGAAAAGGCGCTAGTCACACACGGCATTTCCATTCCGGAGGACGCACGCACATGGCCCGCAAGAAGATCGCGCTTATCGGTTCCGGCCAGATCGGCGGAACGCTCGCTCATCTCATCGGGCTGAAGGAACTGGGCGACATCGTCCTGTTCGACATTTCGGAAGGCATACCACAGGGCAAGGCGCTCGACATCGCGCAGAGCGCGCCGATCGAGGGCTTCGACGCCGGTTATGTCGGCACCAATGCCTATGCCGATATCGAGGGCGCGGATGTGGTGATCGTCACCGCCGGCGTGCCGCGCAAGCCGGGCATGAGCCGCGACGATCTTGTCGGCACCAATCTGCGGGTGATGGAGCAGGTCGGCGCGGGGCTCCGTAAATATTCCCCGAACGCATTTGTCATATGCATCACCAATCCGCTCGATGCGATGGTGTGGGCGCTGCAGAAGGCGTCGGGCATCCCGCCGAACCGGGTGGTCGGCATGGCCGGCGTGCTCGACACCGCGCGCTTCCGCCATTTCCTCGCCGAGGAACTCGGCGTGTCGGTGCAGGACGTGTCGGCCTTCGTGCTCGGCGGCCACGGCGACGACATGGTGCCGCTGGTGCGTTATTCGACGGTCGCCGGCGTTCCGCTGCCGGACATCGTGCGCATGGGCTGGTCGACCCAGGCGAAGATCGACGCCATTGTCGAGCGCACCCGCAAGGGCGGCGGCGAGATCGTCGGCCTGCTCAAGACGGGTTCGGCCTTCTACGCCCCTGCCGCTTCGGCGGTCGCGATGGCCGAAAGCTATCTGAAGGACAAGAAGCGTGTATTGCCGTGCGCCGCCTTCCTCGAAGGCCAGTACGGCGTCGACGGCCTTTATGTCGGCGTGCCGGCGGTCATCGGCGAGGGCGGCATCGAGAAGGTCGTGGAGATCGAACTCAACGGCGCCGAGCGGGCGATGTTCGGCAAATCGATCGAGAGCGTCCGCGGTCTGGTCGAAGCCTGTCAGCAGATCGCTCCGCATCTCGGGAGCTGAAATACGGACACGGGACTGCCGCAAAGCCGATTTATGAAAGAAACATCCGTTTCGGGTTGAATCGGGCGGCGTAATCGCAGACCTTACCCGACGGGGGTATTTGGTTTTGTGCGCCCGGACGTAACTGCGTTCGGCCGCACCGATGCGGATCGCGACATGTCACGCCACGAGGCCAATCAGGCCTTTCTGAACACTGCCTTCCTTTACGGCGCCAACGCGCCCTATATCGAGGATCTTTACGCGCGCTATCAGGAAAATCCGAACTCGGTCGATGCCGGGTGGCGGGAGTTCTTCGCGGGTTTCAACGATGCGCCCGCCGATGCCGTGAACATGGCGCGCGGCGCATCCTGGGCGCGGCCCGATTTCCGGATGTTCGTCGAGGATGCTGCCGGCGAACGCGCGGCGCGGATCACCGAAGCGGTCGTCACCGGGAAGATCGAGGCCCGCGCCGGCGGGACGGCCGATATCCTGCCCGAGGACGTGCAGCGCGCGACGCGCGACAGCGTACGTGCCCTGATGCTGATCCGGGCCTATCGCATGCGCGGCCATCTCGCGGCCGATCTCGACCCCCTCGGGCTGGAAGAGCCGGTCGATCATCCGGAACTCGATCCGGCGAGCTACGGCTTTTCGGAAGCGGATCTCGACCGCCGGATTTTCCTCGATCACGTGCTCGGCATGGAATTCGCCACGATGCGCGAGATCGTCGCCATCCTGCAGCGTACCTATTGCGGCACGCTCGGCGTCGAGTTCATGCACATCTCCTCCCCGGCCGAGAAGCAATGGGTGCAGGAGCGCATCGAGGGGCCGGAGAAGGCCATCGCCTTCACGGTCGAGGGCAAGCGCGCCATCCTCAACAAGCTCGTCGAGTCCGAAGGCTTCGAGAAGTTCCTCGACGTCAAATTCACCGGCACCAAGCGTTTCGGCCTCGACGGCGCGGAAAGCCTCATTCCGGCGCTCGAACAGATCATCAAGCGCGGCGGCAATCTCGGCCTGAAGGAGATCGCCATCGGCATGGCCCATCGCGGCCGCCTCAACGTCCTGACCCAGGTCATGGGCAAGCCGCACCGCGCGCTGTTCCATGAATTCAAGGGCGGCTCCTCCACCCCCGACGAGGTCGAGGGCTCGGGCGACGTGAAGTACCATCTCGGCGCCTCCAGCGACCGCGAATTCGACAGCAACCGGGTGCATCTGTCGCTGACCGCGAACCCGTCGCATCTCGAAATCGTCGATCCCGTCGTGCTCGGAAAGGTGCGGGCCAAGCAGGACCAGCACCACGACACCGAACGCACGCAGGTTCTGCCGCTGCTGCTGCACGGCGACGCCGCGTTCGCGGGGCAGGGCGTGGTCGCCGAATGCTTCGGCCTGTCCGGGCTGAAGGGCCACCGCACCGGCGGGTCCATACATTTCATCATCAACAACCAGATCGGGTTCACGACCAATCCGCGCGTTGCACGATCCTCGCCCTATCCGTCGGATATGGCGAAGATGGTCGAGGCGCCGGTGTTCCACGTGAACGGCGACGATCCGGAAGCGGTGACGTTCGCGGCGAAGATCGCGACGGAGTTCCGGCAGAAGTTCCGCAAGCCGGTCGTCATCGACATGTTCTGCTATCGCCGCTTCGGCCACAACGAGGGCGACGAGCCGAGCTTTACCCAGCCGTCGATGTACAGGGCGATCCGCCAGCATCCGACCACGCTGGAAATCTACGGCCGCAAGCTCGTTGCCGAGGGTGTCGTTACCGAGGCCGATATCGACAAGATGAAGGCCGACTGGCGCGCCCATCTCGACATCGAGTTCGAGGCCGGCCAGGCCTACCTGCCCAACAAGGCCGACTGGCTGGACGGCCGCTGGTCCGGTCTCAAGGCGGCGGGCAAGGATACCGACGAGCCGCGCCGCGGCGCGACCGGCCTCGATGTCGCTCTCCTGCGCGAGATCGGCGACAGGATCACGCGGGTGCCCGAGGGCTTCCACGTGCACAGGACGATCGGCCGTTTTCTCGAGAACCGCCGCAAGGCCATCGAGACCGGACAGGGAATCGACTGGGCGACGGCCGAGGCGCTCGCTTTCTCGACGCTGCTTCTCGAAGGCCATCCGGTGCGCCTGTCCGGACAGGATGTCGAGCGCGGCACCTTCTCGCAGCGCCATTCCGTCCTGACCGATCAGGAGGACGAGTCCCGCTACAAGCCGTTCAACCATGTGCGGGACGGCCAGGCGCGCTACGAAGTCATCAATTCCATGCTCTCGGAAGAGGCGGTGCTCGGCTTCGAATACGGCTATTCGCTGTCGGAGCCGAATGCGCTGACCCTGTGGGAAGCGCAGTTCGGCGATTTCGCCAACGGTGCGCAGGTGGTCGTCGACCAGTTCATCTCCTCCTCGGAGAAGAAATGGCTGCGCATGTCCGGCCTCGTAATGCTGCTGCCGCACGGTTACGAGGGCCAGGGGCCGGAGCATTCGTCCGCACGTCTCGAGCGCTATCTGCAGATGTGTGCCGAAGACAATATGCAGGTCGCCAACTGCACGACGCCGGCCAATTACTTCCACATCCTGCGCCGGCAATTGCACCGCGATTTCCGCAAGCCGCTCATCCTGATGACGCCGAAGAGCCTGCTGCGCCACAAGCGAGCGGTCTCGCGCCTCGACCAGATGGGAGAGGGCAGCTTCTTCCATCGCTGGATTCACGACGATGCCGACGAGCGCGTCGGCGGTTCGGGCCTTGTCGAGCCGGACCGCATTCGCCGCCTGATCCTGTGTTCGGGCAAGGTCTATTACGACCTGATCGAGGAGCGCGAGAAGCGCGGCGTCGGTGACATCTACATCATGCGCATCGAGCAGCTTTATCCGTTCCCGGCGAAATCGCTGACGCAGGAACTGGGTCTGTTCAAGAATGCCGAGCTGATCTGGTGTCAGGAAGAGCCGCGCAATATGGGCGCGTGGTTCTTCGTCGATCAATACATCAACTGGGCGTCCGACAAGGAAGGCGGCGGACGCCGCGCGCGCTATGTCGGCCGTCCGCCCGCAGCCTCCACGGCGGTGGGACAGATGTCGAAACATCAGGCCCAGCTCCGCGCATTCCTGGACGATGCATTCGCGTAAATGATGTGCGGCCGCCCCGGCCGTGTGACGAAGGTGAGATATGGCGACCGAAATTCGCGTTCCGGCCCTGGGTGAGAGCGTTACCGAGGCGACCATCGGCAAATGGTTCAAGCAGCCGGGCGATGCCGTGAAGGCGGACGAGCCGCTGGTGGAACTCGAAACCGACAAGGTGACCGTCGAGGTGCCGGCCCCCTCCAACGGCGTGCTGACGGACATCGCCGCCAAGGAAGGCGAGACGGTGAATGTCGGCGCGCTGCTCGGCTCGCTCGACGCCTCGGCCAAGGGCGCCGCGTCGGAGAAGGCCGGCGGCGCCGGCAATCCGACCGAGAAGACCGATAGTCCGACGCCGATCAAGGCGGCCGAGGACGAGGTGAAGCCGCGCCCGGTGCCCAAGGCCGAGCCCGCCGCCGCGAAAGGGGCCGGCGATCAGGCGCCGTCGGTACGCCGCCTTGCCGCCGAAAGCGGCGTCGATCCCGAAGCGGTGTCCGGCTCCGGCAAGGGCGGACGCGTGACCAAGGGCGACATGCTGTCGGTCATCGAAGGCGGCGCGGCGCAGAAGGTCGCGGCGGCTGCCGCTTCGCCGACGCCCGTGCGTGCGCCTTCGGCCCCGGGCGATGCGGAGCGCGAAGAACGCGTGAGGATGACGCGCCTGCGCCAGACCATCGCGCGCCGGTTGAAGGACGCGCAGAACACCGCCGCCATGCTGACGACGTTCAACGATGTCGACATGACCGGCGTGATGGAGCTTCGCCGTCAATACAAGGACGAATTCGAGAAGCGCCATGGCGTCAAGCTCGGCTTCATGGGCCTGTTCGCCAAAGCCTGCGTGCATGCGCTGCGGGAGGTTCCCGCGGTCAATGCCGAGATCGACGGCGACGACCTCGTCTACAAGAATTACTACCATATCGGCGTCGCGGTCTCGACCGAGCGCGGGCTTGTCGTGCCGGTCGTGCGCGATGCGGACCGCAAGAGCGTCGCCGAGATCGAGCGCGAGATTTCCGAACTCGGCAGGAAGGCCCGCGACGGCCAGCTCGCCATCGCCGACATGCAGGGCGGCACGTTCACGATCTCCAATGGCGGCGTGTTCGGCTCGCTGCTGTCCATGCCGATCCTCAACGCGCCGCAATCGGGCATTCTCGGAATGCACCGCATCGAGCAGCGCCCGGTGGTCAAGGACGGACAGGTCGTTGCGCGGCCGATGATGTATCTCGCTCTGTCCTACGATCACCGCGTGGTCGACGGTCAGGGCGCGGTCACGTTCCTCGTGCGCGTCAAGGAAGCGCTGGAGGATCCCGCGCGGCTCGTGCTCGATCTGTGATGGAGATGCCGGCCGAAATCCTCGTCCTTGCGCTCGGCGTCGCGCTTCTGTTCGTCCACGTTTCCCTGCAGGCGATCCTCGCCACTCTGGAACTCGGCACGAAATGGAATGCCGGGCCGCGCGACGAGGGCGTGCGGGTGAAAGGCCCGGTGGCCGGCCGCGCCGAGCGGGCGCTGAAGAATTATCTCGAAACTTTTCCCGCGCTGGTCGGGCTTTCGCTGGCTCTCGTCGCGCTCGGGAAAACCGGCGGCCTCGGGGCGATGGGCGCCTGGGTCTGGCTGTTCGCGCGCATCGGCTATATTCCGCTTTATCTGATGGGCATTCCCTATATCCGCTCGGCCGTATGGACGGTCTCGG
Organism: Pseudomonadota bacterium; assembly: GCA_023388965.1. Lineage (GTDB taxonomy): Bacteria > Pseudomonadota > Alphaproteobacteria > Rhizobiales > Methylopilaceae > Flaviflagellibacter. The sequence goes on along the minus strand of JAEWFF010000005.1, from coordinate 2,666 downwards.
CGGTGGGGCTGTTCCTCATGTTCCTGGCTCTGTTTCAGTGAGACATCATGTCTGAGACCTACGATCTCGTCGTCATCGGCACCGGCCCCGGCGGCTATGTCTGCGCCATCCGCGCCGCGCAACTCGGGCTGAAGACCGCGGTCGTCGAGAAGCGCGCGACGCATGGCGGCACCTGCCTGAATGTCGGCTGCATTCCCTCCAAAGCGCTGCTGCATGCCTCGCATGCGTTCCACGATGCGGGCCATTCCTTCGGAAGTATGGGCATCGAGGCGACGCCGAAGCTCGATCTGAAAGCCATGCAGGCCTTCAAGCAGAAGGGCGTCGACGGCAATGTGAAGGGCGTCGAATTCCTGCTGAAGAAGAACAAGGTCGATGTGCATACCGGCACGGCGACGATCACCGCGCCGGGCAGGATCTCGGTGCAGCCGGCCAAGGGCAAGGCGACTGAAATCGCGGCGAAGAACATCGTCATCGCCACCGGCTCCGATGTCGCGCGCCTCAAGGGCGTCGAGATCGACGAGAAGAGGATCGTCTCCTCGACCGGGGCGCTCGAACTCGACAAGGTGCCGGGCAGGCTGCTGATCGTCGGCGGCGGTGTCATCGGGCTGGAGCTCGGCTCGGTCTGGCGGCGGCTCGGCGCGGAGGTCACGGTCGTCGAATTCCTCGACCGCATCCTGCCCGGTATGGACGGCGAGATCGCGCGCCAGTTCGAACGCATACTCGCCAAGCAGGGCATGAGCTTCAAACTCGGCTCGAAGGTCACGGGCGTGGATACTTCGGGTAAGGCGCTGAAGGTCAAGGTCGAGCCCGCCACCGGCGGCAAGGCCGAGACGGTGGAGGCCGATGTGGTGCTCGTCGCCATCGGCCGCGTGCCCTACACCGAAGGGCTCGGCCTCGACGGGATCGGCGTCGCGCTCGACGAGCGCGGCCGCATCAGGACCGGGGCGCATTACAACACCAATGTGGACGGTATTTACGCCATCGGCGATGTCATCGCGGGGCCGATGCTCGCGCACAAGGCCGAGGACGAGGGCATGGCGGTGGCTGAAATTCTCGCCGGCAAGGCCGGGCATGTGAATTACGGCGTCATCCCGAACGTCATCTACACCTTCCCGGAAGTCGCGAGCGTCGGCGAGACGGAGGAGGAGCTGAAGGCGAAGAATGTGGCCTATTCGATCGGCAAATTCCCCTTCACCGCGAACGGCCGCGCCAAGGTCAACGAGACGACGGACGGCTTCGTGAAGATTCTCGCCGATGCGAAGACCGACCGGGTGCTCGGCGTGCACATCATCGGCGCCGATGCCGGCACGATGATTTCGGAGGCGTCCGTTGCGATGGAATTCGGCGCCTCGGCGGAAGACATCGCCCGCACCTGCCACCCGCATCCGACGCTCAGCGAAGCGGTGAAGGAAGCGGCGCTCGCCGTCGACAAGCGCGCGATTCATATGTAGGTGCGGGCGGTTTCCGCCTCTCCCGCCTGCGGGAGAGGTCGAGAGCGCGGAGCGCTCCGGGTGAGGGGTCCTCATACCCCTCACCTCGCTCATGGCCTCATGGCCATGAGTCGTCCTCTCCCACAGGGGGAGAGGATGGGCACCGAACTTTCCGCCTATGGTTCGAGAAGCGATGCTGCGCATCGCTCCTCACCATGAGGATGAAGTGCTTACTGCTCGCACATACATCGCGGCTCTTTCCATCCCTCCCCTGAAAGGGGTGGGCGACTCGCGCCGTCAGGGCGCGAGCGGGGTGGGGTGACGTCGGAATCTATCGGGCAAGCCCCCCACCCCGGTCGGCTTCGCCGACTCGACCCTCCCCCGCTGCGCGGAGGAGGGGTAACGTACAGACACGCCAAATCCGCCCCGGCCTTTCGGGGCTCTGGTCCCTGTTTGGCGGACCCCGGAAACATCCGGGTCCGGTCTCAACTCGCGATCACTCTTTCCTTGCGCAAACCCGCAAACATGCGGTTTGCGCCCGGAGGGAGCGCGGAGCGAACGGCGCTTCCGCTGCCCGCGGTGCGGACAGTAAAAAGCGCGAAAAGATCCACGGTCCAACGGCACGCCGTCGCTCCGCGCGCGGTGGATTTTCGGCACGGAAATGGTCTGCCGCGAAGACCCACCTGTCGGTCTTCCTCGGGGTTCGCCCGTCTGCCCCTGGCATGTTGGCACATGCGGTACGGGGAGAGGCCAAGCAAGCCCCCTGCCGGTCGGTTTTCCGGCATTGCATTCCGGCCTCCGGCGCGGACTGCAAAACCCGTTCCCGCCGGCCACCGCATCCCGGTCCATGTTCAGGTGTGCCTCGAGAACACGCCCTCCCGACCGGGATGGAGTCCGATTACCTCGATATAGGAAAATAGTCAAGGATTATTTTCAGGGGCGTCAGGTTTCACCCTCCCCTTGATGGGGAGGGTCGGCCAGTCGCGCAGCGGCTGGACGGGGTGGGGTGATGTGAGGCCACACACGCCTTCGCCGTCCACCCCACCCGGCTCGACCCTGACGGGTCTCGCCACCCTCCCCCTCAAGGGGAGGGTGGGCAGCGAACTGGCGGCAGCAGCGGTCTTCACCCCTCCCGCCTGCGGGAGAGGTCGGCACATCGCGAAGCGATGGCCGGGTGAGGGGAAGCGCCACGTTCGGTGTTTGTAACTCCCCCTCACCCCGCTCGGCCTCATGGCC
>JAEWFF010000001.1 GCA_023388965.1 Pseudomonadota bacterium | reverse complement strand
GGTAGGCCGATCGGCCGCGCACGAGCCAGGTGAACTTGACCAGCTCCTCGCACACGTCGACGACGCGCTGGTAGAAGGCCGACGGCTTCATGCGGCCGGCCTCGTCGAATTCCTGGTAGGCCTTCGCAACCGACGACTGGTTCGGGATCGCCACCATGCGCATCCAGCGGCCTAGCACGCGCAGCTGGTTGACGGCGTTGAAGCTCTGCGAGCCTCCGGACACTTGCATCACCGCGAGCGTCTTGCCCTGCGTCGGCCGCTTCGCGCCCTGGGACAGCGGAATCCAGTCGATTTGCGCCTTCATGATTCCGGTCATGGCGCCGTGGCGCTCCGGGCTGATCCACACCATGCCCTCCGACCAGTCGGCGAGGTCCCGCAGCTCGGCCACCTTCGGATGGTCCGCAGGCGCGCCGTCGGGCAGCGGCAGATCGCGTGGATCGAAGATTCGCACCTCGCAGCCGTACCAGCGCAGGAGCCGCCCGGCTTCCTCGGCCAGCAGCCTCGAATAGGAACGCTCGCGCAGCGAACCGTAAAGAATCAGGATGCATGGCGGGTGCACCGGCTCGCCCGGGGCGGCCAGCGCGTCCACGTCGATCGGGGCGAGCTGCGCGAGGTCGATGTTCGGCAGATCCATCATAACCGGATCGCTCACGTCAACGTCCCGCCTGCAGTGACCACTTCGCCGTCTTCCTTCGTGAACGACGCCACCGGATGGTCGAGCAGCGCAAGCACCTTTTCGGACGGCCGGCAGAGTGCCGCACCGCGACGGGTGACCACAATCGGGCGGTTGATCAGGATCGGATGCGCCAGCATCGCGTCTACCAGGTCCTCGTCGAGGAGCGCTGGGTCATCCAGCCCGAGTTCCGCATACGGCGTGCCTTTCTCGCGCAGGAGTTCGCGCGGCGAGATGTCCATCGCGGCGATCAACTCCAGCAACCGTTCGCGCGAGGGCGGTGTCCGCAGGTATTCGATGACCTGGGGGTGCTCGCCGGACTGGCGCAGCATTTCGAGGGTGTTGCGGGACGTGCCGCAGGCGGGATTGTGGTAGATCGTGATCGCCATGCCGGTGCCTCGGGCCAGGAGCGGTTCGGAAGTGCTCATGCACAGATTTCGGGATTGCCGTTGCAGCAGTCTGCGGTGAGGAAGGCCAGCAGCTCGCGCATGTCGTCGTAGCTGGCGGCGTAGCGGACGTGCCTGCCATCGCGCCAGCAGCGCAGCAGGCCCGCGCGCTCGAGCGTCGCCAGGTGGAAGCTCATGCGCGTCGCCGGAATCGACAGTGCCTCGGCGATCGCGCCCGAAGGCACGCCCTCGAAGCCGGCGCGAACCAGCAGGCGGAAGGCGGCCAGGCGGTCGGCATGCGCGAGGGCGGACAGCGCGGAGACGGCGGATTCATCGTCCATGATTACAACTCTACAAGGATTGTTGCAGAGTGCAATCCCCTCGCGAGCATTTCGGCCCGTGCCATCGGTCGAACGCCGGCCGGTCAGTCACGCCCGTGCCGGGGTACTGGCGAGGGCGCGGCGCCGTCAGTCGACGGTTGCAGGCAGCAGCTTCTCCGGCTCGGCCTGCACGTCGAGCACCAGCTCGCCGTCGACCGCGTCGATCGACACCCGGCCGCCGCCCAGCAGCTTTCCGAACAGCAGTTCATCGGCCAGCGGGCGCTTCACCTTGTCCTGGATGACGCGTGCCATCGGCCGCGCGCCCATCAGCGGGTCGAAGCCGTGCTGGGCCAGCCACTCGCGCGCGGCCGGCGTCGCCGCCAGGCTCACGCCCTTCTCGTGCAGCTGCTCCTCGAGCTCGATGATGAACTTGTCGACCACGCGCAGGATGTGTTCGAAGCCCAGCGGCTGGAACTGCACGATGGCATCCAGGCGGTTGCGGAACTCCGGGGTGAAGGCCTTGCGGATCACCTCCATCGCGTCGGTGCTGTGGTCCTGCTGCGTGAAGCCGATGGTGCGGCGGGCCGCCTGCGAGGCGCCGGCATTGGTCGTCATCACCAGCACCACGTTGCGGAAGTTGGCCTCGCGCCCGTTGGTGTCGGTCAGGATGCCGCGGTCCATCACCTGCAGCAGGATGTTGAAGATGTCCGGATGCGCCTTCTCGACCTCGTCGAGCAGCAGCACGCAGTGCGGCGTCTTGACGATCTTCTCGGTCAGGAGCCCGCCCTGGTCGAAGCCGACATAGCCCGGGGGCGCGCCGATCAGGCGGCTGACCGAGTGCGGCTCCATGTACTCGGACATGTCGAAGCGCACCAGTTCGATGCCCAGCTGCAGCGCGAGCTGGCGGGTGACTTCGGTCTTGCCCACGCCGGTGGGGCCGGCGAACAGGAAGTTGCCGATCGGCTTGTCCGGGTTGCCCAGCCCCGAGCGCGCCAGCTTGATGGCGCTGGTCAGGGTGTCGATGGCCGGGTCCTGGCCGAAGATCACCATCTTCAGGTTGCGCTCGAGGTGCCTGAGCACGTCCTTGTCGGAGGCGCTGACCTGCTTGGCCGGGATCCGCGCCATTTTTGCGACGATGGTCTCGACCTCCTCCACGTCGATCAGCGACTTGCGCACGTCCTCGGGCAGCAGGCGCTGGCGCGCGCCGGCCTCGTCGATCACGTCGATGGCCTTGTCCGGCAGCAGGCGATCGCCGATGTGCTTGACCGAGAGGTCCACGGCCGCCTGCAGCGCCTCGTCGGCGTAGGTGACGTCGTGGTGCGCCTCGTACTTCGGCTTCAGGCCCTGCAGGATCTCGTAGGTCTCGCCCACGGTCGGCTCGACGATGTCGATCTTCTGGAAGCGCCGCGCGAGCGCACGGTCCTTCTCGAAGATGCCGCGGTATTCCTGGAACGTGGTCGAGCCGATGCAGCGCAGCTCGCCCGAGGCCAGCGCGGGCTTGATCAGGTTCGACGCGTCCATGGTGCCGCCCGAGGCCGAGCCGGCGCCGATGATGGTGTGGATCTCGTCGATGAACAGGATCGCGCCCTCGTGCTTGCCGACCGCGGCCAGCACAGCCTTCAGGCGCTTCTCGAAGTCGCCGCGGTACTTGGTCCCAGCCACCAGCGCCCCGAGGTCGAGCGAGTAGATGGTGGCGTGCGCCAGCACCTCCGGCACCTCGCCGTCGACGATGCGCTTGGCCAGGCCTTCGGCGATCGCGGTCTTGCCGACGCCGGCCTCGCCCACGTAGAGCGGGTTGTTCTTGCGCCGGCGGCAGAGCACCTGGATGGTGCGCTCGATTTCCTCCGCGCGGCCGACCAGCGGGTCGATCTTGCCCAGGCGCGCCTGGGCGTTGAGGTCGGTGGCGAACTCGGCCAGGGCATCGCCCTTGCCCTCGCCCTCGCCGCCTTCGCCCTTGGCCTCGCCCTCGCCCGGCTCCTGCTGCGGCTCCTCGCCGGTGCGGGCGATGCCGTGCGAAAGGTAGTTGACGACGTCGAGCCGGCTGACGTCCTGCTGGTTGAGGAAATAGACCGCGTGCGAGTCCTTCTCGCCGAAGATGGCCACCAGCACGTTGGCGCCGCTGACCTCCTTCTTGCCCGAGGACTGCACGTGGTAGACGGCACGCTGGAGCACGCGCTGGAAGCCAAGCGTGGGCTGGGTGTCGCGGCCGTCATCTTCGGCCAGGCGCGAGACCGAGCTGGCGATCGCCTGTTCGAGGTCGGTGCGCAGGCGCTGGAAATCGGCGCCGCAGGCCTTGAGCACGCTTTCCGCTGACGGGTTGTCGAGCAGCGCCAGCAGCAGGTGCTCGACCGTCATGTACTCGTCGCGGGCCTCGCGGGCGCGCTTGTAGCACTGGCCGATGCTGTACTCGAGATCCTTGCTGAACATGGGGCGTATGCCTCCTGGATTCACTACCTGCCAGATGGGGGCGCCTGCGGGCTTTTCCATCCGGCGTCGGACTCTTGTAGGCCCGGCCCGCGCGGTTGGCAAGCACCGTCGCGGAATCCAGTATCCCGGCACGCGCCGTCTGCGCGGCGTGCAGGCCGCGCGGCGTCGGAGTCCCGCCAGGGCGGGCCGTCAGGCCTTTTCGATCGTCGCCAGCAGCGGGTGCTGGTTCATGCGCGCGTATTCGTTGACCTGGGCCACCTTGGACTCGGCCACGTCGCGCGAGAACAGACCGCAGACGCCGCGGCCGCGGGTGTGCACGTGGAGCATCACCTGGGTGGCGCGCTCGAGGTCCATGCCGAAGAAGCGGACCAGCACCTCCACCACGAAATCCATGGGGGTGTAGTCGTCGTTCAGGAGGAGGACGGAATACATCGGCGGCCGCGCCAGTTCGGGGCGGCCGACCTCGACGGCGACGCCATGGTCGCGCTCGTGTCCGGTGTTGCTGCTCATGGCCGTGATTATAGCTTCGCGCCCGGTGGACGGTCCCGGTCCCACGGGCGAAAATGCCGCATTCCCGACCGGTTCCAGCATGCACGCTGTCCTTCCCACGCCGTTCCACCCGGGCCCTGCCCCCAGGCGCAGGCCCGGGCGTGCGCGGTGCCGGCCATGACCTACCGGCAGGGGCGGTTCTGGCAGCCCGACGTGACCGTGGCCACGGTGGTGGCCGATGGCGACCGCCTGCTGTTCGTGGAAGAGCATTCCGGCGGGCGCCTGGTACTCAACCAGCCTGCCGGCCATCTCGAGCCCGACGAGGACCTGGTCGAGGCGGCCGTGCGCGAAACGCTGGAGGAGTCGGGCTGGACGGTGGAGCCCACCGCCTTCATCGGCGCCTACCAGTGGACCTCCCCCGCCCGCCCCGACGGCACGCCGGGGCGGCACTACCTGCGCTTCGCGTTTGCCGCGCGGCCGCTCTCGCATGATCCGGCGCGGGCGCTCGACGAAGGCATCGTGCGCGCCCTGTGGATGACGCCCGCCGAGCTGCAGGCCGAAGCCGCGCGCCACCGCAGTCCGCTGGTCTGGC
>JAEWFF010000074.1 GCA_023388965.1 Pseudomonadota bacterium | reverse complement strand
GGCCAGCCCCGTGCCATTGTCTTCCACGAAAAGGCGGGCCGACGCCACGCCCATGCTGTATGGTCACGGATCGACTCCGAGGACATGAAGGCGATCAATATCTCTTTCTATAAGAGGTGTCTGACTGGCATCTCGAAGCAGCTTTTTCTCGAAAACGGATGGCCGTTGCCGGAAGGTCTTCAGGACTGTTGGATGTCACTGAGAACTGACCCAGCATTGTCATCGAGATTTGACCCGCCTGTCAGTATGTCGGTGTGTTCATGACGTGGTCAATGTCTGTGCCTCCTTTCTCTTTCTTTTCGCGGTCTCCGAGCTGGCTTTGAAGCGGTAGCTGTCGTTTCCGGTCTCCAGAATGTGGCAACGGTGGGTAAGGCGATCGAGGAGCGCTGTGGTCATTTTGGCGTCGCCAAAGACGCTGGCCCATTCGCTGAAGCTCAGGTTTGTGGTGATCACGACGCTGGTGCGCTCGTAGAGTTTGCTGAGCAGGTGGAACAGGAGCGCGCCGCCCGCGGCGCTAAACGGCAGGTATCCCAGCTCGTCGAGGATCACCAATTCGGTTTTCACCAACGCCTCGGCGATCTTGCTGGCCCTTCCCAGTGCCTTTTCCTGTTCCAGCGCGTTGACCAGTTCGACAGTCGAGAAGAAGCGCACACGTTTGCGGTGATGCTGGATGGCGTGAACACCGAGGGCCGTGGCGACATGGCTCTTCCCGGTGCCGGGCCCACCAATCAGGACCACGTTCTCTGCGGCATCCAAGAACTTGAACCGCCCCGGGTTTACCGGAGAGTAAAACACTCGAAGGATGAGCCCTATGACAAAGCCGAGATTCACCCCCGCCTATCCGGCCGAGCTTCGCGAACGCGGTGTTCGGCTATTCCGAGAGAACCGCGCCGATTACACCAGCGACAGCGCGGCATATCGGGCGATTGCACCGAAGTTGGGCTGTTCGCCGGACAGCCTACGCGTCTGGTGCCAGCAGGCCGAACGTGACGCCGGTCAGCGCGGCGGACTGACGAGTGCCGAGAAGGATCGGATCAAGGAATTGGAGCGGGAGAACCGGGAACTTCGTCAAGCCAATGAGATCCTGAAGAAGGCCAGCGCATATTTCGCTGCGGCGGAGCTCGACCGCCCGTTCCGCAAATGATCGCGTTCATCGACGATCACCGTTGTGTCCATGGTGTCGGGCCGATCTGCCGGGTTCTGGGGATCGCACCATCGACATTCTACCACTTCAAGGCGGTGGAGCGTGATCCGGAACTGGCATCGGACCGGGCCAGGCAGGATCGGCTGGACATGGCCGCGATCCAGCAGGCCTTCGATGGCAGCCGGAACCGGTATGGCGCGCGCAAGGTCTGGCACCAGCTGCGCCGCGAAGGGCGCGACATCGCCCGCTGCACGGTGGAGCGGCTGATGAAGGTCATGGGGTTACAGGGCGTTGTGCGCGGCAAGAAGGTCATCACGACCAACCCCGATACGGCCCAGCCTTGCCCGGATGACAAGGTGAACCGGGCCTTCGTTGCCGATATGCCGAACCAGCTCTGGGTTTCGGATTTCACCTATGTCTCCAGCTGGCAGGGCATGGTCTATGTCGCTTTCGTCATTGACGTCTTCGCCCGCAGGATCGTCGGCTGGCGCGCCTCGACCTCGATGACAACGGGCTTCGTGCTCGATGCCCTGAACCAGGCGATCTGCCAGCGGGCGCCGTCCGAGACGGATAAGCTGATCCATCACAGCGACCGGGGCAGCCAGTATCTGTCGATCAGATATACTGAGCGGTTGGCCGATGCCGGGATCGATCCTTCGGTCGGCAGCGTCGGGGACAGCTATGACAATGCCTTGGCTGAAAGCATCATCAGGCCTGTTCAAGACGGAGGTCATCAAGCTCCTCGGCCCCTGGAAGTCCATGGGCCAGGTCGAGTGGGAAACTCTGAAATGGGTAGACTGGTATAACAAGACCCGCCTGCACAGCGCCATCGGTTATGTCACGCCGCACGAAGCAGAGGAGGCATTCTACGCAAGCTTGAAGGCTGACCCAAAAGCAGCTTAATCATTGAACCACAAACTCTCCGGTAAACCCGGGGCGGTTCAACTCGCATCGATGAAGTTGCCGCACAAGGGCCTCGTTGACCTCGCTGGCCGCAAAGTCAAAGCCAGAAAGGTCCTTGTGGGCCGGGAAGCGCGCGGCTTTCATGTGATAGGAGATCGACCGCACTTCACGCTCAGCCATTTCGGCCTTCAGCAGCTGCGACAGGATCGGGATCGCCGCGTCGAATGCAGGCGCACCTTGTTCCATGAGGTCGTGAACTGCTTGGGCCATGCCTGGCATCTTCAGACTGCGGAGCATGATGACGATGGCAGCTCCGGCGGGATCATGACGCATGGCGTTTGCCTCCGGACGTGCGCAGCCCATCGTAGCGTGCGACGTTCGCTTCGGGCTCCTTGCTCAGCATCAAGGCCGGAGGCGGCATCACGTCCGGCTTTTCGCCCGACGTGCCGCTCACCAGCCTGTGCAGCAGGTTCAGCACGTGGGTCTTGCTCGGCACGCCGGCCTTCAGTGCCATGTCCACCGCGCAAAGCACGGCCTGTTCGTCGTGATGCAGCACCAATGACAGGACGTCGACCATCTCCCGATCGCCGCCGGGCCTGCGCAGCATCTGATTCTGCAACTCACGAAAGCCCTCCGGCATTTCGACAAACGGGGCGCCATTGCGAAGCGCGCCCGGCTTGCGCTGGACCACGGCGAGGTAATGGCGCCAGTCATAGATGACGCGGCCCGGTTGCCGGTGCGACCTTTCAATGATGCGCCGGTGCTCACAGACGACCTGCCCTTCGGCAACGACAACCAGCCGTTCGGGGTAGATGTGCAGGCTGACGGGCCGGTTCGCAAAACTGGCGGGCACAGAGTAGCGATTGCGATCAAACGTGATGAGGCAGGTCGGTGACACCCGCTTATTTTGCTCGACATAGCCATCGAACGCCGTGGGCAAAGGCATCAGCGACGATTTCTCAGCCTCCCAGATCTCAGCGATGCTGCCTGGCAAGCGGCCGTGTCCGGTCTCGGTCCATAGCGCCTTGCACCTCTCTTCCAGCCACCGGTTCAGCGCGTCGAGATCAGGGAAGGATGGCATTACCTGCCACATCCGGCTGCGCGCATCGCGGACGTTCTTCTCGACCTGGCCCTTCTCCCATCCCGCCGCCGGATTGCAGAAGTCAGGTTCGAACACGTAGTGGCTGGTCATCGCCATGAAGCGCGCGTTCACGTCGCGCTTCTTGCCAGCGCCCACGCGGTCTACCGCCGTGCGCATATTGTCGTAGATCCCGCGGCCCGGCACGCCTTCGAAGACCCTGAACGCATGCCAGTGCGCATCGAACAGCATCTCATGTGTCTGTAGCAAATACGCCCTGACCAAGAACGCGCGGCTGTGCGACAGCTTGATGTGTGCGACCTGCAGCTTGATCCGTTCACCCCCTATGATTGCGTAGTCCTCGCTCCAATCAAATTGGAATGCCTCGCCCGGCTTGAACACCAGTGGCACGAATGTCCCGCGGTCTGTGGTGTTCTGCGCGCGCGCCCGGTCCGATCTCCAGGCGCGGACAAAGGCCGAGACCCGCTCGTAGGAGCCATCAAATCCAAGTTGAACCAGATCAGCGTGCATCTGCTTCGCCGTTCGTCGCTCTTTGCGCGGCTTGCGCTGCTGCGCCAACAACCAGCCCGACAGCTTCTCTGCGTAAGGATCAAGCTTGCTCGGCCTCGATGGTGCCTTGAACTTGGGCTCGACGATCCCGGCACGCAGGTAACGCCTGATAGTATTGCGCGACAGCCCGGTCCGCCGTGAAATCTCGCGGATCGGTAACTTGTCCCGAAGTGCCCAACGTCGAATGACGCTCAATATATCCATGTCGATCACTCCAATGACCCCCGACAAATCCCGTCAGGGGGAAGTTTCCACATGGGTCAATTCTCAGCGACAATCTTGATCGCTGCTGGGTCAGTTCTCAGTGACATCCAACAGGAGGCATTTCAGGAGCACGGCCAACGGCCTTTTTCTACCAGTAGCCCAAGGGTGGCGTAGGAATTTGGCGCTTTCGACAAAGAGCGGCCAAGCCTGGCCCGTTCGTCGCGAGTTGGGCACCAAGCTTGCTCATGGGGGTCTGCCAGACCAGTTCGTAAAGTTCCTCGCGAGAAATTTCCTCTGCGGGGCGGGTAACGATGTCATCCATGTGAGCCCTTTCTCTCTCGTAAATTCTCCATGAAATTGACTGCCGCCTTCGTACCATCCCTTTACTTGTACTTAATATTGTACATATAGAGGGAAGCAAAGGAGAGTCGACATGGATGTTATGACCTACTCAGACGCACGGGCTCAACTGAAGGGCGTCATGGATCGAGCGATCCACGACAAGCAGGAAGTTGTCGTGACGCGCAAGAAGGGCGAGTCCGTTGTGGTCGTGTCCTTGGACACTTGGAACGCCGTCAACGAGACGTTGCACCTCTTGTCCACACCGAAAAACGCATCCCGCTTGCGCGCGTCGATCGCGCAACTCGATGCTGGAACTGGCGAAGAGCGTGAGCTGACCGAGTGAAGCTGGTTTTTTCCGATCAGGCCTGGGAAGACTATCAATACTGGGTCAACACCAACGACAAGGTACGCGACCGGATCAACGAGCTGATCAAGCAGTGCAAGCGGACCCCCTTCAAAGGAACCGGCAAACCGGAACCTTTGAAGGGGGATTTGACTGGCTGGTGGTCCCGGCGAATTTCTCAGGAAGATCGAATGGTCTACCGGGTCAGTGGAGCTGGCGATGGCCAAAGCCTAGAGATTGCGCAACTGCGGTTCCATTACTGAATGGTCCTAAGGTTAGCGCGCAAGCTTTTGATATTCTTCCCACATCATCTCTATTAGCTGGCCCTGCGTGATGCCAAGACGCTCTGCCTCAGCGGCAATCGCTTCCCCGACTTCAGGGAAAACCTTCGGGTGCAGCTGATAGGTGCGTGGGCTTGGTTTACGCCCTGGTTTCTTGCGTGGGGTACGATCAAGGAAGCCCCTCGCCTCTCCAACCTCATCGACACGGCGGACCTCGGCAACCGTGGTGTCTTTTGGTCGGGCCTTCAGCCCTGCAAGCCTATTTGAGCCGCTCATAGACAGCCTCCGTAAAGTCTTTGGCATTCTCCAAGGCCTTATCGACCTTGCCGCCAGTTACCATGTCAGGGTCTTTCATCATCGCGGTCAGATCACCGCCATAAGCGAAGATTTCTGAAAACGCTGCGCGCGCGACGAGGGATGGCTCGATGACGTCGATCCCTGCCCCGCGCAGCTGTATTTCCAGCTCCTTTTGAACGCGGCTTTTCACAGCTGCGCTTGTTTTGGTCAGAACAACGGCGTGACGTATTGTCCGGCCAAGCGCCTCTTCCTCTTCTCGGATCAAGGCCAAGGCTTCAGACCCGATCTCCGCATCGAGCGCCGTTGGCTGCATCGGGACGATAACCAGATCGGCTTGAGAGATAGCGCGGCTGACAAGCTGCGATGCTACGCCTTCAAGATCAACAATCACGATCTGCCCATCGCCATCTGATGCCCTGATTGTCGGCACTATCTCAGAGCGCCCTATATCCTGATGAAGTGTCACACCTTTGGGGAGTCCGTGAGATGCCCATCGGGTCAGTGACTTGTTGGGGTCGCAGTCCAAGACTGTCACTTGAGCTCCCATCCGAGCGAACTCTGTGGCCAGGATTACAGCACATGTGGATTTTCCGACGCCCCCTTTGGGGCTTGCCATGACGATGACGGGCATTGCTCGGCCTCATA
>JAEWFF010000017.1 GCA_023388965.1 Pseudomonadota bacterium | reverse complement strand
CCCCACAAGCGTGAGCGGCTCTTCATCCTTGCGATCCGCGAGGGCTGCGAACTGGCCGACCCCGGGCGCCTGCTCTGGCACCCGGTCGAGTGGCGGGAACCGGACGGAGATGTTGCGGCTCTGGCCGACGCCCCGCGCCAGCGCCAACGAGAACCGGCAGACCAAACCGACGCCATCGCAGGCCGCGGGGCAGCACGGCATGAACCTCGCGACGACGGCCGCGATGTGGCCGACGCCGATGGCGAACGACGGTTGCAAGCCGAGTGCGGGCAACCGCCGGTCGGCCGACCTGACCCACTCGGCGGGGATGTGGATGACGCCTACGGCGCGCGATCACAAGGACGGCGCGACGACTCTGGCGAACACCCCGGTGAACGGGCTGCTTGGCCGCCAGGTCCTGGTGACGCCGATGGCTGGGAGCGATACCTCCGATGCGCGCCGGACATTGAACCCGCTGTTCGTCGAGGCGCTGATGGGCTGGCCCACCGGGTGGACCGGCTTCGCCTCTGTGGCAACGGCGTGGTCCCGCTGGTTGCGGCGCATGCGCTGCGAACTTTGGCAGCTGAACTGCTGGCCGATGGATGAGGTGGCGGGATGAAACAGTCCCGCCTCATGTCGCTGGTCGAATCCGTCGCCAATGTGATCGTCGGTTACGGCGTCGCGGTGGTAACGCAGATCCTGATCTTCCCGGTCTTCGGGCTGCACACGACGCTGGCCCAGAACCTGAAGATGGGCGCGGTGTTCACGGTGGTCAGCATCGTTCGGTCCTTCGCCTTGCGGCGGTTGTTCGAAGCGATCAGGATGCGGTAACCGCCGTCGGCTATGCGGACGGAGCGGACACTCACTGAGGGTTCAGCACAAGTTCAACCGAGCGGTTCTTGGGAGGCGGCCCAGTCGAAGGCACGTTGCCGTTCTGAAAAATAGAACTCTTTGATGGACATGCCCGATGGCACGCGAATTCCGGTATCGTCGAGCCCTTTCTGGAACCCTGCAAGAATACTGTCCGTCACTCCCTGCGTTGTCTCAATCAACGCAGTGATAGCTGGCAGGTCGTGGGTGTGGGCATAGTCTACGATTTGGGACAGCGGGATCTTCCGGGCCATGTGTTGGTGCCAAACGTCGCCGGGCTTCAGCACACCGCCAGCTTCGGCCAACTGCCGATAGTTAACCGGACGCTTGTCATGCGCCGCCTGCAACAAGAATTCGATGCCGGCCTTGAAGTTGAACACTTTGTTACGTCGACCTTGTTCTGCGATAGCCGCTACGGCCAGCGGGGCGTCGAGCTTCCCGGCGCGGCGGTGATTCTCGATCAGATTCTGAATTTGTTTGTCTGTTTTCTCGCTCATATCCATGACATCGCACTTTCTGCGGGAAGAAGGCTCTTGTCCATCGGGCCAGAGCAGAAACGTCTCAGAAGAGCCGAAACAGATGGCACCGCCTGCACATCCACTTCTTCCCTATGTCTCAGTGCGGACGGAGTTTGTCCGATGCCTCGATCCGATCCCTAAAGGGGCCAAAGTCCGAAAAAGGCTCTTCGCGTCGATTTTGTCCGTTACCGGCGATGATCAACCGCCGCCCCGGAGGGACGGCGGTCATCAACTTGTCGGGGTCCGGTGCCTCAGGCGGCGGGGAGCTTGTACACGCGCCCCCGGTTCTCGACCTTCTCCGCGGTCACTTCGAGCCCGAGCTTCTTCTTCAGCGCCCCGGCCATCGCGCCGCGCACCGTGTGCGACTGCCAGCCGGTCGCGGCCATGATATCCTCGATGGTCGCGCCGTCCGGCGCGCGCAGCATGGCGATCATCGTGGCCTGCTTGGTGCCCTCGCGCGGCGTGCGCGTCTTGGGCGCGGTTTTGGCCTCGGAGGGAGTGTCCGGCGCGGGCTCCTCTGTCGGCGCGTCCGTCGCGCCCGCAGGCGCGGTGTTCGCGTCCTCGGGCTCGATGCCGATGGCGGCGAGCCCTGCGTCTGTGGCGACCAGCGTGACGCCGTGGCCGTCGCCGGTCTCGCGCCAGACGGGTTCGCCGTTGCGCATGTCCGCGTCGACCTCCTGCAGGAAGCCCTTAGCGAGCATCGCGCCGACCACCTTGGCGGCAGCGCCGCCGCGCAGGCTGTCGGGGAGCGGCAGGGCGATGCGGTCCTCGCGCTGTGCGGCAGAGCTGAGGATGATGGCTTGGGTATCGGAAATCTTGGTCATGGGGTCGTCTCCGTATTCGGGCCCGCGTCATGCGGCGCCTTCTACGACCCCGAGCCGCGCAGGGCGCGCGGCGGGAGTTCCGGCGTTGCCGGAGATCAGCGGGCGTGCTCGCCCTCGCCGAAGGCGCTGTCGGTGATGCGCTTCAGGAGGCTGGCGTAGTGTTCGAGGGTGCCGACCATGGCCCAGCCCGCCTCGTCCGGGTGACAGTTGAAATGGTCGTCGCTGAGCGCCTGCAGGCGAGCGAGCATCTCGTCGATCTCGGCCTTCTTGCCGATGAAGGCGGCGAGCGCGGCTTCCTTGTTTCGGCGCGCCTTCTCGGCGCGGAGTTCGTGGCGCGGGGTGGTGATCGGGTTCAGGCGGGTGGTCATCTTGGTGGCTCCTTGGGTCGAGTTGCATCGCTTCGTTGGAGTGACGTTCGCTCCGGTGGCGACGCTTATCAACTCGATAAGCACATGATCTTGAATGATAATCGGAGCCGTCGATGCAGGGCATGAGCGAGCGCCAGTACGCCGCGCATGTCGGGCTGTCGCGGGGCGCGATCCAGAAGGCGAAGACGGCCGAGCGGCTGGTCCTCTATCCCGACGGGAGCATCAACGCGGCCGCCAGCGACGCGCGGCGGGCGGAAACGACGGACCCGTCCAAGACCCGCAAGCCGCCCGCGCCGAAGCTGAAGCCCGTCCCCGAGGCTGCCGTGGCCGCCGTCGGCGACACGCTCCGCGAACAGGGTCTGGCGGTCCCGACCGTCGGGGGCGGCACGACCTTCCTGCAGGCCAAGACCGCGAACGAGGTGCTGAAGGCGCAGGAGCGACGCATCCGGCTCCAGAAGCTGAAGGGGGAGTTGATCGAACGGGCACGCGCGCTGGCGCTGGTGTTCCGGCTGGCGCGGGAGGAACGCGACGCATGGGTGAACTGGCCCGCGCGCGCGGCGGCGCTGATGGCGGCGGAGCTCTCGGCCTCGTGCAGCGACGCGACGGGCCAGCAGATCACCGTAGAGCCAGCCGCGATGCAGAAGGTGCTGGAGAAACATGTACGCGCCCACCTCGACGAACTCGCCGAGGTCCGGCCCGACTTCCGGTGAGAGCGGCGACGGCCTGACGGACTTCGACGGCGCGGGCGAGATCCTGCGCGCCTGGGGCAACGGGCTGCGGCCCGACCCGGACCTGACCGTCTCGGAATGGGCGGACCGGCACCGGATGCTCTCGGGCCGCGCCTCGGCCGAACCGGGGCGGTATCGCACGGTGCGCACGCCGTACATGCGCGATATCATGGACCGGCTGTCGCCCGGCGATCCCACGCAGCGGATCGTGTTCATGAAGGCGGCGCAGGTCGGCGCGACGGAAGCCGGCAACAACTGGATCGGCTTCGCCATCCACCAGGCGCCGGGTCCGATGCTGGCGGTCCAGCCGACGGTGGAACTGGCCAAGCGCAACTCGCGCCAGCGGATCGACCCGCTGATCGACGAAAGCCCGGAGCTGCGGGAGCGGGTCAAACCGGCGCGCTCGCGGGACGCGGGCAACACCATGCTGTCCAAGGAATTTGCGGGCGGCATCCTGATCATGACCGGAGCGAACTCGGCGGTCGGGCTGCGCTCGACCCCGGCGCGCTACATCTTCCTCGACGAGGTCGACGCCTATCCGGCCTCGGCCGACGAAGAAGGCGATCCGGTCACGCTGGCCGAGGCGCGGTCGCTGACCTTCGCCCATCGGCGCAAGGTGCTGTTGGTCTCGACGCCCACCATCCGGGGGCTGTCGCGCATCGAGCGCGAGTACGAGGCCAGCGACCAGCGGCGGTACTTCGTGCCGTGCCCGCATTGCGGCGCGATGCAGTGGCTGAAGTTCGACCGGCTGCGCTGGCAGAAGGGGCGGCCGGAGACGGCGGAATATCACTGCGAGGGCTGCGACGCGGCAATCGCGGAACACCACAAGACGGCGATGCTGGAGGGCGGCGAATGGCGGGCGACCGCCACGGCCGCCGACCCGACCACGGTCGGGTATCACCTTTCAGCGCTTTATTCGCCGATCGGCTGGCTGAGCTGGGAGCGGATCGTGCGGGCATGGGACGCGGCACAGGGGTCGGACGAGGCGATCAAGGCATTCCGCAACACGATTCTCGGCGAGACATGGGTCGAGACCGGGGAAGCGCCCGACTGGCAGCGGCTCTACGACCGGCGCGAGCGCTGGACATCCGGCACGGTGCCCGCGGGTGGGCTGTTCCTGACCGCCGGGGCCGACGTGCAGAAGGACCGGATCGAGGTCGATGTCTGGGCCTGGGGGCGCGGACTCGAAAGCTGGCTCGTCGATCACGTCGTGATAGAGGGCGGGCCCGACCGGCATGACGCGTGGTCGGAGCTGACCGCGCTGCTGGATCGAAGCTGGCCGCATGAACGTGGTGCGCATCTGCGGATCGCGCGGCTCGCCATCGACACGGGCTACGAGGCCCCGGCGGTCTATTCCTGGTCGCGGGCGCAGGGGTTTGGGCAGGTGTCGCCGGTGAAGGGCGTCGAGGGGTTCAACCGCTCGAGCCCGGTCTCGGGCCCGACCTTCGTCGATGCGACCGAGGGCGGCAAACGCCTGCGGCGCGGGGCGCGGCTCTGGACCGTGGCGGTGTCGACCTTCAAGGCCGAGACCTATCGCTTCCTGCGGCTGGCGCGGCCGACCGAGGAGGAGATGGCCGACGGGGCGGTGTTCCCGCCCGGGTCGGTGCATCTGCCGCATTGGGTCGAAAACGAATGGCTGAAGCAGTTCGTGGCCGAACAGCTGGTCACGGTGCGCACCAAGCGCGGCTTCGCCCGGCTGGAATGGCAGAAGCTGCGCGAGCGCAACGAGGCGCTGGATTGCCGGGTCTATGCCCGCGCCGCCGCCTGGATCGCGGGCGCTGACCGCTGGCCCGACGAGAAATGGCGCGACCTCGAGGATCAGCTCGGGGCCGCCCCCACCGACACCGATCCCGCCGGGCAGATCAACCGACCGGGACAGGCCCCGCAGGGCAAACGCCGCTCCGACTGGCTCGGACGGCGCGGAGGATGGTTCTGAGCATGACGGACTGGACGGAAACCGAACTTTCGGCGCTGCGCCGGGCCTACGCCAGCGGCACGACCCGCGTCAGCTATGACGGCAAATCGGTCGACTACGGCTCGGCCGAGGATCTGCTCGCCCGCATCCGGACCATCGAGCGCGCCATCGCGGGCACGACCCGGCCGCTGCCTGTGGCCGGGCTTGCGGGCTTCTCGCGCGGGGATCGCTGATGTCGGCGACCTGGTTCGATCACGCCATCGCCACGGTGGCGCCGCGCATGGCCGCGCGCCGCGTGATGGCGCGTCAGGCGTTCGAGACCCTGACGCGCGGCTATGACGGGGCCGCGCGCGGGCGGCGGACGGAGGGCTGGCGCGCGCCCGGATCCTCTGCCGACACCGAGATCGGCGTGGCTGGGGCGCTCTTGCGCGACCGGATGCGGGATCTCGTGCGCAACAACCCGCACGCGGCCAAGGCCGTGGCCGTGCTGGTCAACAACATCGTCGGCGCAGGGATCATGCCTCGGGCGGCGAGCGGCGACGACAAGCTCGACCGCAAGGTCGATGCGCTCTTCGAACGCTGGACGGCGGACTGCGACGCCGATGGCCAACTCGACTTCTACGGGCTGCAGACGCTGATCTGCCGCGAGATGGTCGAGGCGGGCGAGGTGCTGGTGCGCCGCCGTCTGCGGCGGGCAAGCGACGGTCTGCCGGTGCCGCTGCAATTGCAGGTGCTGGAGGCCGACTTCCTCGACGCCACGAAGTCCGGAACCCTCGGCGCGGGGCGGCTGGTGCAGGGGATCGAATTCGACCCGGTGGGCAAGCGCCGGGCCTACTGGCTCCATGCCGAGCATCCGGGCGATGCTTATGGGGCCTTGCAGAACGGATTGCAGAGCCGTCCGGTCCCGGCGACCGAGATCGCCCATGTCTACGAGAAACAGCGCACGCAGGCGCGCGGCGTGCCATGGGGCGCGCCGGTGATCCGCAGCTTGCGCGATCTCGACGATTACGAGGTGGCCGAGCTGGTCCGCAAGAAGACCGAGGCCTGCGTCACCGCCATCGTCTTCGGCGACGACGAGGCGCAACAGGGCATCGCGCCCGCCGTGGTCGATGCTGATGGCAACCGGGTGGAGCAGTTCGAGCCGGGGCTGATCGCCTATGCCCGCGGCGGCAAGGACATCCGGTTCAACCAGCCCTCGGCCACTGGCGGCTACGGCGAATACAAGCGGGCCAGCCTGCACACGATCTCGGCCGGGTTCCGGGTGCCCTACGAGCTGCTGACCGGCGATCTCAGCCAGGTGAACTATTCCTCGATCCGGGCAGGTCTCGTCGAGTTCCGCCGCCAGATCGACGCCGTGCAGTGGCAGCTCTTCATCCCGATGTTCTGCGCGCCCGTCTGGCGCTGGTTCACCGAAGCGGCATGGGCGGCAGGGCAGATCCCGACACCGGACGTGCCGGTGGAATGGTCGCCGCCGAAGTTCGATGCCGTCGATCCGCAGAAGGACGCAATGGCGAACCTGCTGTCGATCCGCTCCGGCACCATGACGCTGGCCGAGGTGATCGCGAAACAGGGCCGCAATCCCGACGCCGTGCTGGCCGAGATCGCCGCGACCAACGCCAAGCTCGATGCGCTGGGGCTGGTGCTCGACAGCGACCCGCGCCGCGTCACCAAGACCGGTAGCGCGCAGACAGGCGATCCGGCGACCGATCCGGCCGACGACGAACCGGACACCGACGACCCGGCCGCCGACGACCCGGCCGCCGATGCGGACAATGACCCGGCGCAGGCCGACCAACAGGACTGACCCCATGGACACGATGATCGAACTGCCGGCCATGCGCCGGTCGGCGGAGCTTGCGCCGAACACGGCCGATGCCGACAGCCGCACCGTCGAGGTGGTCTGGTCGGCCGGGGCCCGCGTTCGCCGCGCGACCTTCTTCGGCGAGCCCTATGACGAGGAGCTGAGCCTTGACCCCGTCCATGTCCGCCTCGACCGACTGAACGCGGGCGCGCCCTTCCTGAAGGTGCACGAGCTCGACACGCTCGACGCGGTCATTGGCTCGGTCGTGCCGGGCTCGGCGCGGATCGAGAACGGCCGGGGCATCGCCCTGGTGCGGATCAGCGAACGCGCCGACGTCGAGCCGATCTGGCGCGACATCCAGGCCGGGCACATCCGCGCGGTCTCCATCGGCTACCAGGTCCACCGCTTCGAGGTCTCGAAACCCGAGGCTGCCCGCGAGCTTTGGCGGGCGGTGGACTGGACACCGTTCGAGGTCTCCGCCGTCGCGGTCGGCGCCGACCCCGCCGCGGTCTTCCGCGCCCATTCCCCGCTTCACGACTGCGTCCTCCACCACCGGGACGCCCCTTCCAGCACGAAAGGACCCATCCCGATGACGGACAAGACCGAAACCCCGGCGAGCGAGGCCGCCAAGGCAACCACCACCACCCAGCCGACCGAGCCGGTCGAAACCGAGGACACCCCCATGACCGAGCCGAAAGCGGCTGCGCCCGAACCGAAGGGCGCCGCAGTCGAGACGCGCAGCCAGCCCACGACACAGGCAACTCCCGCGCCCGACACCGAAGCTGTCGCGACCCGTGCCCGCGAGGCTGAGCGCGACCGCGTCTCCACGATCTACGATCTGGCCGGGCGCCTGAACCTCGAGCGCGGCTTCGCCGAGGATCTGGTCAAGCGCGGCGTCAGCGTCGACGAGTCCCGTCGCCTGATCCTCGACCAGGTCGCCGCGAAGTCGGACGAGACCCGGACTTTCCCCCATGTCTCCGTCCCGCTCGGCGGCCGTGACGAGCGCATCACCCGCCGCGACGCGGTGGCGAACGCGCTGCTGCACCGCTACAGCCCGACGCTGTTCCAGCTGGAAGACACCGCGCGCCAGTACCGCGGCATGACGCTTCTGGAACTCGCCCGCGAAAGTCTCGGCATCGCCGGGGTCAACACGCGCGGCCTGTCGCGCGACGAGGTGGCGACGCGGGCGCTGCACTCGACCTCGGACTTCCCCGAGATCCTGTCGGCGGTCACCAACAAGACCCTGCGGCAGGCCTACGATGCCTATCCCCGCACCTTCATGCTGTTCTGCCGCCAGGTGCTCGCCACCGACTTCAAGGCCATGCACCGGGTGCAGCTCGGCGAAGCGCCGCAGCTGCTGGAAGTCGGCGAGAGCGGCGAGTTCAAGCGCGGCACGCTCGGCCGAGGCAGTCGGTGCGGCCCGCGCGGCGATGGCCAAGCAGACCGGCCTCGACAAGAAGACGGTGCTGAACGTCCGCCCCGCCTTCCTGATCGTGCCCGCCTCGCTGGAACTGAAGGCTGAGCAGCTGGTTGCCCAGAACCTCGTGCCCGCCGCCACGTCCAGCGTGGTGCCGCAGTCGATCCGCACGCTGGCGCCGATCAGCGAGCCCCGGCTCGACGCCGCCAGCGAGACCGCCTGGTATCTGGCGGCCAGCCCGAACCAGATCGACACCATCGAGTACGCCTATCTCGAGGGCCAGCAGGGTGCCTACATCGAGACCCGCAACGGCTTCGACGTCGACGGCGTCGAGATCAAGTGCCGCCTCGACTTCGGCGCCAAGG
Organism: Pseudomonadota bacterium; assembly: GCA_023388965.1. Lineage (GTDB taxonomy): Bacteria > Pseudomonadota > Alphaproteobacteria > Rhizobiales > Methylopilaceae > Flaviflagellibacter. Next base: position 3,084 of record JAEWFF010000017.1, on the reverse strand, counting down.
CCATCGACTGGCGCGGACTTTACAAAAATGCCGGGGCGTAAGCCGGCACTCCCTCCATGAACCCGAGCACGCGGGCGGTCCTGACGGGCCGCCCTTCGTCTTCCAAGAAGGACATCCCCCATGCGAAATTTCGTCCAGCCCGGCAACACCATCACCCTGACCGCGCCCTATGCGGTCGCCGCCGGCGACGGCCTGCTCGTCGGCTCGATCTTCGGCATCGCTGCCGGGGATGCCGCCCTCGGCGAACCCGTCGAGACCGCGCTCGTCGGCGTCTTCGACATCACCAAGGTCGGCTCCCAGGCCTGGACCGTCGGCGCCAAGGTCTATTGGGACGACACCAACAAGCGCTGCACCACGGTCGCCACCGACAACACCTTGATCGCAGTGGCGACTGAAGCGGTTGCCAGCGGCGCGGGCGACATCATCGGCCGGGTGCGCCTGAACGCGACGTTCTGATGAGCGCTTTCGACGCCGCTGTCGGCGCGCTCTTCGCCGATCCGAACATCGGACGGGAGGCGGTCTACACTTCTGATGGCGGCGCGCCTGTGTTGGTGCGCGTCGTGGCCCGACGTGCGGACGCGATCACCGACTTCGGCGATGCGCGGCTCTGGTCGGAAACCACCCGGATCGACCTGCGCGTCGCCGAGGTTGCGAACCCGCGCCCCGGCGACCGCATCGAGATCGACGGTGACGCCTTCCTCATTCAGGGCGAGCCCGTTCGCGACCGCGAGCGGCTGGTCTGGACCGTGGATCTGAGGCCCGCGTGAAACTGAAGCTCGACATCGATCCCGACATCGTCGCCATGATGGCGGCCGAGGTCGCGGCGGGCGAACGCGCGGTGACCGCCGCCATGCGCGAGGCCGGGACCGGACTGAAGTCTGCATGGCGGTTGCAGATCACCGGCGTGGGGCTCGGGCGACGGCTGGCCAACTCGATCCGCAACCAGAACTTCCCGAGATCGGGCGAGAGCCTGGATGCGGCGGCGCTGGTCTGGTCGAAGGCCCCTGTCATCGTCGGCGCGCACGACACCGGGCCGCTGATCCGCTCGAAGGACGGGTTCTGGCTGGCGATCCCGTTGCCCGCCGCAGGCAAGTCCCTGCGCGGCGGCCGGATCACGCCCGGCGAATGGGAACGGCGACGTGGCCTGCGCCTGCGCTTCGTCTATCGCCGCACGGGCCCGAGCCTGCTGGTGGCGGAGGGACGGTTGAACACGAAGGGTCAGGCGGTGATGTCGCGCTCGAAGACCGGGCGCGGAAAGGTCACAGCGCCGATCTTCCTGCTCGTGCCGCAGGGCAAGCTGCCGAAGCGGCTGGACCTCGCGCGGGATGCGGACCGGGCATTGGACAGTGTGCCGGGGCTGATCGTGGCGAATTGGGTGGATGTTAAGCTTTAGAACGACCTCACCAAGGTGCGACAATACCGTGCTGTACTGACAAGTGGGTAGAAAACGCGGAATCCGTCTGATTCACGAGATGAACAAAATGCTTCCGGCACTCCTTCAAGAGACCCAAGGTTAGTCTCGGATTACCATTGTCATCTTGCAGCCAACCTACATCGCCGGGCAGCGGAAAACCGTGTGCAACGGAATGTCGGACTAATACCCACTTGTTCGTGCGAGTCCTCACCTCAACTGATGACCATTGCCGCGGCCCTGTGCGATACTCCCAGAAAGGCCATGGGTCGAAGTCTACCGCATCGCGTAGCAGCGTTCTGACGTTTTCAGAGTTCGGGGTATTGAACTTGCTGATGTTGTTTCGGATTGCCGCTCTGCGCATCTTGAAGGTGTGTTTCGCCCAGTTCGGGCTTGCGGCTCCCCCTGGCGGGTTATCGAGGTCGTCTGAAATTTTATTGAGCGCTTCATTCAAGATCTTCTCGACGTAAGCCTGCCAAGCAGCGACCGTCAATACGACGCCTGCCCTGTGAAGCGCATCTTGTTTATGGCGGCGTCCCCGTCCCGACTGCAGCCTTTCGTGCATTTCGATCAGCTGATCGACTGAAGCCAAGAGCCCAACGAACTCTCCGTGCGAAACCGATGGCAATTATTTCCCTTCAAACTCAGCCGAACGCCTGGTGCTTGTGCACACCACTCGCCGAAAGCCCGCTGTACAATAAACCGTAGCAAGGAATAATCGTGTCCACCAGCCGCGAAACCATCCTCGCCGCGCTGCACGCGCGGCTCTCGGTGTTGCCCGCCACCGCCCTACGCGGCGACGTGCTGCCCGAGCGTGTGCCCGCAGAGGGCCTGCTGATCCTGCGTGACGGCGAGCCAGGGGAGCCGGAGGTCACGTTGTCGCCGCTGCGCTATCACTACCAGCACCGAGCCGAGATCGAGGCGGTCGTTCAGGGTGCCGATCGCGACGCCGCCTTTGACACGCTGACCGCCAGCATCGGCGCAGCGCTCGCCGCCGACCGAAGGCTGGGCGGGCTCTGCGACTGGGTCGAGGCGGAAGCGCCGCGGCCCGTGGACCTTCCGGTCGAAGGCGCGGCGAGCCTGAAGGCCGCCGTGATCCCGGTGGTGCTACACTATTCCACGGCCGACCAGCTCGGCTGATCCCGACAACCCGAGGAGAACACCATGGCACGAGCCCAGGGGGCGCGGGCGCTGATGGCGCTTGCGTTCGAGACGACCTATGGAACGCCGCCCGCCAGCGGCTTTACCCGCATGCCTTTCGCCAGCACCTCGCTCGGCGCGGAGCTACCGCTGCTGAACTCGGAGTTGCTGGGCTATGGCCGCGATCCGTTGGCGCCGATCAAGGACGCGGTGACGGCGGACGGTGACGTCGTGGTACCGCTCGACGCCGAGGCCTTCGGGTTCTGGCTCAAGGCGGCCTTCGGGACACCCACCACCACAGGTGTGGAGGCGCCCTACACCCACGAGTTCCAGTCCGGGTCCTGGACGGTGCCCAGCATGTCGATCGAGACCGGCATGCCGGAGGTGCCGCGCTACGCGATGTACTGTAACCGTCCGGTCTGACCGCTCTGCCGCGGCATGAGAGTGCGGGATAGTGTCCACTATTGATGGTGGACACTATGGTGATGGCGTGGCGCGTCGGACAAAGCGGCTCTGGACGGATGAGGAGAAGC
>JAEWFF010000015.1 GCA_023388965.1 Pseudomonadota bacterium | reverse complement strand
CGGCACGCCCTCGAACTCGGGGTCGAGCGTCTGAATGTGGGCGCTTTCGCCGATGAACTTTTCCTGCATCATCAAGAGGCCGTAGATTGACTCCTGCACGCCGGCAGCGCCCAGCGAATGGCCTGTGAGCGACTTTGTCGACTGGACGTGCGGGATCTTGTCTCCGAAGACCTCACGGATCGCACCGATCTCCTTCGAGTCCCCAACGGGCGTGGAAGTGCCGTGCGTGTTGATGTAGTCGATCTCGCCGTTGACGGTGGAAAGTGCCTGCCGCATGCAGCGGATCGCGCCTTCACCCGATGGCGCCACCATGTCGTATCCGTCCGAGGTCGCGCCGTAGCCGACGATCTCGGCATAGATCTTGGCGCCGCGTGCCTTGGCGCGTTCCATTTCCTCGAGCACGAGGACGCCAGCACCGCCGGCGATGACGAAGCCGTCGCGGTCGACGTCATAGGCGCGCGAGGCGGTTGCCGGCTGGTCGTTGTACTTGGTGGACATGGCGCCCATGGCGTCGAAGAGGTTCGACATGGTCCAGTCGAGGTCCTCGTGGCCGCCGGCGAACATCATGTCCTGCTTGCCCCACTGGATCATCTCCGCGGCATTGCCGATGCAGTGCGCCGAGGTCGAGCAGGCCGACGAGATGGAATAGTTCACGCCGTGGATCTTGAACCAGGTCGCCAGCGTGGCCGACGCCGTCGACGACATCGCCTTGGGCACCGCGAACGGGCCTATGCGCTTGGGGCTGTTGTTCTTTTCGGTGATCTCGGCAGCCTCGACGATGGTCTTGGTCGAGGGGCCGCCCGAGCCCATGATGATGCCGGTGCGCTCGTTGGTGATCTCGGCTTCGCCGAGGCCCGCATCGGCAATCGCCTGTTCCATGGCGACATGGTTCCACGCGCCGCCCTTGGAAAGGAAGCGCATGGCGCGACGGTCGACGACCTCGGCGGGGTCGAGATCGGGCTTTCCCCAGACCTGGCACTTGAAGCCGTGCTCGGCGAACTCGTCGGAGAAGGAGATGCCGGAGCGCGCGTCGCGCAGCGAGGCCGTCACCTCCTCGGCATTGCTTCCGATCGAGGACACGATCCCCAAACCCGTGATGACGACGCGTCTCATATGGCGCTCCATTTGATGGCGGGCACGAATGTCCGCGATTGTGTCGGGATGCCTTACGCGGCTTCCTGCTTCGACAGGCCGACCTTGAGGTCGGTCGCCTTGTATATCTGTTCACCATCGGCCTTAAGCCAGCCATCGGCGATGCCGAGAACGAGACGGCCGCGCATGACGCGCTTGAAGTCGACGCCGTATTCGACCTTTTGCACCGATGGCGTCACCATGCCCTTGAACTTCACCTCGCCGGTCGAAAGGGCCATGCCTTTGCCCTCTTCGCCGAGCCAGCCGAGGAAGAAGCCCGTCAACTGCCACATGGCGTCGAGGCCGAGGCAGCCGGGCATGATCGGGTTGCCGGGAAAGTGGCAGGGGAAGAACCAGAGGTCGGGCTTGATGTCGAGTTCGGCGCGCACGAAGCCCTTGTCGAATTCGCCGCCCGTCTCGCTGATCTGCGTGATGCGATCGAACATCAGCATCGGGGGAGCGGGGAGCTGGGCGTTTCCGGGACCGAAAAGTTTGCCCTCGGCGCAGGCGAGAAGATCCTCGTAACCGTAGCTCGATTTCTGGTCAGCCATATCGCTCCGTCCCGTTGGCACGGTCGCTTCACGACCGTTTGAGAAAGTCCCTAGCATAGTCGGTTTGCCCGAGGAAACCGCGCTTCGCGCTTAACGCGCCCGTCCGCGCCGGTCAATGCGCCGCTATTGATCGCGGTCGGCTTACCGAATATATCTTCTTGACAACGCTGCCCGGAAAGTTCGGCAGCAACACGGTTTGTATGAACGAGTTTACCGGCGAGAGAATGGCCTCAGGCAGCGAGACCTCCGCAGAACAGATCGAGACGCGCGTCAGGCGTGCAGGGCTTCGGCCCACGCGCCAGCGCATCGCGCTTGCCGATCTTCTTTTCGCGCAGGGCGATCGTCACCTGTCGGCGGAGGAACTGCACGAGGAGGCGCAGGGCGCCGGCGTCGCCGTTTCGCTGGCGACCGTCTACAACACGCTGCACCAGTTCACCGAGGCGGGATTGCTGCGCATTCTGGCCGTCGAGGGCGCGCGCACCTATTTCGACACCAACACGTCCGACCACCATCACTTCTTCGTCGAAGGCGAGAACCGGGTAATGGATATCGAGCATGGACCGGTGACCGTCACCAACCTGCCCGAACCGCCGGAAGGCATGGAAATCGCGAATGTCGATATCGTCATTCGCCTGCGCCCGAAGCGCGGCTGACCCAATCTGATCCGTCAGTTGGTGTAGGTTTCGCCCGGATAGGCGCCCCAGACCTGCGCCTGCTCGATCCAGCCGCGGTTGCCGGCGAACTCCATCTCGCACCATTCGCCATTGCAGGCCCGGATCGACCCGACGACGCCCGGCTCGAGATAGGCCCGGATCGCGGCGGCGCGGTTGGCTTCGCCGTAAAGGTTGATCTGGACGTCGTCCTTGCCCTTGTGCCACGGCGCGACGACGGCCGTGCGGCTTCCCGAAAGAAGCGACTGGTTGATCCAGCCCTCCGCACCCTCGGCATCGCGCACGCGGCGCCAATTGTCGTATTCTTGGATGATCTCCATCGGCAGGCCCGACTTCAGATACATCCACTCGACGGCGTAATTCGTGCCGGGGCCGACGCGAAGGTTGACGCGGTTGGCGCGCAGGCTGACGAAGCGCGGAAGCGGCAGGCCACTCGGTCCGACTTCCTGGGCGCTGGCCGTCGAACTCGGTGCGAGCCCGCCAAGCCCCAGGCCGCCGAACGCCAGCAGAACCGCGAGGCCCGCCAGGGCAAGGCGGCGCGGGCGCGAGGAAGAGGGGATGTGGTCCTGCATGTTCGAAACGGGCCTTTCTGACATATCATCTCCAGCGCCACCGTGGCGGACGGCGCCACGCTTGGAAATGCGGGTGATTCCGGTTTGAACTATCGGCGTTCTTGGTTAAAGAGGTCTCAACGCGTCAGGATTCGAGGAACCCATGGCAGGCCGCAAGAAGCCCCTGGTCGTCATTACCCGCAAGCTCCCCGATCAGGTCGAAACGCGGATGCGCGAGCTTTTCGACGCGCGCTTGAACGTCGACGACCGGCCAATGGCGCAGCCCCAGCTCGTGGCCGCGATGCGCGAGGCCGATGTGCTGGTTCCCACCGTCACCGACCGGATCGACGCGGCGCTGATCGAGCAGGCCGGACCCAATATGAAGCTGATCGCCAATTACGGCAACGGCGTCGACAATATCGACGTCGCGAGCGCCGCCAAGAAGGGCATCACTGTCACCAACACGCCGAACGTCCTCAACGAGGACACGGCGGACATGACCATGGCGCTGATGCTCGCCGTGCCGCGCCGGCTCGTCGAGGGCGCGGACGTCTTGAGCGAGGATGGCAAATGGCCGGGCTGGTCGCCGACCTGGATGCTCGGGCACCGCATCTGGGGCAAGCGGCTGGGCATCGTCGGCATGGGCCGCATCGGCACCGCCGTCGCGCGCCGCGCCAAGGCGTTCGGCCTGTCGATCCACTACCACAATCGCAAGCGCGTCGCGCCGAAGATCGAGGACGATCTGGAGGCGACCTACTGGGAAAGTCTCGACCAGATGCTGGCCCGCATGGACATCATCTCGGTCAACTGCCCGTCGACCCCGGCGACGTTCCATCTGCTCTCGGCCCGCCGCCTCGCGCTGCTGCAGCCCTCGGCCTATGTCGTCAACACCGCGCGCGGCGACATCATCGACGAGGATGCGCTGATCAGGATGCTGCAGGACGGGAAGCTGGCCGGGGCCGGGCTCGATGTGTTCGAGCACGAGCCTGCGGTCAGCCCGAAACTGTTGAAACTCGCCGCCAAGGGCCGCGTCGTCATCCTACCGCATATGGGCTCGGCGACGATCGAGGGGCGCATCGACATGGGCGAGAAGGTGATCATCAACATCCGCACCTATTTCGACGGCCACCGGCCGCCGGATCGGGTGCTACCGCTCAAGGTTTAGCCGCGCGGTATTTCACGACGTCGAAACGCGCGCCGAGCGCGTCGTAGAGGAGGAGCCGCCCAACCAGCGGCTCGCCTGCGCCGGTGACGAGCTTGATCACTTCCATCGCCTGCAGCGTCCCGATGACGCCCGTCAGCGCGCCGACGACGCCCGCCTGCGCGCAGGACGGAACGAGGCCGGCCGGTGGCGGCTCGGGAAAGAGATCGCGGTAGGACGGGTTCTGCCGCCCGTCCGGCCCCGCCTCGAAAGGTTTCAGGACCGTGAGCGACCCGTCGAATCGGCCGACCGCGCCGGTGACGAGCGGGATCTTGGCTGCAGCGCAGGCATCGGCGAGCGCATAACGCGTGTCGAAATTGTCCGAGCCGTCGACGGCGATGTCGTAGCCGGCGAGAAGGCCGGCGGCGTTCTCTGTCGTGATGCGCAGGGCGTGGATCTCGACATTCACGTTCGGATTGAGCCGACCGATCGCCTCGGCGGCGCTTTCCCCCTTGGCCGTGCCGACCGCCGCAGTCGCGTGGATCACCTGGCGTTGAAGGTTCGACAGCGAGACATGGTCGTCATCGACGATGCCGAGCGTGCCGACGCCGGCGGCCGCGAGATATTGCAGGACCGGCGCCCCGAGCCCGCCGGCGCCGATGACGAGGATGCGTGCGCGTTTCAGCTTCTGCTGGCCCGGGCCGCCGATCTCGGCCAGCACGATGTGACGGGCGTAGCGCTCGAGTTCGTCGTCGGAAAGGGCAGGGGGCTTGTTCATGGCGCGATGTTAGCGACGCGGCCGCTATTTGTCATCGCGCCGAAACAGTGCCGGTCTTCACGTCGAGAAATTGTGCGCGGCCTTCGAGGCTGGAGAACAGCGCCGCATCGGTTCCTGTCAGGAATGCCTGACAGTCGAGGTCGATGAGGATCGAAAAGAGCGCCGCGCGCCGGCCGGGGTCGAGATGGGCGGCGATCTCGTCGAGGAGCAGGACGGGCGTGGCGCCGGTCATCTCGGCGACGAGGCGGGCCTGCGAGAGCACGATGCCGGTCAAAAGCGCCTTCTGCTCGCCGGTCGAGCACAGCGCGGCGGGCATCGCTTTGGGCCGGTGCGTGACGGTCAGGTCCGAGCGGTGCGGACCTTCGAGCGTGCGGCCGGCCGCCCGGTCGCGCGCGCGGTTTTCCGCGAGGCGGGTGATGAAAGCCGTCTCGATGTCGACGGCAGGGGCGGTGCCGACCAACGCCTCGATCACACCGTCGAGGGCGATGTCGGATTTCGGGAACGGGCCATCGTCGGGCAGCTTCTCGACCATGCCGGCAAGGAGGCCGACGAGTTCCATGCGCGCCGACGCGATGGCGACGCCCGTCTCGGCCATCTGCGTTTCGATGGCGTCGAACCAGCGGTCGTCGCGGCTGCCCTCGGCAAGGAGCCGATTGCGTCCGCGCATCGCCTTTTCATAGTCGAGCGCGCGCCGGCCATGCTGCGGGTCGATGGCGAGGACCAGCCGGTCGAGAAAGCGGCGGCGATCGCCGGCCGGGCCGTTGAAGAGCGTATCCATCGATGGAACGAGCCAGATGATGCGCAGCCATTCTAGGAGGTCGTCGGCGGATTTCGCAGGCACGCCGTTGATGCGCACGCGGCGAGCTGGCTCGACCACGCCGGGCTGGTCGGAAAGCGTGCCGGTGCCGATCGACGCCTCGCCGAATGGCCCCTCGACCTTCGCGTTGATGGCGAAGCCGGAGGATGCGGAGGCGGTCGCGATGTCCTCATGCGCGGCACGACGCAGGCCGCGGCCGGGCGTCAGGAAGGAGATCGCTTCGAGAAGATTGGTCTTGCCGGCGCCGTTGTCGCCGGTCAGCACGACGGGGCCGCGCTCGAGCGACAGCGACAACTGGCCGTAGTTCCGGAAGTTCGTAAGCGTTAGCTTACGGATTGCGGTTTGGTCGGCCAAACTCCGCGTCCGGCGATCAGACGCGCATCGGCATCAGGACGTAGAGCGTATCGGCATCCGATCCGTCCTGGATGAGCGTCGGCGAGCCGGCATCTGCGAGCATGAACTGCGCCTCGCCGCCCGACAATTGCGCGGCGACATCGAGAAGGTACTTGGCGTTGAAGCCGATCTCGATCGGGTCGGCGGCATAGTCGGCGGCGACCTCTTCCGTCGCGCTGCCCGAATCCGGATTGTTGACGGCGAGCGTCACCATGCCGTCTCCGATCGACAGCTTTACCGCGCGGCCGCGCTCGGACGAGACGGTCGAGACGCGGTCGACGGCCTGCGCGAAGCTCTGGCGGTCGATCAGCAGCTTCTTGTCGTTGCCGGTCGGAATGACGCGCTGATAATCGGGGAAGGTGCCGTCGATCAGCTTGGAGGTCAGCACGATGGAGCCGATCGTGAAGCGGATCTTGGTATCCGACAGCTCGACGGAGACCTGGAGGTCAGGCTGGTCGACGAGCTTTTGCAGTTCCGACACCGTCTTGCGCGGGATGATGATGCCCGGCATGCCCTCGCAGCCCGAGGGCGCTTCCGTCTCGGCGCGGGCAAGGCGGTGGCCGTCGGTCGCGACCGAGCGCAGGCGAAGGCGCCCGTCCGCTTCGATGGCGTGAAGATAGATGCCGTTGAGATAATACCGCGTCTCCTCGGTCGAGATCGCGAACTGGGTCTTGTCGATCAGCCGCTTCAGCGCCTCTGCGGGCATCTGGAAGCGGTGGGTGAAGGAGCCGGCGGTCAGTTCCGGAAAATCCGACTGCGGCAGGCACTGGAGGCGGAAGGACGAGCGGCCGGAGACGACCGACATGGCATTGCCGCTCTCGTCGAGCTTGAGCATGACCTCCGACCCGTCCGACAATTTGCGCACGATATCGTAGAGGAGGTGGGCCGGAACGGTGGTCGCGCCGGCCTGCTCCACGCGGGCAGGCGTCGCCTCGGTCACTTCGAGGTCGAGATCGGTCGCCTTCAGGGACAGGCTGTCGCCGTCGGCGCCGAGCAGCACGTTCGACAGGATCGGGATCGTGTTGCGCCGTTCGACCACCCGGTGAACATGGTTGAGCGACTTGAGGAGGTTCGACCGTTCGAGGATGACGCGCATGACCGATTATACTCGCGAAGGACTTGATGGCAGGGCTTCCTGGCAGCCGGAACGGCGCCGGAAACGGGTGGGCAGACTGACAGGAAATCCGGCGAAAACGCAAGTCCGGGCCGAAAATGGCGGCCCGGAACCCTGTCAAAAGCGTGGATAGTCTATGCCCGGCGCCGGTCAGGCCTGATCGGAGATCAGCCGCTTCAGAAGTTCGAGCTCCTGCGCCATTTTCGTGTCGCCCTCCGATATCCCTTCGATCTTGCGTACAGCGTGGAGGACCGTCGTGTGGTCGCGCCCGCCGAAGCGCCGGCCGATCTCCGGCAGCGAACGTGGCGTCATGATCTTGGCGAGATACATCGCGATCTGGCGCGGCTTGACGATGGTGCGGGTGCGCCGGTTGGACAGAAGTTCCGTCTTCGACACGTTGTAGTGGCGCGCGACGATGCGCTGGATGTCCTCGATGCGCACGCGCTTGGGCTCGCCCGAGCGGTACATGTGGCCGAGCAGTTCGTCGATCCGGTCGACCGACAGTTGCGGCTCGAAGGATTGGCGGAACAGAAGCTGATTGAAAGCGCCTTCGAGTTCGCGGCCCGAGCCGGTCACGGTCTGGGCGACGTGCTCCAGAATGCCGTCGGCGATCGCGATCGACGGATCTTCGGCGGAGGCGGAGGCAAGGCGCTGCTGCAGCATGGAAAGCCGCATCGAGAAGTCCGGCGTCGCCATTTCGAGCGCGACGCCGCCATTGAGGCGCGAGCGCACGCGTGGCTCGAGCGATTCCAGCTCGGATGGCGGCCGGTCGGCGGCAACGACGACCTGGCGCGCGCTGTCGAGCAGCGTGTTGATGAGATGGCAGAACTCGTGCTGGATCGACTTGCCCTGCAGGAACTGCATGTCGTCGATGATCAGAAGGTCGATGTCGCGAAGCTGTTCCTTGAAGGTCAGCGCGTTGTTGTCGCGGATCGCGGTGGCGAAGCGCCACATGAAATATTCGGCCGTGAGATACACGACGCGCGACTGCGGACGGCGCTGCAGCGCCTCGGCCGCGATCGCCTGGAGAAGGTGCGTCTTGCCGAGGCCGACCGAGGCGTGGAGGAAGAGCGGGTTGAAGCGCACCGCGTTCGACGCGCTCTCGGCCACGGCACGCGCCGCGGCGAAAGCCACGCGGTTCGACGGGCCGTCGACGAAGGAGGCGAAGGTGTAGCGGCTGTCGAGCGGCGAGCCGAGAACGGACTGGCGCTGCACGAAGGGCTCGTTGCCGTTCGAGCGGGCAGGCTGGCCGGCTGGGGCGCCCGTTCGGACCGGCATCTGCATGACGGTGGCGCTCGGGAGCGCACGGGCCTTCGTCGCCTGCGCATCCTCGTCTTCCAGGCCCTTGACCGGACGCGTGGCGCTGCGCACCACGATCTCGACCTTGAGCACGGACGGGTCCGACTGCTTCCACAATTCGCCGATCAGGTCGCGATAGTGCCCGTTGATCCACTGGCGCAGGAAGGCGGTCGGCACCGAGAGGCGCACGATGCCACGCGAGGCTTCGGCGACCTGCATCCGGCCGAACCAGCTCGAATAGACATCATTGCCAAGTCGCGCCTTCAACTGTGCAGTCACGCGTTCGAACGTCGCTCCGGCCCCCGCCGTGCTGTCGCCATCCATCTGTTGTTGTCCCTCGATCTTGATCTTCGAAAAGGAGGTGCTTGCCCGCGCACCCGCTTCGACGCCGCTTTGCATGATGAATGTCCCTGTTGTGCGAGCGGCATGGCGCATCTCCTCGTCGAGACACCTGCCGCTTCCTCGTTCGTTTCCGATCGGTCCCGGTCGCTGCTGGGTCCATCGATCCTCGTGCTCGCGCAGCCTCGATCGTCGCGCGTTTCGTCCGCCCCCCTCGGGCAATAGATATCCGTCCGGCGCGGAGCCGGCGCGGCAGAGCCGTCAGACGCGACGGCGTTTCGATTTGTAATGTCTTGAAAGCGATCAAGCCGATAGCGTGCGCGGAATCGCTTCCACGTTGCCCGACATGCCGGATTTGGCTTAATCCGCAGGTTTTCCCTGCCCCTCTCAACACGGCCGACATTACAAAAGCCGGTGGCGGACAGGCAAGACCGGCGTAACGGATTCTTCATTTCTGCGGCCCCGTTCGAGGCCCCCGTCGGCGTTCCGGCGTCTGTCGCCGGCGCATAAACCGTTTTGATTCAAAACCTTTTTGCCGGGCGAAGGATTTTGGTTGTGGGCTCTAAAAAATTTTCCGAATCGCAGCTTGACTCATCGGCCTCTTCGCGGGGTGAGGCCCTCATTTGAGTGGCTTCAAGACACCCCGTCTAATCTATTGATTTTCAACAGAAAAACATGACGGGCCGACACCTGTGCATAACGATGGGGAAGGATCGGGAAAGCCGCTGATTCTTTCGCCGGCAAGTTGTTGCAATCGATGACATTTGCGTTCCCCAACGGTAGGGGAGGCCTGCGATCGGGCACAAAAAAACCCGGCACGGGGCCGGGTTTTTCTGAATGCAGATCGTCGTCGGTTCAGGCTTCGAGAGCCTTCACGCGATTGGCGAGGCGCGAGACCTTGCGCGAGGCGGTGTTCTTGTGGAACACGCCCTTGGACGCGGCGCGCATCAGTTCCGGCTGGGCGGCACGGAAGGCTTCCTGCGCGGCGGTCTTGTCGCCGGACAGAAGAGCTTCCTCGACCTTGCGCAGGAAGGTGCGAACACGCGAGCGGCGGTTCTTGTTAACAGCCGTGCGGGCAGCGATCTTGCGCGTTGCCTTTTTGGCCGAAGACGTATTGGCCATCGAATGCCTCTCTTCAGTTCTTTTGCGTGGACGCGCCGAACGAGCAGAAGCCGGGCGCAAAAACAATTGGGGCAGCCCGCAAGCTGCCTCAGTCGTGGGGGCTTATAGTCGAACATCCCCCCATGCGTCAACGCCTAACCGGCCTATCGATTGCGGAAATTCGCCGATCGCTTTTCGGAGAAGGCGGCCATGCCCTCCTTCTGGTCGTCGAGCGAGAACATGGCATGGAAGACTCGGCGTTCGAAACGCAGGCCTTCGCCCAGAAACGTCTCGTAGGACCGATTGACCGCTTCCTTGGTCATCATCACGGCGGGCAGCGAGAATTCGGCGATCTTGGATGCGGCCTTGATGGCCTCCTCGATCAGTTCGCCTGCCGGCACGACGCGGGAAACGAGGCCGGAGCGCTCGGCCTCGGCAGCGTCCATCATCCGGCCGGTGAGGCACATGTCCATCGCCTTCGACTTGCCGACGAAGCGGGTGAGGCGCTGCGAGCCGCCCATGCCGGGCATAACGCCGAGCGTGATCTCGGGCTGGCCGAATTTGGCGTTGTCGCCGGCGATGATGAAGTCGCACATCATGGCCAGTTCGCAGCCGCCGCCCAGCGCATAGCCGGAAACGGCCGCGATGATCGGCTTGCGGATGCGGGTGAACGCGTCCCAGCCGGAAAAGAAGTCCTCCATATACATGTCGATATAGGACTTCGAGTGCATCTCCTTGATGTCGGCACCGGCGGCGAACGCCTTTTCGGAGCCCGTCAGCACGATCGCGCCGATCTTTGGATCGGCCTCGAACGCCTCTGCGGCGGCCACCACGTCCTTGAGCACTTCGGAGTTCAGCGCATTGAGCGCCTTGGGACGGTTCAGCGTGATGAGACCGACGCGGCCGCGGGTTTCGACGAGAATGGTTTCGTAGGCCAAGTTTTCCTCCTGAACGCCGACAATTCGTATGGCTATGGGATAGCTAACGCTGGCAGGCGGAGCAATAGAAGGTCGAACGGCCCGATTGCACAACCCGTTTGACGATTCCTCCGCATCCCTCACGCCGGCAGGCCTCGCCCTCGCGGTCGTAGACGCTGAAGGAGTGCTGGAAATAGCCGAGCGAGCCGTCGGTCAACTGGTGGTCGCGAAGGGTCGAGCCGCCGGCGGCGATCGCGTCAGCGATGACGGCGCGAATCGCGTCCGCAAGGCGCGCGGCGCGCTGGCCCGACACCGTCCCGGCGAGCCGCTTCGGCGACAGACCGGCCCGCCAGAGCGCCTCGCAGACATAGATGTTGCCGAGCCCGGCGATCAGCTTCTGGTCGAGAAGCGCGGCCTTGAGCGGTGCGCGACGGCCGGCGAGGAGCGCAGCCAGCACCGCGCCGTCGAGGGCGTTTCCGGTGGGCTCGATCCCGAGCGAAGCGAGAAAGGGATGGGCGTCGAGACTGCCGGCTTCCGCGAAGACCATGAAGCCGAAGCGGCGCGGGTCGTTGTAGACGACGCGATGCGTCCTGCCGTCTCGTTCCAGGTGAAGGACGACATGATCGTGCGCAGCGAGCTTGGAGCGTTCGTGGTGAAAATCGCCGGGCATCTCCTCGCTCGTGCCGTCATGGATGCGGAACGAGCCCGACATGCCCAGATGCGCGATGAGGACCGGGTCGCGGTCGAGATGGATGACGAGGAACTTTGCCCGCCGCCCCACTGACACGATGCGCCGGCCCTGAAGCCGTGCTGCAAAATCGTGCGGAAAGGGGAAGCGCAAATCCGGTCGGCGCTGCTCGACCGCGACGATGGTCGCCTCCTCCATGATGGGGGCAAGGCCGCGCCGGACGGTCTCGACTTCGGGCAGTTCAGGCATTGGCGGCGATGTTGCCGTAGAAGGACCGGCCGTGCGGTCCGGGCGCAAGTCGCAGATGCTCCGCGATCGTCTCGCCGATATCGGCGAAGCTTTTGCGGACGCCGACGGAGCCGGTGCCGAGCCCCGGCCCGGTGCCGATGACGGGAACCTGCTCGCGCGTGTGGTCGGTGCCCCGGAAGGTCGGGTCGCAGCCATGATCGGCCGTGAGGATCAGGAGGTCGCCGGGGCGGAGCCGTTCGAGTGCCTCGGGCAACCGGCGGTCGAAAGCCTCAAGCGCCGCCGCGTAGCCGGCGACATCGCGCTGGTGGCCGAACAGCGTATCGAAATCGACGAAATTGGCGAAGACGAGATCGCCATCCTGCGCATCGGCCATCGCCTCGAGCGCACGGTCGAACATCGCCATGTTGTCCGGCGCCTTGCGCAGATGCGAGATGCCGCGATGGGCGAAGATGTCGCCGATCTTGCCGACCGAGAGCGAGCGCCCGCCGCCCGCGATCACGCGGTCCATCAGCGTCGGCTCGGGGGGCGGCACGGCATAGTCGCGGCGGTTGGCCGTCCGCTTGAACGTCTCGGCTGTCTCGCCGATGAAGGGCCGGGCGATGACCCGGCCGATATTGAGCGGATCGAGAAGACGCCGCACGGTCTCGCAAAGCGCGTAGAGCCGGTCGAGCCCGAAATGGGTCTCGTGCGCGGCGATCTGGAAGACGCTGTCAGCCGAGGTGTAGCAGATCGGCTTGCCGGTGCGGATGTGCTCTTCGCCATGGCGCGCGATGATGTCGGTGCCCGAGGCGTGGCAATTGCCGAGGATACCCGGAACCTTGCCCTCGGCGATGATTGCGGCGACGAGTTCGTCGGAAAAGGCCGGGCCCTCGTCGGGAAAATAGCCCCAGTCGAAGGTGACGGGAACGCCGGCCATCTCCCAGTGGCCGGACGGCGTGTCCTTGCCGCTCGATATCTCCTGCGCCGAGCCGAAGAAGCCCGATACGTCCGTTCCGGCCGGCTTGCGGCCCGCGGCGAGATCGGCCGCATGGAACAGCCCGAGCCGTGTCAGGTGCGGCAGATCGAGCGGCCCTTCGCGCAGGCCCGGCCTGTCGGCTTCGCCGCGCGCGCAGCGTTCCGCGATGTGGCCGAGCGTATCGGAGCCGGCATCACCGAACCTGTCGGCATCCGGCGCATTGCCGATTCCGAAGGAATCCAGCACGAAGAGGAAGGCGCGCCGCATCGATCGATCCTTCTGTCGGACGTTACGCGACAGATAGGCCGATGCCGCCACCGTTGCAATTCATCTCGGCCGGCGCCCGATCAGCAATTGTCGCAGGCTACTTTGAGCGACATCCGCGGGCGCAGATAATACTGCTCGCTCATGTTCAGAGTGCTGAAGGCCGATGCCAGCCCGAGCGCGGTCTTCTGTTCGGCCGTCCACGCAATGACGGGCTTGTAGCCGAGCTGTGTCGTCACCCGCACGAGGTGAGTGTCGCCGACGCGCAACTGCTCGGGAACCAGCGTTTCGGTATTCTTGGGCACCGCCTCGGACTTGTTGACGCCCTCGATCTTGCGCGACCAGCGGACAAATGCCTTCGGATTGGCATTGCCGGCCTCGACCTCGATATGTTCGATGATGATCGTCGGGCGCGAACGTCCATAGGGCTGGATGATGGCCGCGCCGATATCGAGAATGTTGTCGAGATCCGTTGTTCCCACCCTTGGCTGCTGGGCGACCAGATCACCCACCATGGACGCGATCCGGCCCACCTTCTTGTTGGTCTCGATGGCCTGCGAGACCTCCATGGTCATGAAATAGAGGACCAGCAGGATCGGGGCGATGAAGGCGAATTCGATCGCGGCCGCGCCGCGACGGTCGGTTCGGAAGCGTCTGGCGGAATTACCCAGGGCCTGCATCATCGGCTTCGCCTCACTCCGCATAGGGTTCGTTCTGCCACGTCACCGAGGCGAAATGGAGCACCTTGCCGCCATTGATGGTCGACATGGACAGGCGCATCATGTCGGTGATGATCGGCCAGCGATAATAGACCCGCAGCACGTTCTTGGAGGTCGCACCGCCCGAATCGGCGACGAAGCCGGTGTCGTCGAGATCGCCATTGCTGTAGGGCGTGCGCAGGGCCGCCGCCTGGGCGAAGGTGGTGAATGTCTGCAGATCCACGGCAAGGCCGGGGCATCCTGCGGAAACGAGAATCTCCATCCGCTCGCATATCCGGTCGCGAAGCTGCTCGTGCGTGAGCTGGTTGGCTCCCGGCCCCGCACCCGCCCGCAACTGCCCGGTGCGGTAGAGCCGCGCCACGTCGTCCGTCGCGTTGGTCATGACCTGCTGGGCCGCAAAGGAAATGCAGCTTTCGAGGATGGCGAAGACGAGAAGGGCGAAAGGGATGACGAGGATCGAGAATTCGATCGCGGTGCTGCCGTCGCGTTGCCGGGCAAATGCGCGCAGCAGCCCCTTGCGGCCGGCGCGCGTCTTGACGGAGGCATGTGTCGTCATTCTTCAGGGTCCCGCCTGTTCAACTCCACGATCGAGCCTATCGCACGCGCGTTGAATTGAGGTTGTGGCGGTCGCTAGGATGCGCTGGAAAGAATTAACGTCGCGTTCAGGGTACGCCGATCGTCGTGTCGGACATGGCTTCGGCTTCCGTGACATAGGCCGCCTCGCAGACCGGTGTGCAGGACAGCGTCTGCACGGCGGCGCGGCGGTAGATGCGGACCGAGTTCACCGACTGGCGCGAGACCGTCACCTGCTCGTCCACGATCGGCCGGCCTTCGGCGTCGAGCACGACGAGATTCGTGACGCCGAAACCCTTGCCCGTCAGGACCAGCGTCGAGGCGTCCTGGACCGAGGCGTCGGCGATTTCCGGATTGCCGATGATGATCGTGTCGGCGTTGCGCGCCAGCTTCACGATCTTGGCCTGGTTCACGAGGACGCTGATGCCCGCTTCGGCGAATGCCGGCGCCGCGAGGACCGAGGCCGCGACCGCCAGCGTTAGGCTTGCGAAGAATCGAATGGATTTTGTCGACCGCGCCACGTTGGGGCTCTCCTGTTCGGCAATCCGCACAAGATGAAGCGGAATGGTGAATTGCCGGTTAATCGCTCCGGGAGACGCGGATTGCTTGAAAGCGGACGGCCGATTTCACCAATGCTTAAGCGCGGCATGTCTAGATTTGGCCTTTGTGCCGAGGACCCGTCATGATCGAAGCCCTGATCCTGGTCATTTTTCCGTTCTGCATGGTCTATGCCGCCATTTCGGACATGATCACGATGACGATCGCCAATCGCGTGTCGGTTCTCCTCGTCGCGACCTTCCTCATCGTCGCCCCGCTAACCGGAATGCCGCTGGCGGCGATCGGATTTCATGTGCTGGCGGCAATGGCGGTTCTGGCCGTCACGTTCGGGCTTTTCGCGCTGGGCACGATGGGCGGCGGCGATGCCAAGCTGCTGGCGGCAACGGCGCTGTGGATGGGGTTCGGGACGCCGCTTGCCGAATATGCCGTTCTCGGCGCGGTCTGGGGCGGGATGCTGACG
The DNA here is from genome assembly GCA_023388965.1 of Pseudomonadota bacterium. Classification (GTDB taxonomy): domain Bacteria; phylum Pseudomonadota; class Alphaproteobacteria; order Rhizobiales; family Methylopilaceae; genus Flaviflagellibacter. The sequence continues at coordinate 77,715 of JAEWFF010000015.1, read as the reverse complement.
CTGGCCATCCTCGTCTATCGCAACTCGCCGATCTCGGACGTCACGGGCAATTTCCTCTTGCTGCGCAAGTTCGCCGACCGGCGCGTGGGAATCCCGTATGGCGTGGCGCTCGGCGCGGCGGGACTGATGGTCTTTCCAAGCTCCCCGCTCGGCGTCTGGGCCATGCAGGCCTTGACCAGGTAAAGTGCCGTCAACCGCTTGTTAAGCATAAGTGTAAGCGAGCCGTTAACCTTAATTTGACGATTGATGTTGCAAGGTCTGCCCTGGCTTAGAGGAACTGCCGGGTAAAGGGCGCGGACATGGCTCCATCCAGAGTGATCATCCTTGGCGTTGCGGTCGTGGCCGCCGCGGGGGCTGGCATCATTGCCAGGAACATGGCGTCCGCACCGCCCGAACAGGTCTTCGTCGATTCCGGACCGTCCGAGCCCGCCATTGCGCTGACGGAGGTGCTCGTTCTCAGCGGTGACGTGCCGATGGGCGGCGAACTCGGCCAGCAATTGAGCTGGCAGTCCTGGCCGTCCAGCAACGTCTATGACTACTTCATCCGCCGCGACACCGACCCGAATGCGCTGGAGGAATTGCAGACCGCGATTGCGCGCGTTCCGATCTATGCAGGCGAGCCGCTGCGTCGCTCCAAGCTGATCGGCGAGGGCCAGAGCTTCATGTCGTCGATCCTGCCGTCGGGCAAGCGGGCGGTCGCGACGCAGATCTCGGCCGACACGTCGGCCGGCGGCTTCATCCTTCCAAACGACTATGTCGACGTCATCATGACCCGCCGCCAGACCAACAGTTCGGGCACGGAGAGCTATTCGACCGAAACCGTGCTGCGCAACATCCGCGTTCTCGCGATCGACCAGGCGATCCAGGAGGACGAGGAAGGCCGCAGGGTGAAGGTGGGCGAAACGGCGACGCTGGAGCTTTCGCCCGAGCAGGCGGAAATCATCACGGTCGCCCAGCAGATGGCGGACCGGCTGAGCCTGGCGCTGCGGTCCGTCGTCGACACGCAGGAAGTCGTCACAGATCAGGCCGATCACCTTCTGTCGGGCAGCGGGCGCCGCGACGCCATTCGATTGATCAAGTCCGGACAGGTGTCCGAAGTAGGGGGCCGCCAATGATCCGCACCTTCAAGACCGCGTTGATCGGCACCGCCGCAGCGGTTGCACTGGCGGCGCCGCTGGCCGGCGTCATGATCCTTGCCGATACGGCGGGCGCGAGTGCCCAGGTGCGGATCGCGTCGCAGGCCGCGAACCAGCGCGTCAAGCTCGGCCTCAACAAGTCGATCGTCATCGACCTGCCGGCGGATGCCTACGACATTCTGGTCGCCAATCCGGCCGTTGCCGACGCGGTGACGCGCACGTCGCGACGGATCTATCTGTTCGGCAAGCAGGTCGGCGAGACCAACATTTTCGTCTTCGGCGCCAATGGCGAGCAGATCGTCAGCCTCGACCTGTCGATCGAGCGCGACGTGGCAGGTCTCGAGGACCATCTGAAGCGCTATCTGCCGAACTCGGCGATCAAGGTCGAACTCATCAACGACAACGTCGTCCTGTCGGGAACGGTGGATACGCCGCTCGATGCCAAACGCGCCGAACAGATCGCCCAGCTCTTCGTCTCGGGCGGTGAAGCGACCACCGGCCAGTTCGCGCAGACCGCCGCCGGCGGCGCCGCGACGGGCGGTGTCGACATCAACAACCCCGACAACGAACGCCGCGTCTCCCAGATCGTCAACATGCTGTCGATCGTGGGCGAGGATCAAGTCACGCTGAAGGTGACGATTGCCGAGGTCAGCCGGTCCGTCATGCGCCAGTTGGGCGTGAACATGGTCGGCAGCGGGTCGAACGGTATCAACTGGTCGATGATCAATGAAAGCTCGATGGGTCTCGGGAAGCCGCTTTCGAACAGCGGTTTCGGGATCGGGGGCTCGGCGCTCGACGCCTATTTCAATGCGATGGAACAGTCGGGGGTCATGAAGACCCTCGCCGAGCCGACGCTGACGGCCGTCTCCGGAGAGAAAGCCACCTTCCGCGTCGGCGGCGAGTTCAACATGGTCCGGGACCGTGATCAGGATGACGACGGCGCGCTGACCTACGAGGTCGAGCAGGTGGAGTACGGTATCGGCCTGGAGTTTCAGCCGACCGTCCTGTCACCCGGCCGCATCAGCCTGAAGCTGCGCACTCAGGTTTCCGAGCCGACGACCGAAGGGTCGGTTCTCTTCGAAGGAGCATCGCGCAGAAACCAGGGCGGCAATTTGCAGGGGATGAACATCGTCTCCATCCGCAAGCGCCTCGCCGATACCACCGTCGAACTTCCCTCGGGCGGCTCGATGATGATCGCCGGACTTGTCCGCGACGACGTGCGCCAGTCGATCAACGGCCTGCCTGGTCTTTCGCGGGTGCCCGTCCTCGGCGCGCTCTTCCGCAGCCGGGCCTTCGAGCGCAACGAGACCGAGCTCGTCATCATCGTCACGCCCTATCTGGCGCGGCCGGTGGCCCGTAACGAGCTCGCCGCTCCGACCGACAATTTCAACCCCGCCTCGGAAGGCGCGGGCAATTTCCTTGGCCGCGTCAACCGCGTCTACGGAACCATGAAGACAGATCGGCCCGCCGGCCGCTACCACGGCGTGGTCGGGTTCATCTACAAGTGAGCGGGGACCGAACGATGTCTGCCCAGAAAACCAACCGGAATTCCCGCTTCCTGATCGCCCTTGCGCTCGTCGGCTCGGCCGCCTTCGCCGCCGGCTGCACGCAGCGCGACAGCATCGTGGTCGGTGCGATCCCGGACGACTACCGGACCAACCACCCGATCGTCATCGCGGAGAAGCAGGAGAAGATCGACATCCCGGTCGGTCTCAACGACTACCAGATGACGCGCGTCCAGCGCACGGCGCTGACCGGCTTCATGTCGCGCTATGACGGCAAGGCCGCGCCGATGGTCCATCTAATGGTTCCCTACGGTTCGGCCAACTCGGCGGCTGCATCGCGCATCGCCGCGCAGTTCGCCAGCCACCTGCACAGGGCAGGGGTGCCGCAGAATCGCGTCGTCCAGCAACACTACCAGGCGCCCACTGACGCCTCCGCCCCGATCCGCATCACCTACGCCAACATGCGCGCGCAGGTCGCCTCCAATTGCGGGCGCTGGCCGGAAGACATGCTGGCGCGGGTCGACAACAAGCACTGGGCGAATTTCGGCTGTTCCTACCAGAACAACCTCGCGGCCCAGATCGCAAACCCGGCCGATCTCCTGACGCCGCGCGAGACGACGCCGATCGACGCCCAGAACCGCTCGAACGCCATCGACCAGTATCAGCGCCGCCAGGTCGCGCCGGAATTCATCGGCACGTCCGAGATCAACTACTAAGGACAGCGTGGGGGCAACGACATGACAAACCTGGCCTACACCACCGATCCGAACGACGCCGTCGTGCCCGATGCCGCCGCGATGCAGGCGCTGCGGCCCGTTCCGCGCATCTCGATCCAGGCTTTCTGCGAAACCGACGGGGTGGCGCAGCCGATCGAGCGCGCCGCCGAGGATCGCCGGATGGCCAAGGCGCATGTGAAGGTTCACATGGGCGGCATCCAGACGGCGATCGAGTTCTATCACACGGCGCCGACGCCGAACCTGATCATCATCGAATCGCGCGACGAACCGAGAAACCTGATCGGCAGGCTCGAGAAGTTGGCCGAAGTCTGCGACCCGGCGAGCAAGGTCGTGGTGATCGGCCACCACAATGACGTGTCGCTCTATCGCGAGCTGATCCGCTTCGGCATCTCCGAATACATCGTCGCGCCGATCTCGATGGCCGACATCGTCGCCGACATTGCCAAGATCTTCGTCGATCCCGATGCAGAGCCGATCGGGCGCTCCATCGCCTTCATCGGCGCCAAAGGCGGCGTCGGCTCCTCGACCATCGCGCACAACGTTGCCTGGACGCTGTCGACGCTTTTCCAGTCGGAAGTGGTCGTGGCCGACATGGACCTCGCCTTCGGCACCGCCAACATCAATTTCGACCAGGACCCCGCACAGGGCATCGCCGAGGCGGTGTTCTCGCCCGAGCGCATCGACGAGGTCTATCTCGACCGCCTGCTGGCCCAGTGCGCCGAGCGCCTGTCGCTCTTAGCCGCGCCTTCGACGCTCGACCGGATCTACGATTTCGATGCGGACGCGTTCGCATCGCTGATCGAGACCGCGCAGCGCAGCGCGCCGACCGTGATCCTCGACGTTCCCCATGTATGGACGGGGTGGACCCGGCAGACGCTGGCGCAGGCCGACGAGATCGTGATCACGGCGACGCCCGAACTGGCCAATCTGCGCAACACGAAGAACCTGATCGACATGCTGCGCAAGCTGCGCCCCAACGATGCGCCGCCCAAGCTGATCATTAACCAGGCCGGCGTGCCGAAGCGGCCGGAGATTTCCCCGGACGATTTCTCCGAGCCGCTCGGCGTCATGCCGCTGGCCGTCATCCCGTTCGAGCCGCTGCTCTTCGGCAATGCGGCAAACAATGGCCGGATGCTGGGCGAGACGGACGCGCAGCACGCCATCGTCAAGATCGTGCATGAGATGGCGCATGTGCTGACGGGACGCAGCGAGATGAAATCGAAACGGAAGGCCGGCATCGGCGATCTGCTGGGCCGCCTGAAGATGAAGAAGAAGAGCGCGTGAGCGCTGCCGATCGACGGCAGAAATCCATCTTGGGCACCGATGGCGGGGCCGGGGGACGACGGGCATAACGATGTTTGGCAAGCGTGGAAACGAAGGCGGAAGCCGCAACACTCCGGAATTCAGGCCCGCACCCGCGGCGCCCGTCTCCGAATCGCTGACGCTTGACGAACGTCCGGTGGAGCGCGGGCCGGAAAGCTCCGCCGCGCCCAAGCGCGCGGTCGATCCGACGCCCCCGCTGGCCCCTGAGCCGAAACGCGTCGCAACGCAGGCCCGGCCGCGTTCCGAAGCCTATTACGACACCAAGAGCCAGGTCTTCTCCGCCCTCATCGACACGATCGACCTGTCGCAGCTCGCCAAGCTCGAGCCGGACGCCGCGCGCGAGGAAATCCGCGACATCGTCAACGACATCATTGCGATCAAGAATTTCGCGATGTCGATCTCCGAGCAGGAGGAACTGCTCGAGGACATCTGCAACGACGTCCTCGGCTACGGCCCGCTCGAGCCGCTTCTGGCGCGCGACGACATTGCCGACATTATGGTCAATGGCGCCCGGCAGGTCTTCATCGAAGTCGCCGGCCGCGTCGAGCAGACGCAGATCCGCTTTCGCGACAACCAGCAGCTCTTGAACATCTGCCAGCGCATCGTCAGCCAGGTCGGTCGCCGCGTCGACGAATCCTCGCCGATCTGCGATGCGCGCCTGCCCGACGGCTCGCGCGTCAACGTCATCGCGCCGCCGCTGGCCATCGACGGCACCGCGCTGACCATCCGCAAGTTCAAGAAGGACAAGCTGACGCTCGACCAGCTCGTCCGGTTCGGATCGATCACGCCCGAAGGTGCGACGCTGCTCCAGATCATCGGCCGTGTGCGGTGCAATCTGGTGATCTCCGGCGGTACCGGCTCGGGCAAGACGACGCTGCTCAACTGCCTCACCCGCTATATCGATACCGACGAGCGCATCATCACCTGCGAGGATTCGGCCGAACTCCAGCTTCAGCAGCCGCATGTCGTACGCCTCGAAACCCGCCCGCCGAACATCGAGGGCGAGGGCGAGATCACCATGCGCGATCTCATCAAGAACTGCCTGCGCATGCGGCCCGAGCGCATCATCGTCGGGGAAGTGCGCGGGCCGGAAGTGTTCGACCTCCTGCAGGCGATGAACACCGGCCACGACGGCTCGATGGGCACGATCCACGCCAACACGCCGCGCGAATGCCTGTCGCGCATGGAATCGATGATCGCCATGGGCGGCTATACGCTGCCGGCCAAGACGGTGCGCGAGATCATCGCCGGCTCGATCGACGTCATCATCCAGGCCACGCGCCTGCGGGACGGCTCCCGCCGCATCACCCACGTCACGGAAGTCGTGGGCATGGAGGGCGACGTCATCGTCACCCAGGACCTGATGCGCTTCGAGATCGAAGGCGAAGACGCCAACGGGCGCATCCTCGGCCGCCATGCCGGAACCGGCATCGGCAAGCCGCATTTCTGGGATCGGGCGCGCTACTTCAACGAGGACAAACGCCTGGCGGCGACGCTCGACGCCATGGAAAAGCCCTGAGGGCAGACGGGACGGCGGCATGTTCGGGCTGGACATCACCATAGTGGCGATCATCGCGCTGGCGGCACTTTCCACCGGCGGCCTCTGCTACGGGCTCCTGTTCGCACGGATCGAGACCGAGAAGAAGACGGAGACCCGCGTGCGGCGGGTGAAGGCGGCTGAGACCGACCAGTCCAAGGCCAAGGCCGCCCGCGACCGCATGCAGGAAATCTCCAAGCGCCGGAAATCCGTGCAGGATTCGCTGAAGGAACTGGAAAAGAAGCAGCGCGAACAGACCAAACGCATTCCGACCAGCATCAAGGCCAGGCTCGCTCAGGCCGGCCTGACCCTCAGCGTCGGCCGCTTCTATCTTTTCAGCGGGCTTTTCGGAGCCGCCGCACTGCTGCTCGCCTTCATCGCCGGCCTGCCGCCGCTTCTCTGCCTCGGCCTCGCTTTCGTCGCGGGGGCCGGCCTGCCGCGCTGGTTCGTCGGCTTCCTGATCAAGCGCCGCTTCAAGCGGTTCCTGGAGGAATTCCCGAACTCGCTCGACATCATGGTGCGCTCGATCAAGGCGGGCCTGCCGCTCACCGACGCGCTGCGGCTCATCGCCGCCGAGGGGCAGGAGCCGGTGAAGACGGAGTTCCGGCGCGTCGTCGAGGCGCAGCAGATGGGTCTCGGGGTGCCGGACGCCTGCGCGCGCATGTTCACCAATATTCCGCTTCAGGAAGTGAATTTCTTCGCCATCGTCATCGCCATCCAGAATCAGGCGGGGGGCAATCTTTCCGAGGCGCTCGGCAACCTTTCCCGCGTGCTGCGCGAGCGCCGCAAGATGCGGGCGAAGATCAACGCGCTGTCGATGGAGGCGAAGGCTTCCGCCGCGATCATCGGCGCGCTGCCCTTCATCGTCGCGCTGCTCGTCTATCTCACCTCGCCGGATTACATCGTGATCCTGTTCCAGGATCCCCGCGGCCACCTGATCCTCGGCCTGTCGGCGATCTGGATGACGATCGGCATCGTGATCATGCGCAACATGATCAACTTCGAAATCTAGGAACCCGCGATCATGTCCGGACTCGTCTCCACGCTCACCGACCCGGCGGTCCTGCTTCCCGCCCTCGTGATGATCACGGTGCTTGCGACCTTCTACACGCTCGCCGCGCCCTATTTCGAGCGTGGCGACCTCGGCAAGCGGATGAAGGCGGTGGCGCTGGAGCGCGACCAGATCCGCGCCCGCGAGCGCGCGCGCCAGCACGCCGAGGCGACACAGGGCAAGGCCAGCCTGCGAGCCCAGAACAATACGTCCGTCCGCCAGATCGTGGAACGGCTGAACCTGCGCGAGGCGCTGGTCGACGGCAATACGGTGAACCGGCTGCGCCAGGCGGGCTATCGCTCCCAGAACGCGCTCAACGTCTTTCTCTTCGCCCGCTTCGTGCTGCCCTTCGTCTTCCTGGCGGCCGGCTCCTTCTATATCTTCTATCTCGGCAATCTCGCCGACAAGCCGATGCCCATGCGCCTGCTGGCGGTGATCGGCATCGCCTATCTCGGCTTCTACGCGCCGAACCTCTACATCTCCAACAAGGTCACCAAGCGGCAGGCCTCGATCCGCAGGGCATGGCCGGACGCGCTCGATCTCATGCTGATCTGCGTCGAATCCGGCATTTCCATCGAGGTCGCGCTGAGGCGCGTGGCGGATGAGATCGCCATGGCCTCGCCGGAGCTGGCCGAGGAACTGGTGCTGACCAATGCCGAGCTTTCCTTCCTTCAGGAACGGCGCGCGGCCTATGAGAACCTCGGCGCGCGTGTCGGCCTCGATACGGTGAAATCGGTGACGCAAGCGCTGATCCAGGCCGAACGCTACGGCACGCCGCTGGCGCAGGCGCTCCGGGTTCTGGCGCAGGAATGCCGCGACCAGCGCATGAACGAGGCGGAAAAGAAGGCCGCGGCGCTGCCGCCGAAGCTGACCGTGCCGATGATTCTGTTCTTCCTGCCCGTGCTGGTCGCCGTCATCCTCGGGCCGGCCGGGATCCAGGTCGCCGACCGGTTCTGAAAACACCCGCCGCCGCCGTTGATCCCGTACCGACGGGATCAGCGGCTTTGCGAAGGGTCCGGTCGGTTCAGTTGGTGTTCTTGCTGTCGTCGGCGGCGAGCTGCTTCCAGGCATTCTGCTGGGTCAGCATCGAGCGCAGATAGGCGACGTTCGCCTCGGCCTGCTGGGCCGTCAATTCCTGCCGGGCGATGGTCTCGGCTTCCTGGAAGCGCCCCTGAAGGCCGACGGTCAGCGCCAGGTTCTGGCGGACGCTGCTGTCGGCGCCCGGCTGGGCGACGGCGGAACGCATATAGGTCTCGGCCGTCTTGAGATCGCGGGCCAGAAGATAGGACATGCCGAGATTGGACAGGACCGACGGCTCGTTCGGCTTCAGGTCGAGCGCCTTGCGATAGCGCTGGCGGGCCTCGGCCGTACGGCCGAGCTGGTCGAGGATGGCGCCTTCGGCCGATTGCAGCCGCCAGTCGGGCCGGTCGGGCGTTTGCGCCCGCAGCACGGTGGCCAGCGCCTGCTCAAGCTGGCCGGCGGCCGCCTGCGCCTTGCCGTAGGCGGCCAGCACGTCCCGGTCCTTCGGATGGAAGATGGCGACCTGCTGCATGACGGCGAGCGCCTGATCGTTGCGGCCGTTCATGCGCAGGACGTTGGCATAGTTCATGCCGATATTGCGATCCTTGGGGTTTTTCTCATAGGCGCGTCCGGCCGCTTCCGCAGCGCCGCGCAATTCGGTCGCATTCATCTCGCCTGCCGCCCGGGCCGATTGCGGCACCGACCCCGTGGTGATGTTGCTCTTGCCGGCGCAGCCGGAAAGGGCAAGCCCGACCAGCGCCGCCCCACCGAGAAGCCTGGCCGCGCGCAGATGGCGTGTGACGGAAACGGTCATGTTGCGAATTCCCCGAGCCCCGATCCCGGTGCGGCGGAAAGAATCGCGCCGCTACCCTTGCTCCAGAAATATTCCGTTAACCCTAATAGAATGTTAATTTCACGATTCCCGCCCCTTGCAGAAAGTGTCCCATGCCCGCCTTCCAGTTCATCGACCGCCCTTCCCCCTTCCACGACGGCCAGGGTCCATCCCTGCCGGTCTTTGCCGTTACGCCCGGAGAAATCGAGGCCGGCACGATCGAACCCGCCGCTCTCGACTGGGCGCGCAAGACCGGCTTTGCCGCGGAGGCAGGCGCGTTCGTTCCCCTTCCCGCCACCGACGGCCGCCTCGGCGGCGCGCTCTTCGGCCTCGGCAAGACGCCGCGCGAAACACCGTTTCTTGCCGGCAAGCTTGCCCGGCTGCTGCCGCCCGGCGACTGGCGCATCGAAACGACGGCGATCGACGCCGTCAAGCTGGCGCTCGGCTTCGGTCTCGGCAGCTATCGCTTCAGCCGCTACAAGGCGGCTTCCAGCGGAAACACGCCGAGGCTCCTCCTTCCGCACGAGATGGACGGCGCGGACGTGAAGCGGCAGCTGGCGGGCGTGTTCCTTACCCGCGACCTCATCAATACGCCGACCAACGACATGGGGCCGGAAGCGCTGGAAGCGGCCATCCGGTCGCTTGCCGGCCATTACGGGGCCACCGTCACCACCATCGCCGGCGACGATCTGCTTGCGGAGAATTTCCCGCTGATCCATGCGGTCGGGCGCGCTTCTGCGGAAGCCCCGCGCCTCGTTGAACTACGCTGGGGCCGAAAGGGCCACCGGCGCGTGACGCTCGTCGGCAAGGGCGTATGCTTCGATACCGGCGGGCTCGACATCAAGCCCGCCGCCTCGATGCTGCTGATGAAGAAGGACATGGGCGGGGCGGCAAACGTGCTCGGCCTTGCGCTGATGATCATGGACGCGGAGCTCGACATCGAGCTGCGCGTGCTGCTGCCGGTGGTCGAAAACGCCATCTCCGGCAACGCCTTCCGGCCGGGCGACATCTATCGGAGCCGCAAGGGCCTGACAGTGCAGATCGACAATACCGACGCCGAGGGACGGCTGGTGCTTGCCGATGCGCTCGCCTATGCGGACGAGGAAGAGGCCGATCTCGTCGTCGACATGGCCACGCTGACCGGTGCGGCGCGCGTGGCGCTTGGCCCCGACGTTCCGCCCTTCTTCACCGACGACGAGGCGCTTGCCCGCGATCTTTCCGCCGCCAGCGTCGCCGCCGACGACCCGCTCTGGCGGCTGCCGCTGTGGAAGGGCTACGAGAAGGACGTCTCGGCCCGGATCGCCGACCTGACCAATGCGCCGGCCGGCGGCATGGCGGGCGCCGTCACCGCCGCGCTGTTCCTGAAACGCTTCGTGACACGCAATGCCCGATGGGCGCATTTCGACATCTACGGCTGGGCGCCGGCCGAACGGCCGCACGGGCCGGCCGGCGGCGAGGCGCAGGCGGTGCGCGCGCTCTACCATCATCTGCGGCAGGCGGGGGGCTGAAACCCTTTTCTTCCGGGAACCGATACGGTAGCGTAACGAAAACCCATTCGCGCCGGAGGCCCCGTGCCGCTCGACATGACCCCATCGCAGGCGCTCGGCCTCTGGCATGCAGTGATGCTGGAAACGGTGCGTCAGGACCGGCGCGATCTCACCATGCGCCAGTTCGCCATCCTGATGGAAATCTACCTTGTGCCGCCGCCGCATACGGTGCGGGGGCTGGCCGCCACGCTCGGCGTGACCAAGCCGGTGATCACCCGTGCGCTCGACACGATGGGAGAGATGGGGCTGGTGACGCGCGTCCGCGACGAGCGCGACCGCCGCAATGTCGTCATCCGCCGCACGGTCGACGGCGCGCTTTATCTCGAACGGCTGGGCGATCTCGTCATCGCCTCCGGCCGCAAGCTGGATTAGAAGACCGCCATGACCGTCCTTCCGGACCGCCGCCTGAACGCTTACCGACCCGATCTCGCCGAAGCCGGTCTTGCCGGCATCGTCGCCGCCGAACGCTATGTGGAGGGAACGCCCGCCGCTGTCGCCGTTCCGGTCGCGGCGCTGCGTCCACGGCCGGATGAGACCGCCGGCATCGACACGCAGCTGCTGTTCGGTGAAACGGTTCGCCTGTTCGACCGTGCGGAAGGCTGGGCCTGGGTGAAGGCGGACGCCGACGGCTATGTCGGCTATCTGCCGGAAACCGCGCTGCGCGAAACCGGCGGGCCGGCCACCCATATCGTCGCCGCACCGCGAACCTTCGCCTATACCGGAAACGACCTGAAGACGCCGGCGGCCTTTACGCTCTCGATGGGTAGCCGGCTTACGATTTCCGGAGAAAGCGAAATGCGCGGCACCCGTTACCTGACGCTCTCCGGCGGCCAGTCCGTGGTGGCCGCCCATTGCATCGCCATTGGCGAGCCGCCGGACGACGATTATGTCGCCACCGCAGCGCGGTTTCTCGAAACCCCCTATCTGTGGGGCGGCCGCTCCGGTTTCGGCATCGATTGCTCCGGTCTCGTGCAGCTTTCGATGATGATGGCCGGTCGCAAGGCGCCGCGCGATTCCGACATGCAGGCGGCCGGCCTCGGCGTCCCGATCGAACGGGAAGCCTTGCGGCGCGGCGACCTCGTCTTCTGGCGGGGCCATGTCGCCATCATGGAGGACGAGCGGACGATCCTGCACGCCAACGGCCATACGATGAACGTCGCGCGGGAAGGTCTGGAGGAGGCGATCCGCCGCATCGGCTGGCTTTACCAGCAGCCGACCGGCTTGCGCCGTCCCTGACGGATCGCTCAGTAGCCGGAAGCGCGGTCCACCAGGAACTCGAACGGCTCGCCCCGCTCGAAACGCGCGATCTGCCGCTCGACATGGGCCACCAGCGCCTTCACGTCCGAGGCGGCGGAGGCGTGCGGGGTGATGAACACCTTTTCCATCGACCAGAGCGGACTTTCGAGCGGCAGGGGCTCCTGCTCGAAGACGTCGAGCGACGCGCCGTGCAATGTGCCGTCGGCGAGGCTGGCGACGATATCCGCTTCGATCTGGCTGCCGCCGCGACCCGCATTGATGAAGACCGGCGCGCCAAAGGGGCCCTTGCGGGAGAGCCGCGAGAACAGGCCGGTATTATAGATGCCCGTAGTCTCCGCGGTCAGCGGCAGCAGGCCGACGAGGAAGTCAGTCCTTGCAAGGAAGGCGTCGAACCCGCCGGCGTCGTAGGTCTCGAAACCCTCCACCTGCTTGCGGCTTCTCGACCAGCCGATGACGTTGAAACCGAGGGCCTTCAGCTTGACGGCCGCATCCTGGCCGAGCACGCCGAAACCCATCACGCCGACGGTGATCTCCCGCGCCTCCGGCTGGACCAACTCCCGCCAGATACGCTGGCGGCGCTGGGCCTCGTAGGCCAGATGCTGGCGCAGGTGCAGAAGGCACTGCATCGCCACCCACTCGCTCATGCGCGTGGCGAGCGAGCGGTCGACGAAGCGCACCAGCGGCGCATCCGGAAGTCCGGGCAGCGACAGCACGTGATCGACGCCGGCCCCGCCGGAGAAGACCGCCTTGAGATTGCGCGCGCGGGAAAAGAGATCGGCGCCCGGCTTCCAGACTACCGCATAATCGACATCCGACAGATCGCGGTTGCGGTTGGCCGGATGGAGGAGGTTGATGACCTCACGGTCCGCGAATGCCCCCTTGAGGGCGGCCGCCACCTGCTGCGGATCGAATTTCAGATCGATGATGACCGGGCTTTTCCTCTGCACGTCCTGTTCCTACTGACTGACCGCATCGCTGCGAATGGCTTCGAGATTGAAGGCCGCGGCCATCAGCGCCCGTGTATAGGGCTCGGCGGGGGCCTCGATGATGCGGGCGGCGGGTCCCTTCTCGACAACCCGTCCCCCGCGCATGACGATGATATCATTGGCCAGCGCCCGCACCACCTTGAGGTCGTGGCTGATGAAGAGATAGGCGAGGTTGTGCCTCGCCTGAAGGTCGCGCAGGAGCTCGACCACCTGCGCCTGCACGCTCATGTCCAGCGCCGACGTCGGCTCGTCCAGCATGACGAACTCCGGTTTCAGGACCATGGCGCGGGCGATGGCGATGCGCTGGCGCTGGCCGCCGGAAAACTCGTGCGGATACCGCCAGCGGGTCGCCGCGTCGAGGCCGGTCTCCTCCAGCGCGGCGGCGACGCGGCTGTCCCGCTCGGCCTCCGACAGCGAAGGCTCGTGGATCCGCAATCCCTCCGCAACGATATCGGCGACCGACATGCGCGGGCTCAGCGAACCGAAGGGGTCCTGGAAGACGATCTGCATGCGCCGGCGCAACGGCCGCATCTGGCGGAAGGAATGGCCGGAGATATCCGTTCCGACGAAGGCGATGCGGCCCTTCGACGCGATGAGCCGCGTCAGGGCAAGGCCGAGCGTCGTCTTGCCGGAACCCGATTCGCCGACGACGCCGAGCGTCTGGCCGGCACGCAGCGCAAGATCGATGCCGTCGACCGCCTTCACGTGATCGACCACCTTGCGCAGGAAGCCCGCCTTGATCGGAAACCACACCTTCACGTCCTCGGCCTCGATCACCACCGGCTGGCTGTCGTCGGCCGCGCGCGGCCGGCCCTTCGGCTCCGAAGCCAGAAGATGGCGCGTATAGGCGTGCTGCGGATCGGTGAAGATCGCTTCGACCGGCCCGGTCTCGACGATCTTGCCGCCGGTCATCACGCAGACCCGGTCGGCGAACTTGCGCACGATACCGAGATCATGGGTGATGAAGAGCATGGACATGCCATGCTCCTCCTTCAGACCCTTCAGCAGTTCGAGGATCTGCGCCTGCACGGTGACGTCCAGCGCCGTGGTGGGTTCGTCGGCGATCAGCAGGTCCGGCCGGTTGGCCAGCGCCATGGCGATCATCACCCGCTGGCGCTGGCCGCCCGAAAGCTCGTGCGGATAGGCCGAAAGCCGCTTTTCCGGCTCCCGGATGCCGACCTGGTTCAGCAGTTCAAGGATCCGCGCGCGCGCCGCCGCGCCCGTCACGCCCTGATGCACGTCAAGGATCTCGCCGATCTGCCGCTCGATGGAATGGAGCGGATTGAGCGAGGTCATCGGCTCCTGGAAGATCATGGTGATATCGTTGCCGCGCACGGCGCGAAGCTCCGCGTCCGAGGCTTTCATGAGATCGCGGCCGTCGAACAGGATCTGTCCGGCCGGATGGCTCGCCGCCGGATAGGGCAGGAGCCTGAGAATGGAATTGGCGGTCACCGACTTGCCGGATCCGGATTCGCCGACCAGCGCCACCACCTCGCCGCGCCGGATGTCGAAGGAGACGCCGTCGACGGCGCGCGTGGTCCTGTCGCCCTGATGGAAATCCACCGAAAGGTCACGCACGGAAAGGATCGTTTCGGACATGGCGGCGCTCATCGGAAGGTCTTGCGCGGATCGAAGGCGTCCCGCGTCGCCTCGCCGACGAAGATCAGGAGCGACAGCATCAGCGACATGATGACGAAGGCGGTAAGCCCCAGCCAGGGGGCCTGAAGGTTCTCCTTGCCCTGGGCGATCAGTTCCCCGAGCGAGGGCGAGCCCGGCGGCATGCCGAAGCCGAGAAAGTCGAGCGAGGTGAGCGTGGTGATCGAGCCGGAGAGGATGAAGGGAAGGAAGGTCAGTGTCGCCACCATGGCGTTGGGCAGAAGGTGGCGGTACATGATCGTGCCATTGCCGACCCCGAGCGCGCGGGCCGCCCGCACATATTCGAAATTACGGGCGCGCAGGAACTCCGCCCGCACCACGCCGACGAAGCCGACCCAGGAAAAGAGCAGCATGATGCCGAGCAGGATCCAGAAGCCGGGCGGCAGGATGGCGGCGATGATCAGGAGGATGTAGAGCACCGGCATCGACGACCAGATTTCGATGAAACGCTGCATCAAAAGATCGGTCCAGCCGCCGAAATACCCCTGCACCGCCCCCGCCGTGACCCCGACGACGGCCGAGGCGATGGTGAGCGCGAGGCCGAACAATACGGAGATGCGGAAGCCGTAGATGCCGCGCGCCAGCACGTCGCGCGCCTGATCGTCGGTTCCCAGCCAGTTGAGGTTGCTCCAGTTGCAGGCCGGATCGGCGGCCCCTTGCGGATAACCGGCGCAGCGCTCCTCCCCGGACATCAGCCAGAAGGGCCGGGTGGGTGCGGAATGGGGGATATTGGAATTGGTGGTGCGGTAGGAATAGCGGATCGGCGGCCAGACCGTCCAGCCGTGGGCGTCGATCTCGTCCTGGATGAAATCGGAGCGATAATCCGTCTCCGCCAGGAAGCCGCCGAATTTTTCTTCCGGATAATCGATGACGACGGGGAAAAGCAGCTCGCCCTTGTAGGAGGCGATGATCGGCCGGTCGTTAGCGACAAATCCGGCGAAGAGGCTGAGCACGAACAGGACAAGGAAGATCCAGAGCGACCAGTAGCCGCGCCGGTTCGCCTTGAAATTCTCCCAGCGCCGCCGGTTGGTCGGCGACAACCGGCCCTTCCGGGGCGCGGCGGCGGGTTCGAGGCGGGCGACGGCGCTCATCACACGTCCCTTCGCTCGAAATCGATGCGCGGATCGACCCAGGTATAGATGAGATCGGAAATGAGGCTGACGACGAGACCCATCAGCGAGAAGATATAAAGCGTCGCGAAGACGATCGGATAGTCGCGCCGCACGATGGAATCGTAACCGAGGCGGCCGAGGCCATCGAGCGAGAAGATATATTCGATCAGCAGCGATCCGGTGAAGAAGGCCGAAATGAAAGCACCGGGAAAACCGGCGATGATGATCAGCATGGCGTTGCGGAAGACATGGCCGTAGAGCACCTGCCGCTCGGTCAGTCCCTTGGCGCGCGCCGTCGTCACATATTGCTTCTTGATCTCGTCGATGAAGGAATTCTTCGTCAGCAGCGTCGTCGTCGCAAACGCCGAGAGCAGCAAGGTGATCAGCGGCAGCGTCATGTGCCACATATAGTCGAGCGGCTTCTGCCACCAGGCAAGGCTGGAGAAATTGTCCGAGACGATACCGCGCAACGGGAACCAGTCGAAAAAGGAGCCGCCGGCGAAAAGCACGATCAGCAGGATGCCGAAGAGGAAGCTCGGCACGGCGTAGCCGACGATGATGATACCCGAGGTCCACATGTCGAAGGACGAGCCGTCCTTCACCGCCTTGCGGATGCCGAGCGGAATGGAGATCGCATAGGAGAGGACGAGGATCCAGACGCCGAGCGAGATGGAGACCGGCATCTTCTGGGCGATCAGGTCCACGACCGAGATGTTGCGGAAGAAGCTCTCGCCGAAGTCGAAGCGGAGATAGTCCCACATCATGATGCCGAAGCGTTCGAGCGGCGGCTTGTCGAAACCGAACTGCTTTTCCAGCTTGGCGATGAATTCGGGATCGAGGCCGCGCGCGCCGCGATAGGTCCCTTCGTCACCGCCGGCGGCCAGAAGATCGCCGCCGCCGGACAGCCGGTCGCCCGCCCCCTGATTGGTGAGATCCGAGATCACCTGTTCCACCGGCCCGCCCGGCGCGAACTGGACGATCGTGAAGGAAATCGCCATGATCCCGAGAATGGTCGGGATCATCAGCAGGAGGCGGCGCAGGATATAGGCGCCCATCAGCGGCGTCCCGCCCGCAAGACATGCCGGTTCGCTTCGGTTGACCGCCCTGGGGCGCTCCGCTTCGATATCCAGCCGCTCAAGCCTTTTCCTTCCGCTCTGCCGGCCGCGCGACAGCGCGGCGGCGATGATGATTCGTCCCTGCTATATGGAGCCGAGGACGCGGTTGCGCGCAAGTCCCCGCTCACTTGCCGGCATCTGCCGACCACCACAGGTCGGGGAAGCCGAGGCCGTAATAGGGCAGTTCCTGCGGACGGACGAGACGTTTCCAATAGGCGATCCGCACCGCCCTGGAATAAAACAGCGGCACGACATAATGATGCGCCAGCAACACCCGGTCGAGCGCGCGGGTGGCGGCCACCAGTTCCTCGCGGTCCGGCGCGAAGATGATCTTCCGGATCAGCTCGTCGATCGCCGGATCCGAAATGCCGGCATAGTTCTTGGAGCCTTCGCGATCGACAGAGGCCGAGCCCCAGTAATCGATCTGCTCGTTGCCGGGAACCAGCGTCTGCGCCCAGATGCCGTAGATCATGTCGTAATCGAAGCTTCTGAGGCGATTGGTATATTGCGAGGCGTCGACCGTGCGGATGCGGGCGTCGACGCCGATCTTCTTCAGGCTGTTGACGAAGGGCGTGACCGTTCGCTCGAAAGACGGATTGGACAGCAGGATCTCGATGCCGAAGGGGTCGCCGGTCTTGGCGTTCACCAGCCGGTTGCCCTTCAGTTCGTAGCCGGCCTCCTGGAAGAGCGTGAGCGCCTGCCGCAGGTTCCCGCGCGCCTTCTGCGGATCGCCGGCCACGGGATTGGTATAGGGCGTCGTGAAGACGGCTGGCGGGACCTTGTCCTTCAAGGCCTCCAGGATTTCCTTCTCGCGACCTTCCGGCAGGCCGGAGGAGGCAAGCTCGGTGCCCCAGAAATAGCTGTCGACACGCTCGAAGGCGTTATAGGCGAGGTTACGGTTCAGATCCTCGAAATCGAAAGCGTAGTTCAGCGCCTCGCGCACCCGCTGGTCCTGGAACTTCTCGCGCCGCAGATTGGGCACGAAGGCCTGCATGATGCCGGTGGCGCGCAGCGGATTCTCGATTTCCTCGCGCAGCACGCGGCCGTCCTTCATGGCCGGAAAGTCGTAGGCCGTCGCCCAGTGGCTGGCGCTGTTGTCCTGGAAGAAATCGACGTTGCCGGCCCGGAAGGCTTCGAATTCGACGTTGCGGTCGCCAAAGAACGCATAGCTGATCACGCCGAAATTGTTGCGGCCGATGTTGACGTTGACGTCCTTGCCCCAATAATCGTCACGCAATTCGTAGCGCACCGTGGAGCCGGCCTGGAAGCTGGCGATGCGATAGGGACCCGAGCCCATGACGGGCTCCAGCGTCGTGCGGCCGATATCCCGCTTTACGCCCTTCCCGTCCTCGCCCTCCCACCAGTGCTTCGGCATGACCGGGAACTGGCCGAGGATCTGCGGCAGTTCCCGATTGTTCTTCTCGTCGAAGCGGAAGGTGACGTCGCGCTCGCCGGAGGCCTCCGCCGAAACCACATGCTGATAATAGCTGGTGTAAAGCGGATTGAGTTCCTTCGCCTTCTCGAAACTGTAGACGACGTCTTCCGGAGTCACGGGCGCGCCATCGGCCCATTTCGCCTCGGCGCGCAGGCGGAAGGTGGCCTGTGAAATATCGTCGGGATAGGAAACCGCCTCGGCAAGCAGACCATAGGAGGCCGTGATCTCGTCTTCCGCCGGCTGCATCAGCGTGTCGAAGACGAGACTGAGGCCGCTTGCCGCCTCGCCCCGCGCCAGAAGCGGATTGAACGTATCGAAGGTGCCGAGGGCGGAAAGCCTCAGTTCGCCTCCCTTCGGCGCATCGGGGTTGACGTAGTCGAAATGCGCGAACCCGTCCGGATGCTTCAGGTCGCCGGCGGTCGCAACGCCGTTGCGCCATTGCGGCGTGCGCGCGTCCTCGGCTCCCGCCCCTCCGGAAAGAACCAGCGAAAGAGCCAGCGCCATCATCGCGATCCTCGTCGCCGGTCCTGCCTGCGGTATCTTCATTCCGGATTTCCTTTCGTGCGGGCGTCCCCGAATCTTACCGGGAGAATAGGCAAAATGCGGGCAAATGACAGTCCGTCCTCAAAGCGGCCGTTTTTTGCCGCTCTTTTCGGCGCTACCATTCACCTCCTCGAAAGGATGGTCGTTTAGCCTTTGGCAACGATTTCGTTTTCAGACCGGACAGCGCCCTTGCAACCCTTCTTCTCCCGTCTCGCCTTCCGCCTCCTCGCCGCCGGGCTCGCGCTTGCCGCGCTCGCCCATCCGGCCCTGGCCGATGAAACGGCGGCCAAGACGCTGTTCGGCGCCAAGCGGCTGCCCGCCCGCATGGACGCGCAACCCTACGGCTCCTATGCGAAAGGCTGCATCGCCGGGGCGATGGCCATTCCCGCAGACGGCCCCGCGTGGCAGGCCATGCGGCTGTCGCGCAACCGCCGCTGGGGCCATCCCGAGATGCTCGCGCTGCTCGAACGCTTTTCGCAGGACGCCCGCGCCATCGGCTGGCCCGGGCTGCTGCTCGGCGATATCTCGCAGCCGCGCGGCGGGCCGATGCTCAACGGCCACGCCTCGCATCAGGTCGGCCTCGACGCCGACGTCTGGTTCACGCCGATGCCGGAGCGCAGGCTTTCCGTGGCGGAGCGCGAGACGCTCCCCTTCACCACCATGCTCGACAGGAGCAAGTTCCTGACGGTCGATCCGCGACGCTGGACGGAGACCCATGCCCGTCTCGTCATGACGGCCGCAAGCTATCCGCAGGTCGAGCGCGTCTTCGTCAATCCGGCGATCAAGAAGAAGCTCTGCGACACCTGGAGCGGCGATCGCACCCACCTCGGCAAGGTGCGGCCGATCTACGGCCATGACGAGCATTTCCATATCCGCATCAAGTGCCCCGAGGGCGCGGCCGGCTGCAAACAGCAGGCCGCGGTGCCGGCAGGCGACGGCTGCGACCAGTCGCTCGCCTGGTGGTTCACCAAGGAACCCTGGGCGAAACCCGCCCCGAAGAAGGACACCAAGCCGGCCAAGCCGGCCAAGCCGCGCGTGGTGACCCTCGCCGATCTGCCCGGCGCCTGCGCCGCCGTGCTCGCCGGCCCCTCGCCGGCCTCCGAACTGGAGGCGACCTATCGCGGCGGCCCTTCGCGGGTGCTGGCCTTTTCCGGCGGCGCCGGCCGGCCGGCCACGGTCGGGGCTGCGATGTCCGCCGGCTTTCCGACACTGCCGGCGGTTCCGCCCATGCCGACCCCCCGGCCGCTTCAATAGGCCGGCAGCGGCGGTCCTTCTCAACCGGCCGGCATTTCTGTATAAATCGTTCAAATCGATTTAGAGCCCCTGACAGAACCTCCGCCCGAAGGTTCTGTCAGGGGCTCTAAAAGAGTACCATCGGCAAGGAACCCCGCATGTCGCGCAGGAAATGCATCGCCCTCATCGCCCATGACGAGAAGAAGGACGACATGGCGGCCTTCGCCTTGCGCAACGAGGCTATACTCTCCAGGGCGCGCATCGTGGCCACCGGCACGACGGGCAGCCGGGTGCTGGAAGCCTGCCCCGGTCTCGACGTGACGCGGCTGAAGAGCGGCCCGCTCGGCGGCGACCAGCAGATCGGCGCGCTGATCGCCACGGGTGAGGTCGATCTCCTGATCTTCTTCGTCGACCCGCTCACCCCCATGCCGCACGATGTGGACGTGAAGGCGCTGATGCGGCTCGCTATCGTCTACGACATCCCGATGGCGCTGACCCGGGCGACCGCCGAGCGGCTTCTGGCCGCTCCCGGCGATTGACGGCGGCGGCTGTGGTCGGTAGGCCGGAAGCGGCATGACTACGACAGCGGGGCGGCGATGACACAGGCAAGCGATCACGACATCAATCTTCCCTTTCCGATCCTGATCGGCGACATCGGCGGGACAAACGCCCGCTTTGCGCTTCTGATCGACGCCTTCGCCGAACCGCGGCCGTTTCCGCCCGTCAAGACGGCCGATTTCGCCAATATCGACGAGGCGCTGCAACGCTGCATCCTCGACACGACCTCGGTCCAGCCGCGTTCGGCGATCCTGGCGCTCGCCGGGCCGATCGAGGGGGACGAGGTGCCGCTCACCAATTGCCCCTGGGTGGTGCGCCCGCGGGAGATGATCGCCAATCTCGGCTTTCAGGACGTGCTGCTCGTCAATGATTTCGAGGCGCAGGCGCTGGCGATCGCCTCGCTGCCCGACGGCGACCGCGAACAGATCGGCCCCGGCGTCGAGCGGCCGGCGGCCTCGCGCGCCGTGCTCGGCCCCGGCACCGGCCTCGGGGTCGCCGGCCTCGTCTATGCGCGCCACAGCTGGATACCGGTCCCCGGCGAAGGCGGGCATGTGGACGTCGGCCCGCGCAGCGAGCGCGACTACGAGATCTGGCCCTTCCTCGAACGGATCGAAGGCCGCATCGCCGGCGAAGAGCTTCTGTCCGGGCGCGGCATCATGAACATCTACCGCGCCGTCTCGGCCGCCGACGGCGCCGATGCGCCCTTGTCCACGCCGGCCGAGGTGACGACCCGGGCGCTGGCGCAGGACGATCGCGCCGCAATCGAAACGCTTTCGCTGTTTTCCACCTATCTCGGCCGCGTCGCCGGCGATATGGCGATGATCTTCATGGCGCGAGGCGGCGTCTATCTGGCCGGCGGCATCTCGCAGAAAATCCTGCCGGCGCTGCGCGGACCGGAGTTTCGCGCGGCCTTCGAGGACAAGGCGCCGCACCGGGCGCTTCTGGGCGCGATCCCCACCTATGTGGTGACCCATCCGGTCGCCGCCCTTGTCGGCCTTGCCGCCTTCGCCCGCATGCCCGACCGGTTCGGTGTTGCAACCGAGGGACGCCATTGGAAAAGGTGACGTGCCGGGCGTCGTCCGAGGCAGCCCGGACTCGCCAAAGACCGGCGCACGGCCTATAGAGCGCACCGGGCCGGCGCACGCCGGCAATCGACGAATCCGTGCAGGGAAGTCAGTTTATTGACCGACAAGAGTCGAACGGAGCGCTATCACGTCAGCTCCGACACCGTAACCACCGTCCTCAGGCGCGTCATCGCGGAAAACGGCCGCGACCATATCCGCGGCTACGCCTTCGCCACGCTCTGCCTCGCCGTCGTGGCGGGGACGACAGCCTTTGCCGCCTGGATCATGGAATCCGTGGTCAACGAGGCCTTCGCCAACAAGCGCGCCGACCTCGTGCTGCTCATCTGCGGCGCGATCTTCCTGGCCTTCCTGCTGCGCGGCTTTGCGACCTACGGCCAGGCGGTCACCCTGTCGCGCATCGGCAACAATATCGTGGCCCGCTACCAGCGCCGCATCTATGCGCACCTGATGTCGCTCAGCGTCGGCTTCTTCAGCGAATCGCGCTCGGCCTATCTTGCCGCCCAGATCAACCAGAACGTCACCGGCATCCGCGACGTCCTCAATATGACCGTCACCTCGGTCGCGCGCGATTTCCTCACCCTCGTCGCGCTGATCGGCGTGATGATCTCGAAGGACTGGCTGCTGACCCTCATCGTCTTCGTGCTGGCGCCGCCGCTGCTTCTCGGCCTGCGCTACGTGTCGAAGCGGCTGCGCAGCGCCACCCGCGAATCGATCGAACTCAACAGCCATGTGCTCGGCGCAATGCAGGAAACGATCCAGGGCATCTCCATCGTCAAGGCCTTCACCATGGAGGCCCAGCTCAAGGAGAAGGTCGAGGATATCATCAGCCGGGCGGAGGGCCGCTCCAACCGCATCGCCCGGCTTTCCGAACGCACCGCGCCGATGACCGAGACCTTCGCCGGCTTCGCCATCGCCGGCGTTCTCGCTTATGCGGCCTTCCGCTCCATCTACGGCGGCGTGCTGCCGGGCGCTTTCTTCTCCTTCGTCACCGCGTTGCTGATGGCCTATGATCCGGCAAAGCGGCTGGCGCGCCTTCAGGTCTCGCTCGAACGCGCCGTCGTCAACGCCCGCATGATCTACGAGATCCTCGATCTCAAGCCGCGGCAGGCCGACCTGCCCGACGCCCGGCCGCTGGAGGTGACGGAGGCGGCGATCAGCTTCCGCGACGTGCGCTTCGGCTATCTGGAGGGCGAGGACATCCTCCAGGATGTCACCTTCACCGCCGAGGGCGGCAGGACGACGGCGCTCGTCGGCCCGTCCGGGGCCGGCAAGTCGACCGTCATCAGCCTGATCCCGCGCTTCTACGATCCCGTGGCGGGCGAAATCCTCATCGACGGGCAGGATATCGCCCATGTCACCAAGCAGTCGCTGCGCAACGCCATCGCCTATGTCTCGCAGCAGCCCTATCTCTTCGAGGGAACGATCCGCGACAACATCCGCTATGGCCGGCCCGACGCCACCGACGCCGAAGTGGAGGCAGCCGCCCGCCATGCCTATGCGCACGACTTCATCCTCGCCCAGCCGCAGGGCTACGACACGCTGGTCGGCGAGAACGGCGTGACGCTTTCCGGCGGCCAGCGCCAGCGGCTTTCCATCGCGCGCGCGCTGGTTCGCAACGCCCCGATCCTGCTGCTCGACGAGGCGACCTCGGCGCTCGACACCGAATCGGAAAAGGCGGTGCAAAAGGCGCTCGACGAGGCGATGAGCGGCCGCACCGTCGTCGTCATCGCCCACCGGCTCTCCACCATCGTGCGCGCCGACAAGATCATCGTGATGCAACAGGGCCGCGTCGCCGAGGAAGGCACCCACGAGGCGCTTGCGAGCCGGCCGGGCGGCCTTTACGCTCGCCTGAACAATCTCCAGGACCCCGCCGCGACACCGGGTCCATGACCGATCCCGCGAGGAAAGACATGAGCGCAACCGCAATGAAACTGGTCGTGGTCGGGGCCGCCGGCCGCATGGGGCAGACCCTGATCCGCGCCATCCACGCCATGGAAGGCGTGGAGCTTTTCGCTGCGGTGGAGCGGGAGCAATCGCCCTTCGTCGGCCGCGATGCGGGCGAGATCGCCGGCCTCGGACCGATCGGCGTCCCGGTGAGCGACCGGCCGCTCGAAGCCTTCGTCGAGGCGGAAGGCGTGCTCGACTTCACCGCACCGGCGGCAACCGTCGAATTCGCGGCCCTCGCCGCGCAGGCGCGCATCGTCCATGTGATCGGCACGACGGGCTGCGCAGCGGAGGACGACGCGCGGATCGCCGCAGCGGCGCGCCACGCCCGCATCGTCAAGTCCGGCAACATGAGCCTCGGCGTCAACCTGCTCGGCGTGCTCGCCGAAACGGCGGCGCGCGCGCTCGGCCCCGCCGACTGGGACATCGAGGTGCTCGAAATGCACCATCGCCACAAGGTCGACGCTCCCTCGGGGACGGCGCTGCTGCTGGGCGAGGCGGCGGCGAAGGGGCGCGGCATCTCTCTTGGTGACAATTCCGTGCGGGTCCGCGACGGCCATACCGGCCCCCGGCCGCAGGGGACGATCGGCTTCGCCACGCTGCGCGGCGGCTCGGTGATCGGCGAGCATTCGGTGCTGCTCGCCGGCGAAGGCGAGACGGTGACCCTGTCGCACAGCGCCACGGACCGCTCGATCTTCGCCCGTGGCGCCGTTCGGGCGGCCCTCTGGGCGCGCGACCGCAAACCCGGCCTCTACTCCATGCTCGACGTGCTCGGGCTCAACTGAAAAACCCAATCCGGAGACAAACCATGAGCGGAACCCTCGTGCTCGTTCGCCACGGCCAGAGCGAATGGAACCTGAAGAATCTCTTCACCGGCTGGCGCGATCCCGACCTGACGGACCTCGGCGTCGAAGAGGCGAAGACCGGCGGCAAGGCGCTCGCCGAAACCGGCATCCGGTTCGACGTCGCCTTCACCTCGGTGCTCACCCGCGCGCAGAAGACGCTCGACATCATCCTCGACGAGATCGGCCAGGCCGGCCTTGCGACCATCCGCGACGAGGCGCTGAACGAGCGCGATTACGGCGACCTTTCCGGCCTCAACAAGGATGACGCCCGCGCCAAATGGGGCGAGGAGCAGGTGCATGTCTGGCGCCGCTCCTACGACGTTCCGCCGCCGGGCGGCGAAAGCCTGCGCGATACGGGCGCACGCGTCTGGCCCTATTACCTGACGGAGATCCTGCCGCGCGTGCTGCGCGGGGAGAAAGTGCTCGTTGCCGCCCACGGCAATTCGCTGCGCTCGCTCGTCATGGTGCTCGACCGGCTGACGCGGGAAGAGATCCTGAAACTCAACCTGGCGACCGGCGTGCCGATGGTCTACACGCTGAACGCCGATTCGACGGTGAAATCCAAGGACGTGCTCGGCGACATGTCCGGCGCGCACTGAGCGCCGCCCTTCGGAAAGGGCGGAGGGCGGTGTCCTGCCGCCGCCTTCCCGCCAGCATTCAGAAGACGGCCCGAACGGCCGGATGGAGGGCCATGCTCTCCACCGGTGCCGTTCGGCTCCCGCTCAGGCCCTTCCCGCCTCCCATCCGAGCATGGCGCGCTTGCGCGTCAGGCCCCAGTGATAGCCGGTGAGCGCCCCGCTCTTGCCGAGGGCGCGGTGGCAGGGCACGACGAAGGAAATCGGGTTGCGCCCGACCGCAGCGCCGACGGCGCGCGAAGCGGTCGGCTGCCCGAGATCCTCCGCGATGGAGGAATAGGTGACGGCGCGGCCGAGCGGGATGCGCAGCAGCGCCCGCCAGACGCGGACCTGGAAATCCGAACCGATCAACACCACCCGCAAGGGTTCATCCGCCCGCCAGCGGCCGGGATCGAAGATGCGGCGGGCATAGGCCGCAGTGGCCTCGCGGTCCTCCACATAGGCGGCGTTCGGCCAGCGGCGCGCCATATCCGCAAAGGCGTCGCCGCCGTCCGGCGCATCCGCAAAGGCGAGCCCGGCAAGCCCGCGCTCGGTGATCATCACCAGCGCATGGCCGAAGGGCGAGGGATGCAGCCCCCAGCGCATCGTCAGCCCCGCCCCCCGGGCCTTCCACTCGCCGGGCGACATGGCCTCATGGGTGACGAAGAGATCGTGCAGGCGGCCCGGACCGGACAGGCCCACCTCCAGGCTCGTCTCGAGCAGAGGCAGGGCCTCCTGCCGCAACAGGCGCTTGGCGTGGTCTAGAGTGACGGCCTGAAGGAAAGCCTTGGGCGAAAGGCCGGCCCAGCGAGTGAAGGTCTTCTGGAGCTGCGTCGGCGACTGACCGAGACGGCGCGCGATGTCATCCAGACCCGGCTGCGCACGATAGTCCACGCTGATCATCTCGATGACCCGGCGCACGGTCTCGTAGTCGTCGCCATCGGGCGTGATGTCGGATTGCAGGGTCGCGGCAATATTCATCGTTCTTCTCCTGTACCGCGAGAAAAGCACGCCGGCGGCGTCACCGCCACCCGATTCCTGCGCCGGCGTCCGGGGCGGGCCGATTGAACGCGTTAATATCCCCGCTTGATCCGGGCAAGCGCGCCGGAAAAAGCCGTGGCGAACCGCTCCCGGTCATCGAGCGGCAGGAAGGTGCCGACGTCCGTCTCCCGGCCCTGTCCGCGGACATGCATGGCGGTGATGCCGATCTTCGCCTTGCGCGAAACCAGGAAGCGCGCCCAGAACGGGTTGAAAACATGTTCCGTTTCGCGCCCCGAGGGGCTGACCTTGCGGATGGAGATATTGGTGCGCGACAGAGACACGAATTCGCGCGCCTGCGCGGCACGGTTGTTCAGCCAGAAGGCGCCGAACAGGGCCACGAAATCCAGCCCGAAGAAAAACACGATCGGCCAGGCGCCGGACAGCAGGAAAACCGCCATATGGGCGAAACTCAGCGCCCCGGCGATCAGGAAGAAGATACGATGACCGTTGCGACCGAGCGAGCGATAGGGATGCAGCTCCGCCGAGAACACCGGCCGTTCGTTCATTCCATTGTCGAGATTGCCTTGGGTCATGGGGCAAGACTATAGAAGCATCATGGAAAACGTGAAACAGAAAAAGAACGGCGCGGCCGCGCAGCCGCGCCGCAAGAGTACCGCAAGACGCCCCCGCAGCCTCTATTCACAGGCCGAACTGAAGGAGATTTTCCGGCGCTTCTCGGTGCAGCGGCCGGAACCGAAGGGCGAACTGGAGCATGTCAACCCGTTCACGCTCGTCGTCGCCGTGGCGCTGTCGGCGCAGGCGACGGACGTTGGCGTCAACCGGGCGACGCGCGCCCTTTTCGCCGTCGCCGACACGCCGGAAAAGATGCTGGCGCTCGGCGAGGAACGGCTGCGCGACCATATCAGGACGATCGGCCTCTACCGCAACAAGGCGAAGAACGTCATCGCGCTCAGCCGCATTCTCATCGAGAATTTCGGCGGAGAGGTGCCGCGGACCCGCGAGGAACTGATGACGCTGCCGGGCGTCGGGCGGAAAACCGCCAATGTCGTTCTTTCCATGGCCTTCGGCCAGGCGACGCTCGCCGTCGACACCCATATCTTCCGCATCGCCAACCGCCTGCGCCTCGCCCCCGGCAAGACGCCGGACGAGGTGGAAGAGCGGCTCTTCCGCCTGATCCCGGACGAATATCTCTATCACGCCCACCACTGGCTGATCCTGCACGGGCGCTATTGCTGCAAGGCGCGCAAGCCGGAGTGCGAGCGCTGCGTCATCGCCGACCTCTGCAAGTCGCCGGAAAAGACCTGCGACATTCCCGCGCCGCTCGTCGAACTGCCGCCGCAGCTTTTCGGCCCTACGCCCTGATCGTGCCGAAGGCCGGATCCCGGCGGCTCAGCGCCTTGTGCAGATGCACCATCAGGCCGGCGGCAAAGAGCGGCGTCAGCAGATTGACGAGGGGCACGGCGAGGAAGCCGGCGATCAGGACGCCGGCAAGCAGCACGGTCGGGGCATGTTTGGCGCGAAACTGCCGCGCCTCATGCGGCGTGCGGTGACGCATCGCCGCGAATTCGAAGAATTCCCGCCCGAGCAGGTAACCGTTGACGAGGAAGAAAGCGACGAGGTTCACGCCCGGAACGAACAGGAGAAAGAGGGCGAGAAGATTGGCGAGGACCACCACGCCGAGGAATTTCACCGAACCGGCGATCGCCTGTCCAAGCGGCAGCGCCGCGCCCGGCGGATCGAGGGGATAGTCGCGTTGCTCGATCACCTCCGCCACGTCATCGAGAAAGAGCCCCGCGACAAGCGCCGTCACCGGCGCCAGCAGCAGGCTCAACGCCACGGCGAGGCCGACGCTTGCCAGAATGCCGAAGACCACGGCCAGCCAGCCGGCCCAGTCCGGCAGTTGCGGCATCATCGCCGCCTGAAGCCAGGGCCAGACGAAAGCGACGAAGCTTTCGCGCAGCGCGAACCACAGGACGGCAAGCGCAAGCAACGTGAGTCCGAGCACCTTCCAGAAAACGCCGCGCGTGCGGGAATCGAAGAGATTGGCGAGGGAAAGGCGGGCGGCCTGGAGGATCATGAAGGGGCTCCGTATCGGAAATCCGGTCCGCCGGCATATGGGGTGTGGAAAATCGTCCGGCAAGACGGTGGCGTATCGCACGCATTAAGCCGCCGTTAAACGCGCGCTTCTAAGCTCCACGCCCAACCGCCATCCCGTAGCGTAGACGAACAGCAGGAAACCGCCATGCGCCACCTCCGGATCAGCCGATTGCTGCCAGCCCTTTTCGTCCTGATGGTCGCGCTCGGCGCGCTTCAGGGCGGCGTCGCGATCCGTTCGCTTTCCGCGATCACCGGCCATGTCGAGCACATAGGAGCCGAGCGCGTGCCGCAGATGAGCGCGATCCTGCAACTGAGCCACGCCTTCGCCGCGCTCAACGCCACCTATCCCGAACACATGCTGTCGATGGACCCCGACGAGATCGGCCGTATCGAGGCCCTGATCGGGGAACGGGTAGAGGCCTTCTCGGGACGGGTCGACGCCTATGCCGGCGCCAATGGCGGGGACGCCGCAGCCGCCAGCGCCGTCGAGGACATCAGGGCCACCCTGTCCGCCTATCTGGAGGACGCGGCACAGCTCGTGCAGTTTTCCGCACTCGCCGCCAAGGGGCCGGCGCTCGATATCTACAAGGGATCGATGCGCACGAACGCCGAGGCGATCACCGCCGCGCTCGACGGGCTGGTCGCCCGCAACCGGGCGCTCACCGAAGAGGCGATCCTTTCGGCCCGCGCCGAGGAAGGCACCGCCTTCGCGCTCACCTGGGCGTCGCTCGCCGTCTCCGTCGGACTGGCGCTTCTGGCGATCCTCGTCGTCAACCGCCGGGTCACCCGGCCGCTCGGGGCGCTTGCCGGCGCGATGAAGCGGCTTGCGGCGGGCGATCTTTCCGCCACGGTTCCCCATGCCGGACGCAAGGACGAAATCGGCGACATGGCCGCCACCGTTTCCGTCTTCCGCGAGAATGCCGCCGAGCGGCTGCGCCTGGACCGGCTGGGCGAGGAGGACCGGCAACAGGCCGAAGGCGAACGTCAGGCGCGCGAGGCCGAGCGCACGCGCGACAGCGGCCGCGTGCAGCAGGCCGTTGCGCACCTCGGCGCGGCGCTCGGCAAGCTGGCCGCCGGCGACACGACCTGCCGCATCGAGAAACCCTTCGACGGCGATCTCGACCGGCTGCGGGAGGATTTCAATGCCTCGGTCGCCCGGCTCGGCGACGCGCTCCGGGACGTCGGCGACAATGCCCGCGCGATCGACGCCGGCGCAGGCCGCATCCGCGCCGCCGCCGACGATCTCTCCGGCCGCACGGACGAACAGGCGGCCTCCGTCGAGAAAACCGCCGCCGCGCTGGAGCAGATCACCGCCACGGTGCGCAACTCGGCCCACCGCGCCGAGGAGGCCGGACGTCTCGTCGACCGCACGCGCAACGGTGCGGAAGAATCCGGCAAGGTGGTCCATCGCGCCATTTCCGCCATGCAGGCCATCGAGAATTCATCGCGGGAAATCGGCAATATCATCGGGGTGATCGACGACATCGCCTTCCAGACCAATCTGCTGGCGCTCAACGCGGGCGTCGAGGCGGCGCGCGCCGGAGAGGCCGGCAAGGGCTTCGCCGTCGTGGCGCAGGAGGTCCGCGAACTGGCGCAGCGCTCGGCCACGGCCGCACGCGAGATCAAGACGCTGATCACCACATCGGGCAATCAGGTGCGCGACGGCGTGGCGCTGGTCGGCGAAACCGGGACCTCGCTTGGCGCCATCGTGAAAGAAGTGCGGGAGATCGACGACCACGTCGCGGCGATCGTCGATGCGGCGCGCGAGCAATCGGCCGGGTTGCAGGAGATCAGCCAAGCCGTCAACGCCATGGACCAGGGCCGCCAGCGCAATCGCGAAATCGTGCAGGAAACGACGGCGGCCAGCCATGAACTGGCCACGGAAGTCCAGGCGCTCAACGCATTGATCGACCGTTTCGTGGTCGCTGACGGCATATCGGCAGGCCGTAGCGCGCAGGCGCCGGCCCATCTCTCGCCACAGCTCCACATCGTGCCCACGCCGCTCCCCTCGACCGGCGAGCCGGTCCGCCGCTCGCCCGGCCAGTGGAACGTCAAGCCGGCGGCGACAGGCGCCCGCCCGGTCGCCTCGCCGGCACTGGCGCTCGGCGACAAGATCGCCCGTGCCTTCGGCGCGACGAAGGACACGGGGGAAAAAGGCGAGTGGGAGGAATTCTGACCTTCCCGCGCCGGAACACCTGTTCCGGCGGGTAGCAGCGCCTATTCTGGCGGATAGAAATGCCTATTCGGGCGGATAGAAATGGGCGACGCCGCGAAAATCACGCAGGCGGAAGCAACCGTCGCCGGCCTCCTCCACTTCCGGCGCGTCGGCGCGCACCTTGCCGTGACCGCCGGGAATATCGAGGATATAGGCCGGCTGGCAAAGGCCGGAGATACGGCCACGCAGGGCGGCGACCAGCGCCCGGCCTTCGGCGAGCGTCAGGCGGAAATGCGCGGTTCCGGGCGCCAGATCGGGGTGATGCAGATAATAGGGCTTCACCCGGTTCTCGACGAAGGTGCGCATCAGTTCCGCAAGGACGGCCGGATCGTCGTTCACCCCCTTCAGAAGCACCGTCTGGCTGACAAGGACGATGCCGGCGTCGGCGATGCGCGCCACGGCGGCGCGGGCGGCCTCCGTGAATTCGCGCGGATGATTGGCATGAAGCGCCACATAGACGGTCTTGCCGCTCGCCTTCAGCGCGGCGATCAGCGCGGCATCGACGCGCTCGGGATCGACCGCCGGGACGCGGGTGTGAAAACGCACGATGCGGACATGGGGGATCGCCGCCAGCCGCAGCATGATCTCCTCCAGCCGGCGCGGCGAGAGCACCAGCGGATCGCCGCCGGTCAGGATCACCTCCCAGATCTCCGGCCTTCCGGCGATATAGGAAAGCGCCACATCGAGAGCGTCCGGCGAAAGCGTGCCGAGACCTTCCGGCCCGACCATCTCGCGGCGGAAGCAGAAACGGCAATAGACCGGGCAGACATGCACCGCCTTCAGCAGCACCCGGTCGGGATAGCGGTGGACGATGCCCTCGACGGGACTATGCGCCAGATCGCCGATCGGGTCGGCGCGCTCCTGCGGCAGCGTCACCAGTTCGGCCGGATCGGGCAGGAACTGGCGTGCGATCGGATCGGCCGGATCGGCCGGATCGACGAGCGCCGCGACGGCGGGCGTCACGGCGATGGCATAGCGCCCGGCGACCGCCGCCGCAGCCGTCAGGCGGTCCTCCGGCAGCAGGCCGGCGGCGGCAAGATCGCCGACCGTCTTCAGACTGCGCGCCGCCGTCACGGGGCCGTCTCCGCGACCGGCGCCCAGAGCACCTGATCGATACGCGACGCGCCGGTCGCCAGCATCACCAGCCGGTCGAAGCCGAGCGCGATGCCGCTTGCGTCCGGCATGATCGCAAGCGCGGCGAGAAAATCCTCGTCAAGCGGATAGGCCTCGCCGTAGACACGCTGTTTTTCGGCCATTTCCAGACCGAAGCGACGCCGCTGCTCGGCAGGGTCGGTCAGTTCGCCGAACGCATTGGCGAGTTCCACGCCACAGGCATAGAGTTCGAAACGCTCGGCAACCCGCCGGTCGTGCGGCGCGGGACGGGCAAGGGCGGCCTCCGCCGCCGGATACTCACAGAGGATCGTCGCCCGGCCGAAGCCGAGCTGCGGCTCCACCTTCTCCACCAGGACGCGGCTGAAGAGATCGGCCCAGGTGTCGTCACCGGCCACCCGCAACCCCGCCTGCCGCATGTCGCTGGCCAGTCTGTCACGATCGGTCGAACCATCGGCCCGTACGGAGGCCAGCAGGTCGATGCCGGCGAAGCGGGAAAAGGCCTCCGCCACCGTCAGCCGTTCCGGCTCAAGCGCCGGATCGCAATCGGCCCCGCGGAACGTCAGCTTGCCAGCGCCTCCGGCCTCCGCCGCAAGACGCAGGAAAACGGCGCAATCCGTCATCAGCGTTTCGTAGGTCTCCCCCGCCCGATACCATTCGAGCATGGTGAACTCGGGATGATGGAGCGGGCCGCGCTCGCGGTTGCGATAGACATGGGCGAAACAGGCGATACGCCGCTCGCCGGCGGCCAGAAGCTTCTTGCAGGCGAATTCCGGCGACGTATGCAGATAGAGCGGCGTCAGCGTGCCCGAATGGCCGATCGCCTCGGTGCGAAAGGCGTGGAGATGCGCCTCGTTGCCGGGCGAGACCTGCAAGGTCGCCGTATCCACCTCGATGAAGTCGCGGTCGGCGAACCAGGCCCTGAGCGCTGCCTGGATCCGGTTTCGCGCCATCAGGAACGGCCGGCGATCGGCGTGGACATGGGGGGTCCACCAGGGCGAAGGGGCAGGGTTTTTCACGCTCATCTCAAAAGGTTTCTTCGGCCGCTGTGGCGGACAGACTGGTGTTTTGCCGGAATATAGGTTAGTTGCGCCCCGAAAGCGCATTTTTCCGCGTCCGGAGAAAACCGTCAGGGTTGTCCTCTACGACGCGCCAAATCCAGTTACAAGACCAGTTACAGGGAAGTCTTATGGTAAAGGTCATCGCTTCTTCCGTCCGCAAGGGCAATGTGCTCGATGTCGACGGCAAGCTCTATGTCGTGCTGACGGCGCAAAACTTCCACCCCGGCAAGGGCACGCCGGTCACGCAGGTCGACATGCGCCGCATTTCCGACGGCGTGAAGGTTTCCGAACGCTATCGCACGACCGAGCAGGTCGAGCGCGCCTTCGTCGAGGACCGCGAGCACAATTTCCTCTATGAGGACGGCGACGGCTACCACTTCATGAATCCGGAAACCTACGACCAGCTCACCATGTCCGCCGAAGACGTCGGCGATCTCAAGGCCTATCTCCAGGAAGGCATGACGGTAGTGCTGTCGGTGCACGAAGGCGTCGCCATCGCCCTCGACCTGCCCCGTCATGTGACGCTGGAGATCATGGAAACCGAACCGGTCGTGAAGGGCCAGACGGCATCGTCCTCCTACAAGCCGGCGATGCTGTCGAACGGCGTGCGGACCATGGTCCCCCCGCATGTCTCGGCCGGCACGCGCGTCGTCATCGCAACGGAAGACGGCTCCTACGTCGAACGCGCCAAGGACTGATCCGCTTCGCCCGAACCCGCAGGGCCGCCCGCCGCAAACGGCGCGGCGGCCTTTTTGCTTCCATGTCCGGCAATTTCGGCTATGACCGGTTCCCGGCTCTTACCCATGGAGACGGATATCCGCATGACCACATTCGACGTTCTGACGGTCGGCAATGCGATCGTCGATATCATCGCGCGCTGCGACGATGCCTTCCTCACCGACAACGCCATCATCAAGGGCGCGATGAACCTCATCGACGCGGAGCGGGCGGAACTGCTCTATTCGCGCATGGGGCCGGCGCTGGAGGCCTCGGGCGGCAGTGCGGGCAACACGGCGGCGGGGATCGCCAGCTTCGGGGGACGCGCCGCCTATTTCGGCAAGGTTTCCGACGACCAGCTCGGCGGCATCTTCGCCCATGACATCCGCGCCCAGGGCGTACATTTCGCAACCCGGCCACTGGCCGGCGCGCCGCCCACCGCTCGTTCCATGATCTTCGTGACGCCCGACGGCGAACGTTCGATGAATACCTATCTCGGCGCCTGCGTGGAACTCGGGCCGGAGGATGTGGAGCCGGAGGTGGTGGCCGGGGCCAAGGTCACCTATTTCGAGGGCTATCTCTGGGATCCGCCCCGCGCCAAGGACGCGATCCGCGAATGCGCCCGCATCGCGCATGCCAACGGCCGGGAAATGTCAATGACGCTTTCCGACAGTTTCTGCGTGCAGCGCTACCGCGACGAATTCCTCGACCTCATGCGTTCCGGAACGATCGACATCGTCTTCGCCAACCGCGCGGAGGCGCTGGCCCTCTACGAGACCGGGGACTTCGAGGAGGCGATCTCGCGCCTTTCGCAGGATTGCCGGCTTGCCGCCGTGACGATGAGCGAGGAGGGTTCGATCATCGTCAGGGGTGCGGAGCGCACGAGGGTGGAGGCGATCGCCGTCGCCGATGTGGTCGATACCACCGGCGCAGGCGACCTCTACGCCGCCGGCTTCCTCTACGGCTATACCGCAGGGCAGTCGCTTGCCGACTGCGGCCGGCTCGGCAGTCTCGCCGCCGGCCTCGTCATCGGGCAGGTCGGGCCGCGGCCCATGCTGTCGCTATCCGCGGAGGCGAAAAAAGCGGGGCTTGTCTGATCCGTCTTCCCCGTTTCTCGTCTCGGCGCTGGCGGCGGAAGAGGCCTATTTGAAGGCCTCGCCGGGATAGGCGCCCCAGATCTCGTTCTGGGAAACCCAGCCGCTCGCGCCCTCGACCTCTGCGCGGCACCAGTCGCCATTGCATTCGCCCACCCGCACGACGACGCCGGGCTGCAACCGGGCGACGACGGCGCTGCCGGACAGCGCCTCGCGGCGCATGTTGACGAAGACATCCTCGCCCTTGCCGCGCATCCATGGCGCGGTGACGGCGGTGCGGTCGCCCGAAAGCAGCGCCTGGTTGACCCAGCCCTCGGTGCCGTCGGCGTCACGCACGCGGCGCCAGTTATCGTATTCCTGGACGATTTCGACCGGCACCCCCGATTTCAGATAGCGCCAGGCGACGGCGTAGTCGATGCTCGGGCCGACCCTGAGATTGACGCTCTTGGCCTTGAGGCTGACGAAGCGCGGCAACGGCAGGCCGCTCGGACCCTTGGCCACCTGCGCATGGGCGATTTCCAGCCCCCCACCGACGGCAAGGACCCCGGCGAGAGCGGCAATGCTGAGACGAACGACGAATTTCGGCATGACGGGATCCGTTCGAATGAAGAGCGGGCATCGGGCTGCCGTACCGGCGGGCGACATCGCAAATCGCTGGACCGTCGACGAGAGCGGATTGTCTTCGCGACCGGGTCTGGTAGAAAATGCCTCTGATGAAGCAATCCTTGCCCAACTTGGTTAAGGACCCGTCAACAGCACGCTGGATCATGCCATGACGCAGAAGAAAAAGCCGAAGGTCTATATCACCCGCCGCCTGCCCGACGTGGTGGAGACCCGGATGCGGGAGCTGTTCGACGCCGAACTGAACATCGACGACGCGCCGCGCACCCAGCCCGAGCTGGTCGCCGCGGTCAAGACGTTCGACGTGCTGGTGCCGACGCTGACCGACCGCATCGACGCGGCGCTGATCGAACAGGCGGGGCCGCAGCTGAAACTGATCGCCAGCTTCTCCAACGGCGTCGACAATATCGACGTGGAGGCGGCCGCGCGCCGCGGCATCACCGTCACCAATACGCCGAACGTGCTGACGGAAGACACCGCCGACATGACGATGGCGCTGATCCTCGCCGTGCCGCGACGGCTGGCCGAAGGCGCGCGCATCCTTGCCGACCGCAAGGGCGACTGGGCCGGCTGGTCGCCGACCTGGATGCTCGGACGGCGCATCCACGGCAAGCGGCTCGGCATCGTCGGCATGGGGCGGATCGGCACGGCGGTGGCCCGGCGCGCCAAGGCCTTCGGGCTTTCCATCCACTACCACAACCGCAATCGCGCCCATCCGGAAACCGAGGACGGGCTGGAAGCGACCTATTGGGACAGTCTCGACCAGATGCTGGCCCGCGTCGACATCGTTTCCGTCAACTGCCCGTCGACGCCGGCGACCTACCACCTCCTGTCCGCAAGGCGGCTGGAGCTGATGCAGCCGACGAGCTACATCGTCAACACGGCGCGCGGCGGCATCGTCGACGAGAGCGCGCTGATCAAATGCCTGCGCGAAGGCCGGATTGCCGGCGCCGGCCTCGACGTCTTCGAGAAGGAACCGGCGATCGATCCGAAACTCGTCCGGCTCGCCACGGAGGGCAAGGTCGTTCTCCTGCCGCATATGAGTTCGGCCACCATCGAGGGACGCATCGACATGGGCGAGAAGGTGGTCATCAACATCCGTACCTTCTTCGACGGCCACCGCCCGCCGGACCGCGTGTTGCCGAACCGGGTCTAGTTCTCCGGAAACATCCGCAAAACATCCGGCCTTTTCCGGCCGACATTCACGGCATCCGGATCCGATCGGCCTGACGCCGCCGGTAGCGCAGCGTCTCGAAACGCGCCGACAGGCCGTCGTAAAGCAGGAGCCGGCCGACGAGCGGCTCACCGGCGCCCGTCAGGAGCTTGATCGCCTCCATCGCCATCAGCGTGCCGACGACGCCCGTGAGCGCGCCGACGATGCCGGCCTGGGCGCAGGAGGGCACCGTTCCCGGCGGAGGCGGCGCGGGAAAGAGATCGCGATAGCCCGGATTGCGCCGCCCGTCCGCGCCGGTCTCATAGGGTTTCAGCACCGTGAGCGAACCGTCGAAACGGCCGACCGCGCCGGCGACGAGCGGCATTTTCGCCGCTTCCGCAGCATCGGCAGCGGCATAGCGGGTGTCGAAATTGTCGGAGCCGTCGATCAGCAGATCGAAACCGGCGAGAAGTCCGGCGGCGTTTTCCGGCGTGAAGCGCGTGTCCATGCCTTCGAAGCGGACATGGGGATTGAGCCGCCCGACGCTTGCCGCGGCGCTTTCGATCTTCATCGCGCCGAGCGTTCCGGTCTCATGGATCACCTGCCGCTGGAGATTGGACAGCGAGACCGTATCGTCATCGATCACCGCGAGCCGGCCGACGCCGGCGGCGGCGAGATACTGGATGACCGGCGCGCCGAGGCCGCCCGCCCCGATGATGAGCACGCTTGCCCGCTTCAGCCGCTGCTGGCCCGCGCCGCCGATTTCGGCCAGCACGATATGGCGGCGGTAGCGCTCGATCTCGTCGGGCGTCAGGGCGTCGGTCATGACGAGACCTCTCCGTTGGCGACGGTCAGGAACTGGGCGCGCTCGCCCAGCGCCCCGAACATGGCACGGTCCGTCCCGGTCATGAAGGCCTGGCCGCCGAGCGCATCGACCCGGTCGAAGAGCGCGGCGCGGCGGCCCGCGTCGAGATGGGCGGCGATCTCGTCGAGAAGCAGCACCGGCGCATGCCCGGTCATGCCCGCCACAAGACCGGCATGGGCGAGGATGAGGCCGATAAGCAACGCCTTCTGTTCGCCCGTCGAGCAGCGTCCGGCCTCCATGTCCTTTTCCCGGTGGCGGATGACGAGATCGGCGCGATGCGGCCCTTCCAGCGTGCGGCCGGCGGCCGCGTCGCGATAACGGCCCTCGCGCAGCAGCGCCAGATAGATCTCCTCGATCTCATAAGCCGGGCGCAGCCATTCGCCGTCGAGAAAACCGAAAAGACCAAGGACGGCCGAGGGAAAAGGGCCGTCGTCACGCGCCGCCTCGACGAGGCCGGCGAGAAGCCCCACGAGTTCGTGGCGGGCATGGGCGAGCGCAATACCCAGCTCGGCCATCTGCCGCTCCAGCGCCGTCAGCCACGCCGGATCGGGGCGCGGTTCGGACAGAAGCCGGTTGCGGCCGCGCATGGCCTTCTCGTAGTCGACGGCGCGGCGTCCGTGCTCGGGATCGAGCGACAGGACGAGCCGGTCGAGAAAGCGGCGGCGATCGGCCGAAGGGCCGGTGAAAAGCCCGTCCATGGCGGGCGTCAGCCAGAGAATGCGCAGATGATCGAGCAGTTCGTCGACGGTGCGGGACGGGGTGCCGTTGATGCGCAGCCGCCGCGCCTGCCCTTCCTCGCCGCCCTCGGTTCCCGTGCCGATATCGACCTCGCCCGCCATGCCCTCCACCGTTGCGAAAACGGAAAAGCCGTTGCCGCTGCCGGCGCGCGGTATGTCGCCATAGGCGGCGCGGCGCAGACCCCGGCCGGGCGAGAGGAAGGAGACGGCCTCCATGAGATTGGTCTTGCCCGCGCCGTTCTGGCCGGTCAGCACCACATGCCGCCCGTCGAGCGCCAGCGACAGGCCGGCGTAATTGCGGAAATCCGCAAGCTTGAGGCGGGAAAGAAAAACCTTCTGGGGCATTGCATGTCCGGATCGTTCGGCAAGACAGCTATGCCGGAGGCGGCGTGATTGCAAGCCCGCCGGCCGGGAAAGCAAAAGAGGGCAATGACGGCGAGGCGCACGCAATTTCCCTTTCACGGTGTTTTGCTGTAGGT
Organism: Pseudomonadota bacterium; assembly: GCA_023388965.1. Taxonomy (GTDB): domain Bacteria; phylum Pseudomonadota; class Alphaproteobacteria; order Rhizobiales; family Methylopilaceae; genus Flaviflagellibacter. The sequence goes on along the minus strand of JAEWFF010000015.1, from coordinate 39,493 downwards.
CAGGGCGAACCTCCCCGAGACTGCAAGGATCCTCGTTTTGCTCTCCCGCACGCGCCTTTTCGAAAAGAGTTTTTCCGCCTTCCTGTTCGACATGGACGGCACCCTCATCAACTCGATCCCCGCCACCGAGCGCGTGTGGAGCGCCTGGGCGCTCAGCCACGGGCTCGACGTCGCCGCCTTCCTGCCGACCATGCACGGCGTGCGCGGCATCGACACCATCCGCAGGCTGGCCCTGCCGGGCGTCGATGCCGAGGCCGAGGCAAAGGAAATCGAGCGGCGCGAGATCGAGGACGTGGACGGGATCGTGCCGATTTCCGGCGCTGCCCGCTTCCTCGCATCGCTGCCGGCGGATCGCTGGGGCATCGTCACCTCGGCGCCCATCGCGCTGGCGCGCCGCCGGTTGGCCGCCGCCGGCCTGCCGGTGCCCGCCGTCATCGTGACGGCAGAGGACGTCGAGGCCGGCAAGCCCGCCCCCGACGGCTACCTGCTGGGGGCAAGACGGCTCGGCGTGGAAGCGGCCGACTGCGTCGTCTTCGAGGACGTGCCGGCGGGCGTTCGCGCCGGTGAAAGCGCCGGCGCAAGCGTCGCGGTCATCATCGCCACCCATACCCACCCAATCGAAACCACCCACCCGACACTCGACGGCTACGAGAACGTCGAGGTCCATGTGGAGGCCGACGGCCGGCTATCGCTGCTGCGCGCCGCCGCCTGACCGCGGCCCGCGCCGGATCGCCCGTCAGGCATTGCCGATCACGATGCCGGCGGCCAGCACCAGGCCGCCGCCGAGCACGACCTGCATCGCCGCCCGGAAGAAGGGCGTGTCCATGTAGCGGTTCTGGATGAAGGCGATCGCCCAGAGCTCGACGAAAACGACGGCGATGGCGATGATCGTCGCCAGCATGAAATCCGGAATGAGATAGGGCAGCGTGTGGCCGAGCCCGCCGATGGTCGTCATGATGCCGGAGGAAAGCCCGCGGCGCAGCGGCGAACCGCGACCAGAAAGCTTGCCGTCATCGTGGGCGGCCTCGGTGAAGCCCATGGAGATGCCGGCGCCGACCGACGCCGACAGGCCGACGAGAAAGGTCTGCCAGGTGTCCTGCGTGGCGAAGGCGGCCGCGAAGATCGGCGCAAGCGTCGAGACCGATCCGTCCATCAGGCCGGCAAGCCCCGGCTGCACATAGGTGAGCAGGAACTGCCGCCGCGCGGTCATGTCTTCCTCATCCTTCGCATCGGCCGGCACCAGCGTCTCGCCCAGACGGCGCGCCAGCGATTCGTGGGATTTTTCCGCCAGGGCCAGATCCCCGAGCAGCTTGCGCGTCGCCGCATCCTGCGTGCGCGCCGCCGCCTCCAGATAGAAACGATGGGCCGACGCCTCCATCGCCTCGGTCTGCTCGCGGATCCTGTCCAGCGGCATGTTGGCGACAAGCCAATCCGGCTTGCGCTCCGGAAAATCGCGCACGAACTCGCGGCGGATCAGCGGAATGCGGCTGCCGAAACGGGCCATATGCCGGTCGATCAGCTGCCGGCGGTGATGGTTCTCCTCCTCCGCCATTTCCTCGAAGACACGCGCCGAATGGGGATAGCTCCCCCGCAGCATGTCGGCATAGGCGAGATAGATGCGCGCGTCATCCTCCTCGGAGGAAATGGCGAGCGCCAGGATTTCCTGTTCGCTGAGCGACTCCAGGCTGCGTTTGGCGGAACGGAAGAAGCGGGAGAGCATCGACGGCCTTTCTAGTTTAGAATAATTCTAAATATAGGCACTAGCATCGCCCGGTCAAGCTCGACACCGGCCCGCCGCCATGGCAAAGATGCGGGCATGAAGCCGATGCAGCGCCCTGACGGATACCCTTCGTGACATCCCCTCTCCGACCGCTTCCCGCCAGCGCCGACACCTATCTCGACCGGATCGGCCGGATGGTCGCCACCCGGTTGCAGCAGCAGACATCCGGCTATGAGCCCTATACGCCTTCCGATCCGGAAACGCTGGCGCGCACGCTCCGGCCCGGCGACGTCCTGCTTATCGAAGGTAATCAGAAGGTATCGGCGGCGATCAAATATCTCACCCAGTCGACATGGTCGCACGCGGCCCTCTTCGTCGGCGACGAGATACCGCTGACCCTCGACCAGGCGACACGGCCGGCAACCGACCGGCCGCAGCTCATCGAGGTCAATCTGGGAGAGGGGTGCGTTGCGGTGCCGCTGTCGAAATACCGCACCTACAATACCCGCATCTGCCGGCCGGTGGGACTGACGCCGGACGATCGCGATGCGGTAATCGCCTTCATGGTTTCAAGGCTCGGCCTGAAATACGATACGAAGAACATTCTCGACATGCTGCGTTATTTCCTGCCGACGCCGCCGATCCCGGTGCGCTGGCGGCGGCGGATGATCGCCTTCGGTTCCGGCGATCCGACCCGCGCGATATGTTCGACGCTGATCGCCGAAGCCTTCGAGCAGATCCGCTATCCGATCCTGCCGCAGGTCGAGCGCGCGCCCGGCGAGACGGCGGCTTCCTCGCCCTATTCACGCGAGGAAATCCTGCATATCCGCCATCATTCGCTCTATACGCCGCGCGATTTCGACCTCTCGCCCTATTTCGAGATCGTCAAGCCGACACTGAAATACGGCTTCGACTACAAGCGGCTGGAATGGGCGGACCGTGAGGGGCCGTAAGGCCCTTCACGTCTTTGCGAAAGAGCGGATCAGCCCTTGAGCGGCGAGATGGAAATCTCGACGCGACGGTTTTCGGCCCGGCCGGCTTCCGTGGCGTTGGAGGCGACCGGCCGATCCAGACCGTAGCCGATCGCCGACATGCGGCGGGTGTCGATGCCGGCCGAGGCCAGATAATTGGCGACGGAGACGGCGCGGCGTTCCGACAGGGCGAGGTTGTACTGGGCGCTGCCGGTCGAGTCGGTGTGGCCGTCGACGTCGATCAGCGTCTTGTCGAATTTGCGCAACACGATGGCCACCGAATCGAGCGTGCGATAGAAGGCCGGAATGACCTGGTCCTGATCGGTCGCGAAGGTGATGTTCGACGGCATGTTGAGGATGATGCGGTCTCCCGCGCGGGTGACCGAGACGCCGGAACCCTCGAGCTGGGCGCGCAGTTCGGCTTCCTGGGTGTCCATATAGTTGCCGACGGCGCCGCCCGCCAGCGCGCCGATACCCGCGCCGATCAGCGCGGCATTGCGCCGCTGGACCGGGTTCTTGCCGATCAGCAGGCCGGACGCGGCCCCGAGGCCCGCGCCGATCAGCGCGCCGCCGGAGGTGTTCGACATCTTCTGTTCGCCCGTATACGGGTCGGTCGTCGTGCAGGCGGAGAGAAAGATCGCGGCCGTCGCGACAATCGCGCATTTCTTGTACATCAAGGGGTCCCCAAACAGTTCCGGATGATTCTGCTTCAACCTAGCGATTGCGGCGGAAACAGGAAAGAGCCGGGAAAACCCTATTTTTCACGCGCACCGGCGGAGGTCACGCCGACGCTTGCGGCCACCACCAGCGCCGTTCCCAGCATCTGGAACGCCGTCAGCGACTGCTCCAGGACGAGGAACCCCGCCATCGCGCCGAGCGCCGGTTCCAGGCTCATCAGGATGCCGAAGGCGGCGAGCGGCATGCGGCGCAACGCCGTCATCTCCAGCGCATAGGGCAGGAGCGGCACCATGACGGCAAGGCCCAGCATACGCGTGAGCCCCTCCGGATTCATCGCCGCGCCCGCCTGCCACAGCCCGAAGGGCGCAGCGGCGGCGGTCGCCACGAGCAGCGACATCGTCAATCCTTCCAGCCCGGTAAAAAGACGACCGGAACGCTTCACGAGCACGATATAGGCGCCCCAGCCGACGGCCGCGACGAAGGCGAAGAACATGCCGGCGGGATCGCCGATCCAGCCCTGGCCGTCCCGCGACAGGAGCCCGACACCGGCAAGCGCCGCCGCCGGCCAGAGAAGGCGCCATCCGCCGCCGAGCGTCACGGTCGCCACCGCCAGCGGGCCGAGAAATTCGATGGCGACGGCAAGCCCGAGCGGAATACGCTCGATGGCGGTGAAAAAGCTGAGCGTCATGCCGGCGATGGTGACGCCGAGCGCCAGCGCGCTCAGCCATTGCGCCCGATTGTACCGGCGCAGCGGCGGCCGCACGATGGCCGTCAGGATTGCGGCGGCCAGCGCCAGCCGGAGGAAGGTGGTGGCGAAAGCGCCGTAATCCATGATCGCGACCGCGGAAAAGGCCGCGCCGAACTGGATGCTCGCCATGGAAAGAAAGCAGAGCGCGACGCCGGACATGAGCCCCGCATTGCCGGCCCCCGGCAATCTGCCGCCCTTTTCCACTATCGCCTGCTGATCGGCCATCCCATCTCCCTGCGGCCCGGGATCGACCGGGCCCGCCATCCTGCCTGCGCGTCCCGCAGGAGCGCACATGGTGAAAAATCCATAGTCGGGGCGACCGGCGTCAGCCCTCGATGCCCCGCAGCACATTGGCGACATTGAGGCCGATCTCCTCAACGCCGTAACCGCCCTCCATGCAGACCACCACCGGAACGCCGCTTCCGGCGATCGCCCGCCCCATGGCGAGGAAATCCGGCGTGGCCAGCTTGAAGAAGGAGATCGGATCCTTTTCGAACGTGTCGACCCCCAGCGAGACGACGATCGCCTCCGCGCCGAAGGCGGCGATCCGCTTCAACGCGTCGGCCAGCGCCTCGCCCCAGACGGCATAGGGCGTGCCGGGCGGCATCGGATAGTTGCGCGTCATGCCCTCGCCCGGCCCCTTGCCGGTCTCCTCCGCATAGCCGAGGAAATGCGGGAAGGCATCGGCGGGATCGCCGTGCAGCGAGGCGAAGAAGACGTCCGCGCGCTCGTAGAAGATGTCCTGGGTGCCGTTGCCGTGATGGAAATCGACATCGAGGATCGCCACCCTGCCCGCTCCCTTGTCGAGCAGGCGCTGGGCGGCGACGGCGGCATTGTTGATGAAGCAATAGCCGCCGAAACTGTCGATGCCGGCATGATGGCCCGGCGGGCGGCAAAGGGCGAAGACGGACGCCGCGCCTTCCGCCACGATATCGGCGGCGGTGACGGCAGAGCGCATGGACGAGACGGCCGCCTCCCAGGTGCCCGGCGAGATCGCCGTTTCGGAGGCGTTGCAATAGTAGCCGAGCACGCCCTCGATATCGGTCGGGATGCGCGGCGAGGTGCGGCGAACGGGAAACGAGGTGGCGATGGCCTCCCCCTTGTAGCCGGCGGCCACCCAGCGTTCCCAGGCCGTTTCGAGAAAGGCGAGATAGCCGGCGTCATGCACCTTGAGCGCGGTTTCAAGCCCGTGCGCCTGCGGCGCGGACACGTCGGTGAACCCCGCCTCCTTCACCGCCGCCAGGATCCACTCCGCCCGGAACGGGGCTTCGAAGGGCGGCACCAGTTCGCCCCCGAACAGTTCGGTCCGGGCATTCCTGAGCTTGTGATCCTCGGAAAATATGACGCGCACGAAAGGCTCCCTTCCTCGAATTCTCCCGGCGCGACGTTAGTGCATTTTTGCCGCAAGGCAACCGCCGGGCGCGCCGGCGCAGCCGCACCGGGGCCAGATGAAGGAGGGAAAATTATTTTTGCCATGGCGCTGCGGCGACAATGCGCCACGCCCCCTCCCGCTATGGTGGCGACGTCGAATCGAAACGGGGAGAAATAGATGACGGGACCGGCGGTGCGGGCTTCTTCGCTCTTTTCCATTACCGCCATCGTCGTCTCCATGACCTTCGTGGCGATCGGCAACGGCATCATGCTCGCCTATGTGCCCTATGTCCTGACGCTTTCCGGCGCACCGGACTGGTCCTCGGGCGCCGCGGTGACGGCGATTGCCTTCGGCGGGCTGATCGGCTGCATCATCGCCGGACCGGTCATCCGGCGGGTCGGACACGCCCGCGCCTTCTCCTGCTCTCTCGCGCTGGTGATCCTCGCCGCGGTGCTGGTCGCCCTCGGTCTCAATCCGCTCGTCTGGGTGCTGGCGCGCGGCATCTACGGCGCGGCTGGAAACGCCAATTTCATCATCGCCCAGAGCTGGATCAACCACGCCAGCGACAACCGCTGGCGCGGCAAGGCCATGTCGTTCTTCTACATGACCTATCTGCTCGGGCTCGGCGTCGGAGCCTGGCTGTTCGGGCAATTGCCTGCGGAGGGCAATCTGGCGCCGCTCATCACCATCCTGTCGACGACGCTGGCGCTGCTGCCGATCGGCCTGACCCGCCTGCCGACGCCGCCGCCGCCCGCCCGCGTCAGCCTCGACTTCGCCATGGCCTGGCGCAATTCTCCGGTGGCGCTTGCCGGCATTCTCGCCGCCGGAGGCCTTTCCATGGTGGTGCAGGGGTTCACGCCGATCTTCGCGACAAGCCAGAAGGTGAGCCAGTCGGATGTGGCGCTGCTGATGTTTTCCATGCAGTTCGGCCTGCTCTTCGTGCAGTACCCGCTCGGCCTGCTGTCCGACCGCATCGACCGGCGCATCGTCCTGATCGCCACCTGCCTGCTCATCGCAGGCGCGGCGGTCGCCGCCCTCTTCGTCACGTTCCAGGCTTTCCTGCTGCTGATCTTCGTCTATGCGATCTGGGCGGGTGCTACGGAATCGGTCTATTCCATCGCCAACGCCCATGCCAACGACCGGACGGATCCGGAGGATTTCGTGCCGCTCGCCTCCACCATGCTCGTGGCCTGGTCGGTCTCCGCGACGCTGGTGCCGCTCGGGGTGACGGCGCTGACGCCGGTCCTCGGCGATCACACCTTCATCTATGCGGTGATCGCCGTCGCGCTCACCTATGGAGTGTTCGTCGCCACGCGGCTGCGCCGCCGCGAGACGGTGCCGCCCGAAGAACGCGAGAACTTCGAGCTCAGGAGCGCCCAGGTGCCGAACGCCGGCGCGCTCGTGGAAGGCGAACCGCCTCGGGAACCGTGAACGGGATGGTGAACGAAGCGTTCATTTACCGCTTTGCCTGCGTGTTGCCCGCTGCTATATGGCGCGCATGAGCACCAATTCTTCGACGCCCCTCGATCACATCCGCAATTTCTCGATTGTCGCGCATATCGACCACGGCAAGTCGACACTTGCCGATCGGCTGATCCAGGCCTGCGGCGGCCTTGCCGAACGCGAAATGAGCGCGCAGGTCCTCGACAATATGGAGATCGAGCGCGAGCGCGGCATCACCATCAAGGCCCAGACCGTGCGCCTGCATTACAAGGCGCAGAACGGCGAGACCTATGTGCTGAACCTCATCGACACGCCCGGTCACGTCGACTTCGCCTATGAAGTCTCGCGGTCGCTGTCGGCCTGCGAGGGCTCGCTGCTCGTCGTCGACGCCAGCCAGGGCGTGGAGGCCCAGACGCTCGCCAACGTCTATCAGGCGATCGACAACGACCACGAACTCGTCACCGTGCTCAACAAGATCGACCTTCCGGCCGCCGAACCCGACCGCATCAAGGAACAGATCGAAGAGGTGATCGGCATCGACGCCTCGGATGCCGTGCTCATTTCGGCCAAGACCGGCCTCGGCATCCCGGACGTGCTGGAAGCCATCGTCGAGCGTCTGCCGGCACCGAAGAGCGAAGGCGGCGAGAAAGCGCCCTTGAAGGCGCTGCTCGTCGACAGCTGGTACGATACCTATCTCGGCGTCATGGTGCTCGTGCGCGTCATCGAGGGCCGGCTCAACAAGGGCCAGTCCATCCGCATGATGGGAACGGGTGCGAAATATTCCGTCGAGCGCGTCGGCGTGCTGACGCCGAAGATGGTCGCCATGGATTCGCTCGGCCCCGGCGAGATCGGCTTCATCACCGCGTCCATCAAGGAGGTCGCCGATACGCGCGTCGGCGATACGATCACCGACGACAGGCGTCCGACGGACAAGGCCCTGCCGGGCTTCAAGCCGGCCCAGCCGGTGGTGTTCTGCGGTCTCTTCCCGGTCGATGCCGCCGATTTCGAGGAATTGCGCTCGGCCATGGGCAAGCTGCGCCTCAACGACGCCTCCTTCTCCTTCGAGATGGAAAGCTCGGCGGCCCTCGGCTTCGGCTTCCGCTGCGGCTTCCTCGGCCTTCTGCATCTCGAGATCATCCAGGAGCGCCTTTCGCGCGAATTCGACCTCGACCTGATCGCCACGGCGCCTTCCGTCGTCTACCAGCTCACCATGACCGACGGCACCGAGAAGGAACTGCACAACCCGGCCGACATGCCGGACATCGTGAAGATTTCCGAATTCCGCGAGCCCTGGATCAAGGCGACGATCATGACGCCGGACGAATATCTCGGCGGCATCCTGAAGCTTTGCCAGGACCGGCGCGGCATCCAGACGGAACTCACCTATGTCGGCAGCCGCGCGATGCTGACCTACGAACTGCCGCTCAACGAGGTGGTCTTCGACTTCTACGACCGGCTGAAGTCGATCTCCAAGGGCTATGCGTCCTTCGACTACAATCTGGCGGATTATCGCGAGAGCGACCTCGTCAAGCTGTCGATCCTCGTCAACGGCGAGCCGGTCGACGCGCTTTCCATGCTCGTTCACCGTTCCGCAGCCGACCGGCGCGGCCGCACCATGTGCGAGAAGCTGAAGGAACTGATCCCGCCGCATATGTTCCAGATCCCGATCCAGGCGGCCATCGGCGGCAAGGTCATCGCCCGCGAGACCGTGCGGGCGCTGCGCAAGGACGTGACGGCCAAATGCTACGGCGGCGACGCCACCCGCAAGCGCAAGCTTCTGGAAAAGCAGAAGGAAGGCAAGAAGCGCATGCGCCAGTTCGGCAAGGTGGAAATCCCGCAGGAAGCCTTCATCGCAGCACTCAAGATGGGCGACGAATAGGCCGGCCAAGCCGCATCCTTGCGCGCCAGTTTCGAAGCAACGCGCCTCAGTGGTGCGGATGCAGCGCGTCGTTGAGATACATGCAGGTCAGCATGGTGAAGACATAGGCCTGAATGGCCGCCATCAGGAATTCCAGCGCCGTCAGCGCCACCGTCATGGCGAAGGGCAGCACCGCGCCCAGCATTCCGAGCGCGCCGAAGCCGCCCATCGACACGACGAAGCCGGCAAACACCTTGATCGTGATATGGCCCGCCAGCATGACCGCGAAGAGACGGACGGAATGGCTGACCGGCCGGGACAGATAGGAGATCGTCTCGATCGGCACGATGATCGGCGTCAGGATGAGCGGCACGCCCTCGGGCACGAAAAGCCTCAGGAAGCCGAAGCCATGCCGGGCGAGGCCGTAAAGGGTCACGGTGGCGAAAACCAGCATCGCCAGTCCGAAGGTGACGATCAGCTGGCTCGTCACCGTGAAGGCATAGGGAAACATGCCGACCAGATTGGCGGTGAGGATGAACATGAACAGCGAGAAGACGAGCGGGAAGAAGCGCATCCCCTTTTCACCCGCATTCGAGCGCAGCGTCGTCGCCACGAATTCCGTGACCATTTCGGCGGCGGATTGCCAGCGGCCGGGCACCAGTCCCCGCCGGCCCGTCGCCAGCAGCAGGAAGGCCCCCGCCACCCCGACGGTCAGCACCATATAGGCGGACGCATTGGTGAAGCTGAGGTCGATCCCTCCCATTTCCAGGGGGACAATGGGCTTGATCTCGAATTGCTCAATCGGTCCGGCCATCGGAAATCCTCGTCTTGGCGGCACCATGCAACCACAAGCGCGGGGCGGCTGACCGGCCGATGAAGAAGGGAGAGGAGCGAAGGGTCCCGCAGGAGCAGCGTGCCGCTGCGGGCGCTGCCGCAAAGGCCGAAAACGGCGTTCCAGGACTGGCGGGATGATGTTTCAAGGCTTCATCTTCACTCTGCCGGCCAGCATATACCCAAAAAGACGCGCGCGCCTAGACCGCTGCCGGTGAAAAGGCGATCACTTGCGCGCGCCGTTTCAGGAACGGACCTGAACGGTCGTCATCCAGGCGCGGGCGAGCGCAAGGCCCGTCGCTTCGGAGGCCGGTCCATATTCGGTCGCCAGCCCCGCGCGCCGCTCCAGCCAGCCGGGCGACAGCGCCTCGACCGTTTCGGGGAAATTCCGGACCCACAGGTCGACCACCGCGCGGTCGGCCTCGAAATGGAACTGCGTGCCATAGACCGCACGTCCGATACGGAAGGCCTGGTTTGCGGCCACGCCGCTTTCGGCAAGCCGCACCGCGCCCTCCGGCAAAGCGAAAGTATCGCTGTGCCACTGAAAGATCGCGAAGCGGTCGGCGGCAGCCGACAGGACCGGATCGGCCCGGCCTTCGGCCGTCAGCGACACGTCGCACCAGCCGAATTCGGTCGCCACGCCGATATGGTTTTCCGCCCCATAGGCGCGGGCCAGAAGCTGGCTGCCGAGACAGACGCCGAGCACCGACTTGTCCTCTTCGCCGAACCGGCGCATCAGCCGGCTCAGCGCCGGAAGATAGGGGTGGCGCTCGTCGTCGAGCGCATTCTGCGGGCCGCCCATGACAATGATCGCGTCATGGGCGCGATCGTCGCCGGGGATCGGCTCGCCGGCATGCGGCCGGCAGATGTCGAGCGTCGCCCCCGCCTCGCAAAGCGCCGCGCCGATCCGGCCGAGTTCCGTCACTCTGTCGTTTTCCACCACCAGCACGCGCATGAGGCATCCTTTCCGCTCGAACCGGCCGGAGACAATCACGGGCGGCCGTTCCGTTCAAGAGCGATCCGGCGATTGTCGCGCGGGCCTGACGGTGCTATCGCAGCCGGCAGAAGCGGGAGACGACCAGATGCGCGATACGACCCTTACCGAACTTTCGATCCGCCGCCCCGACGACTGGCACCTGCACCTGCGCGACGGCGCGATGCTGGCCGGCGTGATCGGCGACACCAGCCGGCATTTCGCCCGCGCCATCATCATGCCGAACCTGGTGCCGCCGGTGGTGACCACGGACGATGCGGCCGGCTATCGCCAGCGCATTCTCGACGCCCTTCCGCAAGGCGACCGCTTCGAACCGCTGATGACGCTCTATCTCACCGAGCACACGGATCCCGACGACGTGGAGGCGGGCCACCGCAGCGGGCTGATCCGGGCGGTCAAGCTCTATCCCGCCGGCGCCACGACCAATTCGCACAGCGGCGTGCGCGATCTCGCGAAGGTGATGCCCGTACTGGAACGAATGGCAAAGATCGGCCTGACGCTCTGCGTGCACGGCGAGGTGACGACGCCCGAGATCGACATCTTCGACCGCGAGGCCGTCTTCATCGAAACGGTGCTCGATCCATTGCGCGAACGGCTGCCGGAGCTGCGCATCACTATGGAGCATGTCACGACGAAGGACGGCGTCGACTATATCCGCACGGCCAAGGCCAATCTTGCCGGATCGATCACCACCCATCATCTCATCATCAATCGCAACGCCATCCTCGTCGGCGGCATCCGTCCGCATTATTATTGCCTGCCGGTCGCCAAGCGCGAGGAGCATCGGCTGGCGCTGCGCAAGGCCGCCACCTCCGGCGACGCACGTTTCTTCCTCGGAACCGATTCCGCTCCCCATGCCGATCCGCTCAAGGAATGCGGCTGCGGCTGCGCCGGCATCTATACGTCGATCAACACCATGAGCTGCCTGGCCCATGTTTTCGAGGAGGAAGGCGCCCTCGACCGCCTCGAAGCCTTCACCTCGCTCCACGGGCCGGCCTGGTACGGCCTGCCGCCGAACGAGGAGCGGATCCGGCTCCTGCGCCGGGACACGCCGGTCGCCTTTCCTGCCCGGCGCGATACGGGGGCGGGACCGGTGACGGTCTTCGACCCGATGTTCCCGCTTTATTGGGACGTCGCCTGAAATCCGGCCAGCGTCAGATGAAGGGCCGTGGCTGCCGTGTCAGCCCGTCCCAGCCGGAAAGGGCAAGCAGGCCCTCGGCGTCCTCGATCTCGCAACCCCGGTCCTTCCAGCTTGCAAGCTTGCGCTGCGCCAGCCGGCGCAGGGTCTTGTTGGTATGGACAAGCGAAAGGCCGAGCGTATCTGCGACATGCTGCTGCGTGACGGGAATGAAACGCCGGCCGTCCTCCGCGGCCTCCCCGAGGGCGCGCGCCCGCTGGTGCAGGAAGGAAAGCAGATAGGCCGCCCGCTCCAGCGCGGAGCGCCGCCCGATGCTCAGCAGATGCTCGTCGAGGATGCGCTCCTCGTTTGCGGCGATCCAGGTGATGTCGTAGGCGAGGGAGGGGTGCCTCTCGAAAAGCCTTTCCAGCCGCGACCGCTCGAAGACGCAGAGCGTCAGCGGCGTCAGCGCCTCGACGGAATGGTCCATTTCCCCCATCAGGCCGCTTTGCAGGCCGATGAGATCGCCGGGCAGCGCGTAGTTGAGAATTTGCCGCCGCCCGTCCGGCAGAAGCTTGTAGCGGAAGGCCCAGCCGGACAGCAGGGTGAAGAGATGGGGACTATGGGTCTCCGCCACGAGGACGGTCGCCCCGCGCGCGACGGAAAGCTCTCCCGCCTTGAAATGCGAGACGAATTCCAGTTCCTCGGCGCTGAAATCGCGGAAGACCTCAAGCTTCCGCAACGGACACTTGAAACAGGGGGTACGCCAGCGCGTGTGCCGTTCCGCCGTGCCATTCGCCATTCCCGCCCCCTGCCATTCGGCCCGCCGGCCTTCGCAAGACCCAGACCCTCGCGATGGCAAACGTCGCATGCCACGGCTTGTTCCGCCCGGCCTCTAGCGGTTCCGGTTTTCACTGAGGCGGTAGAACCGCTCCATCTCTTTGTTCCAGCCGCATTTCCGGATGCAAAACCGTTTCACGCTTTCGCTGGAAAGGCTCTATGTCTTTTTTAAATGACGGCGGCGTCGGGGCGACGCAGATTGCATGCCCCCGTCCGGAAGGGCGGCGACGCAAGGAAACGACGACATGCAGACGTCATCACCGCATATCCTGATCGTCGAGCCGGAATTTCTGGTCGCGCTCGATGCGGAATATCTCATCACCTCGGCAATCGCCTGCCGCACCACGCTGTTGCAGCCGGATCAGTTCGACCGGTGGGACGCGCCATCGCTGGCGGCGATCGACCTTTGCCTGCTGGACCTGCCGTTCGACGCGGCGGAGGCGGCCCCGCGCATCGACCGCCTGCGAAAAGCCGGCGTGCCGCTGCTCCTGACCACCGCCAACGACCGGGCGGGACAGGGCCTCGCCACGCTCGAAGACCTGCCGGTGATCATGAAGCCCTATGACGGCGAAGCGTTGATTGCGCTGGTCGGCCGGTGGATGCGACCACCGGCCAGATGCCTCGAAAATTTCCGGTAAGACCCGAAATTGCCTCAGAACTGGCGGCCGATCCGGGCATCGACCGAATGGGCGTTGGATCCGCGGATGGCGAAGAAGAACAGGATCAGCGTCCAGAGGATCGACTTCTCCGCACCGCCGATGCCTTCACCCTGAACCACGCCGTGGAAATAGACGGTGACCGCCAGAACGATCGTCGCGGCGAAGGCCGCGGGACGGGTGAAAAGGCCGATCGCAATCAGGATGCCGCCAAAGAACTCGGTTATCGCCAGAAGCAGCGACCAGAGCGCGCCGGGATAAAAACCCAGGCTTTCGACCATGCCGCTTGCACCGAAGGGATTGAGGATCTTGCCGTAGCCGTGGCTGACGAGAAGCAGGCCGGCGGCAAGGCGCAGGAGGGTTTCCGCGCTTTCCCCCAGCGCCGCATAGAGGCCGCCAAGCGACGGCAGGATCAGACGGGGGCGATTGGTGGCGGGCTCGGTCATCGGGGCTCCTGCTGGTGATGTTGCATTGCACACATTCAACCGGATGAAGCCCCGGGACAAGCGCCTGCCGATCAATCGGCGATAAAATGCATTGACATTTCCGTGAGGAACGCGTCTCCCCGGGGAACGGCCCGCGTGGGCCTCCGCAATAAAGAGGAGACGTCCATGTCCGATGCAAGGCCTCGTGTTTCCATTCTCTACTGCACCCAGTGCAACTGGCTGCTGCGGGCCGGCTGGATGGCGCAGGAACTGCTGTCGACCTTTTCCGACAGCCTCGCGGAGGTGGCGCTCATTCCCGGCACCGGCGGCAGTTTCGAGATCCGGGTCGGCGAGACCCTGATATGGGAGCGCAAACGCGACGGCGGCTTTCCCGGCGCAAAAGAACTCAAGCAGCGTGTCCGCGACATTATCGATCCGCAGCGCGATCTCGGTCACGTCGACCGCAGCGGCACAACCGACGCCTGACCGGCAGCGGAACAGAGCCCGCCGCCGGCGTCGCCTGCCTCAGCGATAGGGCGAATAGCAGACCCGATAGATCCCGCGCCCCGCATGATAGCGGTCGGTGGCGGGATTATAGGTGCGGTAGCGGTTCAGGCACCAGCGCACATGCGCCCTGCCGCCGCCGTAGTAATAGCGCGGCCGCTCGTAGCGCGGACGATAGTAGGGTCGCGGGCGGTAGTGGTCGCGATAATAATACCGTGGCCGGTAATGGCGGCGCTCCCAGCCGCAATGGTAACCGAAGCAGAAGGTCTGGACCCGCGTCAGCGCGCCGTTACCCTCCGTCTGGACGTCGGGCATGGGGAACGGAGCGGCCTGCGATGCGCCGAGCGGCGCGACGGTCGAGGCGACGGTCATTGCACAGCCGAAAATGACATTCTGAATTGCGGACATGTCGGTTCCTCAGACATATCGGGCTCGTTGTCCCGTTGCGTCCCTGATTTGCATTACGTTCAGGCTTTTTGTTTTATTGATGTCGGATCGGTGGTGAACCGGCGTTCGCCGGGAAAAACAGGAAGCGCTATGAGCCTCAAATTCGGCACCAGCGGCCTTCGAGGCCTCTCCAGCGAACTCGCCGGGCCGGCAAGCGCCCTCTATGTGCGCGCCTTCGCCCGGCACCTGCTTGAGAGCGGACAGGCGAAGCCGGGCGACACGGTGCTGGTCGGGCGGGATTTTCGTGAGTCCAGCCCGACGATCGCGGCGATCGCGATGGATGCGCTCCATGCCGAGGGCCTGCATCCCGCCGATTGCGGGACGCCGCCGACGCCGGCGCTGGCGCTGATGGGGCTTGCCCGCCGGGCAGCCTGCCTGATGGTGACCGGCTCCCATATTCCGGCCGACCGCAACGGCATAAAATTCTACCGGCCGGACGGCGAAATCGACAAGGACGACGAGGCCGCCATCACCCGCGCCGCCGAGGCGATCCGCAGCGCGGGGATGGCCGCCCCTGCCCGCATCACGCCGGAAGACCTGAGCACCGAGACACTCTCGCTCTACGAAGCCCGCAATCTGGCGCTATTACCCACCGGCCGCCTCAAGGGTCTCAGGATCGGCGTCTACCGGCATTCCACGGTGGCGCGCGACCTCTTTGTCTCCATTCTCTCCCGCTATGGAGCGGACATTATTCCGCTCGGGCATTCCGAAACCTTCATTCCCGTCGATACGGAGGCCGTCTCTGCCGAAACCGTGGCGCTGCTGTCCGGCTGGGCGCAGGCCGAGCGGCTGGACGCGATCGTCTCGGCCGACGGCGATGGCGACAGGCCGCTCATCGCCGACGAGGCCGGCACGCCGCTTCGCGGCGATCTTCTCGGCCTTATCGCAAGCCGTTTCCTCGGCGCGACCGCCGTCGCCACCCCCGTCACCTCCAACTCCGGCCTCGAAACGGCGCTTGGCGCGCGGGTTCTGCGCACCCGGGTCGGCTCGCCCTATGTGATCGCCGCGATGAACGAGGCGGTCGCGGCCGGCGAAACCGCCGTGGCCGGCTTCGAGGCGAACGGCGGCACGCTGACCGCCACCGCCTTTTCGCTCAACGGAGGCGTGCTCGCGCCGCTGCCGACGCGCGACAGCCTGCTGCCCGTTCTTGCGGTCCTTTCCCTGCTTGCCGGGGAAAGGCGCCCGCTTTCGGAAATTGCCGCAGGCTTCGGCCTGCCGGTCGCGGCAAGCGACAGGCTGGAGAATTTTCCTGTCGAGACAAGTGCTGCGCTGATGGCCGAGCTGCGCTCCGGCGCGGGGGCGCTGTCGGCCTTTCTCGCACCGCTCGGCGCACCGCTCGAAACGAGCGATATCGACGGCCTGCGCGTGACGCTTGAAGACGGCCGCATCATCCACTTCCGCCCCTCCGGCAACGCCCCGGAAATGCGCTGCTACGTGGAAGCCGAAAACGACGCCTCCGCAGCAGCGCTTCTGAATGCCGGGCTCCGGCGCATCCGCGAGTGGGCGGCGGCGCGCTGACCAATCCGCCAGGGCGTCGCGAAAACTTCAAAATGCCTGTTGACAGCAGCCGGCCGTCCTCGTACATGCCTCTCCGTCGCCCAGATGGCGGAATTGGTAGACGCGCAGGTTTCAGGTACCTGTGCCGCGAGGCGTGGAGGTTCGAGTCCTCTTCTGGGCACCAAATTCCCGTTTCAGACCGTCCCAGACGGTCCAGAAGCAAAGCAAAAAGCCCGGTTTTCCGGGCTTTTTTGTTGTCTAACGTCCAGTGACGTCCCGTTGCATCCGAAAGTTTTGTTGGTAGCATCGTTGGTGCTTGGCAGAAAATGCCAACAGCGGCTTGGCCCGATGCCAACAAATTTCCGGCAGGATACCAACATGGCGCTCACCGACACCGCCCTAAAGGCCCTGAAACCAACAGAAAAACCAACAAAGCACAGCGACGGCGGCGGGCTGCACGTTCTGCTTTCGCCGCAAGGCTCGAAGCTGTGGCGCTTGTCCTATCGTTTCGACGGCAAACAACAGACGATGGCGCTGGGCTCATATCCGGCCGTCACGCTTGCCGATGCCCGCCGGCTGCGAGAAAACGCCAAGGCGCTTTTGGCCAAGGGCATCAACCCTTCGCATCATGCGAAGCTGGAGCGGATCACCAAACGAGCCAGCAATGCCGTCACCTTCAAGGCGGTGGCGGACGAGTACCTTGTGAAGATTGCGAAAGAGGGCAAGGCCGACACGACCCGGAACAAGAAGGAATGGCTGCTTGGTCTTGCCATGTCCGATATTGGTTCGCGGCCTGTTTCAGAGATCACGGCCGCCGAGATCCTTGTACCGTTGCGAAGGATCGAAGCCAAGGGCAACTATGAAACGGCCCGGCGCGTGCGATCCACAATCGGACAGATATTCCGGTACGCCATTGCCACGGCCCGCACGGACAACGACCCGACCTTCGGCCTAAAGGGTGCCCTCACGGCGCCGGTTGTCTCGCATCGTGCCGCCGTCACCGACAAGAAGGCGTTCGGCGGATTGCTACGCGCGATCTGGGCCTATGAGGGAATGCCGGAAACGCGCATGGCGCTGCAATTGATGGCCCTACTCTATCCCCGCCCCGGCGAGCTTCGCCAAGCGGAATGGAGCGAGATCGATTTCGAAAAGGCGATCTGGACGCTGCCGGCTTCGCGCATGAAGATGCGCCGCGAGCACCGCAAGCCGTTGCCGGCCCAAGCCTTGGCGATCCTCGAAGACCTGCGCACACTGACCGGTGACGGGAAGCTGTTGTTTCCCGCCGTCACCTCGCGCACCCGCACCATGAGCGAGAACACGATGAACAGCGCGCTTCGTCGTATGGGCTTCACTCAAGACGAAGCAACGTCCCACGGCTTCCGGGCCAGCGCATCCACAATGCTGAACGAAAGCGGCAAATGGTCGCCGGACGCGATCGAAGCGGAATTGGCGCATGTCGGCGCCGACGAGGTTCGCAAGGCCTATCACCGGGCGCTCTATTGGGAAGAGCGGGTGAAGATGGCCGATTGGTGGGCTGGGGAAATCCACAAGATGAAATCACAGGTGGAATAGGAGCAAGATTGGGCAACTGCCTCTTCTTTTGTCGTGGCCACCGCGTCTATGATCCCGCATCGGCAGCGGGACAGAATCGGCAATGCCAAAACTCGAACCATTGTGGGCGCTTGACCCTGTTCTCTACCTGATCTTGCAGCGCTACCCGATCTTGCGGTTCGGCGCCCGCTCTGAAAGCGTGGGGAAAAACTATGATCCGGATTTCGAGGAAAAGCGGGAGACGGCCGAAGAGGAATCCAAAGCCTATCGCGACGAATTGGAGAAGCTTTCGCCGACCGAACTGAAAGCCCGAATTGCCGATGCCCGCAAGCGCGAGGGGGAGATCGTCGCCGCGTCGAAAAAGCGTTTGGAGGACGAGCGCTTCTATAATCAGCCGGAGAGTACGGCCGACTTCAAGTACTGGGCAAAGCTGTCCTATTGGTCGCTCGAAGAGATCGTTGCGCTTTCCCTTGGCCGGGACCCGAGAAAGGTAAACTGGCAAAGTATCGGCCGCTTCCACTTGGAATCCGAATTCGTCGCGGAATACAGTCAACGGAACACTATCGTCAGCCGTGCCAAAACGATGGGGCAACTGTGGGAGCAGACCATTCCCAACGTGGCAGTCGCATGGGCTCGCCGGATGCGGCTAGAAATCCCTGACCAACTTGCCGCCGAAATTGACGCGCTTGGAATTCAAGTTGCTGACTGGAAAAGCCTTTTCGATCAGCAACAGGAGGCATTCTCCAAATTGAGCGCGAGCCTTGCTGAAGAGCGGGAGGAATACCTGCGAGCGATGAAGGAGAACTCGAAGTTTCAAGAAGAATATTCTGCAAAGGCCAATGGCACGATTGCAGGATACCAGACGTTGGTTGAGAGCCTGAAGGCCAAGAACAAAGAACTATCTGAAGCGCTGGACCGTCTCCAGAAAGACGAAGCCAATTCAGGCAGGCGTGAGATGGGAACGCGCGAACGTGAAAGTTTGTTGAAGCTTGTCATTGGCATGGCCATGGGCGGATACGGCTTCAATCCAACAATGGCGCGAAATAGCGCGACAGCGGACATTGAAACCGATCTCACCACTCGCGGCATTTCCCTAGATGCCGACACCATCCGAAAATACCTGAACGAAGCCAAAGCCCTACTACCCGGCGAACTGCCCGAATAGCGCGTCCCGAAACCGAATTCGGTTTGGCGTAAACCGAATTCGGCCAAGGTCCTTATCGGCCGACTTAGAACCATCTCAGTTCAACCGAGACGAGGTGGCACCATGCCGAACAACACCCATTTCCCCTTGACCGGCTTCGTCCGGCTTTCCGCGATCATTGCGCCGACCGGGCCGATCCCTGTCAGCAAGTCTACATGGTGGGCCGGCATCAAGGACGGGCGGTTTCCGAAGCCGGTCAAGCTTGGCCCGCGCATCACCGCGTGGCGGGTGGAGGACATTCGCTCGCTGATCGATAGCGGAGGCCGGTGAATGGCCGGACGTCGCCCGAACCGGCGGGCGATCAAGCAGCACTACAGCTACACGACCGAAGAAGCGGCCCTTATCCTTGGCGTGGCGAAGGGCAGCGTGCGGCGATGGCTGAAGGCGGGATTGCCGCACCTTACCGACCAACGGCCCTTCCTGATCCTGGGCGGCGATTTGCGCGCCTTCCTCGACAAGCGGGACAAGCTGAAACAGCGATGCGGGCTGCAGGAATTCTACTGTTTCCGTTGCCGCCAACCGAAAGCCGCTGCCGGTGGACTGATCGACTACACGCCGCGCACGGCCCTCAGCGGACAGCTTAGCGCGATCTGTGAGGATTGCGGGACGATCATGCACAAGAACTTCAGCGCCTCGAAGCTGGCTCTTCTGGAGCGCCAAGCAGCGGTTTCATTTCCCCAAGGTGATCCACGCCTAAACGAGATGGGCAATTCCCGTTGCAATGATCACTTCGAGAAGGACGCAAAGCCATGAAAAAGCACCACCCGAAAAACGAGCGGATCAAACGCCGCTATTTCGATTACCTGAAGGAAGCGAAGAGGATGGACATGAGCAGCGTGGACCTTGTCGCGGCATCGATCGCGGGTTTCGAGCAATGGTCGAACTATCGGGATTTCGCGGGCTTCCACATCGAGCAAGCGAAGGGCTTCAAGGCGTACCTGGCCAAGCAGCGCAACGCCAAAACCGGCAGGCCGCTTTCCAAGGCGACGATTCATTCGCGGCTAATGGCGCTGAAGGCCTTCGTCTTCTGGCTTGCCGGCCAACCGGGCTACAGGTCGCGGATTTCCTATGCCGATGCGGACTATTTCAATCCAAGCGCCAATGACAGCCGCATTGCCACGGCGCGGCGCGACAAGAAGGTGCCGACGGTGGAACAGGTCCGGCGTGTGATCTTCGCCATGCCTGATGGCAGCGACGTGGAGAAGCGCGACAGGGCGATTGTTGCTTTTACGCTTCTGACCGGCGCGCGCGACAATGCGGTGGCGTCCCTCAGGCTGAAGCATGTGGATCTTGCCGCAAAAAGTGTGTTTCAGGATGCGCGCGACGTGAGGACCAAGGGCCGCAAGACCTTCAAGACCTTCTTCTTCCCCGTGGGCGAAGACGTCGAAGCGGTGCTTGGCCATTGGATCGACCATCTGAAAGGGAAGCTATGGTTCGGCCCGGATGATCCGCTGTTTCCGACAACCAAGGTTGGGCTCACCAATGCCGGCCTGTTCGGTGCCGTCGGGCTTTCGCGCGATCACTGGAAGAACGCATCCGCCATCCGGCGCATTTTCAAAAGCGCCTTCGAGGCGGCGGGCCTGCCCTATGCCAATCCGCACAGCTTGCGGAACACACTCGCCATGCTGGGCGAACAGCGCTGCCGCACGCCGGAAGATTTCAAGGCCTGGAGCCAGAATCTTGGCCATGAGCAGGTGCTGACGACGTTTACCAGTTATGGCACGGTGGCAACCAATCGGCAGGCGGAGATCATCGGTCAACTGCGCGAACAGCCGGGCGAAGAAGACAGTTTTTCCCATGATTCGTTGGCTGCACTCGCCGCAATCTTAGATAGAGAGCGAAGGAAGGCGTAACCGTTCACGGTGAACCTGTTTGACCAGTAGCGCCATGTTGATTTGAAGATGCCGCCGAAGGCAGCGGTCTTGCTTTAGTGGTCATGATCCAAACCCTCATCAAGGAGGTCGACATCTGGGGATGGTGGACGATTTGTGCTGCGGCCCTGAAAAGCTTCTGCTGGATAGTGTTTGGTTAGCTCGGTGTAGACATCGCCCGTCCTCGCATATTTTAGTAGGCGGAAGCGAATGATTAGCCGCCTGAAGTCCTTGGCGAAATCATTGAGTGCGTTGCAGCCGGCGATAATGGCTTCAAAGCTGGTCATTTGGCCACGCACGAGATTGCCGAACTCGTTCTTTTCGTCATCGCTTAAATGCTGGTCGCGTTCAACCCTATCGAGAATCTCGTAAACCAGTCGAAAGTAGGCACCTAAGGTGCTTTCATACCTGACATGGACTTTCTGTGCATAAAGTGCTGCAAGTTCAACCCGGTCTAGCTGCCGTCCATTTGTCGTCTCTTGGCCCACCCAAAAGCGCATCTCGCGGTATGCCGCTTGGAAGGCAGCGTGCCCCTCTTTGGTGGTGGAGCTAGTTCGCGATTTAGACGCAAGGTATTCTGAAGAATTCCTAAATCTGACGTCCTGCCTGTTCTCTCGGATTACAGCCAAGAGCTGAAAGAAGTTGTCTTCGAACCGTTGCCGGTGCTGGTTTTTTTCAGCCGTTGCTATCTGGGTTTGTTGGCGAGAAAGCTCTTCACGTTGTTGTATCAGGGTGGCTAACACCCCGACGAAAGCGAGCGCAGAGAACAAGGCGTTCAAGGCCCCAAAGGTGTCGCCGAGTTGACCAAGCAGTTCGACTTTCCAAGGGACATCAAACCAACGGAAGATAAATTCCTGGCCGATCCAAGCGAACCAGACGACTATCACAAAAGCTGCGGCGCTCAATATCGATCTGTTATTCATCTCCCCCCCAAACTTAAGTGGCAGCAACTTAACCGATCCTCCTGGCTATGCAATTCATCGACTCTGCTCCGATTGCGAGTAGGCGACTGACAGCCTAGACGCGCCGTCTGCGCACGGTTCAGCTTGATGCCGGCGGCACGCAGACATGTCCCGCATCGAAAGAAAAGGGCCGGCCGCTCATTCGGGCAACAAAGTCCAACAACTGGCTGACTTGTGAGGCGACGGGGGCACAAGAAGGCGTGACAGGGCTGAACCGCGTCTTTACAAAGCTGTCAGCGAACCAATGAAAGATTGCAGGACCGGACAACCTTCAGGAACGCGGCTGGACAAAGAACGCGCTGGTGAACTGGCTTGACCGGCGGCTTCCCTTCACGGCCCGACGCGACATTACCCGCATTTCCTCGACGCTCTTCATTGCCAAGGCGCTGGACCTGATTTCCGCACAAACCGGCATGTCGCTCGAAGCCTTGGCGCGGGCGAAGTTCCGGCTTGTTGAAGCACTGGTGAAGGTGATCGCCAAGCACCGCGACGGCCGCGAAACCCAAGCCTTTCAACAGGCGCTCATTCCGCAAGGTGGGCTGGACTTCAAGACTAGCGCCGAGCTGGAGCTTGTCTTCGAGGAAAGCCGCTATGCCTATCGCGAACCCTACAAGGGGCGGACGGATTTCAAGAAGCATCTGTTCCGCGTGATCGGCGATCTGGAGCCGACCGGCGAAGAGCACGAATGCGCGGTCTATCTGGAGCGCATGCCGGAAGTGAAGGCATGGGTGCGGAATACGTCTCAACAGCCGAATTCGTTCTGGCTTCAGACGGCAACGGATAAGTTTTATCCTGATTTCGTCGCGCTGCTTTCCGATGGGCGCGTTCTGGTGATAGAATACAAAGGTGCTCCCTACTTCACCAATGACGACTCGAAGGAGAAGCGGCTTGTCGGCGAGTTGTGGGCAGAACGTTCCGGCGGCTCTTGCATCTTCGCTATGATCGAAGGCAAGGAATTCAGCCGGATCGATGCCGCAATCCGCAAGGGTGCCTGACTTTATTGGGGATAACCCGAAAAGATGGGCAGCAAGGCAAGCGAGGGCGACAGGGATTTTGATTTGTTGGTATTTTTGTTGGTTCCGGACAAAATCAAACTCATCCAAACTCTATAAATTCAAACAGATAGGTCGATTTTTCGAGTCCTCTTCTGGCACCATTCCATTCGGAACGTATTGATTGCGTTCGCTTTTCATCCCTTTTTCATAGTCGATCACAGTCCCCGGCGGGATTATGCGTCCTGTGAGACGGGTTCTGGTGGCGCATGGGCGTAAATGATGGCGGCGCGGGCGCCGTTTTTGTGCTTTCATGACGGCCGGCCGAATCGGCCCTTATCCGTGACCACCAGACGTTCCAGCCGCCGAACCCTTGCAAGCTTCCGATATCCATGTCCCTTGAATCCGTCCGCGCCTTTTTCCAGCAGCATGCTCCCGATATCCCGGTTCTGATCACGGAGGAAAGCTCCGCCACCGTCGCACTGGCGGCTGCCGCCCATTCGGTTGCGCCCGAACAGATCGCCAAGACCATCTGCCTCAGGGTCGGCGAAGACGTCCTGCTGCTCGTGACCAGCGGAACCGCGAGGCTCAGCAACCGCAAGTTCAAGGACCGTTTCGGCGGCAAGCCGCGCATGCTGGACGCCGATACGGTGATCGCCGCGACCAGCCATCCGCCGGGCGGCGTCTGCCCCTTCGGCCTGCCGTCCGCACTTGCCGTCTATTGCGACGAATCGCTGCGGCCCTTCACCGAGGTGGTGCCGGCGGCAGGCGCGACCAATGCGGCGGTGCGCATCGCCCCGCTTCGCATGGCCGAACTCGTTTCGGCGCAGTGGGTCGACGTCTGCGAATAGGCACGGGGCCGGCGATCGCGACGGCGCGCATTTCCTGAAAGACTTTCGTCGAAATTCACGGCAATTGCCGTCTGGCGCAAAAGCGTGACAAAAAGCACTATGCCGGACTTGCGGACGGCAGGCTTCCCCGGCGAAGCGGCCGCCTGCGGGCCGAACGGACGGAGGAGATGCCCGGCCGGCTGTCAATGCAAGGCGGCGCCCCCTGGCGTACGCCATTGGGGGGAGAAAACATGTTTGAACGGCTTTTCAAGCTCAGTGAGCACCGCACGTCCGTCCGCACCGAACTGGTGGCCGGCCTGACGACGTTCCTCACGATGTCCTATATCATCTTCGTCAACCCGGATATCCTGTCATCGACCGGGATGGATCGCGACGCGGTCTTCGTCGCGACCTGTCTGGCCGCCGCCCTCGGCTCGGCCATCATGGCGCTTGTCGCCAACTGGCCGATCGCCATGGCTCCCGGCATGGGACTCAATGCCTTCTTCGCCTTCACCGTGGTCGCCGCGCTGGGCTTCACCTGGCAGCAGGCGCTGGGGGCGGTGTTCATCTCGGGCATGATCTTCGTGATCCTGACCGTCACCGGCATCCGGCGCTGGCTGATCGACGGCATCCCGCATTCCCTCCGGAGCGCGATCGCCGCCGGTATCGGCCTGTTCCTCGGCATCATCGCGCTGAAAAGCTCCGGCATCGTCGTGGCCAATCCCGCAACGCTCGTCGGGCTCGGTGAACTCACCGCGACGGGGCCGCTCCTGGCGATCCTCGGCTTCTTCATCATCGCCGTGCTCGATGCGCTGCGGGTCAAGGGCTCCATTCTGATCGGCATCCTCACCGTCACCGTACTATCCTGGTTCCTCGGCGTCAGCGAATTCCAGGGTCTGGTCTCGGCGCCGCCGTCAATCCTGCCCACCTTCTTCCAGCTCGACATCGTCGGCGCACTGCACGGCGGCCTGCTGCACGTCATCCTTGTCTTCGTGCTCGTCGAGGTCTTCGACGCGACCGGCACGCTGATCGGCGTCGCCAAGCGTGCAAAGCTCATCGAGGAAGGCAAGCCGAACCGTCTCGGCCGCGCGCTGCTGGCCGACAGCACCGCCATCGTCGCCGGTTCGATGCTCGGCACGAGCAGCACCACCGCCTATGTCGAAAGCGCGTCCGGCGTACAGGCCGGCGGCCGCACCGGCCTCACCGCCCTCGTCGTCGCCGTGCTGTTTCTCGCCGCCCTGTTCATCGCGCCGCTGGCCGGCTCCGTGCCGACCTATGCGACAGCCCCGGCGCTGCTCTATGTGGCCTGCCTGATGATCCGCGAACTGGTCGACGTCGAATGGGAGGAACTGACGGAAGCAGCACCGGCGGCGCTGACGGCGCTCGCCATGCCGTTCACCTATTCCATCGCCAACGGACTGGCCTTCGGCTTCGTGAGCTATGTCGTGCTGAAAGCCTTCACCGGCCAGTGGCGCGCCATCCATCCGGCAACGCTGATCGTGGCGGTCCTCTTCGTGATCCGCTTCGCCTTCTTCGCCGAATAGAACATTTCCAGCAAAAGTGTGAAACGGTTTTGCACCCGGAAATGCGGCTAAAGCCAAGAGATGGAGCGGTTCTACCGCTTCTGCGAAAACCGGTGCCGCTACAGAACGGCTGACCGCAAACGAAAGCAACGGGGTCGCGCGGCGAGCGTGGCCCCGTTGCTTTCGTGGACATGGCCGCCATCGGCCGGCCGCGTCAGAAACCGAAGGCGCGCTGGGCGGAGGGCGGCGGTCCGACACCGATACCCTCCAGCGCCAGCATCTTCAGCTTCGACTGCGCGCCGCCCGGAGCGGAAAAACCGCCGACCCGGCCGCCGGCCGCCAGAACCCGGTGGCAGGGAATGATGAGCGCCACCGGATTGCGCGCCATGGCCTGGCCCACGAGGCGCGCGCCTTCCGGCCCCGCATCGACCGCCCGGGCAAGCGCGCCGTAGGTCGTCGTCTCGCCCCAGCGCAGGCGGCGCGTCTCGGCGTAGATCGTCCGGAAGGTCCCGCTTTCCGCCGAAAGGTCCAGCGGCACATCGGTGAAATCCACGGCCTCGCCGGAAAAATAGCGCTGGACGGCGGTAACGGCGGCACGGACGAAATCCGGCGGCGCACCCGTCCCGGCGACCGCGCCGTCGCGCAGGAGCAGACGGCGCACCGCCGCCGCATCGGCGGCGGGAAGCTGGAAACGCAAAATGCCCGCACCGCTCCAGGCGACGCCGCACGGCCCGCCCGCCGTCTCGAAAACCAGATGACCGGCCGCTTTCGACATGGCCGTCTCTCCTTCCATCCATTCTCCCGCAGGATCGTCCCCCGGCCGACGGGGATCAACCCGTTTTCACTGGCCGGGCGATCTTTTCCGCAGCCGTTTCCATGCAATAGCCCCTCTCGCAATTGTCGCGGCGAAGACGATATATAGTCGACGGCACATTCCGCCGCCGATCAGAAAGGACGATCCGCGCGCACATGCTCGACACCTTCTATGCCTATTGGCCGCATATCCTCGTCGTCCTGTCGCTCGTCCTCGGCGTTCCGGCGGCCATTCATGCGACGATGACGAAGGAGGAAGTGCGGGCGGCAATCGGCTGGGTCGGCGTCATCATGCTGTCGCCCGTTGTCGGCGCGCTCCTCTATTCCATCGCCGGCGTCAACCGCATCCGCCGCAAGACGCTCAACCTCGGCCGCGAGGGTCTGCTGGCCGACGGCCACCCGAAGACCGGCCACGAGGTCTCCGGCGAACATGTGCAAACCGCCTTTGGCGGGGCGCTCGCCGCCATGCAGCGGCTCGGTGACAACGTCAGCCGCGGACGCCTCACCAGCGGCAACCGCATCGCCATGCTTTCCAACGGCGACGAGGCCTATGGCGCGATGCTGGAGGCGATCGGGCAGGCGAAACGCTCGGTCCTGCTGGAAACCTATATCTTCGACCGGGACCCGGTCGGCAGACGCTTCGTCGAGACCCTTGCGGCGGCCGTGCGGCGGGGAGTGGAGGTCCGGGTGGTGATCGACGCGGTCGGCGCGCGCTATTCCATCCCCTCCATCGTGGCGGACCTGCGCCGCGCCGGCGTGCCGGTCGAGGTGTTCAACGGCAATATCGTCATGGGCCTCCGGCTGCCCTATGCGAACCTGCGTACCCACCGCAAGATCCTGGTCGTCGACGGCGCCGTCGGCTTCACCGGCGGCCTCAACATCCGCGCCGGCTTTTCCACCGTTCATGCCGGCGAGGCCGCCGCGCTCGACACGCATTTCCGCGTGACCGGGCCGGTTGTCCGCGATCTGTTCCGCACCGCCTATGAGGACTGGCGCTTTTCCGGCGGGCGGGTGCTGGCGGGTCCTGCCTGGCAGATCCCCGCACAGCCGGATGCGCCGGGAAACGGCATGCTGGCGCGCGTGGTTTCTTCCGGCCCCGACAAGAGCGTCGAAAGCAACCATCGCATGCTGATGGGAGCTGTCTCCATTGCCAAGCGGCACATCCACATCATGTCACCCTATTTCCTGCCCGACCGGGAACTGATCAGCGCCATCGCCACCGCCGCCCGGCGTGGGGTGGAGATCGATATCGTCGTTCCCGCCGTCAACAACCTCAAGCTGGTGGATCTCGCCATGACCGCCCAATTCGACCAGCTCCTGAAGGCGGGGTGCCGCATCTGGCGGTCCGCCGGAACCTTCAACCACTCCAAGCTCACGGTGATCGACGGCGTCTGGAGCTATATCGGCTCGTCGAATATCGACCAGCGCTCGCTGCGATTGAACTTCGAGGTGGACATTGAGGTGATCGACGGCCCCTTCGCCGACCTGATCGGCAGGCGCATCGCCCTTGCTCTTTCCCAGGCGGAGCAGGTGAAGCTCGACGCCTTGCGCGCGCGGCCTTTCCTGCGCCGGCTTATCGAGCGCGTCACATGGCTTGGCTCACCCTATCTGTAAGCTCGTTGCCGTAGGAGCGCTCCCATATCGCCTTGAGGTCGATATGCGCCTTGATCGGCAGATGGTCGGAGGCGACGCGGGCCAGCGGCGTGTCGTGGGCGTCAAGGGAGGTGACGAGGTCGTGCGGATGGCCAAGCGCCCGATCGAGCGCCAGAACGGGAAAGCGCGAGGGAAAACTCGGCACCGCGCCGGCGACCGGATCGAAGACCGGCTTCAGGCGGGAGAGCGAGGAGCGGTCGCCGACACGCCATTCGTTGAGATCGCCGACGAGCAGCGTCGGCATGTTCTCATCCTCGGCGACCGAGGCAAGAACCGCCATCGCCTGCTGCTCGCGCGAGCGCCTGAGCAGGCCGAAATGGGCGGCGACCAGCCGCAGGCGGCCCGTGGGGAAATCCAGCGTCACCACCAGCGCGCCGCGCGGCTCGACGCCCGGCAGCTTCAACTGCCGGACGGCGCAAACCGCACCCTTGCGGATCATGATCATATTGCCGTGCCAGCCATGGCCGGAAGACGACAGCGCGGTGATCGGCACCGGAACGAGGCCGCAATCGCGCTCCAGCGCCTCCAGGTCGAGCAGGCCCGAGCGTTTGCCGAACCGCTTGTCCGCTTCCTGGATGGCGATGACGTCGGCGTCCATCTCGGCGATGACGGCCGCCGTGCGCTGCGGATCGAAGCGGCGGTCGACGCCCACGCATTTATGCACATTATAGGAGGCGATGACGGTATCGCCGGGGCGATTGTTTTCCGCCGACCGATGGCCCCGCCGTTTGCGGATGGCCGTCAGCAGCGCCGCCGGCGCGAGCTTTGCGTTGTTGTTCCTGTCCACCAAATTTTCCTCGTGGCCTTGTCCCATCATATGGGGGCACGGACACGCGCCGCAACCGCAGCGGCGCGGAAAATGCCGGAAAGCCCGCTTTCGGGCAAGTTGCCGGTCGATTTTGTCGCGCCTTTGGCCTAGGGTCCAGCGCCCTTCCGTTCACCCTTTGCGAGAAACGACGCCATGTTCGAGACGCTTGCCCGCCAGCCCGATGATCCATTGCTCGCCCTGATCGGGCTCTTCCGCGCCGATACGCGTCCCGGCAAGGTCGATCTCGGCGTCGGCGTCTATCGCGACGAGACGGGCGCGACGCCGATCCTGCGCGCGGTGAAGGCCGCCGAACGGCGGCTTGTCGAGACACAGGCGACCAAGGCCTATGTGGGACCGGAGGGCGACGCCGTCTTCCTCGAGCGTCTCTGGGAACTGACGGCAGGGGCCGAAGGCCGGGGCCGCGCGATTGCCGCGCTCCAGACGCCCGGCGGTTCCGGCGCGCTGCGGATCGCCGCGGACCTGCTGGCCAAAACCGGCGCCGGAACCGTCCGGCTCGGCCTGCCGGGCTGGTCCAATCACGCCGCGATCTTCGAGACCGCCGGCCTTTCGCTCGCCCCTTATCCCTTCTTCGACATTCCCTCGCAGACCGTGCTTTTCGAGCGTATGACGGACGCCCTGTCGCAGGCTGCGCGCGGCGAGGCCGTTCTGCTGCATGCAAGCTGCCACAATCCGAGCGGAGCCGGCCTTTCGACCGCGCAATGGCGCATGGTCTGCGACATCATCGCCGCGCGCGGCCTCATTCCGCTCATCGACATCGCCTATCAGGGCTTCGGACGCGGCCTTGACGAGGACGCGGCCGGGTTGCGCATGCTGCTGTCATCCGTCCCCGAAGCGCTGGTGGCGGTGTCCTGCTCGAAGTCCTTCGGGCTCTATCGCGAACGCACCGGCGCCGTCTATGCCGTCTGCGAGACGCCCGCCGCGGCGCTTTCCGTGCGCACGAACCTGACGGCTTTCGCCCGCGTGAACTATTCCATGCCGCCCGATCACGGCTCGGCCATCGTCAGCGCCATTCTCGGCGACGAGACGCTGAAGGCCGACTGGATGGCCGAGCTTGAAGGCATGCGGCAGCGTATCACGGCGATCCGCACGCGGCTTTCCGCCAGCCTCGCGCAGCGCTGGCCGGCGCTCGAGGCCATCGCCGATCAGGAAGGCATGTTCTCGCTGCTGCCGCTCGATGCGGCGGACGTGTCACGGCTGCGCGATGAACACGCGATCTATATGCCCGCCTCCGGCCGTATCAATATCGCCGGGCTGAAAAGCCTTGAGGTCGAGACCGTCGCGGAGAAGTTCCGCAGTCTCTGAATGCCCGAAAGCGCAGGCAGGCCCTCTTGCAACCACGGAGACCTTAATGACCGTCACGATCTACGGCATAAAGAATTGCGACACGATGAAGAAGGCGCGCGCCTGGCTCGACGGCCGCGGCATCGCCTATCGGTTCCACGATTACAAGACCGAGGGTATCGACGCGACGAGCCTGGAGCGCTTCGTGGCGACGCTCGGCTGGGAAACCGTTCTCAACCGCGCCGGGACCACGTTCCGCAAGCTGCCCGAGGCGGAACGGCAGGATCTCGACGCAGCCAGGGCGATCGCCCTGATGCAGGCGCAGCCCTCGATGATCAAGCGGCCCATCCTCGACCGCGACGGCGCGCTTACCGCCGGCTTCAAGCCGGAAATCTATGAAAGCCTTTTCTGAGCGGAAACCGCGATGTCCAGAACCACCCGGGCGACCCAGGCGCTCGTGAAGGCCGGCCTTTCCTTCACCGTCCATGCCTATGACTACGATCCGGGCGCCGACCGCATCGGTCTCCAGGCGGCCGACGCGATCGGCGAGGACGCGTCGCGCGTCCTGAAGACGCTGATGGCGGAGGTGGACGGCAAACCGGTCTGCGTCATCGTTCCTTCCAACCGGGAGGTGAGCATGAAGAAACTCGCCGCCGCCTTCGGGGGAAAAGCCGCGCATATGATGAAACCCGCTGATGCCGAGCGGATCACCGGCTATCATGTCGGCGGCATCAGCCCTTTCGGGCAGAAGAAGCCGGTGCCGACGGCAATCGAGGAAGAAGCCCTTGTTCATGCCGCCGTCTATATCAACGGCGGCCAGCGCGGGCTTCAGGTCCGGCTTTCGCCGCAAGACGCGCAGGCGGCGCTGAAGGCCATCGCCGCCTCGCTCGTCGCCTGATCGCCTGATCCGCCTGATCGCATTGCGTCTTCTCATCCGCCGTCCGGCGCACTAAGCTTGCCCATCCATTTGCGAACAGACAGGCATGCCATGACCGAAACCGCTTTCTCCGCTCCCGCCGTCGACCCCGTCAAACTCGACAAGCTCGCCGAAGTCGCCGTACGGGTCGGCCTGCAACTGCAAAAGGGGCAGGATCTCGTGATGACCGCGCCCGTCGCCGCGCTGCCGCTTGCCCGGCTCATCACCAGACACGCCTATATCGCCGGGGCGGGCCTTGTCAGCACCTTCTATTCCGACGAGGAGACGACGCTGGCGCGCTACGCTCATGCGCCGGACGAGAGCTTCGACCGGGCGGCGGACTGGCTCTACGAAGGCATGGCCAGGGCCTACGCCGGCGGCGCGGCGCGTCTGGCCATCGCCGGCGACAATCCGATGCTTCTTTCCGGCGAGGACCCGGGGAAGGTCGCGCGCGCCAACAAGGCCAATTCCACCGCCTACAAGCCGGCGCTGGAGAAGATCGCCAATTTCGACATCAACTGGAACATCGTCTCCTATCCCAATCCCTCCTGGGCAAAACAGGTGTTCCCGAACGAACCGGAGGCGGTCGCGGTCCGCAGGCTCGCCGACGCGATCTTCGCCGCCTCGCGCGTCGATGTGGAGGATCCCGTCGCGGCATGGGCCGCCCATAACGCCGGCCTGGCGAAGCGCTCGGCATGGCTCAACGATCGACGGTTCTCCGCTCTGCATTTCACCGGGCCGGGCACGGACCTGACGGTCGGGCTCGCCGATGGCCACGAATGGCACGGCGGCGCCTCCACGGCGAAGAACGGCGTCACCTGCAATCCGAATATTCCCACCGAGGAAGTCTTCACGACGCCGCATTCCCTGCGCGTCGAGGGCCATGTCTCCTCCACCAAGCCGCTCTCGCATCAGGGGACGCTGATCGACGACATCCAGGTGCGCTTCGAGGGCGGCCGCATCGTCGAGGCGAAGGCCTCGCGGGGCGAAGCGGTGCTCGCCAAGGTTCTCGATACCGACGAGGGCGCACGCCGGCTCGGCGAGGTGGCGCTCGTGCCGCATTCCTCGCCGATCTCGGCAAGCGGCATCCTCTTCTACAATACGCTGTTCGATGAGAACGCCTCCTGCCACATCGCGCTCGGCCAATGCTATTCCAAGTGCTTCCTCGACGGCGCGAACCTCTCGCCGGAACAGATCCGCGCGCAGGGCGGCAATGAAAGCCTCATCCACATCGACTGGATGATCGGCTCCGGCACGGTGGACGTCGATGGCGTATACGCCGACGGAAGCCGCGTTGCGGTCATGCGCGGAGGCGAATGGGCATGACCCATCTCGGCGTCATCGGCGGCGGCGGCTGGCTTGCCGGGGCGCTCCTCCGGCCGGTGCTCGCCGACGGCCTGATCGCGCCGCCGGACCTCGTCCTCTCCTCCCGATCGGGGGCGATCTCCGGATTCGAGGACTGGCCGGGCGTTCACACGACCACCGACAACCGCGCGCTGGTCGATGCCTCGGACGTGGTGATGCTGTCGATCCGGCCTGCCGATCTCGAGGATCTCGATATCGACCTGCGCGGGAGGCTCGTCCTTTCCGTCATGGCCGGCGTCAGCGCCGACGAGATCGCCCATCGTTTCGGCGCGGTGCGCATCGTGCGCGCTATGCCGAACGCCTGCGCCGAACAGCGCCTGTCCTTCACGCCCTGGTGCGCGACGGAAGATGTGCGCGATGACGAGGTGGAGTTCATCGAGGCCTTTTTCTCGGCCTCCGGCCGCGTCCACTATCTGTACGACGAGAGCCATCTCGATTATTTCACCGCGCTCACCGGTTCGGGCGCGGCTTTTCCCGCGCTCTTCGCCGACACGATGATCCATCATGCCGTCGAAAAGGGTATCGATCCCGAAACGGCGGAAATCGCCGTGCGCCAGCTCTTTCTCGGGGCAGCGACCCAGATGGCCCAGCTGCGCCAGACACCGGCCGATATCGTCGATCTCTTCATGGAATACCGCGGCACCACCGCCGCCGGGCTTTCCGCGATGATGGAGGCGAATATCGGCCGCGCCATCTTCCACGGACTGGAAGCCGCCTACAAGCGGGCGGCCCAGGGCGGCGAATAGCGCCGGCCGGCGTTCAAAACAGCGAACCCTGCCGCGGCGCGGGTTTGTCCGTCTCCGGCTTTTCGGCCTTGCGGCGGGGCGTTCCGCCGCCCGAGCCGGTCACCGCCTCGACGAGGCCATCGGAAAATTCGATCGCGACAGCGCGGCCCGGGCCAAGGCCCGCCGCCCCGCTCACCGGCGCGCCGGTCTCGTCGCGCACCACCGCATAGCCGCGCTTCAGGACATTGCGCCAGGAAAGCGATTCGAGCATCCGGCCCTGCGCCAGCACCAGCGCCCGCCGCCGGGCAAAGTCGCCGGAAAGCGCGCTCTCACCCCGCCGGCCAAGCATATCCAGCCGCTCGCGCCGCCGCTCCGCCGCGCCGGAAAACCGCGCCGGCGCAGCACGCAGCGAGACGTCGAGGGCCGAAAGACGGGCATGCGTCTGATCGAGGCGGCGCTCCAGCAGCCGTTCGGCCCGCTGCATGTGCTCCGCCACCCTGCGGCCGCGCTCGGCAAGGCGGGCAAGCAGCATGTCGGAGCGCAGATGCGCGCCGACACGCTCGAAGGAGCGGCGCTTGTTCAGCGTGTTCATCTGCAAGCCGCGCCCGAGGCCGGCGCCGGCCTCATCGAAACGGCGGCGCGGCAGCGCGAGAAGCTGGTCGATCGAGGGAAGCGCACGGGCGAGCGCACGCAGGCCCTGCCGGCGATTGTCCATCTGCCGCATGGCCGCGCCCGCAAGCCGCGCGGCGAGAGAAGCGATCCGGGCCTCGAGCTCCGCCTTGACCGGCACCGCCATCTCGGCGGCTCCGGTGGGCGTCGGCGCGCGGCGGTCGGCGGCATGATCGATCAGCGTCCAGTCCGTCTCGTGACCGACCGCCGAAATGAGCGGGATCGCCGAGGCCGAGACCGCCCGCACGACGATCTCGTCGTTGAAGCTCCAGAGGTCCTCGAGACTGCCGCCGCCGCGCGCGACGATCAGCACGTCCGGTCGCGGCACCGCGCCCTCCGACGAAAGGGCGTTGAAGCCGTCGATGGCCGCCGCTACCGCCTCGCCCGAGCCCTCGCCCTGCACCTTG
Organism: Pseudomonadota bacterium; assembly: GCA_023388965.1. Classification (GTDB taxonomy): domain Bacteria; phylum Pseudomonadota; class Alphaproteobacteria; order Rhizobiales; family Methylopilaceae; genus Flaviflagellibacter. The sequence continues at coordinate 5,801 of JAEWFF010000015.1, read as the reverse complement.
ACCGGCCAGACGATCACATGCAGCGGAAAACGATCGGCGATACGGTGCAGGATATCGCGGATGACCGCTCCGGTCGGCGATGTGACGACGCCGACCACCATCGGCAGGAAGGGAAGCGGTTTCTTGCGCGCGGCGTCGAACAGGCCCTCGGCGGCGAGCTTGCGGCGGCGCTCCTCAAGCAGCGCCATCAGCGCGCCGGCGCCCGCCGGCTCCAGCGTATCGATGACGATCTGATACTTGGAGGAGCCGGGGAAGGTGGTGACGCGGCCGATGGCGATCACCTCCATGCCCTCTTCCGGCTTGAAGCGCAGTTTCGAGAAATTGCCTTTCCAGATCACCGCATCGATGCGGGCCCGTTCGTCCTTCAGCGAGAAATAGGCATGTCCGGAGGAATGCGGGCCGCGATAGCCGGAAACCTCACCCCGCAGCCGCACCTGGTCGAAGGCCTGCTCCACCGTGCGCTTGATCGAGCCGGAGAGTTCCGACACCGAATATTCGGTGAGATTGGAAGACGAATCATTGTCGGCAAAGAAGCTCATGGCGGGAAGTTTACCGGCTTTGCCGCCGGAAGACAGCGCCGCCGCACGGGCATCCCCAGACGATGTCAATCGTCAGGCCGCACCCGGTAGAGCCGCAGCGCGGACCCGGCGGCCATCCCGACGGGGTCGAGATAGGCCGGCACGACGCCCTTGAGGAGCGTGGCGTAAAGGCCGTCCGGCTCGGCGTCGGCGATATCGCGGACCTGCGAATCGACGGTGCAGAGGGCGACGAGCGTTACCCCCGCGCCACGCAGGAAGGCCTCGGCCCGGCCGGGCTCCGACAGGCCGATATGCAGTTCCGTCAGCATGCCGCCCTGGTTGCGGTGATAGGGCGCGGAAAGCACCCGGTGGGCGCTGTGACGCAGGATCGGCGCACCGAGATTGGAGGCCGCGGCCACCACGCCGGCAGGCTCCGCCGCGATCGCCCCGATGGCCGCAGGGTCGATGCAGGACGAGCGGACCGATCCGGAAAGGGCCGTCTCCAGCCGCACCCGCGAAGGACCGGGCAGCAACATCCCGGCAATCGCCCAGACGGCCGGCACGGAGGCGAGCGTCAACCCGAGGAAGGCAAGGCCCCGTCTTGAGTTTTCCGGCTCGGCATTGGCGGCGCGGCGCAGGTCGGCGATCATCAGGCCGAGCGGCAGCACCGACAGGAGATTGGAGAAGATCGCACCGCGGATCTGGATCAGCGCGATCGCCAAGGCGACGAGGATCAGGGCGAAGAGCAGGATATGCGCCTCGCGACGATCCTTGCGCCGGATACGCCAGAGGCAGACGGCAAGAGCCAGAAGCCCCGGCGCGTAGAAGCCGCCGAGGGAACCCGGATCGATACGGAACTGGGCGAGGGCCGATTGCGCCTCCACGACCCCCGAAAGCCAGAAGGTCTTCAGCAGCGGATCCAGCGTATCGAGCGGGTTGGCAAGGCACTGCGGCGCGATGGCGAGCACCGCCGCCACCATGACGCCGCCGGCCGTGGCAAGCGCCAGAAGCCGGCCGGCAAACGGCCGGCGGCTTGCCAGCGCCGCCAGAAGGAACAAGGCGGCGCCGCCGAAGACCGCAAGCGCATAGAACCCGTAGGAAAGGCTGTCGCAGGTGACCGCGCCATAGCGCGAAGGCGGGACGGTGGCGAAGAAGACGAGCGTGACGCTTGAAGCCAGCGCGAGACCGAAGGCGGCGGCCGCGGCGCGGAAGACCGCCCCCCGGACAAGCCAGCGCAGCGCCAGGGCGAGGCAGACGACGGCCACCAGCGGCGTCGTCTCCGCGCCGATGGCGATTGCAAGCCCCGCAAGGACACCGGCGATCCCGTGATCGCGCGCGCGCATGGCGGGATCGAGCAGCATGGCGACAAGCAGCGCGATCACCACGAGCTGCACGTTATGATGATCGATGGCACCCGGATCGAAGCGGCCGATCGCCAGAACCAGCAGAACCGTCAGCACCAGGCTTGCATGCACGGACGCCCTGCCGCCCAGCCGGAACGCCGCAAGCCCGATGCCGTAAAGCAGCGGCAGGATGAGCAGCGCCGGCCAGACGGCAAGCGCCAGCGCTTCCGCCCGCGGCTGATCGAGAACGATCGAGAAGACGCCGACAAGATTGGCGATCGGCAGGTCGATGAGGCGCGACCAGTGCATGAGCGTGCCGCCCGCAAGGCCGAGGCGATATTGCGTCGTGTCGAACCAGCCCTGCCCCGCCAGCAGATCGCGCACCATCACGAGGCGCATCACATCGTCGTTGTCCGGCCCGACATAATCGGTGGCGAAGGGCAGCGAAAGCGCCAGCACGAGCACGATGGCGGCCAACGCATAGAACGCCGTCACCCGCAGCACCACCCCGTTGTCGTCCGTTAGAGCGGGGGGAGCCGAAGACAGGACGGCAGGCGTGATGTTCGGCACATCCGTTCCTTTTTCTACTCCTGGAAGTTGCGCGAAACCTAGCCTTAACCTTCTCAAGAAATAGTAAAACCGCGGACGGCGCATGGCGGTTCGCGCAATGGAGAACCAGGCCGTGACGGAACATCCCGATATCGCCGTCCTGCTGCCCTGCTACAACGAGGCCGGCACGATCGGCGACGTGGTGAGCGCTTTCCGCGCCGCCCTGCCTTCCGCCCGGATCTATGTTTACGACAACAATTCCACCGATTCGACGGCGCTGCGGGCGACGCTTGCCGGCGCGACGGTCCTGAGGGAGCCACGGCAGGGCAAGGGCCATGTCGTGCGCCGGATGTTCTCCGACATCGAGGCCGATATCTACGTGATGGCCGACGGCGACGGAACCTATGCGCCCGGCGACGCCCCGAGCCTCATCGATACGCTGATCGCCGAGGGCGCCGACATGGTGGTCGGCACGCGCCGCGGCGTGCACGCCGACGCCGGGCGTCACGGCCACGCCTTCGGCAACCGCCTGTTCAACCTCATTTTCCGCAAGCTGTTCGGGGACGAATTCACCGATATCCTTTCCGGATACCGCGTTTTCTCCCGCCGTTTCGCCAAGAGTTTCCCGGCCATTTCCGGCGGCTTCGAGATCGAGACGGAAATGTCGGTGCACGCCTTGCGGCTGCGCCTGCCGGTGGCCGAGGTGGAGCTCGACTACGGCCGCCGGCCCGAGGGATCGCACTCCAAGCTTTCCACCTTCCGCGATGGCGCGCGGATCCTCTGGATGTTCGCCATGCTGATGAAGGAAACGCGGCCCTTCGCCTCCTTTGCGGCGATCGCCAGCGGCTTCATGCTGGCAAGCCTCTTCTTCATGACGCCGGTGGTCGCCGTTTATTTCCAGACGGGATTCGTCGAACGGCTGCCGACCTGGATCTTCTCGATGGCGCTGATGATGATCGCCTTCCTGATGTTTTCCGCCGGGGTAATCCTCGATTCACTCGCCCGCGCGCGCATCGAGCAGTTGCGCATCCATTACATGAGCCTGCCCGTACCCGCTTCCGGCCGCCGGCCGGCCGCAAGGGCCGCTATCGCGGACCAGCAGACCGGCACGACGCGGGCGGCCTGATCCCGTCAGACCGGCTCCCAGCCGTCCTTCTCGCTGGCGCGGTAGATCGCATCGATGAGCTTCTGGTTGCCGAGGGAGTTCTCGAGCGTCACCACTTCCGCGTTTTCTCCACGCGCCGCGCGGGTGAAAGCTTCGACCTGAAGCCGGTACTGGCGGGCGTCCGGGAAACGGAAAACCCGGGATTCGCCGCGGTTCTGGCTGGAAAGTTCGATTTCCTCCGCCCCGTAGCGGTCGGCGTTGAAGGGCGACTTCACCTCGATGAAACCCTTGTCGCCATGGAACACCATGACCTGCCGGTGGGCAAGCTGGGTGGAAATATAGAAGGACAGCTCGAAACTTCCGAAATCGGCGCGGACGCTAGAATAGATATCCGTGCCGAAATCCGCATCGCGATCGGTATTCGCCTGCACGCGCAGCGGCTCCTGACCGGTGGCGAAACGCGTGGTGATCGTCGGATAGACGCCGATATCCGGCAGGCCGCCACCGCCGAGCGCCGGCACGTTGCGCATGTTGGACGGATCGCGGTTGAAATAGGTGAAGGCTCCCTGCACATGGCGCAGGCGGCCGATGGCGCCTTCGGCGAGCAGCGAGCGCACCTTGTGCCAGACGGGGCTGTAGGTGACCATGAACGCTTCGGAGATCAACACGCCGTTGCGCTCGCGCGCGGCGATCAGTTGCGAAATCTCGTCGGCCTTCAGGGCGATGGGTTTTTCGCAGAGCACATGCTTGCCGGCGTCGGCGGCCCGGATCGACCATTCGACATGCTGCGAGGTCGGCAGCGGAATATAGACCGCATCGATCGTATCGGACGCGAGCATTTCCTCATAGGAACCGAAGGCGTGCAGCACGGAAAACCGATCCGCCATGGCGCGGGCCCTGGCGCCGTCCCGGCTCGCGACGGCGGTCACGATACAATTCTCCGCATCCTGAATGGCCGGCACGACCAGTTCGCGGCCGATTCTGGCGGTAGACAGGATTCCGAAACGCAGCATGACGCCCTCCTCATTCGAATGCGCAGGAAGACTAGCCATGAGGCACGTTCCTCGCAAGCCCGCGCCCTGCGGGGTCGAAAAATCACCCCTTCCGGCGTGCAATCCCGCCCGCGCCAACCTATGTTCCCCGCATCGCCGTTCAATCCCCGACCCTGGAGGTATTCCATGCAGCTTCGTCCCCTCGGCAAGACCGGCCTAGCCATCGCCCCCCTCGTCTTCGGCGGCAACGTCTTCGGCTGGACCGCCGACGAGAAGACGTCTTTCGATCTGCTCGACGCCTTTGCTGGCGCGGGCTTCAACGCCATCGACACCGCCGACGTCTATTCCCGCTGGGCGCCCGGCCATGAGGGCGGCGAATCCGAGGCGATCATCGGCAAATGGCTGAAGCGGTCCGGTATTTCCCGCGACAAGGTGGTGATCGTCACCAAGGTCGGATCGGACATGGGACAGGGCCGCACCGACCTGCGCCGGGAGTGGATCGTCGAGGCCGTCGAGAATTCGCTGAAGCGGCTCCAGACCGACCATATCGATCTCTATCTTTCGCACTGGCCGGATGCCGAGACCCCTTACGAGGAAACGCTGGAGGCCTATGCGGATCTGGTGAAGGCCGGCAAGGTGCGCGCCTTCGGAGCGTCCAATCTCGACGCCGGCCAGCTTCGCGCCTCCTTCGAGGCCGCCGACCGGGCGGGATTGCCGCGCTATGGCGCGCTCCAGCCGGAATACAACCTCTACGACCGCGCCGCTTTCGAAGGCCCCTTGGCCGAACTATGCCTTGAGGAGGGATTGGGCGTCATCACCTATTTCAGCCTCGCCAAGGGTTTTCTGACCGGGAAATACCGCGCGGCCGCCGACGCCGAAGGCAAGGCGCGCGGCGGCGATATCCCCGCCTATCTCGACGACAAGGGCCTGCGGGTGCTCGCCGCGCTCGACGCCGTCAGCGCGCAGACGGGCGCAAAGCCCGCGGAAATCGCCCTTGCCTGGCTGATGGCCAAGCCCGCCGTGACCGCGCCGATCGCCAGCGCCACCAGTCTCGCCCAGCTCGACAGCCTCGTGAAAGCGGCCACGCTGAAGCTCGACGCCGGACAGATGGCCATGCTCGATCAGGCCGGAGCATAGGGCCCGGAGGCCCTTCCAAAACAAGAAAGGGCGCGCAATGTCGCGCGCCCTCGTCTGTCATGGCCGGCCGTTTCCCGGCATTCAGCGGATGCGGTCAGGCTCTCAGGACACCGCCCGTCGACTTGACGACATTCCCCACGATGCGGGCCGTCAGAGC
>JAEWFF010000012.1 GCA_023388965.1 Pseudomonadota bacterium | reverse complement strand
TCTGCTCGTGGCGGAACGAGATCACCCGCATGCCTTCGGCCTGCGCCAGGCGGCCGAGATCGGTGATCGGAATGCCCGGAACGCCGTAGATCGTGTTGATGCCGTTCAGCTTCAGCGCATCGATGACCAGATGAAAGCCATCCGTCAGCTCCTGTTCGGCGCCGGCCGCTTCCGTCTCACGTACCTTCTCCGCAGTCGTCATGACGCTCTCTCCCAATCCGTTCCTATCGTGCAGACAGCGGGCGTCGGCCGTGGAGACGGCAATGCCCATCCCGGATGAGAATAGCGATCGGAGGCCAGCCTTCCTTGCGCTGCCGCAACCTTACGGAATTGTGCGTATCGGGCGCGGGTTGAGCGTTTTTGACGCAGGAAGCCTTGTGAACATTGGAACTGTCGGATCATTGATCTGCCGCAAAGGAGCGTGGGCACATCTACGTTACCTAGGTCTCCATTCTCACAGGAGGTAAAAATGAAACTCTCGAAAGCGGTTCTGGCGGTGGCGATGGGCTGGGCTCTGACGACGGCCGCGCCGGCTCTGGCCGCCGATCATCAGGTCAAGATGCTCAACAAGGGCTCCGATGGGCAGACCATGGTGTTCGAGCCTGCTTTCGTGAAGGTCGCGCCGGGCGACACGGTGACATTCGTGCCCACGGACAAGACGCACAACACCGAGAGCATGAAGGGCTTGATCCCCGAAGGCGCCGAAATGTGGAAAGGCAAGGTCAACGAGGAGTTCAGCGTCACCCTCCAGACCGAGGGCCTGTATGGCTACAAATGCCTTCCGCACTATGCGATGGGCATGGTCGGCGTCATTCAGGTCGGCGACAATCCCGCCAATGTCGAGGCGTTCAAGGCAGCCAAGCACCCGCCGACCGCCAAGAAGCGCATTGAGGCCGCGCTTGCGGCGGGCGGCCTTTAAAAGAGCGCCACATGGCGCAGCAAAGAACGGCCCCTTGCGGGGCCGTTTCCGTTTCAGGACGGCGGGCGCCAGGCGCGCACGATCTCCGCCACCGTTTCCAGCCGCGCGGCCCCGATCAGATCGAGGCAATAGGGCACGGCTCCGAAGATCGCCAGAAGCGAAGAGCGGATCGAGGACGGCCGCCCCGGAAGATTGACGACCAGTGCCCGGCCCCGGATTCCGGCCGTCTGCCGCGAGAGGATGGCGGTCGGAACATGCTCGAGATTGCGTATCCGCATCAGTTCGCCGAATCCCGGCAGCATCTTCTCGCAGGCGGCCTCGGTCGCTTCGGGGGTGAGATCGCGCAAAGCGGGGCCGGTGCCACCGGTGGTCAGAACGAGATCGCATTTCTCTGAATCCACGAGATCGACAATCGCATCGCGCACGCTTTCGACGCCGTCCGGCACGACATGCATCACCGCCGCCCAGGGCGTGCTGAGAATTTCCGTCAGGACATCGCGGATCGCGGGGCCGCTCTGGTCCTCATACATCAGGCTGGCGGCGCGGTCCGAGACGGTCAGGATGCCGATGCGCGCATGAGAGGGCGTGCTGCTCATCGGCCGGGCTCGTCATCCATTGACCTGCCCTCTCCGGCCAGCGCGCGCAGCGCCCCGACATCGAGCACCGTGACGCGCTGGCGGCCGCTGATCACGAAGCCGCGCCCCTGCCAGGATTTCAGGATCCGGCTCACGGTGAAGAGGGTCGTCCCCGCCATTTCGGCAAGATCCTGCCGCGAGACTGGCAGTTCGATCCGCGTTTGCGACGGCGATTGCGCCGCCAGCCGCAGCAGGGCATGGGCTACGCGCAGTTCGACCCGCTCCGTCGATGCCTCGACCACGCGGTCATGGGCCTCGTAAAGACGGCCGCCGACCGCATGCAGCGTGTTCATGGCAAGCTGCGGATATCTGTTCACAAGGCGCGGCCAGGCGGCGGACGGCCACACCAGCGAGACACTCTCCGCGACCGCGGCGGCCGTCGCCGGATAGGTGTCGCGGCCGAACGCCATCGCAACGCCGAAAATATCGCCGGGAACGACATAGCGCACGACGACCTGACGCCCTTCGGGCGTGACCTTCACGACGCGCAGATGGCCCTGCTGCAACAGGAAAAAGCTTCTCGCAGGCTCGCCCTGCTCGAAGACGGCGGCGCCTTTCGCATAGCGGACGATCTGCATTTCACGCAGAAGATCGTCCAGATCGCGCTCGGACAGGCCGGCGAAGACGGGAAGATTACGAACGAAATCGCGCATGCCTCTCATGACGGTTCGACACCTTCCACAATCGTCGTTACATCCGAAAAGTGCGCATCCGCACCCCATTCCACGGGCTGCCGCGTGCTGCTGCCGAGCCCGAGCAAAGCAAGGGCGCGGCGGGCGATCTGGTCGATCCAGTGTTCGGCCGTGACCGGCTTCAGATAGAAGGCGGGAACAGCCGGCGCGACGATGGCGCCTGCCTCGGTCGCCTGCGCCATGGCGCGGATATGGCCGAGATGGAGCGGGCTTTCGCGCACCAGAAGGACCAGCGGCCGCCTTTCCTTGAGATGGACATCGGCCGCGCGCGTCAGAAGATTGTCGGTATTTCCGTAGGCGATGACGGACAAAGTGCGCATCGAGCACGGCGCGACCAGCATTCCATCGGTACGCACGGAACCGCTGGCAAGGCTCGCCCCGACATCCGCACAATCGTGAACGGCATGCGCCAATTGCCGCGCAAGATTGAGACCGCCGCGCCCGATCTCCTCGATCGCGACACGCTCGGCAGCCGGCGACATGACCAGATGCACCTCGACATCCGGCGCCGCGGACAGAAGCTCCAACGCCCGCAGGCCGAGCGCAGCGCCCGAGGCGCCGCTGATGCCGACGACGATCCGCTTCGGCGCGCTCATCGCACGCTCTCCACCGCGCGGCCCGACCGCTCGAGCCCGAGTTCGGACCACATCGCATCGACCCGCGCGACGACGACCGGATCGCTTTCGATGACGCGGCCCCATTCGCGCTCGGTTTCCGATCCGATCTTCGAGGTGGCGTCGATGCCGAGCTTGCCGCCAAGGCCCGCTTTCGGCGAAGCAAAATCGAGATAATCGATGGGCGTATCGCCGATCCGCACCATATCGCGCGATGGATCGGCCCTCGTGGAAATGGCCCAGACGACATCGCGCCACGAGCGCACATCGATATCCTCGTCCACGATGACGAGATATTTTGTGTAGGACATCTGCGGCAGTACCGACCACAGACCGAGCATCAGGCGGCGCGCCTGGCCGGCGTAACGCTTGCGGATCGAGACGATCGCCATGCGGTAGGAACACGCATCCGGCGGCAGCCATATATCGCGCACTTCGGGAAACTGGCGGCGGACGAACGGAACGAACAGCCGGTTGAGAACCTCGCCGATGCGCGAGGGCTCGTCCGGCGGACGCCCCGTAAAGGTCGACAGGAACAGCGGCGAGCGCCGCATGGTGATCGCGGTTACGCGCATGACCGGGAATCGCTCGACCGAGTTGTAATAACCCGTATGGTCGCCATAAGGCCCTTCGGGCGCGGTTTCGTGGCGCGAGACCGTGCCCTCGATCACGATCTCGGCGCAGGCAGGCACGGCGAGCGGCACGCTGACGCACGGCATGAGCTGCGGGCGTTCTCCACGCAGAATGCCCGAAAAGCTCAGTTCGGAGACGGCTTCCGGCAATGGCAGGACAGCAGACAGGATGGTCGCAGGATCGGCGCCGATGACGACGGCGACCGGCGTATCGCGCCCCTGCGCCGCCCATTCGGCATGATGGCGCGCGCCGCCGCGATGTTCGAGCCAACGCATGATGAGGCGGTCGCGCCGCAGAACCTGCATCCGGTAGACGCCCATATTGACGTTCCCGGAGAGGTTCTGTCCGGGCGCGCGCGTCACGACGAGCGGCCAGGTGATGAGCGGCGCGGGCTCGCTCGGCCAGCAGATCGGAACGGGAAGCGCGCCGAGTTCGATCGCGTCTCCTGTCATGACAGAGCGTGCCGACGGATGCGAGGACGCGGTTTTCGGGCGCATGGCGAGGGCCGCGCGCGCGAGCGGCAATTTGGCAGCCGCATCCCGGAGCGATCCCGGCGCGTTGGGCTCGCGCATTTCCATCAATTGCTCGGCGAGTTCGCCGACGCGCTCCGGACGTACGCCGAGGCCCCAGGCGACACGCTCGGCTGTGCCGAACAGATTGACGACGAGCGGGATGCTGGAAATCTCGCCATCCATACGCACGGGCTTTTCGAAGATCAGAACCGGGCCGTTGGCTTCGAGAACACGGCGGTGAATCTCGGTTGTGTCGTGAATGACCGAGACCGGCGCGGGAACACGCACGACCTGCCCGGCGCCCTCCAGATATCGGAGGAAGTCGCGAAGATCAGCAAAAAGCGGCAGGTCGCGGAACACGAGGCCCCCTTCTTTCCTGCGCTGATTGCCAGAGCGGCGTCCGGACGGCATTGCGCCAGAGCAAGGAATTTGCGCAAGCCCTGCGCTAAGGGAGAGACAGGAGGAACCATGCCGTCTCCCGACCGCCTGGCCATACCCGCCATTATCTCGCTTGCGCTGCGGCCTTTGCCGCTGAAGCCGCTCGAGCTTCTGCTCGCAGGGCTGACCGCGCGGCTTGCGGCGCGCAACCCGGACATGTTCGCGCGTCTCGGCGAGCATGCGGAGGCGGTGTTCGCCATCGTACCGACGGACATGCCGTTTGCGTTTCTCCTGCATCCCGGAGCACCCGACACGAGGCTGAATGTCGTGCGCCGGATCGCGGGCACTTCGCACGATGCCGTCATCTCCGGCCCGCTGATGTCGCTCGTCGCGCTTGCCGAGGGGCGCGCCGATGGCGATGCCCTGTTCTTCTCGCGCGATCTGACCGTCGAGGGCGATGTCGGGGCCGTGCTCGCCTTGCGCAACGCAATCGACGATGCGCGGCTCGACATCGCCGCCGAATTGGCCACCCCGCTCGGGCCCATGGCGCGTCCCGTGCGCGATCTTCTGCGTGCAGCGGCCCGGCAATTCACGCCGGACACAGTACAGAGCGAAGCGGCGGCCGCATGGAACTGATCTGCCCGGCGGGAACGCCATCCGTTCTGCGCGCCGCCGTGGATGCCGGCGCCGATGCCGTCTATTGCGGCTTTCGTGACCGCACCAATGCGCGCAATTTTCCGGGCCTGAATTTCGACCGCAACGAAATGCGCGCCGGCGTGGATTATGCCCATGCACATGGCGCGCGGGTTCTGGTTGCCATCAATACGTTTCCGCAGGCCGGTTTCGAGGATTTGTGGCAGCGCGCGGTGGACGATGCCGCGACGCTTGGCGCGGACGCGCTCATCCTCGCCGATATCGGATTGATCCACTATGCGGCGCGAAGCCATCCCGACACCCGCCTTCATCTCTCGGTACAGGCTGCCGCCACGACACCGGATGCCATCCGTTTCTTCGTCGAGAATTTCGGCGTCAAGCGCGTCGTTCTTCCGCGCGTACTGACCGTCGAGGAGATCGCCAAACTGACGCGCTCGATCATGTGCGAGACGGAAGTGTTCGCCTTCGGCGGCATGTGTGTCATGGCCGAAGGGCGGTGCAGCCTGTCGTCCTATGCGACGGGGCTCTCGCCCAATATGAACGGCGTCTGCTCGCCGGCGAGCCATGTCAGCTACGAGCCACGCGGCGGAAGCCTGACATCGCGGCTAGGCGATTTCACCATCAACATATTCGCCGAAGGTGAGCCCGCCGCCTATCCGACGCTCTGCAAGGGCCGGTTCAACACGAGCGAGGGGGGCGGCTATCTGTTCGAAGAGCCGGTCAGCCTCGACGCACGTACGGTTCTGCCGCAGCTTCGCGCTGCCGGCGTCGCCGCGCTGAAAATCGAGGGGCGTCAGCGCGGCCGTGCCTATGTCGAACGCGTCGTGCGTTCGTTCCGGGCAGCGCTCGACGCCGGCAGCGCGGACGATACCTACATCGCGGCCGATCTCGCCGATATGAGCGAAGGCGGCGCGACGACCGAGGGCGCCTACCGGCGCTCATGGCGATAGGCGGCCGGTCATGCAGATCACGTTAGGCCCGGTTCTGTTCAACTGGCCTGCCGAGACATGGCGGGATTTCCACTACGCCATGGCCGACGAGGAGGCGATCGACAACGTCGTTATCGGCGAGATCGTATGCTCGAAGCGCCGGCCGTTCATCGCGCCCTATATCGAGCCCGTGATCGACCGGCTTCGGGCCGGCGGAAAGAACGTACTTCTCGGTTCTCTCATCATGCCGACCCTGGAGCGCGAACGGCGCGAGACCGAACTGCTCGCGCGCGGCGCGGCGCTGCCGGTCGAGGCCAACGACGTTTCCTGCCTCTCGCATCTCGACGGACGGCCGCACGCAATCGGGCCGTCCGTGAACGTCTATAACGAGGCGACGGCGCGTTACCTCGCCGGCCTTGGCGCGGAGCGGATCTGCTTGCCCCAGGAGCTTCCGCTCCGCGCAATCGCTGCCATCGCCGGTGCCGTGCCACAGACGGAAGTGGAGGTTCAGGCGTTCGGCCGCGTTCCGCTGGCGATCTCGGCGCGCTGCTATCATGCGCGTCTTCACGATCTGACCAAGGACAATTGCCGCTTCGTCTGCGAGAAGGACCCGGACGGGCTTGCCATCGACACGCTCGACGGCAAGGGCTTCCTCGCCATGAACGGCGTGCAGACAATGTCGCATACCTGTCTCAACCTGCTCGGCGAGATTCCCGCGCTGGCGGAAGCCGGCGTCGCCGCCATCCGCCTTTCGCCGCAGACATGCGACATGGCCGGCGTGGCGCGGATATTCCGCGCGGCCGTCAAAGGAGAAACCGAACCTCCGGTTCTCGAAGAGAAGCTGCGCGCGCTTTGCCCCGGTTTCGCCTTCAGCAACGGCTTCCTTCATGGCCGCGAAGGAGCTGCTTTCATCGAAACGCCTGCGGCCTGAAAGACGTCCATCATGCGCCATACGCGACCGGAGATGGAGAACACCGCCGCCCTGATGCACCGTCTTCAGGCGGTTCTTGCGCATACCGATCTCGACTGCGAGTGCAAGGAGACCGTGCGCAATGCGATCGATCGCTTCGCGAGTTACGAACAGAGGCGGCTGACGCGCCGCTGCATGGCCATCGCGCGCGATCACAAGGAGCGCATCGTCTCGATTCTGTCTTTGCTTCAGGAGCTCAATCAGGTGACGGATATCGAACCGGACCGCACCGTCTTTACGGAAATGGCGCTGCTGTTCGACGACATCGCAACGTCCGCAGAATCGGCTGCCGAGAATCTTCGCACCGTTACGGAGACGGAGCTGGCCTGAGCGGAGCCGCGGCGGACCGCAGGAGGGTATCGTCCACGCAGCCCTGCGGCCGGAACACCTGTATCTTGTGTTCATGGACGCCGAGCGCATGAAGATCGGCGAGCAGACGTTCCAGCGCCGCCTCGTCGAGCAGATCGGGATGCACGGTCGTGCGCGCCTGAAAGGGCACACCGCTCGCGATCAGATGGCGGAAACTGACGAGGGCCTTGTCGCCGCTGCCCGGCACCTGCGTGATGCCGCGATATTCCGCGAACGGCGCCTTGATGTCGAAGCCGACCCAATCGAGAAGCGGCAGCACCGCCGCGAGCCGCCCCGGATAGGGTCCGGCCGTGTGCAGGCCGATCCTGAACCCGAGATCGCGGACCTCGGCGATGGCCTGCGGCAGAGCCGATTGAAGCGTCGGCTCGCCGCCCGAAAAGACGACGCCGTCGAGCAGACCGCGCCGGCTTTTCAGAAAATCCACCACCTCGCGCCACGCAATTTCGTGCTGCCCAGCAACGGGCAGAAGATGCGGGTTGTGGCAGTACGGACAATCCCACGGGCAACCCTGGCAGAAGATCGTTGCGGCGAGCTCGCCCGGCCAGTCGCACATGGACAGCCGTTCGAGCCCACCGACACGCAGTTCAGCCAAGCCGCGCACGCTCTTCGCTGAAGTAGCGGCGTTCATGGAACTCGCCTTTCTTGCCGCGATTGAACGAGGACACCGGACGGTGATAGCCCATCACGCGCGTCCAGATTTCGCAGGGCTGGCGCTCGTCCTCGCGCAAGGTGATGCCCTTCGAGGTCAGATCTCCCGAATTCAGATTTCGCATGTTCCTCTCTCCTTCTCAGCTTGCGGCGGCGTGCCGCTTCTGCGCGAGGCGTTCCTCGTCGCATTTCGGGCAGAACTCGTGCTCGCCCTCGATATGGCCGTGGACCGGGCAGATCGAGAAGGTCGGCGTGACGGTGATGTAGGGAAGCCGGAAATTCTCCAGCGCCCGGCGCACGAGCTTCTTGCAGGCATCGGCGGACGACACGCGCGTTCCCATGTAAAGATGCAGAACGGTGCCGCCGGTATATTTGGTCTGGAGCCCGTCCTGAAGTTCCAGCGCATGGAACGGATCGTCGGTGAAGCCGACCGGAAGCTGGCTCGAATTGGTGTAATAGGGCTCGTGCTCGGTGCCGGCCTGGACGATGCGCGGATAGCGCTTGCGATCCTCCTTGGCGAAGCGATAGGTCGTTCCTTCCGCGGGCGTCGCTTCCAGATTGTACAGATTGCCCGTCTCTTCCTGATAGGAGGTGATCCGCGCGCGGACATGATCGAGCAGGCGCATCGCGAAATCGTGGCCCCATTCGGTCGTGATGTCGTGCTGATCGCCGGTGAAATTGCGGATCATCTCGTTGACGCCGTTCACGCCAAGCGTCGAGAAGTGGTTACGGAGCGTGCCGAGATAGCGTTTGCTGTAGGGGAACAGGCCGTTATCCATCAGGCGCTGGATGACCTTACGCTTGATCTCAAGGCTGTTGCGGCCGAGATCGAGCAGCATGTCGAGACGCGCGAACAATGTCTCCTCGCTGCCGTGGCACAGATAGCCGAGTCGCGCGCAATTGACCGTCACGACACCGAGCGAGCCCGTCTGTTCGGCGCTGCCGAACAGACCATTTCCGCGTTTCAGAAGCTCCGTCAGGTCGAGTTGCAAGCGGCAGCACATGGACCGGACCATATGCGGCTTGAGATCGGAGTTCAGGAAGTTCTGGAAATAGGGCAGCCCGTATTTCGCGGTCATCGAGAACAGGAGATCGGCGTTCGGGCTGTCCCAGTCGAAATCGGGCGTGATGTTGTAGGTCGGAATCGGGAACGTAAAGACGCGCCCCTTGGCATCGCCCCGCGTCATGATCTCCATATAGGCGCGGTTGATGAGATCCATCTCGGCCTGAAGATCGCCATAGGTGAAATCCATCTCCTCGCCGCCGATCACCGGCACCTGCGCGCGCAGATCCTCCGGGCAGGTCCAGTCGAAGGTGAGATTGGTGAACGGCGTCTGCGTGCCCCATCGCGAGGGGACGTTGAGATTGTAGATCAGTTCCTGGATGCACTGCAGGATGTCCGGATAGGACATCGCGTCCTTGCGCACGAAGGGCGCCATATAGGTGTCGAACGACGAGAAGGCCTGCGCGCCGGCCCATTCGTTCTGCAGCGTGCCGAGGAAATTGACGATCTGGCCGACCGCGCTCGACATGTGCTTCGGCGGCCCGGCCTCGACCTTGCCGGGAACGCCGTTCAGCCCCTCGGTCAGAAGCGTGCGCAGCGACCAGCCGGCGCAATAACCGGACAGCATATCGAGGTCGTGGATATGGATGTCGCCCTGCCGGTGCGCCTCGCCGATTTCGGGCGGGTAGACATGGGTCAGCCAGTAATTGGCGACCATCTTGCCGGATGCGTTCAGGATCAAGCCGCCGAGCGAATAGCCCTGATTGGCATTGGCGTTCACGCGCCAGTCGGCGCGGTCGAGATATTCGTTGATCGAGGATTCGACATCGACCAGCGCGGTGCGGTCGCCGCGCAGGCGCGCATGCTGATCGCGGTAGACGATATAGGCGCGCGCGGTCTGGAAACGGTCGGCGGCGATCAGCGCCTGCTCGACGATATCCTGCACATCCTCGACATGGGGTGGGCGCTCGCGGAAGCGGTGGATCAGCACCTTGACGACCTCGGCGGCGATGCGCCCGGCCTCCCCGGCGTCGATCTCTCCAGTCACCTGCCCGGCCCGCTCGATGGCGGACCTGATCCTTGCCATGTCGAAGACGGCGAGTTCGCCGTCGCGGCGCATGATCGCCTGCGGCAAGGTGGATATAACTGTCTGCTGCATCCCCTGATTCCCCCTCAACGAGGCGGGAAAACTAGCCCCGGCGCGACCGGGCTACGTTGTGCAGCAGCAAATAACCGCCAGATAATGCGGTTCGCGCGCTAATATCTACTATATGTAGAAATCAGTCGCGTTCGGCCTCGGCAATCTCCAGAAGGCGGTCGGGATGGATGAGGATCACGCGCTGGCGGCCGCTGCGGATGATGCCCTGCTGCTCCCAGGCGCTGAGAATGCGGCTGACCGTGAACAGCGAGGTGCCCGTGATCGAGGCGATGTCCTGACGCGACAGGGGAAAATCGATCTCGACCTCGTCCTTGGCATGGCGGCCCGATTGTTCGGCAAGGCGCAGCACCGCATGGGCGATGCGCTGTTCGGTCTCCTGCGTCGAAATCTCCACCACCCGGGCCAGCGATTCCTCGACGCGGCCGCCGAGCGTTTTCAGGGCGTTGGTCGCAAGCTTCGGATATTTCTCGATGAGCTGCGGCCATTGCGCACTCGGCCAGCGCGCGACGACGCTGTCGACCACGCACAGCGCCGTCGCCGGATAGGCATCGAAACCGGCGACCACGCCGATCCCCATCAGCCCGCCGGCCTGGATGTAGCGCATGATGACCTGCTGGCCGTCCGGCGTCGTCTTGGAAATCTGCACATGGCCGTTCAGCACGACGAAGAAGGAATGCGCCTCCTCGCCCTGCCCGAACACCGTGCTGCCTTTCGGATAGTGCTGCGCGCGCGCGAACGAGAGAATCTCGTCGGCCTCCTCCGGCCCGAAACCGGCGAACAGCGGACTGCCCGCAAGGAGCGAACGATCGATCTGGGGCACCTTCCCTCCCTGCCTTCCCTGCACGGCCGCCTTTTTCAGCGGATTCCCCCGTTTTCCATCGGCGCGAGCCCCGGAAAAGCACTGCACCACGCGGGGATTGCTATGGCGCAATGATGATCTTGCCGGCACAAACTAACCGATCTGAAGGAGACAAACATGTCTTTGCCGGTCTTCAGTCAATCTTTCCGCATCTGCTTTCTCGTCGCAGCCATCTGGGCCGGCGCCGCAGTGCCGCTCTGGCTCCTCGCTTATACCGGATATCTCGAGCTCGGTGGCCCTTATGGGCCGGCCGGCTGGCACGCCCATGAGCTGATTTTCGGCTATGTCGCGCTGGTCATCGCCGGCTTCCTGTTCACCGCCTTGCCAAACTGGACCGGCCGTCCTCCGATCTCCCCGGCGCGGATCAAACTGCTGTTCGCGCTGTGGGTGGCCGGACGGATCGGGGTTGCGGCGGCGGGCGTGATCGGAATTCCCGCCGCGGCCGCGCTCGACGCGCTGTTTCTCATCGCCGTCATCGCCACGGCCCTGCGCGAGATCGTCGGCGGCAGTAATTATCGCAATCTGGTCGTGGTCGGGCTGGTCGGCATTCTGCTTGCGGCCAATCTGTGGATGCATGCCGAGGCCTGGCGCGGCGGCGCCGGCGCCGTACATATGCCGCTCCATGCCGGCATCGCCATCATCGTCGTGCTGATCGTCCTGATCGGCGGACGCATCGTTCCGAACTTCACCCGCAACTGGCTGGCGCGCCAGCGGGCGCCCCATCTTCCCGCAATGCCCTCGCGCCTCGACAAGGCGGCGATGGCAACAAGCGGAATAGCCTTGGTGTCATGGGTCGCGGTGCCTGAACATCCGGTAACGGGCGTCCTTGCGCTGATTGCCGGAATTCTTCTCGTCGTGCGCCTGTCGCGCTGGCGCGGCTGGGATACGGGCGCCGAACCGCTGCTTACCGTGCTCCATGTCGGCTATCTGTTCGTGCCGCTCGGCTTTCTTCTGATCGCGACGCAATTGCTGCCATCGGGCGGCGTTCCGGCCGACAGCGCGCTCCACGCCTGGACGACGGGCGCGGTCGGGCTGATGACTCTGGCCGTCATGACACGGGCGAGCCTCGGCCATAGCGGACAGCCGCTGACGGCCGACATGAAAACCCGGGCGATCTATGTGGCAGTTTTCATCGCGGCGATCCTGCGGGTCATAGCGCCCATGCTGCCCGACCAATATATCCACATCGTCGGTACGGCAGGCATCTTCTGGACTCTGGCCTTCGTGACCTTTGTCGTCGGCTATGGGCCGCTGCTGCTGAAGCCGCGTGCCGGAAGCGGCGCATAAGGCTGCGCGCCGTCCCTGTGCCACCAGAGCCAGGGAAAAGCCGAGAAGAGCACGAGCGAGCCGCCCTGTATCCATCCCGCCGGCCCGAGAAAGCGCGCCAGATGTTCGGTGGCGGACAGGCCGCACAACGTCACCGCAACGATCAGATCGGCAATCAGAAACGCCGCCAGCGCAACCACACCAAGGCGAGCGAGCGAGCGTGGCGTGCCGGTCAGGCGGAACACGGCCGGGATCATGATGCCGCCGAACAGGATCACGGGCATGAACATTCCGGCCTCAACCGTCGCGCCCGCAACGGCCCCGAGCGTCGGGTCGAGCCGCACAGCCCGCAGCGGCCCGCTGACGAGATAGACGGCAAACAGGCTGGCCGCATAGGCAAAGCCCGCCGCATATGTGCGGACGTTGTCCGCACGCGATGCAGAAGCGCTCACCATATCAGGAGGTTCCTCAGCCGGTCGATTGCACCGGGTGTGTCGCGAACGAGGCGGATTCCGAGATGGGTCGGCGGCGTACCAACCGAGCAGGCGCCGGCCTTCGGATCGCGGAAGAAGCCGCTCATATAGGCGCGGTGGCGTCCCTGCGCGATGCGGACGCCGCAATTCTCGATTTCCGTCTTTGCGCCCGCGCCGTCGTCGCGGCTGCGCGTGTAGCAGGTGTCGGTCCACTCCCACACATTGCCGGCGAGATCCTGAAGGCCGTGCTCGTTCTCGCCGAAGCTGCCGACCGGCTTCACCTCGGCGTCGATCTCCTGCTGACGCTCGGTTTCCGCGTCGTAGATGGCGATCCAGCGCCGCGACGGGTTCGCGGGATCGCTGATCTCCGTATAGACATCGTCGCGATAGCGCGATCCGGCGGCGAGCGCCCATTCGCGGTCCGTCGGCAGGCGCCAGTTCTGCCCGGTCTCGCGCGACAGCCACGCGGCATAGGCCGTAGCGTCGTCCCAGCTCACGCCGGTCGCGGGGAGAGCGTCATCGCCGGTTCCGTCGAGCGGCTTGCAGGCGCTCGCCGCCGAGCAGCGTGCATATTCGCCGCGCGTGACCTGACGCTTCATGATGTCGAAGACCCGCTCCACATTGGCGTTGAGCAGCGGCGCGTTCACCGGCAATCCTCCGTTGAGGAATTCGCCAGGCACGCGGTAGGACACATTCGCGCGCTCGATACGGACCGTATCCGCCGCCGCCGTGCCGTGTATGGCCATAAGGGCCGCGAGCGCCACTCCCGCCAAGACACCAGACGACCGGACCGCGCGCATCTTTCAAATCCTTTCGGGCCAAATCCTTCGGGGCATGACGGGCCGCCAGACGCGGCCCGCCTCTTTGTTTCTCCTTACTGGCCGACGATCGGCGCCGGTGGGCTGACCTGGGTCATCAGGTCGTTGTCCCATTCACCCTCGACCTTCACATGGGCGGTGGCGCCGAGCTCCGCCGCCTCGATGAGGTTGTGGTTGACATAGGCGTACACACCCGGCTGCAGGAAGGTGTAGACCGCCGCTGCGGCACTGCCGCCGCGCACGAACCAGGTCTCGAGATCCTTTTCCGGCGGGTTGGCGAACTTGCCGGTTTCCCAGACCCAGTCGCCGTGACCACCGATCAGGTGCGGACGCGTATCGCGGTTAGCACTGCTGTGGATCATCAGCACCGTTTCGCCGACCTTTGCCGTCATGGCGTTGGCGCCCGTCAGCGCGCCCTTCTTGCCGTTGAACACGACATGGGTCGGGATGAGCCCCTTCATGACCTCCGTCGTTTCCTGATAGGATGAGCCGAGATCGTCGAATTTCTTGTACTGACCTTTCTCGTCCTTCGGGATGTACAGATCGAACTCGCCGACCGTATAGACGGTGTCATATTTCACCGGCTTGCCTTCCGGATCCTTCAATCCGTCACGCGGCAGGACCATGAGCGTTCCGCTCATGCCGCTGACGACGTGCCACGGGATCATGCCGGGAGGGGCGCAGTGATAGACGAACACGCCGGGCCGCGTGGCCTTGAAGCGCAGGGTCGCCTGCTCGCCGGGATTGACGAGCGTGAGCTGGGCACCGCCGAGCGCACCGGTCGCCGCGTGGAAGTCGATATTGTGCGGCATCGTATTGGCTTCGGGATTGACCAGAGTCAGCTCGACATAATCGCCCTCATGCACGACCATGGTCGGGCCGGGCATCGAGCCGGCGAAGGTCATGGCCTGAAGGACCGTTCCCTCGTCATCGATCACCATCGGCTTTTCCTCGATGGCCATCGTGAACTGAACGACCTTGGGACCGTCCTTGGCGATCTGGTCGTGCGCCATCACCGCCGGAGGCGGAACGAGCTTTGCCTGTACACGGGGCAGACCCACGGATTTATCGGCTGCAACGGACGCATTCAGGGTCGGGTTTGCGCCTTCGTCGGCAACGGCCGGAGTTACCATCATGGCCGCCATCGCGATAACCGCCGCACGTCGGGTCAACATCGTCTTGCTCCTTCTTGCTGTACGAGACGATGAAACACCCGCAGAACAGCCCGATAGTTGCTCTCAATCAAACGATAGATGCGACAGATCGCGCAGGCAAAAACGGCGGTTTTCGATGCCTCTGCAAGCGCCTGAACAGACGCGGTTTTCAGCTGCGATCTGGAACTTTTTCAATAAATGTATGGACTGCGACATATTGGCCGCATCGGCAGAAATGCCTTTACTGAACGATCTGACGGTAGATCGCAGGCAGCGCAGCGGGCAGGCGCGCCGCATCGGGAACGATGGAATAGGCGCCGCTGCCGAAAATATATGGAAAATAGTCTTGAGCGTGTTCGTCGATCGTTATCCCGAACACGGAAAGCCCGGCCCGGCGCGCTTCGCGGATCGCCATGCGCGTGTCTTCGATGCCGTAACGGCCTTCGTAATAGTCAATGTCGTTCGGCTTGCCATCGGTCAGAACGAGCATCAGCTTGCGGCGCTGCGGCTGGCTTTCGAGATCGCGCCCGACATGGCGGATCGCCGCGCCCATGCGGGTGTACTGACCGGGCGTGAGGGCAGCGATGCGCCGCTCGATGCGGGGACCCAGCGCCTCGCCGAACGGCTTGATAAGCGTCATCGTCACCGCGGTGCGCCGGCGCGAGGTGAAGCCGTAGATGGCGTGTTCGTCGAGGCTGGCGGTGAGGCCGTGGCTGAGCGTCAGCAGCGCCTCTTTTTCGATGTCGAGCACGCTGCGGTCGCCGATCCAGGCATCAGTGGACAGCGACAGATCGATGAGGATGGCAACCGCCAGATCGCGGTCGATCATGCGCGCCGCGCTGAACACACGCTCGGTGCCGGCGCCTCCGGCCTTGCGGTCGGTGACGGCGCGCACGGCGGCCGAAAGGTCGAGTTCATCGCCGTCCGGCTGGCCGTGCAGGATCATGCGCTTTGAGCGGATCGCCTCGAACTGCCGGCGCACGCGGCGGATGCGCCGCGTCATGCCCTCGTCGGGCACCCAGGACGCATCGTCCTCGCGTGCGAGCGCGGTCACCACGCGGCAATGATCGGGCCGGTGCGCACAAAGCTTCCAGTCCCATTCCGGATAGGTGATGCCGCTGCCCAGCGCCGCGCCTTCCGCCGATTGCGGGGCAAGATCGAGATCGAGCCGAAGCCGTGTTGCCGCAGGCTTGCGATTGGCGCCGATCGTCAGTTCCGGCAGGTCCTCCGCCGCCTGGCGCGCGCCCTCCTCATCGTCGTCATCGACGCGGCGGTTGACGTTCACCATTTCCGAGAGGCTCAGCATGGCCTCGAAACGGTGGAAGAGTAGCGGATCGCCGCGATCGCTCTGATCGGTGCTGCGGCGGCTGGCACGGCGGCGCATCGTATCGACCGGGGCGGATTTGCCCGACGGATCATCGCTCTCGTCCGGACGCACCTCGGACAGGCTCTGATGCACATCGCCGAACAGCGGCACCGGAAGATAGGTGCGATAGCCGCGCGCGGCGCGCAGCGAGCCGATTTCCGCGAGCGGGCTTTCAATCGCGCTGAGATAGGTATTCGTGGCGGGGCGCGGTCCACCGAGCATGCAGCGGATCGCGGCTTCCAGTTCAGCCTCCTGCTGCGGCAGGCGCCGCTTCGGCCGCACGGCGAGAAGTGCAGCGCACAGGCCGTCATATAAACGCGCGAGCCCCGGCCATGCCGCGAGCGCCGCGCGTGTGGCGGCGGCGGCGGCGCGAAGCCTCAGAATATCGTTCTGAAGCGGATCGGCGCTCGCCGGCTCCGCATGGCCGGCATGGGCGAACCATGCAGCCAGCCATTCGTAGAGCGCGGCATTGTCCGCACGGTCCGGGAAGATCGCGATTTCCGGCGGAAGGCGCATCGTGGTCTCATCCAGCACCGGGAGCGACATCTTCTCCGTGCCGAGGCCGACTTTCTGCACGAGACTAAGACGATGCATGGAGACGAGCGGCGCACCGGGCGCGATGCGGATAGCGCCGTCGCCGCCGAGTGCGCGGAACAGGACGCCAAGACGCGGCCGCACATCGTCCAGACGGACCGCGGCGGCTTCATGCCAGCGATAGGTGCCGACGCCGCCGACGATACGGTGCCAATAGAGACCAACGGTTTCTTCGGGTTCGAAGATCGCCACAATTCTAGCCGAGCGCGATCTCGGCCACGCGGCCCAGCGCCTGAAGCACGTCTGGCTCGTCGGTCAGCGGCTGCAGCAAAGCCGCCTCAATGGCCGCTTCCATGCGTACACCATCGCGGATCAAGGTCGCGGCATGGATGACGAGGCGCGTCGAGGCACCCTCTTCAAGGTCCTGGCCCTTCAGATCGCGCAGCGCGTTTGCGATCCGCACCAGCGGCACGCAGCGATCGCGCGCAAGGCCACTTTCATGCGCGACGATGGACGTCTCGGTATCGGGAGGGGGGAATCCGAATTCGAGGGCGACGAAACGCTGCCGCGTGGACGGCTTCAGCGCCTTGAGCACATTCTGATAGCCGGGATTGTAGGACACGACGACCATGAATTCCGGTGGCGCTTCGAGCAGTTCGCCGGTCCGCTCGACCGGCAGAACGCGCCGGTCGTCGGTCACGGGATGAAGCACGACGGTGACATCCTTGCGGGCCTCGACCACTTCGTCGAGATAGACGATGGCGCCTTCGCGCACCGCGCGCGTCAGCGGCCCGTCGGCCCACACCGTCTCACCGCCTTTCAGAAGATAACGGCCGGTCAGGTCGGCCGCCGTCAGGTCGTCATGACACGAGACGGTATAAAGAGGCCGCCCGAGCTTTTCCGCCATATGCGCGACGAAACGCGTCTTGCCGCATCCGGTCGGCCCCTTGAGCAGAACCGGAAGCTGGTTCCGGTAGGCGTGCTCGAACAGCGCGCATTCGTCCGCGGCTGGCAGATAATAGGGAATGTCCGCGGCGGGCTTGGCGTCGGGCGGAACGATATGCATCACTCAATCTCCGGATCGATGCGGGAGGCGACGCCGGGCAGAGCGCCCGACGCCCGTGTCATTACTCTGCCGGCTGGAGACGCGCGGCGCGGGCGATGCGCGGCTCACGCACCGGGCCGAAGACCGACCACAGGAACATGAGCGCGGCGATCACAACGAGCACGCCCGAGCCGAGCCGCACCCAGTAGAACGGCGCGATATGATCCTGCACCTCCATATAGGACATGCCCATCACGCGCTGCAGATGGATCTGGATCGCCCCGGCGAAGGTGAGCGCGAATGTCATCGCCGTCATCGCGCCCGTCATGATCCAGAAGGACAGCATGTTCAGCCCCTGACTGTACGGCGCCTTGCCGCGCAGATAGGGCATCGCATAAGTGATGAGCGCGAGGTTGAGCATCACATAGGCGCCGAAAAAGGCGAGATGCCCATGCGCCGCCGTGAGCTGCGTTCCATGCGTGTAATAGTTTACGAACGACAGAGTGTGCAGGAAGCCCCAGACGCCCGCGCCGAAGAACGCGCCGACCGTACAGCCGACCGACCACAGCATCGCGGCGCGGTTGGGATGGTCCTTGCGTCCCTTGAACATCATTGTGAAGGCGAAGACGACCATGGCAAAGAACGGTGCGATTTCGAGTGCCGAGAAGATGGAACCGACCCATTGCCAATAGCCGGGCGCGCCGATCCAGTAATAATGGTGGCCAGTGCCGAGCAG
Source organism: Pseudomonadota bacterium (assembly GCA_023388965.1). Classification (GTDB taxonomy): domain Bacteria; phylum Pseudomonadota; class Alphaproteobacteria; order Rhizobiales; family Methylopilaceae; genus Flaviflagellibacter. Next base: position 13,755 of record JAEWFF010000012.1, on the reverse strand, counting down.
GCCCGAGAACAGCGCCAGCCCGACGATGGCATAGAGCCATTTCTCGATGACCTCGCGGTCGACACCCGTCAGCTTGATCATCAGGAAGGCCAATACGGCGGCCATGACGAGTTCCCACACACCTTCGACCCACAGATGGACGATGTACCACCAGTACACCTTGTCGAGCGAGATGTTGGCAGGCTCGTAGAACGCGAACAGCCAGAAGACGGCGATGCCCCACAGACCGAGGAGAAGCACGTTCGTCACCGCGGTCCTGCGACCCTTCATCACTGTCATCGAGATATTGTAGAGAAAGATCAGCGCGACCACGACGATGGCGATCTTGATCCAGAGCGGCTGTTCGAGGAATTCACGCCCCTCGTGAATGCCGAACAGATAGCCGACAACCGCCGCGAGCGCGCCGAACATCAGAAGCCCGAGCTGGATATAGGCCAGGGTCGGACTTTCGATATCGCGCTCCGCCTCTTCCGGAACGAGATAGTACGCACATCCGAAAAAGCCCATCAGCAGCCACACGATCAGCGCATTCGTATGGATCATGCGGATGATGTTGAAGGGCACCAGTTCGGACAGAGTGTTCGGCAGGACGTAGACCAAACCGGCCAGAGTGCCGACAAGGATCTGAACGCCGAACAGCACCATCGCGCAGGCGAAGTACCAGTATGCTATCTTTTGCGTCTCGTATTTCACGACTGGTCTCCTTAACCGGCGTCGTTCGGGGGCCAGCCCTGCGTATCGATGCGGCTGGTCCATTCGAAGAAATCGACGAGGTCGTCGAGTTCCTCATCCGTCAAATTGAATTGCGGCATCTGGCGGCGCCCTTCGACGCCGGTCGGCTGCGCCTGCATCCACGCCTTGAGCGTTTCGCGCGCCGTTTCCGGATCGTCGACGCCGCCATAGCGCTTCCAGACATTGCCGAGCTCGGGCGCGAAATACGCACCTTCGCCGAGCAGCGAATGGCAGTTGATGCAGGCGTGCTTTTCCCAGACATGCTTGCCGCGCACCACATCGCCGGTGAGCGTCGCGGTGTCGGTCGAATGCGTCACGATGTGCCAATGGCTCTGCGCCGTCAGGCCGACGAACACGACGAAGAAGAAGATGGAGCCGCCATAGAAAATGTTCCGCGCGGCGGATTTCGTAAACCGCTCGCTCATCTGCCCAGCCCCCTCGCATGATGCGCCATGAAAACCCTCCGCATTGATCGGCAGCGCCGGTCGCATGCGAGGGCTAAGGCATGGCCCGAAGGTGAACGTTGCGGGAGCGCAAGGTCGCAAAGTACGCATAGGTGTCAGCGCCTTTTTGACGCGGCATGCGCGAATGGCCGCCCGACCTTGTGCTGCCGCAAACAGCGCAGACACGCACCATGCTCAAAGTCGGCCTATGACAGACAGTATGCACATGGATGCGCAAGCGGGCGTCATTGCCCTTACGGCGGCAGAAGAAGACGACTGGGGCCCGCTCTCGGACCTGCCAGGGAATCCGATGGTCTGGCTCCTGATTCTCAGCGAGCTTGCGGTGTTCGGCGCGCTGTTCGGCGGGTTTGCCGCCATCCGCGTCCTCAAGCCGGACATCTATATCGCCTCGCAATCCGTGCTCGATCCGATTGCCGCGGGATTGGCCACGCTCGCGCTCGTCACCAGCGGCTGGCTTGCGGCCCGCGCGCTTGAAGCGGCAAAGCGCGGCGCAAATCCACGCCCCATGCTGCTCGCGGCCATGGTGGTCGGGACCGGATTCCTCGTCGCCAAAGCATTCGAATACGGCGCGAAGTTCGAACACGGCATCGGCATCGACACCAATGCGTTCTGGACGCTTTATTTCCTGACGACCGGCTTCCACGCGCTGCATGTCGTGCTCGGCCTCCTCATTCTCGGCCTGCTCTGCCGTTACGACAGTTTGGAGAACATCGAGAGCGGCACCGCCTTCTGGCACATGGTCGATGTGATCTGGATCGTGCTGTTCCCCATTGTCTATCTGGTGAGGCTATGACCGGTCGCCTGACACGCACTTGGCTGCTCGTCACCGTGCTGACGCTCGCGGCGATGTGGACGGCAACGACCGGAGACGGCGCGGCATTCGGCCTCGCCGGTATTGCGGCTGTACTGATTTTCTCCGGTCTCAAGGCCGGCGCGATCCTGCGCAACTTTCTCGATCTGCGGCACGCCCCGGCCGGATGGCAGGCGCTGTTCTACGCTTATCTCTGCGTCATCGGGGTCATCGTGCTTGCCGCTCATGCGCTGAAGCCGTTCGGCGCGGCTTAGGACCGGCGCAGGGATTGCGCGAGGTCAAGGAAGGCGCAGCGGCTCTTCGGCCATATACGGGCCGTCAGAATTGCTCCACGAGGTTTTCCCGATGCGTCCCGAACTCGTATCCCGCTATGCCGGCCTGCGCCTGCCGCGTTATACGAGCTATCCGACCGCGCCGCGCTTCGGCACCGATATCGGCGCCGATCATTACGGAGGCTGGCTCGGCGCACTTCCGGCCGGCTCGCGCGGCTCCCTCTATCTGCATGTACCCTATTGCCGCTCGATGTGCTGGTATTGCGGCTGCCACACCACGATCACGCAGAAGACGGATCCCGTATCGAATTATGTCGGTCTGCTCCATCGCGAGATCGAACTGACCGCGAGCCGCATCCCGCACCGTCTTCCCGTGAGCCATGTGCATTTCGGTGGCGGCACGCCGACGATCATGAGTCCGGACGAGTTTTCCGGTCTTGTCGCCGCGATGCGCGAACACTTCGATATCGCGCACGACGCGGAGGTCGCCGTCGAGATCGATCCGCGCACCCTCACCGCCGACATGGCGCACGCGCTCGGCGCGTCGGGCGTCACCCGTGCCAGCCTCGGCGTGCAGACATTCGATCCAAAGGTTCAGGCCGCCATCAATCGCGTGCAGAGCTTCGAGACCGTTTTGGGGACGGTCGATCTTCTACGCTCATCGGGCGTCGGCAGGCTGAACTTCGACCTCATCTACGGACTGCCGCACCAGACGGTGGCTTCGTGCCTCGACACCGCCGAACGTGCGCTTATCCTGCGGCCGCATCGCTTCTCGGTGTTCGGCTATGCCCATGTGCCCGACTTCAAGAAGCACCAGCGCAAGATCGAGACCGGTGATCTTCCGCAATTCGAGGAGCGAGGCCACCAGGAGAATGCCATCGGCGAGGCTCTTGTCGCCGCCGGTTATGTACGGATCGGCCTCGATCATTTCGCTCTGCCGACCGACAGCATGGCACTGGCGCTCGCAGCCGGCATGCTGAGGCGCAACTTTCAAGGCTATACGACGGATACAAGCGATGCTCTGTTCGGTTTCGGCGCATCCGCCATCGGGCGCATGCCGCAGGGTTATGTCCAGAACGAGGTCCATCTCCTACGCTATTCGCAACGCATCGAGGCCGGCCTGCTGCCGGCCGCCAAGGGCTATGCGCTCAGCGAGGACGACCGTATGCGCGGCGATCTGATCGAACGCATCATGTGCGATTTCCGTGTCGATCTCGCGCGCCCGGAACGTATGGGCAGGGCCCACGGTCTTGACGATATCGAACCGGCGCTGGAACGTCTTGTGGCGGACGGCCTCATCCGTCAGTGCGGCACGGTGATTGAAGTCACCGACGAAGCGCGGCCGCTGGTACGCGCCGTCGCCGCCGCCTTCGACGCCTATCTCGGAACGGCCGGCGTCACGCACGCACCGGCTGTCTGACGGCGGCGATGTAACGCGCGCGCAGGCTCGCGGCTGCGACGATGGTCGCGAACAGAACCAGCGCGAGCACCGTCATCGTCCCGCTCAGCATCCGCGCCTCCATCCATTGCATCAGACCGCCGATCAGACGCAACGCAATTGCCGCCTGAAGCAGAGCGACCGGCACATACAGGGCAAACGAGAACACGAGCTCGGCCCGGACAATCGCGGGGAAGACGAGAAGCGCGTGCGCGAACACCATGGACAGCGCAAAGCCGATGACGACGGCATGTATGGTCATGTCATATGCAAAGGCGTTTGTTCCGGCTGCGCCGACCATCTGGACCAGGCCGCCGATACCGAGCCAGACACAGCCGGCCATCAGATTGACGGCCATGAACCGGCCTTTGCCGCTGCGGCGCGACAGACACAGACGCAGATCGTGCCAGCCGATCCACAGCGCGCTGAGAAACAGCCCGGCGCCGAACAGCGCGCCGCCCAAAGCATCCGAAACCGTCATCCACGAACCAGCGGCGAGCAGCGCAAGAGATGTCCAGAACAATGCCGGAAAGAGCGCGGTGCGCGGCCGCGGGCGGCCGAATTCGAGCCGCTCACCGCCGATGACGAGAACGAGAAACATAAGCCAGAATCCGCCGGCATCCGGCACCGGCGCGCCAGAAAGCCATACCAGATTGCCGACCAGCCAGGCCGACGACGGTCCGGCCAGCGTCACCGCGAACAGTTTCCGTTCGCGCGCCGCACGTCCGAGAGCGGGTACGCACACCAATGCCGCGGCGAGCGCGTAGAGCGCGGCTCCTGCCATCGGCACTCCGGCAAAGATGAGCGCCGTTCCGGATACACAAAGAGAGGGCGCGAGATAGGCGAAAGGGCGGTTGGCCGCAGCCGCGCGTTCAAGCGACGTCAATGTGCCAAAAAATCCGCAGATCAGCAGCGGGCCGTGGAATTCCGCGAGCGCATCGAACGGCGCACTCACGCCCATACGGACGAGACCCGTGCACAGGCCGAGGACAAGCGCCGCCGCCCCGCCGATCAGCAGCGGAATGCGCGACAGGAGAAAGCTGCGCGACGAATCCGCTTCTTCAGACTCGTCCGATTCGGACACGCCACACATCCGGGCCACTTTCGGCATAAGTCCAACTAAACGTGCCCGGATGCTCCATCTCGAAATGCCGCCGAAGCGGTCTCGGATCGTGATCGTTTACAAGTTCGAAGCTTTCGCCCGGATACAGACGGGTAAATACGCCGAAGATCACGGAATGCCGCAAACGCGGCTCGATATCCCGCACATCGATGATGGCATCCGATACCGGTGAAATCGTCATGTGGCAGCTCCGATCCGGCGGCCGCGCGCGACCCCATCCTGCCACGCTAGAAGGCCTGTGCCGCTCCATCCTTGCGGCGCGGCAAGTCCCACATCATGGAGCCGCGCGAGGACCCGTGAGCACGCGCCAGTACACGGCGACGAAGCCGATATAGGCCGCGGCCCATGCCGCGCCCCCGGCATAGAGCAGCGCGGGAGATGCCGGCCACAAGGCCGCAAGAATGCGCAGGACGGCTCCGGTCACGACGAGCGCGTAGACGATCTGCGTTCCCGTGTCCGCTTTTCTGGCCCGGCCGGTGAGGCCGAGGCTCGTGCGCGTCATGACGGCAAGGACCATGGTTCCCGCCGCGCCCGCCATGAAGGCATGCACGCCCGCGCTCGGCGCGCCGGCGCCGAGGGCGGAGAAAGCCGTCAGCACGAAGCCTGCCGGGATGAACGCATAGGCGACATGCATGATGAAGACGAGCGGATTGCGCAGAGTGCGATAGCCCGCCCAACGGACAAGACGCACGGCATGAAGAACGCCCGCTCCGGCGAGCGGCGCAGAGGCCGCCGCACCATAAGGCATGAACGACCAGAACAGGAGCGAGCCGAACGCCGCCCCGACACAGACCGTGTCGAACCACCCGATCGGGCGCGGCAAGGGGCCAGGCTTTCGGCGCGCCAGCCAGTTGCGCGTGAAGCTCGGCACGATCCGCCCGGCGATCATCGTAATCAGGCCGATCACGGTGGCGACGCCGATGCGCCAGGCCAGGTCCGATGTGCCGCCGGTCCACGCTTCGATATGGAAGATCGCATTGCCGGCCAGCAGCAGCGTCACCACGGCGGCGATGCCGCCATTTCTCGGACTGCCGCTCGCCGCGATCTCGCGCAGCACGGCCGCGATCAGAAGTGCGAGAAAGGCGCAGTCCACCGCCATCGTCGCCGCCGCGCCGAGCACTCCCGACAATAGGATCGCGATCCGCCCCGCACCCCATACCAGCGCAAGCACGACGACCGGCGCGCCCTGCACCGGGAAACGGCCGGTCCAGTTCGGCACCGCCGTCAGCACATAGCCGCCGATGATTGCGGGCAGGAAACCGAACAGGAGTTCGTGGATATGCCAGTCCCGTGCCTCAAAGACGCCGATGCGCGGCGGATCGCCGCCCAGCATGGCCAACCAGACGAGGACGGACAGGCCCGAAAACAGCGCGCCGATGAGATAAAACAGCCGGAATCCATAGCTGAGAACATGAGGGCCAGCGTAATCGCGCAGGCGCGGAATGGGCGGCATCGGCTCCTCGTTTCATCCCCGCGGCGCGGCGGACGGCTTGCGCCGGATCAAAACCTTCGATTGATGGTGGTCTATGATTACGCATATGTCGTCTCACGATGGAACCGTCCCCGTCGCCTGCATCCAGAGCGACCCCGTTTTCGGCGATCCGGAACGGAACCGGGCCCGCACGGCGGATCTGATCGCCCAGGCCTGCGAACGCGGCGCGAAAATCGTGGTCCTGCCCGAACTGTGCATATCGGGCTATGCGTTCCGCTCGCAGGACGAGGCACGCGATCTCTCCGAAGCCGCCGATGGACCGACGGCCGCGCAATGGGCCAAGGTCGCGGCGGAAAATGATAGCTATGTGATCGGCGGCATCTGCGAGCGCGCCGGGGATGAGGTGTTCAATTCCGCTATTCTCGTCGGCCCCCGCGGGCTGATCGGCACTTATCGCAAGGTTCATCTCTGGAACAACGAGAAGCGGATATTTTCGCCCGGCGATGGCGGCTTTCCGGTGTTCGATACGCCGTATGGGCGGATCGGCGTGCTGATCTGCTACGATCTGTGGTTTCCGGAAGCGTTCCGGTCCTGCGTTCTGAACGGTGCGGACCTCATATGCGTACCGACAGCATGGATGCCCATTCCCCGACAGGACCCGCGGCGCGATGCCATTCACAACATCCTCATCATGGCCGCCGCGCACGCGAATTCCATGCCGGTGATCTGCGCCGATCGCGTGGGCAGGGAGAACGGCATCAGCTTTATCGGCCAGAGCATGATAGCCGGGCACAATGGCTGGCCGCTCGCCGGCCCAGCCGGCGAGACGGGCGAGACAATCCTGTTCGCCACGATCGAGCCCCAAGCCGCGCGCCGCGCCCGCCGCTGGAGCGATGTGAACGACCTGATCGGCGACCGGCGCCCCGACCAGTATTTCTGAATAGCCCCATAGACCGTCACTTACAGCCGCGCCTACTATTTGCGAACTGTTCTCAGAACAGTTCTTACGTTGCGCAGGCGCAATGAGCCCCGCTTTCCTTTGACATAGGGTCCGCCCCGGCACGTCCGCCGCACGTACACACATCTTGTGCGAACGGCGAGACCAAAAACATGCATCGGACAGGCCTGTTTTGGAGCGGGTCTAAAACAGGGGCGGACCGCACGGCGGTTCCGCCTGTACATTGCGGGGGCGATATGGGCGGGAATGAGAGAGGACGATCGGATCGGGACACGCAAGCGGCGCGACGGACGTTGCTGAAACTTCTCTCGGCCGCTTTGTTTTGCGGAGCAAGCCAGAGCGCCCTCGCCCAATCGGCGACGCCCGGCACGGTGATCGAGCTCAGCCCCATCCTTGTCGAAGGCTGGGAGGATGTCGATTCGAGCGCGATCCTGCGGGCGCGTTTCGACGCAATCGCCGGCGGCGCTGCCCTCGTCGACAGCAGCGAACTGCCGAGCACCGCCAATCTCACGATGTCGCGCGCCTTGCGGAACGTGCCGGGCGTCGTCGTGCAGGATTTCTTTGGCGGCAACGACCAGCCGCGCATCCAGATTCGCGGTTCGGGCCTTCAGCAGAACCCCGTGGAACGCGGCATCCTGATGCTGCAGAACGGCCTGCCGCTCAACCGTGCCGACGGCTCCTATATCGTCGGCTTCGCGAACCCGGCGCAGGCGCAATCGCTCGAAGTCTATCGCGGCTATACGGCGAACCGGCTCGGCGCGACCGTTCTCGGCGGCGCACTGAACGTGGTCTCGCCGACCGGCCGCACGGGACAGGGCGTACACACCTCGATCAGCGGCGGCAGCTTCGGTCAGTTCACCGCTTCGGCAGGAGCCGGCTACAGCGCGGAGAATTACGATTTATTCGCCTATGGCGATCACACCCGGCGCGACGGCTTCCGTGTCTATAACGAATCCGAGCGCACCAGCATCGGGTTGAACGCCGGATTTGCCATTTCCGAGAATGTGCAGACGCGGATATTCGCCGGCTATACCGATCTCGGTTTCGATGTCGCGGGCCCGCTGCCGAAGGATTTGATGGAGCAGAATCCGAAACAGGTGCATACGGGACCGCAGCCGACGGGGCTGCCGGCCCCGAATAACATGAAATATCCTGGCCCGAACGTCATCCGCGACCAGCCTCGCCGCGATGCCGACCAGTTCCTGATCGGCTCGCGCACCACCGCGCAATTCGACGCGCACAAATTCGATCTCGTACTCGGTTATACCTACACGGACGACACATTCCGCTTCCCCATCGGCTCGGGGATCCGGACGACGGAAGGCGGCGATGTCACCACCGTCGCGCGCTATGCATGGCAGCCGGACGAAACGCGGCCGCTGCCGCTGTTCGAAGCCAGCGTGCAATATTCATATGGCAGTGCCGACCGGGGGAATTACCTCAATATCGGCGGCACGCAGGGCGCCATGTTCGGCGACAGCGATCTGGGAGCCAGCACTTTGTCGCTCTATGCCGGCGCGCATGTTCCGGTCAGCGACACGGTGACGATATCGCCCGCCATTTCCTATTCCCGGGCGACGCGTGAGAACGAGGATAAGTACACGCTTCCCACCCGGCCGACTTTCATGTTCACGCCCGGCGGGCCAGTACCCGGCACGTTCCCCACGACGGATACCAGCTATGACCGTACCTATGACGGCTGGACGCCGAGCCTCGGCCTGACCTGGGAAGCCACGAGCGACATCACCGTGTTCGGTGCCGTCAGCCGCAGCTTCGAGCCGCCGACGCACGACGATCTCATCGCGCCGATCCAGGGCTCGCCCAATGGCAGCCCCGGCACCAATCCCGGCACCTCCCCGCCGGCTGGCTTCGCCACGCTCGATCTCGACGCCCAGACCGCGACCACGATCGAGGGCGGCGCGCGCGGTACGTTCGGAAAACTGTGGTGGGATACGGTCGTCTATTACTCCTGGGTGGAGAACGAGCTTCTGAGCCTGCGCGATACGGCCGGGAACTCGCTCGGCGCAGTGAACGCCGACGATACGACCCATTTCGGCATCGAGCTCGGCCTCGGCGCACAGATCACCGAACGCCTGTACGGGCGCCTGGCCTATACGTTCCAGGACTTCCGCTTCGACGACGACCCGATGCGCGGCGACAATTATCTCGCCGGAGCGCCGCGCCACGTCATCAGCGCACTCTTGAACTTCGACGTGAACAAGGACTGGACGCTTCAGGGCGCAATGCGCTGGAATCCGACCGAGACGCCCGTCGACAACATGAACACATTGTTCGCCGATTCCTATGTCGTGTTCGATGTAAGGACCGAATACCGCATCACAGACTCGATCACGGCCTCCGGGGAGATCACCAATCTGTTCGACGAGAACTACGCCTCCTCGACGCTCGTGGTCGATCAGGCGCGTCCCGATCAGGCGGCCTTCCTGCCGGGCGACGGGCGCGGTTTCTTTGCCGGATTGAAGTCCACATTCTGAGGAGGATTGGAAACCATGCTGACGCGCCGGACATTCCTCGCAGCGGGAGCGGGCCTGATCGCCTGCCCCTACATTGCACGGGCAGCCAAACCTCTCGTTTTGTGGGGACCTCCGGCGGCTCCCTCGGCAGCGCTTGCGGCAGCCGTCGCGCAAGGCGCGCTGAAGGATCTGGCGCCGGGTGCGGAATTCCGCGTCTGGCGGACGCCCGATGAGATGCGCGCCGGGATCAGCTCCGGCACGATGGAAGCGGTTGTCGTGCCAACCTATGTCGCCGCCAATCTCTTCAATCGCGGCTTCGGCACACGCCTCGTCAATGTCATGACGGACGGGCTTCTTTACGTCGTCGCACCGGCCGGCACGGTTTCCACCCTGGCAGACCTCAAGGGCCGCAAGCTCTCGGTCCCGTTCCGCAACGACATGCCGGACTTTATCCTGCGGCGCCTGCTCGCCGCGAACAATCTGTCCCGGGACGAACTCGATATCGATTATTCCGGCACGCCGCCGGAGGCGATCCAGATGCTGCTTGCCCGCCGCGTCGATGCCGCCCTACTCAGCGAGCCTGCCTGCTCGGTCGTTCTCGCGCGGGGCGGCATGACTGGACACAGCTTCGAGCGCGCGATCGACACGCGTCTCGCATGGCAGGCCGTGTCCGGACGCGATGCCTTGCCGCAAGCGGGGCTCACGGCGACGCCGAAACTGTTTGAACGCCTCGGCGAGGCTGGAATCGCAAACCTGCAGGGCATTCTGGAGAAGACTGTCGCTGCAATCATCGCCGATCCCGGCGGCGCGGCGGACGCGGCCGCCTCCGCGCTCGATATCCCCAAGCCGATGGTTTCGCGCTCGATCCCGTTCAGCAATCTCGTCGCGCGGCCGGCACGCGAGGCGCGCGCCGATCTCGAAAGCCTGTTCACGGCGCTGCTGGAAGAGGATGCACGCATCGTCGGCGGCAAACTGCCGGAAGAGGAATTCTACGCATTGTGAACCCGGCCGCATCCGTATTGTCATTCGCGGCCTGGGCAGGCCGCTATCTCTGGGCCGGCTGGGCAGGCGCAGCCGGATTGTTCTGCGTTCTCGCCGCATGGCAGGCCGGCCATGAAATCTACGGCTCGCTCGTCCTGCCGTCCCCGCTCGAAACCTTCGGCACGGTCGGTGCGCTGGTGCGCGAGCCGGAATTCGCCCGCATGGCACAGGAAACGGCCATGCGCGCTCTGGCCGGTTTTGTTCTCGCCGTCGGCATCGGCACCACACTCGGCGCCGTGGCCGGCTATTCGGTCGCGACCATGCGGCTGGCGCGCCCCATCGTCACCGTCATTCTCGGCGTGCCACCGATTGCGTGGCTCGTTCTCGCGCTGATCTGGTTCGGCTCGTCGGGCGGCTCGGCTGTCATGACGGTCGTTCTCGCCGCACTGCCGATCTCGTTCGCCGGCGGGCTCGAAGGCGTCGCGACGCGCGACCGCGCTTTCGATGCCATGGCGCGTTCGTTCGGCGCCGGAATCTGGCTGCGCTTTCGCACGACGACCGCGCCGCATCTTGTCTCCTATCTGTTCCCGGCCTGGATCACGACCGCCGGCAGCGCCTGGAAAGTGACGGTCATGGCCGAATTGCTGTCCAATTCCGGCGGCATCGGCGGCGAGCTTGCGACGGCGCGGGCTTTGTTCGACATTCCGCGCGTCATGGCGCTGATCGTCGTCGTGGTCGGCTTTGCTCTGTTCACGGAGTTCGCCCTGATCCAGCCGCTGCGCGACCGGCTCGAGCGCTGGCGCGATGCCGGCCTGCCCTGGGGCGTCAAGACATGAAACTCGTCCTCGACGGCATCGGCCACTCCTTTCTCGGACGCACCGTGTTCGAGGACATCAGTTTCAGCGTCGGTGAGAATGAAGTCGTGGCTCTGGTCGGTCCGTCGGGCTGCGGCAAGACCACGATCCTGCAGATTGCCGCCGGGCTGATCGAGCCGATGCGCGGGCGCGTCCATTGCTCTTGCCGCCGCCACGCCACCGTCTTTCAGGAACCGCGCCTCCTGCCGTGGATGACGGCGCGCGACAACATCGCCTACGGCCTGCGCGCGTCTGGCGTCGACCGGGCTGTGCGCTCGAAGACCGCCGAGCGGCGCGGTTCCGAAGTCGAGCTGAGCGCGCGCGATCTCGACAAATATCCCGCCGAACTTTCGGGCGGCATGCGCCAGCGCGCGGCGGTCGCACGGGCGTTGGCGGTCGATCCCGATCTCGTCTTTTTCGACGAACCGTTCACCGCCGCCGATGTCGGCCTGCGGCGTGCGCTTCAGGATATCGTCATTACGTCCTGCGCGAAGGCCGGTCTTTCCGCGCTGTTCGTGACGCATGATCTCTGGGAAGCAGCGCGCGTCGCGCACCGTCTGATCGTGATGGATGCAGACGGATTGATCGCCAGCTATGCCATGGATGGATTGCCCGGCGAGCGAAGCGAGCGCATGATTTTCGGCATGGTCGAACAATGGTCCTCGGACCCCGCTTTCGCCGCTCTGTTCGATGCGGAGCGTAGCGCGGCATGATATCCGAAACAGCGCAGCGGGACACACCCCCTCTCCTGAGGGAAGGGTTGATGCTGTTCTTTCCGGCGGCCGCAATCCACGCGATCCTGTCGCCGCTGGTCTGGGTTGCGCTGTTCGGCCTGTCGCTGCCGTTTTCCGATGGCATTCCCGCCTCGCAATGGCACGCCCATGAACTGATCTTCGGCACGTTCAGCGCGGCTCTGGCGGGATTTCTGACCTCCGCCATGGCCGAATGGACCGGCACCCCGCCGCGCAGGAATCGCGATCTCATCGTACTGCTCGGCCTGTGGCTGCCGGGGCGCATTATCGGGCTCGTGGGCGCCGATCTTCTGTCGCCGCTCACGGGGCTGACGGATTTCGCTTTCTTCATTCTGCTGTTCTGGTTCGTCGTGCGGGCGCTCCTCACGCGGCGCTCGACCCGCCATGCCAGCTTTGCCGTATGGGCCGGGCTCCTTGCCGTGGCGGAAGCCGGCATCCGCCTGTCATGGATGCAGGAAGATTACGAAATGTCCGCACGCCTGCTCGAAGCGGCGCTGATGGTCTTCATGGTGTTCTTCGCGCTCGCCGTCGCGCGCATCAATATCGCCGTCCTCAACCTTGCGCTCGATCCGAGCGGAGAGACGACGCCCTATCGCCCGCATCCGGGCCGGCAGAATCTCGCCGCAGGACTCGTCGCGGTCTATGCCGTGGCGGCCTTCGTCTTCCCCTATTCCGGCGTGCCCGCCTATCTGGCGCTTGCGGCCGCGGTCGCGTTCCTCGACCGTCAGGCCGAATGGTTCATCGGCCGCGCCGTGCTGCGCACGGAAGTGCTGATGCTCGGTGCCGCCAATTTCTTCGCGGGGGCCGGGTTCGCTCTGAAGGGCCTTGCCGGGCTGGGTTTCGGCATCTCGAACATCGCCGCGATCCATACTCTGTCGACGGTCAGTCTCGGCCTTGCCGTCATGGCCGTCTTTACGATTGCCGGACTGCGCCATACGGGCCGCGCGCTCGATCTGCCGCCGGCGGCCCATCTGGCCGCGCTCTTGATGCTGATGGCCGGCCTGATGCGCGTATTGCCCGAACTCGGCATCGGCGCATCTCTTCTCGGCCTCCACCATCTGCTGGCCGCTTTGCTATGGTCGGCGGCCTTCGCGGTCTGGCTTGCGGGTTTCCTGCCGCTTCTGCTTCATCCGCTCACGGGCGACGGCAAGGATTCGTGCGGATAGCCCTGCGAGGCCGAGGCTTCGCGTTTTACGAAACCTCGGCCTCACCTTGCGCCGCACGGACGCGGACTGATCTGGGGATAGGCCAGCGGCGAGGGGGATGCCGCCAAGCCTTAGATCAACCCTGCGCCGCGCGCCCATTTGTACTTTGCGCCGAGGACCTCGACGGGGAGTTCGGTCGAGTAGGCGTAGGCGGGAATGCCGTGCTGGTAGAGATATTCGGCGGCTTCCTCGACCTCGACGTCGCCGGCGAGCGAGGCGACGATCGGCTTCTCGAAGCCCTGCGCCCTCATCTCGTCGC
>JAEWFF010000047.1 GCA_023388965.1 Pseudomonadota bacterium | reverse complement strand
AAGCAGCGTCCTGGAGAGCGGTGCGCACGACCTTGGTCGGGTCGACGATGCCGTTGGCGATCATGTCGCCGAACTCGCCGGTCTGGGCGTTGTAGCCGTAGGTGGCCGACTTGTTGTCGAGGATCTTGCCAGCAACGATCGAGGCTTCCGCACCGGCGTTGGACGCGATCTGGCGGGCCGGAGCCTGCAGCGCGCGTCGAACGATGTTGATGCCGGCTTCCTGATCGGCATTGACGCCCTTGACCGAGAGGTTGGCCGAAGCGCGCAGCAGCGCAACGCCGCCGCCCGGAACGATGCCTTCCTCGACGGCCGCGCGGGTCGCGTTGAGGGCGTCGTCGACGCGGTCCTTCTTCTCCTTGACCTCGACCTCGGTCGCACCGCCGACGCGGATGACGGCAACGCCGCCGGCGAGCTTGGCCAGACGCTCCTGGAGCTTCTCGCGGTCGTAGTCGGAGGTGGTCTCTTCGATCTGCTGCTTGATCTGCGCAACGCGACCGGAGATTTCGCCCTTCTTGCCAGCGCCGTCGACGATGGTGGTGTTCTCCTTGGAGATCTGCACCTTCTTGGCGCGGCCGAGCATGTTGAGGCCGACATTCTCGAGCTTGATGCCGAGGTCTTCGGAGATGACCTGGCCGCCGGTGAGGATCGCGATGTCCTCAAGCATGGCCTTGCGGCGGTCGCCGAAGCCCGGAGCCTTGACGGCGGCGATCTTCAGGCCGCCACGCAGCTTGTTGACGACGAGCGTGGCCAGAGCCTCGCCTTCGACGTCTTCCGAGATGATGACCAGCGGCTTGGACGACTGCACGACAGCTTCCAGAACCGGCAGCATCGCCTGGAGGTTGGAGAGCTTCTTCTCGTGGAGAAGGATGTAGGCGTCTTCCAGCTCGGCGACCATCTTGTCCGGGTTGGTGACGAAGTAGGGCGACAGGTAGCCGCGGTCGAACTGCATGCCTTCGACGACTTCCAGCTCGGTCTCGGCGGTCTTGGCTTCCTCGACCGTGATGACACCCTCATTGCCGACCTTCTGCATGGCCGAGGCGATCATATCGCCGATTTCCTTCTCGCCATTGGCGGAGATGGTGCCGACCTGCGCGACTTCTTCCGAAGTTTTGATCTTCTTGGTGGCCTTTGCCAGCGCAGCAACGACATCGGCGACTGCGAGATCAATGCCGCGCTTCAGATCCATCGGGTTCATGCCGGCGGCCACTGCCTTGGCGCCTTCCTGAACGATGGCCTGCGCCAGAACGGTGGCAGTCGTGGTGCCGTCGCCGGCGATGTCGTTGGTCTTCGATGCAACTTCACGGACGAGCTGTGCGCCCATGTTTTCGAACTTGTCCTCAAGTTCGATTTCCTTGGCGACGGTGACGCCGTCCTTGGTGATGCGCGGCGCGCCGAAGGACTTGTCGATCACGACATTGCGGCCCTTGGGACCAAGCGTGACCTTCACCGCATTGGCAAGGATGTCGACGCCGCGCAGCATGCGCTCGCGGGCATCGCGGGAGAATTTTACTTCTTTTGCAGCCATTGTAAGCTCCTGGGCTCAAGCCCTTGAATTCAGATGGGAATAAGCGGTTGGCAGATTAGCCGATGATGCCCATGATGTCGGATTCCTTCATGATCAGAAGGTCTTCGCCATCAAGCTTCACTTCGGTGCCGGACCACTTGCCGAAGAGGACGCGGTCGCCCTTCTTGACGTCCAGGGGAACCAGCTTGCCGCTCTCGTCGCGCGCGCCGGAACCGACGGCGATGACTTCACCTTCCTGCGGCTTTTCCTTCGCAGTGTCGGGGATGATGATCCCGCCGGCGGTCTTTTCCTCGGATTCCACGCGGCGAACGACCACGCGGTCATGCAGCGGCCGGAATTTGGTCTTTGCCATTGTCTTAATATCCTCGTGCGGATGGTTGGGATTCCTCCGTCCGGCTTGCAGCAGACTGCAACCAGACTTCGTTAGCACTCGTAATATGAGAGTGCTAACGAGCGCTGAAATAGGCAGTAGCCGGGGCCTTGTCAAGAATGACGGAGAGACGATGTGGCGTTCTGCTGGCGGCCCTGACCGTCTCGACGAACATGTCGAAGCAATCGCGCCCGATTGAGTGGGACGCGGCTTGAGGCTATGCAATTCCGGGGCCTTTGGGGGGGATTGAGAATTGACGGTCGTATCGCAGTCATTTGCGGCGCAAGATGACACGGCGCGGGCGGCCGATTTCACCCCGAACCTGCATTACCTCCGGGGCCTCGCTGCTTTGGGTGTTTTCGTCTTCCATGCCGGTGTCCACTACCAACTGGCCTATGGCGATGAGACCTATGCGCGCCTGTTTCCCAATACATATGGGTTCCTCGGCGTCTCGCTGTTTTTCGTCATGTCCGGATATCTGATGTCCGGACTTGTGCAAAAACGTGACCCAGTCGATTTCCTGTTCCGGCGCATCGTCCGAATTTTTCCGCTGCTGATCATCCTTACACTGGTGACGATTCATTTCCGGCCTCTTCAAAGCGCCGATTACAATTTTCTGAGCCTGTTCATGGCGCCGGTCGGCAAGACGAATTATCCGCTGCGCGTGGAGTGGACGCTCGTCAACGAGATGTTTTTCTATCTCGTCCTGTTTGGCGCAGCGGCCTGCGGAGCAGCGCGTTTCATCCTCATCATAGCTGTGGTCTGGCTGGCCGCAGTCGGCGTCAACCTTTTTGCCGAATGGTCGACGGGCGTGATCATCGGGGAGGCGACGTTGCGCCAGCTTCCCCTCATGCCGGAAAATATCGGCTTGCTGGCCGGCTTGTTCGTTCCTCGTCTGGTGTCCTTGCGGCTTCCGGTCCCGCTGTTTGCGACAATCTTCATCGCCTGCATGATCGGAATGCAGTTCGAGCTTGGTCACAATACGTACTGGCTTGTTGCGGTGGCCGGCTGCACCAGTCTCGTGGCGGCTGCGATCCAGTCGCATGACGTGCTTCCATCATGGGGCGAGCCGATCTTCCGAAAGCTCGGCGACTGGAGTTACGCGATCTACCTGATCCACGTCCCCATCATGACGATCATATTGCGGCCTGCATCGATGGAGAATGGCAGCAGCACCTTCGTCATCTGGGTGATTGTCGTCCTTGCCGCCGCCGCGATGGTGGGAGAGGTAGACCGGACCATCCATCGCGCATCGAAGAACATTCGAAATGGGAGCGCTTGGGTGACATTTCTGGTCGCCGGTTATCTTGCCGCCTACGCGATCATTTCCTTTTCATATACCTGACTTTTCTGTCAGCGACTTTTTGGTGCGGCGGCCTTCTCGAGTGGCCGGGGCGGCGACAGGTTTTCTCCGCTCAGCAGGTCCACGCCCATGTCGATAAGGCTGACGGCATCCTCCTCGCTCTCGACGCCGGTGGCGATGATGTCGATTCCGGCCTGTTCCGCCATTTCGACAAGGGCACCTCCCTTGGCTGCGCCCTTACGC
>JAEWFF010000050.1 GCA_023388965.1 Pseudomonadota bacterium | reverse complement strand
TTGCCGGACTGTTCGGCCGTGTCATCGGCGATCGGCCGAGCGAGAACATCACGACCGCGTTTCTGATGATCGCCGCGGTGCTGTCCTGGGTCGTGTTCGTCCAGGTCGGCCTCGGACACGAAACCCGCGAAATCACCCTGATGCGCTGGATCACGTCGGGCGAACTCGACGTCTCATGGGCGCTCAAGATCGATACGCTGACGTCCGTCATGCTCGTCGTCGTGACGACGGTCTCTTCGCTCGTGCATCTCTATTCGATTGGCTACATGCACGAGGATGACTCGCGGCCGCGGTTCTTCGCGTATCTCTCGCTCTTCACCTTCGCGATGTTGATGCTCGTCACGAGCGGCAACCTGGTGCAGATGTTCTTCGGCTGGGAAGGCGTCGGCCTCGCGTCCTACTTGCTGATCGGCTTCTGGTATAAGAAGCCCGAAGCCAACGCCGCCGCCATCAAGGCCTTCATCGTCAACCGTGTCGGCGACTTCGGATTTTCGCTCGGCGTCTTCGGCCTCTTCTTCGTCTTTCACACCGTGAACCTCGACGCGCTGTTCGCAGCGGCGCCGAGCGCCGTCGGCAAGACCTTCAGCTTTGCGGGTTACGAAGTCGATATTCTGACGACACTCTCGCTGTTGCTGTTCGTCGGCGCGATGGGCAAGTCCGCCCAGTTCCTGCTGCACACGTGGTTGCCTGACGCGATGGAAGGCCCGACGCCCGTCTCCGCGCTCATTCACGCTGCGACGATGGTGACGGCCGGCGTGTTCATGGTCGCGCGCCTGTCGCCGGTCTTCGAGCTCGCGCCGAATGCGCTCATCGTCGTGACGTTCATCGGCGCGATCACGGCATTCTTCGCGGCGACGGTCGGTCTCGTTCAGAACGACATCAAGCGCGTCATCGCGTATTCAACGTGCTCGCAGCTGGGCTACATGTTCGTTGCATGCGGCATCGGCGCGTACGGCGTCGGCATCTTCCACCTGTTTACGCACGCCTTCTTCAAGGCGCTGCTGTTCTTGGGCGCGGGCTCGGTCATTCACGCAATGCATCACGAGCAGGACATGCGGAAGATGGGCGGCATCCGCCGTCTGATCCCGCTGACCTATGCGATGATGCTGGTCGGCACCGTGGCGCTGACGGGTCTTGGCATTCCCATGACCATGATCGGCACCGCCGGCTTCTTCTCGAAGGACGCGATCATCGAAAGCGCCTTCGTCAGCCATGCCGGCATGGCGTTCTACGCCTTCCTGCTTCTCGTCATCGCGGCGGGCTTCACCAGCTTCTATTCGTGGCGCCTGATCTTCATGACGTTCCATCAGCAGCCGCGCGCCAGCTTCGAGGTCATGAAGCAGGTGCATGAATCGCCGCGCGTGATGACGATACCGCTCGTCATCCTCGCCGTGGGCGCGCTTGTCGCCGGCGTTGCGTTCTACGGCTTCTTCGTCGGCGATCATTACGCCGAATTCTGGAAGGGCACGCTTGCGGGCGGCGATCATCCGACGATCATCGAGGAAATGCACCACGCGCCGTGGTGGGTGAAATCCTCGCCCTTCGTGATGATGGCGCTCGGTTTCGCGGTGTCCTACTATATGTACATCGTCAATCCGCGGGTGCCGGTCGAACTCGCGAAGCGCCACGACGCACTGTACCGCTTCCTGCTCAACAAATGGTATTTCGACGAGCTGTACGATCTGCTGTTCGTGCGCTCGGCGAAATGGCTCGGCCGCTTCCTCTGGAAGACCGGCGACGGGCGCATCATCGACGGCATGGGGCCGGACGGCCTGTCCGCCCGCGTGCTGGACGTCACGCGCGGCGCGGTGCGCCTGCAATCGGGCTATGTCTATCACTACGCCTTCGCCATGCTGATCGGTGTTGCCGCCTTGTTCACCTGGTTCATGTTCTCGAGCGGCGGGGGCCACTGAGATGATCGACTGGCCGATCCTGTCGCTGGTTACTTTCCTGCCGCTGGCGGGCGCGCTGCTCATCCTCGTGATGCGCGGGCAGAGCGCCGCCATCGACCGCAATGCGAAGCACATCGCGCTGTGGACGACGCTCGCGACCTTTGCCGTCTCGCTGCTGATCCCGCTGAACTTCGCCTACGGCACGTCCGACTTCCAGTTCACGGAAAAGCTTCCGTGGCTCGGCGGGGCGATCAACTACCATATGGGCCTCGACGGCATTTCCATGCCGTTCGTGATCCTCACGACCTTCCTGATGCCGCTCTGCATCCTTGCGAGCTGGGTGTCGGTCGAAAAGCGCGTGAAGGAATACATGGTCGCCTTCCTCGTGCTGGAAACGCTGATGATCGGCGTCTTCTGCGCGCTCGACCTCGTTCTCTTCTACCTGTTCTTCGAGGGTGGCCTGATCCCGATGTTCCTCATCATCGGCATCTGGGGCGGGGCGCGTCGCGTCTATGCCAGCTTCAAGTTCTTCCTCTATACGCTGCTCGGCTCGGTGCTGATGCTGCTCGCCATCATGGCCATGTACTGGCATGCGGGCACGACCGATATCCCGACTTTGCTGGCGCATGATTTCCCCGAAAGCATGCAGACCTGGCTGTGGCTCGCCTTCTTCGCCTCGTTCGCGGTGAAGATGCCGATGTGGCCGGTCCATACTTGGCTGCCGGATGCGCACGTCGAGGCGCCGACGGCGGGCTCGGTGGTGCTTGCCGCCATTCTGCTGAAGATGGGCGGCTACGGCTTCCTGCGCTTCTCGCTGCCGATGTTCCCGGATGCGTCGGTGTTCTTCGCACCCTTCGTGTTCACTTTGTCCGTCATCGCGATCGTCTACACCTCGCTGGTGGCGATGATGCAGGAGGACATGAAGAAGCTGATCGCCTATTCGTCGGTCGCCCATATGGGCTTCGTGACCATGGGCATCTTCTCGCTCAACCGTCAGGGCATCGACGGCGCCATCTTCCAGATGATCAGCCACGGCTTCGTGTCGGGCGCGCTGTTCCTGTGCGTCGGCGTCATCTACGACCGTATGCACACGCGCGAGATCGCGGCCTATGGCGGTCTCGTCAACTGCATGCCGGCCTATGCGGCGGTGTTCATGCTGTTCACCATGGCCAATGTCGGCCTGCCGGGCACGTCGGGCTTCGTCGGCGAGTTCCTGTCGCTTGCGGGCGCGTTCCAGGCCAATACCTGGGTCGGCTTCTTCGCCACGAGCGGCATCATCTTCTCGGCGTGCTACGCCTTGTGGCTCTACCGCAAGGTGGTGATGGGCGAGATGGTCAAGCCCAGCCTTAAATACATCACCGATCTGACGCCCCGCGAAATGTTCATCTTCGCGCCGCTCGTGATCCTGACGCTGATGTTCGGCGTATGGCCGGACCCGATCTTCAACATCACCACGGCCAGCGTCGAAAACCTGATCGATACCTCCGTCGCAACCGCCCTCAAGGCCATCGACCCGGCGGCCCTTGCGGCGCGCTGACCCCGGATAGAGAGACATGACCGGCTTTTCCTTCGCCGATTTCGCGCCAGCCCTTCCGGAGATCATGCTCGCCGGAGGCGCGCTCGTGCTCGTTCTCATCGGCGCCATCGGCGGCGACCGGATGGAGCGTCTCATCAACTCGCTCGCGGTTGCGCTGCTGATCTCGACCGGCGTGTTCGTGTTCATGCAGCCTTCGGCGACGGTGTCGGCGTTTGGCGGCAGCTTCACCTGGGATGCGTTCGCCCAGTTCCTCAAAGTCCTGACGCTCGCCGGCGCGCTGATCGCGCTCGTGATGAGCACGAATTACTGGCGCCTCGAAAAGGTGAACCGCTTCGAGTTTCCGATCCTGATCGTGCTCGCGACGGCGGGCATGTTCGTGATGATCTCGGCAAGCGATCTGCTCGCTCTGTATCTCGGCCTCGAAATGCAGTCGCTGGCGCTCTATGTCATCGCCGCCATTCATCGCGACAATCTGCGGTCCACCGAAGCCGGCCTCAAATATTTCGTTCTCGGCGCGCTGTCGTCGGGCATGCTGCTGTACGGCTGCTCGCTGGTGTACGGCTATTCCGGCACGATCACGTTCGCCGGCATCGCGCAATCGGTGGCGGGCGCGCCCTCGATCGGCATGATCTTCGGCCTCGTCTTCGTGCTCGCGGGTCTCGCCTTCAAGGTCTCGGCCGTGCCGTTCCACATGTGGACGCCGGACGTCTATGAGGGTGCGCCGACGCCGGTGACGGCCTTCTTCGCCTCCGCGCCGAAGGTCGCGGCCATGGCGATCTTCATCCGCATCGTCATCGAGGGCTTCCCGCAGATCGCCCATGAATGGCGCCAGATCGTCGTCTTCCTGTCGATCGCCTCCATGTTCCTCGGCGCGTTCGGCGCCATCGGCCAGACCAATATCAAGCGCCTGATGGCCTATTCGTCGATTGCCAATGTCGGCTTCATGCTGGTGGGCCTCGCCGCCGGCACCGCGCAGGGCGTGCAGTCCGTCCTCATCTATCTGGCGATCTATGTCGTCATGACGCTCGGCACGTTCGCCGTCATTCTCGGCATGCGCCACAAGAACGGCGGCCTCGTCGAGAACATCGAGGATCTCGCCGGCCTGTCGCGGACGAGCCCGTTCATGGCCTTCGTGATGTCGATGATGATGTTCTCGCTCGCCGGCATTCCGCCGCTCGCCGGTTTCTTCGCGAAATTCTACGTCTTCCTCGCAGCCATCCAGGCCGAGCTGTACTGGCTTGCCGTCCTCGGCGTGCTGTCGAGCGTGATCGGTGCGTACTATTATCTGCGCATCGTGAAGATCATGTATTTCGACGAGCCGAAGACTCCGTTCGAGCGCCTGCCGTTCGAACTGGGGGCGGTGATCGCGGTCACGGGCGGTCTGGTCGTGTTCTACTGGCTGTTCCCGGCGCCGGTCGCCGCAGCGGCCAATGCCGCGGCTCTCAGCCTGTTCTGATGGGCTTCTCGCTCGGACCTCGTTCCGAGGCGGCGGGATACGGCCTTCTCGCACATGACACGGTCGGTTCGACCAATGCCGAGGCGCTTGCCGCCGCGCGGCTCGGCGCGGTTGGGCCGCTCTGGGTGGTGTCGGATCACCAGACGGCGGGGCGGGGCCGCCGCGGCCGGCTCTGGCACACGCCGCGGGGCAATCTCGCCGCCAGCCTGCTTCTGAGCGTGGACATGCCGCGCGCGCGCGCCGCGACGCTCGGCTTCGTTGCCGGGCTCGCGCTCAACCGCGCCGTTGCCGAGGTGGCGCCCGAGATCGCCATAAAGGTCGGCCTCGACGGGCTGGACGAACCGCGCGCGCGCCTTGCGCTCAAATGGCCCAATGATGTGCTGGCGGACGGCGCCAAGCTCGCGGGCATCCTGCTCGAAATCGAGGAAATGGCGGACGGGCGGCTGGCCATCGTGATCGGCCTCGGCGTCAATGTGCTATCCTCGCCCGCCGATCTGCCTTATCCGACGACAAGCCTTGCGGCTCTGGGCAGCCCGGCCACGGCGGAGGCCCTGTTCACGGCGCTCGCCGAAGCCTGGGTCGCCTTCCACGAGATCTGGAACGCGGGCGAGGGGCTCGGGGAAATCCGCCGCCTCTGGCTGGCCCAGGCCGCCGGAGTGGGCGCGCCGGTTGCCGTGCGCCTCGGCGAGGGCATATTGCGGGGTAGATTTGAGACATTGGATGAAGAGGGGCGCCTGGTGGTGATTTCGGAAGACGGCGCACGGACCGCGATCGCCGCGGGCGAAGTGCATTTCGGCTCGGCGGCGAGCCGCGCATGAGCCTCCAGCACGCGGACGAACTCGTCTTCCTGCCGCTCGGCGGAGTGGGCGAAATCGGCATGAACATGGCGATGTACGGCTATGGCCCGCCGAAGCACCGCAAATGGATCATGGTCGATTGCGGCGTGACCTTCGGCAATGTCGCCGAAACCCCCGGCATCGACCTCGTCTTTCCCGATATCCGTTTCGCGGAAGCCGAGAAGCACAACATTCTCGCGCTGCTCATCACCCACGCGCATGAAGATCATTACGGCGCCGTGCTCGATCTGTGGCCGCGCCTCAACGTGCCGGTCGTTGCGACGCCGTTCACCGCGAACCTTCTCGCCGCCAAGCGGGAAGGGGAGAAGAACGCCGCCAATATCCCGGTCCAGGTGGTCGCGCCCGACGGCAAGGTCGCCTTCGGCCCGTTCAGTATCGAGTTCGTGCCCGTCGCCCATTCCATTCCCGAGGCCAATGCGCTCGCCATCCGCACGCCCGCCGGCCTCGTCGTCCATACGGGCGACTGGAAGCTCGACAAGCGTTCGCAGGCCTCCGGCGTCACCGACGAGGCGCGTTTCCGCGCTCTGGGCGAGGAGGGCGTGCTGACGGTCGTCGGCGATTCCACCAATGCCACGCGCGAGGGCCATTCCGCCTCTGAACTCGACGTGTCGCAGGCGATTTTCGAGCAGATCAAATCCGCTCCCGCGCGCGTGGCCGTCACCACATTCGCCTCGCATATTCCGCGCATCCGCACGGTTGCCGAAGCCGCTCTGGCGTGCGGACGCGAGGTCGTCGTCGTCGGCCGCGCAATGGAGCGCACCGTGCAGGTCGCACGCGAAACCGGCTGGCTCGACGGCGTGCCGGATTTCCGCTCGACCGATGTGTTCGGTTATCTGCCGCCGCAGAACGCTTTGCTTCTGCTGACCGGAAGCCAGGGCGAGGGGCGGGCGGCTCTGGCCCGCATCGCGCAGGACGATCATCCCGAAATCAGCCTGTCGCCGGGCGACCGCGTCATCTTTTCCTCGCGCACCATTCCCGGCAATGAGCGCGAGGTGAACCGCATCATCAACAATCTCGTCGACCGCGGAATCGAGATCGTCACCGACCGCGACGCCATGGTCCATGTGTCCGGACATCCGCGCCGCGGCGAGATGCAGGAGCTCTATTCCTGGCTGAAGCCGGGCATGATCGTGCCGGTGCATGGCGAGCCGCTGCATCTGCGCGAGCATGAGAAACTTGCCGGCCGGCTCGGCATTCCCTGCGCCAATGTCCGCAACGGCCAGATGCTTCGTCTGTACCCGGGGCCGGCCGAAATCGTCGATGAAGTGGTGTCCGGACGCCAGTTCAAGGACGGCGACCTTCTGACCCTGAGCGAGGAGCCGCTGCGCGCGCGCCGCCGTCTTTCCTTCGCCGGTGTGGTGTCGGTCGCGCTGGCGCTCGACCGGCGCGGCGATATTGCCGGCGATCCCGAGATCGCATTGTCCGGCCTGCCGGAGCAGGACGGGGAGGGCGAGAGGTTCGAGGACATCGTCCACGACGTGGTGCTCGATGCCGTCGAGAACCTGCCGCGCAAGAGGCGGGGCGATCCGGATTTCGTCGCCGATGTCGTGCGCCGCGCGGTCCGCGCCGAGATGAACGCCATCTGGGGCAAGAAGCCGCTCGTCCAGGCGCTCGTCGTTGTGGTTTAACCTCATGGTGAGGAGCGATGCGCCGCATCGCGTCTCGAACCATGAGGCACATATACTGAAGTTCGCCGCTCATCCTTCGAGACGGCCCATCCAAGTCGGCTGTCGCCGACTTGGAGATCACAAGCACTGATTTCAGGAACACCTGAAATCAGCGGCCTCCTCAGGATGAGGGCTGAGAAAGCAGACATGACCATCACCGGCGGTTTGGCCATCTATTTCGTGATCTGGTGGGTCGGCCTGTTCGCCGTTCTGCCTTGGGGCGTCCGCTCGCAGCATGAGGATGGCGAGATCGTGTATGGATCGGACCCCGGCGCGCCAACGAAGCCGCGCATGCTGCGAATCGTGATCGCCAACACGATCCTCGCCAGCGTGGTGTTCGCGGTATTCTACTTCGTCTATACGCGCGGCCTCGTCAGCCTCGACGACATTCCGTTCCTGCCGGGCCGCCCGAATTACTGAGCCGGGCAGGTCGGATACGGGAGGCGCGAAACAAAAAAGCAAGGCTTTCGCCTTGCTTTTTCAAAGTTCGGTGCGGGCTCGAATTACGACCGAGATGCGGGATCGGTCCCTGTGTCACGAATGCCGCGTGCGGGGCGACAACCGAAGAGCCTCTGTTCCTCCCAAGACTTGAACCCATTCGCGCGGAAAGCGCTTCAGGCCTCTTTATTGGGAACGGATGCTACCGATTTCCAAGCCCTTGTCACCATTCGACTTCGCCCTTTGGCTAACTTTTTTCGCAATTGCCCTCTATGGGCCGGATTCTCGCCGCTTTGACTCTCGTTTTCGTTTTATTTATCAGCAACTTAAATATTGCTGGCCGGTCCCGGCCACGAAAAACTGTCATGAAATCATGGTTTTCACTGCCGCATGAGCGAGCGCAGACACTATTCACGCGGGCCGGTCATGCGGCAGGCGAACCTTCTCACCGCCTCCGGCGCGCAGATTTCCTGCACCATCGGCAATCTTTCCCGTGAAGGCGCCATGCTCGTCTTCGAGGAGAAGATCGATCTGCCGAACCGATTCGTGCTCGATATGTCGGGCAATATCGTCGTGCGGCGGCTGTGCGATCTGGTCTGGCACGACGGCCATAGCGCGGGCGTGATCTTCGCCCGGCGCAGCAATATCGAGTTCCTCCCCTGAAACCATGCCGCTGCGCTGACATGCAGCCGTGGACCCCGTCGCGCCGCGCTTGAGTTTTCGGGGGCTATCGGGTTTCGTCCTCCGGTTCTTTCCCTCGTGCAGCCGGGCCGTCATGCGTCTTTCCCGCTACTTCCTGCCGATCCTCAAGGAAAATCCCAAGGAAGCCGAAATCGTCTCCCATCGGCTGATGCTGCGCGCGGGCATGATGCGCCAGGAATCGGCAGGCATTTACGCCTGGCTGCCGCTCGGCAAGCGCGTGCTCGACAAGGTATGCGACATCGTCCGCGAGGAGCAGAACCGTTCCGGCGCCATCGAGATCTGGATGCCGACGATCCAGTCCGCCGAGCTGTGGCGCGAATCGGGACGCTACGAGGATTACGGCAAGGAGATGCTGCGCATTAAGGACCGGCACGAGCGCGACATGCTGTTCGGGCCGACCAACGAGGAAATGGTCACGGAGATTTTCCGGGCCTATGTCCGCTCCTACCGCGACCTGCCGCTCAATCTCTATCACATCCAGTGGAAGTTCCGGGACGAGGTGCGCCCGCGCTTCGGCGTCATGCGCTCGCGCGAATTCCTGATGAAGGATGCCTATTCCTTCGACGTCGATCAGGCCGGCGCGGTCTTCTCCTACAACCGGATGTTCGTCGCCTATCTGCGGACCTTCGCGCGGCTCGGCCTGCGCGCCATTCCCATGGTCGCCGATACCGGCCCGATCGGCGGCAATCTCTCCCACGAATTCATCATTCTCGCCGACACCGGCGAGAGCGAGGTGTTCGGCCATTCCGATTATCTGGAAAAGGCCATTCCCGGCGCCGATGTCGATTTCGACGACCGCGCTGGCCTGCAGCGCATCGTCGATGACTGGACCAGTCTGTACGCTGCCACATCCGAGAAGCACGATGCCGCCGCCTTCGCCGACGTGCCGAAGGACAAGCAGCTTTCGGCGCGCGGAATCGAGGTCGGCCATATTTTCTACTTCGGCACCAAATATTCGGAGCCGATGAAAGCAGTGGTCGCCGGGCCGGACGGCAAGGAAGTTCCGGTTCACATGGGTTCGTACGGCATCGGGCCGTCGCGCCTCGTCGCCGCCATCATCGAGGCCAGTCATGACGACAACGGCATCGTGTGGCCGGAATCCGTCGCGCCGTTCCGCGTCGGCCTTGCAAATCTCAAAGTGGGGGATGCGGCGGTCGATCAGGCGTGCCAGACTCTCTATGAGTCGCTGACACGGGCGGGGGTAGACGTGCTGTACGACGACACCGACGAGCGCCCGGGCTCGAAATTCGCCACGCTCGATCTGATCGGTTTGCCCTGGCAGCTTGTCGTCGGGCCGAAAGGTCTCGCCGGCGGCACGGTCGAACTGAAGAACCGCAAGACGGGCGAGCGCGAAAGCATTTCACCCGAATCGGCTCTGGCACGGCTGACAGGATGAGCGAGAGCGCCACCGCATCGGACACGGCAGCGGCATCGGGGGCCGAGCGGGGCACGCCGGCCTTCGCGCCGTTCGAATGGCTCATAGCGCGGCGCTATCTGCGCGCCCGCCGGCGCGAGGGCTATATCTCCGTCACCGCGGCGTTCTCGTTCCTCGGCGTCCTGCTCGGCGTTGCCGTGCTCATCATCGTCATGGCGGTGATGAACGGATTCCGCCAGGAACTCCTCACCAAGATCCTCGGCGTCAACGGCCACATCATCGTCCAGCCGGTCGGCTCCGATCTCACCGATTTCGACGATCTCGCCAAGCGCATCCAGGATGTTGCGGGGGTGAGGCTGGCCGCGCCTCTGGTCGAGGGGCAGGCGCTCGCCTCGTCGGCTGTCAATGCCGGCGGCGTGCTCGTGCGCGGCATGCGCGAGGCCGACATCAAGGCCTCCGGCCTGATCGGGCGCAACGTCAAGGAAGGCACGCTCGAAGGCTTCGACGACAATCTCGGTGTCGTCATCGGGCGAAGGCTGGCCGACCAGCTCGGCCTTCGCGTCGGCGAGATCCTGACGCTCGTCTCGCCGCGCGGCGCGGTCACGCCCATGGGCACGACGCCCCGCATCAAGGGCTATCCGGTGCGCGCGATCTTCGAGGTCGGCATGTCGGAATACGACGCCGTCTTCGTATTCCTGCCGC
Source organism: Pseudomonadota bacterium (assembly GCA_023388965.1). Classification (GTDB taxonomy): domain Bacteria; phylum Pseudomonadota; class Alphaproteobacteria; order Rhizobiales; family Methylopilaceae; genus Flaviflagellibacter. Next base: position 28,587 of record JAEWFF010000050.1, on the reverse strand, counting down.
TTGCCGAGGCGCAGGCCTATTTCAACCGCGGCGAAAGCGTCAGCGCCATCGAGGTCTTCGTCGACGATCCGGACCGTACCGACCAGTTGCGCGAGCCCATTGCCGAAGCCGCTCAGCGGCAGGTCCTGCTGGTCGACTGGAAACAGCGCAACGTCACCTTCTTCTCCGCGCTCGAAGTGGAGCGCAATGTGATGTTCCTGATCCTGACCCTGATCGTCCTGATCGCGGACCTGAACATCATTTCGAGCCTCATCATGCTCGTGAAGGAGAAGGGGCAGGCCATCGCCATATTGCGCACGATGGGGGCGACGCGCGGCTCGATCATGCGCATCTTCGTCATCATCGGCGCGTCCATCGGTTTCGTCGGCACGTTTTTCGGCGTCCTGCTCGGTCTTCTCGTCTGTGCCTACATCGAGGAAATCCGCCAGTTCATTTCCTGGCTCACGGCGACCGAACTGTTCTCGCCCGAGCTTTATTTCCTGTCGCGCCTGCCGGCCATCATCGACTGGGGCGAGACCACGGCCGTCGTTCTCATGGCGCTCGCTCTGTCGCTTCTGGCGACCATTTATCCGGCTTGGCGCGCCTCGCGTCTCGATCCGGTCGAAGCGCTGCGGTACGAGTGAGGCGGGCGATGGAAATCCTTCATCTCGAAAACATCCACCGCGCCTACCGCCAGGGCGACGCCAAGCTCGACATCCTGCGCGGCGTCGATTTCGTGCTCCATCCCGGCGAAGCGGTGGCGCTCGTCGCGCCGTCGGGCGCCGGCAAATCCACGCTGCTGCACATTGCCGGCCTCCTGGAGCGGCCCGATGGTGGCGAGGTCATTGTCGGCGGCCGCGCCACCTCGCAATTGTCGGACAATGAGCGCACGCGCATCCGCCGCGCCGAGCTCGGCTTCGTCTATCAGTTCCACCATCTGCTGCCGGAATTCTCCGCGCTCGAGAACGTCATGCTGCCGCAGATCATCGGCGGGCTCGACAAGAGCGAGGCGCAGAAACGGGCGGAGGAATTGCTGAAATGGCTCGGCCTGCCGCACCGCGCGAGCCATCGCCCGAGCGAATTGTCGGGCGGTGAACAGCAGCGCGTCGCCATCGCCCGCGCCGTCGCCAATGCGCCGCGTGTTCTGTTCGCGGACGAGCCGACCGGCAATCTCGACATCGTCACGGCGGAGGAGGTGTTCGCCAGCCTCTTCAAGCTCATCAAGGCGACGGGGCTGGCCGCTCTGGTCGCCACCCACAATCTCGAACTCGCGGCCCAGATGGACCGCCGCATTACGCTGCGGGACGGGCTGGCGGTGGAGATTTAAGACTATAAATCAATGCGTTGTCTGTTGGCTGCGAAGCCCTCTTGACTTTCTACTGCAAAAAGAACAAAACATGAACATTGTTGTGTAAGTGGATAACGGGAGGCGCGTATGGCCATCCAGAAGTTCAGCCGGTTTCTTGAGGGTGTCGCCGAGTTCGGCGCCATTGCGGTTTTCATCGTCATGGTCCTGATGTGGGCCGACGCTCTGCCGATCGTCTGATGCTCTTCGCGCCCGCGGGCGGATAGGGGGAGCGTGACGGGGGCAGGCGCGAGAGGAAAGCATGTCCACGCCGGGTTTCGTCCATCTTCACGTCCATTCCGCGTTCTCGCTGCTCGAGGGCGCGCTGACGATCAAGAGGCTGGCCGACCTTGCCAAGGCGGACAAGCAGCCGGCTCTGGCGCTGACCGACACGTCCAATCTGTTCGGCGCGCTCGAATTCTCCGAGAAGTTTGCCGAGAGCGGGCTTCAGCCCATTGCCGGCGCAAGCGTCGCGGTCGAGTTCGCGGACCGCGAGGCGGCGCCCGGCGCGCGCCTTGCCAGCACGAAGCATCCGCGCCTCGTCCTGCTCGCGCGCTCGGAGGAGGGGTATCGCAACCTTCTCGCTCTGACCTCGACCGGTTTTCTCGAAACCGATCCGGCCGATCCGTTCGTCGGCGTGGATTATCTCGCGGGCCATGGCGCGGGCCTGATCGCGCTCACCGGCGGCCCCGGCGGCCCGCTCAACCACGCCATCCTCGAAGGCCGCCCCGATCTCGCCGAGAGCCGCCTTGCGCGCTTGCTCGATATTTTCGGCGACCGTCTGTACGTGGAATTGCAGCGCCACGGCACCGAGGCCGAGCGCGTGGCCGAGCCGCGCCTCATCGCGCTCGCCTATGAGAAAGGCATTCCGCTCGTCGCCACCAATGAATGCTATTTCGCCGGCGCCGGCGATTACGAGGCGCATGACGCGCTGCTGGCCATCGCCGAGGGCCGTCTGGTCTCCGATGCCGAGCGGCGGCAGGTCACGCCCGAGCACCGTTTCAAGACGCGCGCGGAGATGATCGCGCTTTTCAAGGACATTCCGGAAGCCGTTGAGAACACGGTGGAAATTGCCCGCCGCTGCGCCTTCCGCCCACGCTCGACCAAGCCCATGCTGCCGCGCTTCACGCAGGACGGCGACGAGGCGGCGGAATTGCGCCGTCAGGCGCAAGAGGGTTTGCGCAAGCGTCTGTCCGTACACGGCCTTGCGCCGGGCGTAAGTGAGGAAGACTACGCGGCGCGCCTCGATTTCGAACTCGGCGTCATCGAGCGCATGAAGTTTCCCGGCTATTTCCTCATCGTCGCGGACTTCATCAAATGGGCCAAGACGCAGGGCATTCCGGTCGGCCCGGGCCGTGGTTCGGGCGCCGGCTCGCTGGTCGCCTGGTCGCTTACCATCACCGATCTCGATCCGATCCGTTTCGGGCTTCTGTTCGAGCGCTTCCTCAATCCCGACCGCGTGTCCATGCCGGACTTCGACATCGACTTCTGTCAGGAGCGGCGCGAGGAAGTCATCCGCTATGTGCAGGAGAAATACGGCCACGACCATGTCGCGCAGATCATCACGTTCGGATCGCTGCAGGCACGCGGCGTCATGCGCGATGTCGGCCGCGTGCTTGAAATGCCGTACGGACAGGTCGACAAGCTCTGCAAGCTCGTGCCGCAGAACCCGGCCAATCCCGTCACGTTGGAACAGGCCATCCGCGATGAGCCGCGTTTCGCGGCCGAGCGCGAGCAGGACCCGCGCGTCGGGCGCATGCTCGATATCGCGCTGAAACTGGAGGGACTTTACCGCCACGCCTCCACCCACGCCGCCGGCATCGTGATCGGCGACCGGCCGCTTGCCGAAGTCGCGCCGCTCTACCGCGATCCGCGCTCCGACATGCCCGTCACCCAGTTCAACATGAAATGGGTGGAGCAGGCGGGTCTCGTGAAGTTCGACTTCCTCGGCTTGAAAACGCTGACCACCATCGAAAAGACCATCGCGCTTCTGAAACAGCGCGGGATCGATCTCGATATTTCACGCATCCCGCTCGACGATGGGAAATCCTACGACCTGATGGCCCGCGGCGAGACGGTCGGCGTGTTCCAGGTGGAAAGCGCGGGCATGCGGCGCGCGCTTCTCGAAATGAAGCCCGACCGCTTCGAGGACATCGTGGCGCTGGTCGCGCTTTACCGGCCCGGCCCGATGGCCAATATCCCGACCTATTGCGCCCGCAAGCAGGGCCGCGAACAGCCGGAATATCCGCACCCGAAAATCGAAAGCATCCTGAAGGAAACCTACGGCGTCATCATCTATCAGGAACAGGTGATGCAGATCGCGCAGGTTCTGGCCGGCTATTCGCTCGGCCAGGCCGATCTTCTGCGCCGTGCGATGGGCAAGAAGATCCGCAAGGAGATGGATGCCCAGCGCGCGATTTTCGTGACGGGCGCGACCGAACGCGAGGTCCGGAAGGGCGATGCGGATTCGATCTTCGATCTGTTGCAGAAATTCGCCGATTACGGCTTCAACAAGAGCCATGCGGCGGCGTACGCACTTGTCGCCTATCAGACCGCTTATCTGAAGGCGAATTATCCGGTCGAGTTCATGGCCGCGTCCATGACCATGGATATGGGCTCGACCGACAAGCTCGCCGAATTCCGCACCGAGGCCGAGCGGCTCGGCATCCGCGTCGAGCCGCCGTCGATCAACCGCTCCGGCGTCGAATTCACCGTGCATGAGGGCGCGATCCGCTATGCGCTGGCGGCCGTCAAGGGCGTCGGTGCGCAGGCGGCCGCCGCCATTGTAAATACGCGCATCGAGCGGCCCTTTGCCGATCTGTCGGATTTCGCTCGCCGCATCGATCCGCGTCAGGTCAACAAGCGCACGCTCGAACAGCTCGGCCAGGCCGGCGCCTTCGACGATATCGAGCCCAACCGAGCGTCGTTCGTCGCCTCGCTGGAGGAAATTCTCGCCATTGCCGCCGGCGCACAGGACGATGCGGCAAGCGGGCAGGGCGGCCTGTTCGCCGATGCCGCGCCCGCGCCGCTGCGCGCGCGCAATGTGCAGGCCTGGCTGCCGGGCGACCGGCTGACGAAGGAATACGAGGCGATCGGCTTCTTCCTGACCGGCCATCCGCTCGATGCCTATGCGCCGCTTCTGGCGCGCATGAAGCTGAAGCGCTGGTCGGATTTCGCCGCCGAGGTCCGTCAGGGTGCCACCGCCGGAAAGCTCGCCGCCACCGTGCTGTCGCGTCAGGAAAAGCGTACCAAGTCCGGCAATCGTATGGGCATCGTGAAACTGTCCGATCCCTCGGGTCATTACGAGGCGATCATCTTCTCGGAGGGGCTTGGCGAATATCGCGATCTCCTTGAGCCGAACACCTCCGTCGTCGTGGACCTGCAGGCCTCCGTCGATGGCGACGATGTGCGCGCACGCATCTTCAAGGTCGAGGGGCTGGAAGATGCCGCGGAGCGGGTCGGCCAGTCGCTTCAGATTTTCCTGCGCGATCCCGCGCCGGTCGATCATCTTGCCGCCCAGTTGCAGAAGGGCGAGGGCGAGGTAGTCTTCGTTCTCATGGTCGACAGCGAAACCGAGGTCGATATCAGGCTGCCGGGCCGCTACCGCGTCTCGCCCGCCATCGCGGCGGCGCTGAAGGCGGTGCCGGGCGTCGTGGAGGTGGTCAGCGGATGATGACGGAAACCTCGTCCGAAACCGTCGAAAGCGGGACGGCCGGCACGCCGGAACCGGAGAAACCGCAGCTTGAGAAGCCGGCCCGCGTAAAGAGGGCCGGCTTTCGCTTTCCAAGGGAGAGCCTCGGCGTGTTCGAGATCGCCGGCCATGCCATCGCCTGGCTCGGCGTCATCCTCATCGTCTACGGCATGGTCTCGACGCTGACCGCCGAAGTCTGGCTGCCGCTGGAACGTTTCATCCTGCCGATTGCCGCGACTGTGGTTCTCGTCGCCATCGGGCTCAATGCCGCGGTGATCTACGCGCTGCCGCAAAATCTGCCGCCGCCGTCTCCAGTCAGCCGTTATGTCACGGCGCCGGCGGTGATCCTGCTCTGTGTCGGGGGCCTGTTCTTCGTCTGGCATCAGGGCCTGCCCGTCGCCGTGATCCTCGGTTTCGCCGTGCTCGGTCTTGCCTGGTCGCTGCTGCGCACGCTGCCCCGCCGCCCTGCGGCCTGGTAGGGGGCGCACAAGGGAATAGGCGGGAGGAGTGGCGGCAGAGCAGGCGAGGATCTGAGCAGGCGAGGAAAGAGGTGTGGCGAGGATGCGTATCCTCCAACCTTCATCCTGAGCCGGACTCGGCGAAGCCGAGCCGTGTCGAAGGATGGCGGAGAGAACCGAATTTGTTGCCATCCTTCGAGACGGGCCTTCGGCCCTCCTCAGGATGAGGATCGTATGTGCCGGGGCCGCGAAGCGGAGCCCGGGACCTATACGTCGCAGTCGCGGCGATAGATCGGCGCCGCCTTGGGCACTATGCCAGAACCGGCCGAAATGGGCGGGATTCCAATTGTCTTCTTGCGGCCATCCTTCGAGACGCGATTTAGCCGCATAGTTCCTCGGGATGATGGGCGTTGAAGAAGGCCGCAAGCTCGGTCCTCCCTTCTCCCCTTGAGGGAGAAGGCCGACTCGATGCGCAGCATCGAGCGGGATGAGGGGGAGGCCCGCCGCGCCACCCGGAATGATGGTGTCGCGCTGCCCAGCCGTTCGGCAGGAGGGGAGAGAGAGGCCGGAGGTGGAGGCTCCAAATCCGCTGAAGACTGAATTTGCCCCTCACCCGGCGGCGCTTTGCGCCTGCCGGCCTCTCCCCGTGAACGGGGAGAGGCGGGTGCCTGTGGCTGAGACCGCGCGGGACGGGCGGGGAATCGGATGATCGGAGCGCCGCAGTAAGCGGCCGCAAACCCTCAATCCTCATCCTGAGCCGGACTCGGAGCGAAGCGACGAGCCGTCGAAGGATGGCGGCAAGCACCGAATCTACAACCATCCTTCGACACGCGCACTTCGTGCGCGGCTCAGGATGAGGGATCGCATGTTCCGGGCTCAGCTTCGCGACCCCGGAACATACACCTGGCGTCTTGCCACTCTGGCCGGCATCCCCTATAAGCCGCCCCATTCCACACGCGGATATTCGCTTTCGGGCGATCCCCGGTGCCTCGTCCCCGACGAGGTTCACATCCGCGGCGGCTAACCGGAGAAACGTAAAAATGGCTCTTCCAGAAGTATCCCTGCGCGCGCTCCTCGAAGCGGGCGTGCATTTCGGCCATCAGGCCCATCGCTGGAACCCGAAAATGGCGCAGTACATTTTCGGCACCCGCAACAACATCCATATTCTCGATCTGGCGCAGACGGTTCCGCTCCTGAACGCGGCCCTCGTGCAGATTTCGGACACGGTGGCCAAGGGCGGCCGCGTCCTGTTCGTCGGCACCAAGCGCCAGGCGCAGGAACATGTCGCGGATGCAGCCAAGCGTTCGGCGCAGTACTACGTCAATTCGCGCTGGCTCGGCGGCATGCTGACGAACTGGAAGACGATGTCCAATTCGATTGCGCGCCTGCGCAAGCTCGACGAGCTCCTGTCCGGACAGGGCGAAGGCAAGGGCTTCACGAAGAAGGAGCGCCTGACGCTCTCGCGCGAAAAGGAAAAGCTGGATCGTGCGCTCGGCGGCATCCGCGATATGGGCGGCCTGCCGGACCTTTTGTTCGTGATCGACACCAACAAGGAGCAGATCGCGATCAAGGAAGCGCAGCGTCTGGGCATTCCGGTCGCAGCCCTTGTCGATTCCAACTGCGATCCCGACGGCATCACCTATCCGATCCCGGGTAACGACGATGCGGGCCGCGCGATCGTCCTGATCTGCGATCTCATCGCCCGCGCCGCGGTCGACGGCATCGGCCGCGCGCAGGGCAGCGCCGGCATGGATCTCGGCGCCGCCGAAGAGCCGGTCATTGTCGAGGAGATTCCCGCCGCTGCTGCTCCGGAGAGCACCGAAGCTTCGACGAGCACAGACGTTTTCGTAAAGCTCGCCGCCCCGCGCGGTGCGCCGGACGATCTGACCAAGCTGACGGGCGTCGGTCCGCAGCTTGAGAAGAAGCTGAACGATTACGGCATCTTCCATTACTGGCAGCTTGCCGCGCTCAACGAGGGCGAAGCGACGGATGTCGATGGTGAGCTGAAGGCCGGCGGCAAGGTCGCCGGCTGGGCCACCCAGGCGCGCGAACTCGCCGTCGCCTGACATCGTATTGACATGCGCGCGGGTGAGAAACCCGCGCGCTCACTCATATTCTGACGAGGACGATATGGCCGAGATCACCGCTGCGCTGGTCAAGGAACTGCGCGACAAGACGGGCGCGGGCATGATGGATTGCAAGGCCGCGCTCCAGGAAACCGGTGGCGATATCGAGGCCGCGATCGACTGGCTGCGCAAGAAGGGCCTTGCCAAGGCCGCCAAGAAGGCCGGCCGCGTCGCCGCCGAAGGCCTTGTCGCGGTGGAAAGCTCGGGCAAGACGGCGACCGCCGTCGAGATCAATTCCGAGACCGACTTCGTCGCCCGCAATCCGGATTTCCAGGCGTTCGTGCGCGAGGCCGCCAAGGTCGCGCTCAACACGGACGGCACGGTTGCGGCCATCGAAGCCGCGCATTTCCCCGGCGGCACGATGCCGCTGAAGGACAAGCTCAACGAGCTGATCGCGACCATCGGCGAGAACATGACGCTGCGCCGCGCGACGAAACTCGTCGTTTCGGATGGCGTGATCGCCACCTATGTCCACGGCGCCGTCACCGACGGCCTTGGCCGCATCGGCGTTCTGGTTGCGCTCGAATCGACGGGCGATACCGACAAGCTGGCGGCGCTCGGCCGCGGCATCGCCATGCATGTCGCCGCCATGAACCCGCTCGCGGTCGATTCGTCCGGCATCGATGCGGCGACGATCGAGCGCGAAAAGGCGATCCTTCTGGAAAAGCACCAGGGCAAGCCCGCCAATGTGCAGGACAAGATCGCCGAATCGGGCCTTAAGAGCTACTTCAAGGAAGTGACCCTGCTCGATCAGGCCTATGTGCATGACGGTTCCAAGACCGTCGGCCAGGCCGTCAAGGAAGCCGAGGGCCAGGTCGGCGCGCCGGTCAAGGTCGCCGGTTTCGTGCGCTTCGCGCTGGGCGAGGGCGTCGAGAAGGAAGAAAGCGACTTCGCCGCTGAAGTCGCGGCGGCCGCCGGAACCCGCTGAGAGCACGCGTACCGGTCGGAGAAAAACATGGCGAAACCGCTCTACAAGCGCGTGCTCGTCAAGATTTCGGGTGAGGCGCTGATGGGCAGCGCCCCCTTTGGCCTCGATCCCGCCACCGTGGACCGCGTCGCCGCCGACATCGTCTCGCTGCGTTCGCAGGGCGTCGAGGTCGCGCTGGTCGTCGGCGGCGGCAATATCTTCCGTGGTGTCCAGGTCGCCGCCAGCGGCATCGACCGCGCGACCGGCGACTATATGGGCATGCTCGCGACCGTCATGAACGCGCTGGCGCTCGGCGCAAGCATCGAGCGGCAGGGCGCCACGGCCCGCGTCATGTCGGCGCTCGACATGCCGGCCATCTGCGAGACGTTCACCCGCCAGTCGGCGCTGCGCCATTTCGAGCGCGGCCATGTCATGATCTTCGCCGCCGGCACCGGCAATCCGTTCTTCACGACGGATACGGCCGCGGCCCTTCGCGCCGCCGAGATGAGTTGCGAGGTGCTGCTGAAGGCCACAAATGTCGACGGTGTCTACACGGCGGACCCGAAGATCGACCGCAACGCCACGCGTTACGACAAAGTCTCGTTCGACGAGGCGCTTGCCCGCGATCTCAAGGTAATGGATGCGGCGGCTTTCGCCCTTGCCCGCGAGAACCGTATTCCGGTAATCGTGTTCTCGATTCACGAACCGGGGTCGATACAGGCTGCGGTCATGGGCACAGGGCGCGGCACGCTCGTCGGCGCCTGAGACCTCCCGCTTGAACAATCGGCCCTGCTGGAACAGCCGGGACAGGGGGAGACCGCACCAATGGCAGCCGCTTCTTTCGAAATCGCCGAGATCAGGCGCCGCATGGCCGGCGCGGTATCCGTGCTGAAATCCGAGCTTGCCGGCCTGCGCACGGGCCGCGCTTCGGCGGGCATGCTCGAGCCCGTCAATGTCGAGGCCTATGGTTCGCAGATGCCGCTCACGCAGGTGGCGTCCATCAGCGTGCCGGAATCGCGCATGCTGTCGGTGCAGGTCTGGGACAAGAGCATGGTCGGCGCCGTCGAGCGCGCAATCCGCGAAGCCAATCTGGGTCTCAATCCCATCACCGAAGGCCAGCTTCTGCGCATTCCGATCCCGGAACTGAACGCCGAGCGCCGTCAGGAACTCGTCAAGGTCGGCCACAAATATGCTGAGCAGGCGCGCATCGCCGTGCGCCATGTGCGGCGCGACGGCATCGATCTCCTGAAGAAGCTGCAGAAGGACGGCGACATCACCGAGGACGATGAGCGCCGCGATTCCGACGCCGTGCAGAAGGAAACGGACGCCGCCATCGGCGAGATCGACCAGATGCTCGCGGCCAAGGAAAAAGAGATCACCCAGGTCTGAGGACCAGAGAGGTTTTCGCCGGACGGATGACAGCGATCGAACGCAAGGCCCTCGAGGCCCCGCCCGGCGGAAGCATGGCCGTGCCGGCCCATGTCGCCATCATCATGGACGGCAATGGGCGCTGGGCGTCCGCGCGCGGCCTGCCGCGCGTGGAAGGCCATCGGCGCGGTGTCGAGGCGGTGCGCCGCACGATCCGCGCGGCCGGCGAAATCGGGGTGAAATATCTCACGCTCTACAGCTTCTCGTCCGAGAACTGGACGCGGCCGAAAAGCGAAATCCTCGATCTGATGAACCTCATGCGCCGCTTCGTGCGCGAGGATCTGGCCGAACTGCACAGGGCCAATGTGCGCGTGCGCATCATCGGCGAGCGCGAGGGGCTCGAACCCGATATCCGCGCTCTGATCGAGGAGTGCGAGAATCTCACGCGCGGCAACACAAAGCTCGATCTGATCGTCGCCTTCAATTACGGCGCGCGGCAGGAAATCGCGCGCGCCATGCAGGCTCTGGCGCAGGACGTTGCCGCCGGCCGCATCGCACCGGGCGACATCACGCCGGATCGGATCGAGCGGGGGCTCGCTACCGCCGGCATTCCCGATCCCGATCTCGTCATCCGCACTTCGGGCGAAAAGCGGCTGTCCAATTTCCTCCTCTGGCAGGCGGCCTATGCCGAATTCGTGTTCCTGCCGGAGCACTGGCCGGAATTCGACCGTGGCTCGCTGGAGCGCGCCATCGCCGAGTTCCAGGGCCGCGAGCGGCGCTTCGGCGGGCTTGAGGCGGCGCGCTGACATGGCGGGTGCGCGCAAAAGCTCCGAACTGCAAACCCGCATCCTCTCCGGAATCGTCATGGCTGCCGTCGCGCTGTTCGCTGCGTGGGTGGGTGGTATCGTCTTTTTCCTGTTCTGGCTCGCGGCCGCTATCGGCATCTTCCTCGAATGGTGGAAGCTGACACGCGGCAGCATGGGCTGGGCCCTTCCGGGCCTCATTTACGCGGCCATTGTGCTCGCCGCGCCGGTCGTGCTGCGCATGGACACCGAGCTTGGGCTCACCGCCGTGTTCTGGCTGTTCGCCGTGGTCTGGGGCAGCGATGTGATGGCCTATTTCTGCGGGCGGACCATTGGCGGGCCGAAGCTCTGGCCGGCGGTGTCGCCGAAAAAGACATGGTCGGGCTTTATCGGCGGCACGGCCTTCGCCGTGGCTGCGGGCACGGGGGTCGCGGTAGCGGCCGGCGTGCCGACTCTCCTGCCGGTCGCTCTGGTCAGCCTCTTCGCAGCCGTTCTCAGCCAGGGCGGCGATCTTTTTGAATCCTCTCTCAAACGCCGTTTTGGGGTAAAGGATAGCGGCAAGCTGATCCCCGGCCATGGCGGTCTGATGGACAGGCTAGACGGCTTTGTGCTGGCCGGTCTGTTCGCCCTTCTGATCGGGGTCGGGCGCGGCGGACTGGATGCGGCCGGACGCGGAGTTCTGATGTGGTGAACCAATCTGTGAAGAGGACGGTGACGCTGCTCGGCGCGACGGGCTCGATCGGCCGTTCGACCGTGGATCTGCTGCTGGCCGCGCCGGGCCGTTTCGAGGTCGAGGCCGTGGCCTCCGGCAACGACGCCAAGGCGCTGGCCGATGTCGCCAAGGCCCTGAAGGCGAAGATCGCCATCGTCTCGAACCCCAATTCCTACAATGATTTGCAGGAATATCTTGAAGGTTCGCGCATCGAGGCCGCTGCCGGCGAGGACGCGATGTGCGAGGCCGCCACGCGACCGGTCGACTGGACGCTCGGCGCCATTGCGGGCGCCGCCGGCCTGAAGCCGACGATTGCGGCCGTGCGCCGGGGCGGCATGATCGCGCTGGCCAACAAGGAATGCCTCGTCTGCGCCGGCGATGCCTTCATGCGCGAGGCGGCGGACGCGGGTGCCGAGATTCTCGCGGTCGACAGCGAACACAACGCCATCACGCAGGCGCTTTCGGCCGGGAAGCCCAAGGAGGTCGCGAAGATCATCCTGACGGCGTCGGGCGGCCCATTCCGCACCTGGAGCCATGAGCAGATGGCGGCGGCGACGCCCGAACACGCACTCAAGCATCCGACCTGGACCATGGGGCGCAAGATCACGATCGATTCCGCGAGCCTCATGAACAAGGGCCTGGAACTGATTGAGGCGCATCATCTTTTCAAGGTCGGCAGCGACCGGCTGGATGTCCTCGTCCATCCGCAATCCGTGGTGCATGGCCTCGTGAATTACACCGACGGCTCGGTGGTCGCGGGGCTGGCTCCGCCGGATATGCGCGTGCCCATCGCTCATTGCCTCGGCTGGCCGGACCGGCTGGTGACCAATGTCGCCCCGCTCGATCTGGCCAATGTGGGCTCGCTCACCTTTGAGCCGGTCGATCATGGCCGTTTCCCGGCGCTGCGGCTGGCGCTCGCGGCGCTCGATGCCGGAGGCGGGGTGCCGACCGTGCTCAACGCGGCGAACGAGATCGCCGTTGCCGCGTTTCTGGACCGCAAGCTCGGCTTTCCGGGCATCGCGCAACTGGTCGAAACCGTTATCGAAAAGGCGAACGGGCAGGGGCTGGTCAGGACGCCTCAAAGCGTGGAGGATGCGCTTGAACTGGATCGTGAGGCGCGGCGCCTGGCGGTCGAGGAACTTCCCAAAAGCCCGGTCTTCGCCGCCTGATCCGCGTCTGACGGAACCTCTGTTTCATGCTGAACGATATCGCCCAATTCGGCTCGTCCGTACTGATTTACGCGCTGCCCTATATCGCGGTGCTGACGGTCGTCATCTTCATCCACGAAATGGGGCACTTTCTCGTCGCGCGCTGGTGCGGCGTGCGCGTGCTCACCTTCTCCATCGGCTTCGGCCCCGAGCTTTGGCATCGTATGGACAGGCACGGCACGCGCTGGCGCATCGCCGCCGTTCCGCTCGGCGGTTATGTGAAGTTCTACGGCGATGAGAACGCCGCCAGCGCGCCGGCACGCGAGCAGATTTCGACCATGGCCGAGGCCGAGCGGCGCATCAGCTTCTTCGGCCAGCCGGTCAGGAAGCGCGCGGCCATTGTGGCCGCCGGGCCCATCGCCAATTTCCTGCTGACCATCGTGCTGTTTGCGGGAATGTTCTTCTTCCTCGGCAAGCCGATCACCGAGGCGCGCGTCGATGCCGTGCAGCCGGACAGCGCCGCCGCCGAGGCCGGCTTCCAGCCGCAGGACGTCATCCTGTCCATCGATGGGACGCAGATCGAAAGCTTCTCGGACATGCAGCGCATCGTGCGCCTCAGCGCCGAGGCGCCGCTGCAGTTCCGCATCCGGCGCGGTGAGGATGTCATCGGCCTGACCGCGACCCCGCGCCGCCAGGAACTCGAGGACGCCTTCGGTCAGAAGCAGCGCATCGGCGTGCTCGGCATTTCGCGCGATCAGGCATCCGGGGGCGGCGTCCGGCAGCGGACCTACAATCTGCCGCAGGCGCTGGCGGCCGGCGTCAGCGAGACCTGGTTCGTCGTCGAGCGCACCTTCGCCTATCTCGGCGGGGTCGTGACCGGCCGCGAATCGGCGGATCAATTGTCCGGCCCCATCCGCATCGCCCAGGTTTCGGGGCAGGCGGCCCAGCTCGGCTTCGAGGTCCTGATCAACCTGACCGCCGTCCTGTCGGTGTCGATCGGGCTTCTGAACCTGTTTCCGATCCCGCTGCTCGATGGCGGGCATCTGCTTTATTACGCCATCGAGGCGCTAAGAGGCCGTCCGCTCAGCGAAAAAGCCCAGGAATTCGGGTTCCGGATCGGGATTGCGCTGGTTTTGAGCCTGATGCTTTTCGCAACCTGGAACGACATTTTGCACTTGACCGCCCTCTGACCGGGCCGGCCCCCGTGGCTTGGAGGCAACGGGGTCGCCCGAAAGGCTGGTACGGGAAGCAAAATTTCGTTGCGGCACACGGGAATCCGGTTAAGACCTAGTGGACTTACAGGTGAGATTCCGTCTGCTGGGCGGGGACCCGGCGGACTTTGAGGGTGGGGACCCCATGACTTTTGCGTATCGCGCGTTCGGACGAGTGAGTGCGGCCTTCCTGGTCGCAGCCGGGCTTTTCGTGCTCGGCGGCGCCGTCGTCCTGACCTCGACGCCTGCCTTCGCCCAGAACATCACCGTGCGCGGCAACAGCCGCGTCGAGGCCGACGCCGTGCGGGCGCACTTTGCCGCCGCGCCCGGCCAGCGCATGAGCCGCGATCAGATCGACGAAGCGGTCAAGGAACTCTACGCCACCGGCCTGTTCGAGGACGTGCGGGTCACGCCCGGCAATGGCGGACTGATCGTCACCGTGGTCGAGAACTCGGTCATCAACCGCGTCTATTTCGAGGGCAACCGCAAGATGAAGGACGCGGTCCTCGAGGCAGAGGTCCAGTCCAAATCGCGCGGCCCGTTCAGCCAGGCGCTCGTCCAGCGCGACGTGCAGCGCCTGCTCGAAGTCTATCGCCGCTCCGGCCGCTACAACGCGACCGTCGAGCCGCAGATCATTTCGCGCCCCAACGGCCGCGTCGATCTCATCTTCGTCATCAACGAAGACAAGAAGAGCGAGATTTCCGAAATCGAATTCGTCGGCAACGAGGCGTTCTCGGACAGCCGCCTGCGCGACGAGATGACGACGAGCGAGTCGAACTTCCTGAGCTGGCTGAAGACGTCCGACGTCTACGATCCGGACCGGTTGATGGCCGACCTCGAACTGGTCCGCCGCTTCTACCTCAACAAGGGCTATGCCGACTTCCGCGTCGTCTCGTCCGAGGTCAATTACAATGCCGAGGGCAATTCCTTCGTCATTACAGTGACGGTCGAGGAAGGCGCGGTCTACCGCTTCGGCACGGTCGATGTTGAATCCACGGTCGCGGCGGTCGATGCCAATACGCTGCGCAACAATATCGAGGGCGGCTCGGGGGACGTCTACAGCGCCACGCAGGTTGAAAAGACCGTCGAGGCCATGTCGCTGGAACTGGCCAATTCCGGCTATGCCTTCGCGCAGGTGCGCCCGCGCGGCTCGCGCGATTACGAGAGCCACACCGTCGACGTCGTCTATTCCGTCGAGGAGGGCGCGCGCGCCTATGTCGAGCGCATCAATATCCGCGGCAACACCCGCACGCGCGATTACGTCATCCGCCGCGAATTCGACATCGCCGAGGGCGATGCCTACAACCATGCGCTCGTCAACCGCGCCGAACGCCGCCTGAACCGTCTCGGTTTCTTCAAGGGTGTCCGCATCTCGTCCGAGCCCGGCTCGGCGCCCGACCGCGTCATTATCAATGTCGATGTCGAAGATCAGCCCACCGGCGAATTCTCCGTCGCCGGCGGCTATTCGACCGCCGACGGCTTTATCGGCGAAGTCTCGCTCGCGGAAAGGAATCTGCTCGGCCGCGGCTATTACGCCAAGATCGGCGCGACGTTCGGAGAGAGGACGAAGGGCTTCGACTTCGGCTTCACCGATCCATACTTCCTCGGCCGCCGCATCTCGGCCGGCTTCGATATCTACTGGAAGGACCGTTCCGCCTCGAACTCCCAGAGCTACGATCTCGAAACGCTTGGTGGCGGGCTGCGTCTCGGCTTCCCGATCACCGATCCGCTGACCTTCGGCGTCAACTACCAGATCTATCAGCGCGAAGTTACGTTGAGCCCGGAGCTTAAGGACGGCTGCAGTACATTGCGTTATCCTTTGATTAATAACGGTGTACCTACACCCTGCGATGCGGATGGTAACGGCGTTTTGGACAATGGTCTTTACGGAGGCGAAGCGTCCGTAGCGCTGAAAGAGGCCGACGCACGAGGCAGGACGCTTACCTCTCAGGCGGGCTATTCCTTCGTCTACAATTCGCTCGACAACATCCAGAATCCGCGGGAAGGCCTGCGCCTTGAGTTCCGTCAGGACTTCGCCGGCATTGGTGGCGATTCCGAATTCCTGCGCACGACCTTCGACGGCCGCTACTATCACGAACTGCCGGGCGAGATGGTCGGCATGCTGCGCGCCCAGGCAGGCCATGTCTGGGGTTGGGGCAACAATGACCTCATGATCCTCGATCATTTCAACAAGGGCCCCGATCTGGTGCGCGGCTTCGAGTCGAGCGGTATCGGTCCGCGCGACGCCCTGACCGGAGATGCTCTTGGCGGCACGCTTTACGTCGGCGGTACGGCTGAAGTCCTGTTCCCGCTGCCAGGCATTCCCAAGGAGATCGGCCTCAAGGGCGCGGTGTTTGCCGATGTCGGTACGCTTATGAATTACGAAGGCTGCAATCCATGCGGTGGTGAGGCGATCAACGTCGTCGGCGACAGTGGCGATATACGTTCCTCGGTCGGTCTGTCTCTGCTGTGGCAATCGCCCATGGGCCCGCTGCGCTTCGACTACGCCTTCGTCCTCAGCAAGGACGATGACGACGAAGAGCAGGCGTTCCGCTTCTCGGGCGGCGGCCGGTTCTGATAGATCTGCCCGCGTCGGCCGGCTGCTCGGCCGGCCTCATCTTGGGCCTGTCCGATGTCTGATCCTCATTTCTTCGCGCCGCCGCGCCCGCACACGCTTGCGGAGATTGCGGCGGCAACATCCGTCGAACTGAAGGGCGATGGCGGGCGGCTCGTTTCCGGCGTCGCGCCGCTCGAGCGCGCCGGACCGGACGATCTCGCATTTCTCGACAATGCCGCTTATGCGGACGCTTTTCGCGCAACGCTGGCCGGGGCCTGCTTCGTCGCACCGTCCTTCGCGGACTCCGCCCCTGAAGGGCTGGCGCTGCTGATCGCGGACGATCCGTATCGTGCCTTCGCCAAAGCCCTTGCGCTGTTCTATCCGGCCGCCGTGCGTCCCGGCTCGATCTTCGGCGGCTCTGGCGTCGCGCCCGGCGCCTTCGTGCATCCCGAGGCACGGCTGGAGGCGGGCGTGACAGTCGATCCCGGCGCGGTCATCGGCGCCCGCGCCGAGATCGGTGCCGGCAGTGTGATCGCCGCCAATGCCGTCATTGGTCCCGACGTACGCATCGGCCGCGACTGTTCCATCGGCCCCGGCGCCACGCTCGTTCACGCGCTCGTCGGCAACCGCGTCATTCTCCATGCTGGCGCGCGGATCGGGCAGGACGGTTTCGGCTTCGCCATGGGGCCGAAAGGGCATCTGAAAGTGCCGCAGACTGGCCGTGTCATCATTCAGGACGATGTCGAGATCGGCGCCTCGACCTGCGTGGACCGGGGCTCGACCCGCGACACGATCGTCGGGGAAGGCAGCAAGATCGACAATCTGGTGCAGATCGCGCACAACACGCTCCTTGGTCGCCATTGCGTCATCGTCTCCCAGACGGGGATTTCCGGCAGCGTGACGGTCGGAGATTTTGTCGTGATGGGCGGGCAGGTCGGTACTGTCGGGCATATCGAGGTCGGCGACGGCGCGCAGATCGCGGCGCGCGCGGGGCTGACGCGCGATGTTCCGGCGCGGGCGAAATGGGCCGGCTTCCCGGCCCAGCCCATGCGCGAATGGCTGCGGGAAACCGCACTGGTCCGCAAGCTGACGCGCGGCGGGCCGAAGAGTGAGGAGGACAGGACGTGACGCAAGAGGCGCCCCGCACGGGGGAACTCGATTGCATCGGCATCGAGCAGATTTTGCAGCTCCTGCCACATCGCTATCCGCTGCTTCTGGTCGACCGCATCATCGATATGGACGGCGACGAGAGCTGCATCGGCATCAAGAACGTCACCTACAACGAGCCGCATTTCCAGGGCCATTTCCCCGGAAAGCCGATCATGCCGGGCGTCCTCATCATCGAGGGCCTGACGCAGACGGCCGGCGCGCTGGCCATTCACGGCCACAAGGCCGACAAGCCGCAGACCGTCTATTTCGTGACGATCGACAATGCGAAATTCCGCAAGCCTGTCGTGCCGGGCGACCGGCTCGAATATCATCTGAAGAAGGTCCGCTCGCGCCGCGGCATCTGGTGGTATCGCGGCGAGGCCAAGGTTGACGGTCAGATCGTCGCCGAAGCCAATGTGTCGGCGATGCTGGCCGAGCGCTGATCGTATGGCGACAATACATCCAACGGCGATTGTCGAGGACGGCGCCCGCATCGGCGCCGATGTCACCATCGGCCCGCTTTGCCATATCGGTCCGCATGTCGAGATCGGCGATGGCAGCGCGCTTCACTCGCATGTCGTGGTCGCGGGCCGCACCAAGATCGGCGCCCGCGCGCGTATTTACCCGTTCGCCTCGCTCGGCCATGCGCCGCAGGATCTGAAATACAGGGGCGAGCCCTCGACGCTCTCGATCGGCGAGGATTGCCTGATCCGCGAAGGCGTCACGATGAATCCCGGCACCGAAGGCGGCGGCATGAAAACCGTGGTCGGCGACCGCTGCGCCTTCCTCGCCAATTCGCATGTCGGCCATGATTGCACGGTCGGCAGCAATGTCATCCTGTCGAACAATGTCATGCTGGCCGGGCACGTCTCGATCGGCGATTTCGTCATCATGGGCGGTGGCGCCGCGGTCATCCAGTTCGCGCGCGTCGGCGCACATGCCTTTGTCGGCGGCCTGACGGGCCTTGAGGGCGATCTCATACCGTTCGGCATGGCGACCGGCAACCGCGCGCATCTTGCCGGGCTCAATCTCGTCGGCCTGCGCCGCCGCAATTTCGAGCGCGACGACATCAACGCGCTGCGCCGTGCCTACAGGCTCCTCTTCGCCGAAGAGGGCACGCTGAAGGAGCGGGTGGACGAGGTCGCCAGCGAGTTCGCGGCGAGCTCTCTCGTCGGCACCGTGATCGAGTTTCTGCGCGGCGCGGGCGATCGCGCGCTGTGCCTTCCGCGCGGAACCGGCGGCGTGTAATGACGGCGCCGCTCGCGCTCGTCTGCGGCTCCGGGGCCTTTCCTCTGGCGGTCGCCGATGCCGCGGCGGCCGAGGGGCGCCAGCTTTTCCTGATCGGTATTCGCGGTGCGGCGGATACCGCCATTGCGCGTTATCCGCATGCCTGGGCCGGCATGGGCCGCGTTTCCCGCATGTTCCGGCTGATCCGCGAGGCGGGGGCGCGGGAAGTCGCGTTTGTCGGGGCGGTGCCGCGCCCGTCCTTCGGGCTCGATTTCATTCCCGATCTGCGTTTCGTCCGCGCGATGCTTGGTGCGCTCGGCGCGGGCGATGACGGCATGCTGCGCGTCCTCACGCGTGAGCTCGACCGCGAAGGGCTCATCTTGCGCGGCGTTCCCGATATCGCGCCCGGCCTCATCCTGCCCGTCGGGACGTTGGGAAGCCACGAGCCGTCCGCACATGCGCTGGAGGCCGCGCGGTTCGGCTTCGATGTGCTCGGTGCGCTCGGTCCGTACGAGGTCGGGCAGGGTCTAGTCGTCGCCGGTCGCCGCGTCATCGCCGTGGAGGCCGCCGAGGGCACGGACCTCATGCTGGAGCGTGTCGCCGCCATGTGTGAGGACGGGCTCGTCAAGGTGCCGTCCGCGCGCTGCGTGTTCGTGAAGGCCGCGCGGCGCGGGCAGGAATTGCGGCTGGATACGCCGGCAATCGGTCCCGAAACGGTCGCGCGCGTCAAGGCCGCCGGCCTGTCCGGCATCGCGGTCGTAGCCGGCGAGGTCATGACGCCGGATGTTCCGGCCCTTGTCGCGGCTGCCGACCGGGAAGGCGTTTTCGTTCTCGGTATGGACGCCGCCGCATGACCCGCGCGCCCGATATCTTCATCCTGGCCGGCGAGCATTCAGGCGATCAGCTCGGCTTCAAGCTCATGCGCGCTTTGCGCGAACAGGCGCCCGGCGTGGTGATGCGGGGCGTCGGCGGGCCGCGCATGGAGGTTGAGGGGCTCTCGAGCCTTTTCCCAATGGAGGATATCGCCGTCATGGGGTTCGGCGCGGTTCTGAAGCGCCTGCCTTTGCTGCGCCGCCGCATCCGCGATGTGGTCGAGGCCGTGCTCGCCCAGCCGCCTGATGTCCTGGTCATTATCGACAGTCCGGATTTTACCCATCGCGTGGCGGCAGCGGTCCGCATCCGGCGCCCCGACATCCCCGTCGTCGATTATGTGTCGCCCTCGGTCTGGGCCTGGCGTCCGGGACGGGCCGCGAAAATGCGGGCCTATGTCGATCATGTTCTCGCGCTGCTGCCGTTCGAGCCGGCCGCGCATGCGCGGCTTGGCGGTCCGATATGTACCTATGTCGGGCATCCTCTGGTCGAGCGTTTCGCCGAATTCCGTCCGACGGACGGGGAGCGAAAGCCGATTTCGGAAGGCGTCGATCTCATCGTCCTGCCCGGAAGCCGGATATCCGTCATTCGCCGCCACATGCCTTTGTTCGGCAAGGTGCTGCGTACGGCCGTGGCACAGGTTCCCGATCTCAAAGTGACGATTCCGTCCGCGCCCGGCCTGCGGCCCGAGATCCACGCGCTCTCGGCGGACTGGCCGGTCGCGCCGCGCATTGTGGAGGGCGAAGCAGAAAAACTCGCCGCCATGCGCGCCGCCAATACGGCGCTCGCCGCATCCGGCACGGCAACGCTGGAACTTGCCGTCTCCGGCATTCCGATGGTCGGCGTTTACGCGGTCGAGCCTTTCGTCAATCTCCTGCGCCGTTTCGTAACGATCACGGCCGCGCACATACTTCTGCCAAATCTCATTCTGGACGAACGCGCGATCCCCGAATTCGCCGCTGAGGCGGCGACGGTGGACAATATCGTTACGGCCTTCCTGCCGCTTCTTGCCGATACGCCGGAGCGACGCGCGCAGTTGAAGGCGCTCGAAACGCTGGACGCGCGCATGAAGGTAGCGGAAGCGCCGAGCGCGCTCGCCGCGCGCATCGTGTTCGATATGGCGCGGCGCAAGGTAAGGACATGAACGTTCTTCTCGTTCCCGGCCTCGGCAATTGCGGGCCCGATCACTGGATGAGCCGTTGGGAACGCGCGCTGCCGGCCGCGCGCGCCTGGCTCGACAATTGGGACGATCCTCATCCGCGGGACTGGATCGCCAATCTCGACGCGGCGGTTGCGGATGCGGGGCAGGACGTGGTCCTTGTCGCCCACAGCCTTGGCTGCGCGACGGTTGCGCATTGGGCGCGGCATGCACGCGCGACCGTCAGGGCGGCGCTTCTGGTCGCCCCCGCCGATGTGGATTCAGACGATCATGTGCCGCAATCGTGCCGGCGGTTCGCGCCCATGCCGATGGAGCCGCTGCCCTTCGCCGCGACGGTCGTTGCCAGTACGAACGATCCTTACGCCGATCTTGCACGCTCGGAAGCGTTTGCGCGCGCCTGGGGCGCGCGCTTCGTCAATGCCGGGGCGTTGGGGCATATCAATGCCGACAGCGCGCTCGGCTCATGGCCGAAAGGCCGCGCGCTGATGAACGAACTCGCGCGCTGATTATCAGCGCTTGTCCATACCGGTGTAGGCACGCTCGGTCGCGCCGCGATAGAGCTGGCGCGGACGGCCGATGCGCTGCTCCGGATCCTCGATCATTTCCTTCCACTGTGCGATCCAGCCGACCGTGCGGGCGACCGAGAACAGCACCGTGAACATGGAGGTCGGGAAGCCCATCGCGCGCAGCGTGATGCCCGAATAGAAATCGATGTTCGGATAGAGCTTGCGCTCGATGAAGTACTCGTCCTGCAGCGCGACCTTTTCCAGCTCGACCGCGACTTCGAGCAGCGGGTCGTTCTTCTTGCCGAGTTCGGCCAGAACCTCGCGCGAGGTCTGCTGCATGATCTTGGCGCGCGGATCGTAGTTCTTGTAGACGCGATGCCCGAAGCCCATGAGGCGGAACGGATCGTTCTTGTCCTTGGCGCGCTCCACGAATTCCGGAATGCGGTCGGCGGTGCCGATCTCTTCCAGCATTTTCAGCGCGGCCTCGTTGGCGCCGCCGTGCGCGGGGCCCCAGAGGCAGGCGATGCCGGCTGCGATGCAGGCGAACGGATTGGCGCCCGACGAGCCCGCGAGACGCACGGTCGAGGTTGACGCGTTCTGCTCGTGGTCGGCGTGCAGCGTGAAGATGCGGTCGAGCGCGCGCGCGAATACGGGATTGACCTTGTAATCCTCGCACGGCACCGCAAAGCACATACGCAGGAAGTTCGACGCGTAATCGAGGTCGTTCTTCGGGAACACGAAGGGCTGGCCGACATGGTATTTGTAGGCCATCGCGGCCAATGTCGGTACTTTCGCGATCATGCGGATCGAGGCGACTTCGCGCGCCATCGGATCGTTGATGTCGGTGGAGTCGTGATAGAACGAGGCCATCGCGCCGACGCTCGCCACCATGACGGCCATCGGATGCGCGTCGCGGCGGAAGCCGTTGAAGAAGCGCGCCATCTGCTCGTGCACCATTGTATGGCGCGTGACGCGGGTTTCGAATTCTTCGTACTGCGCGCGTGTCGGCAGTTCGCCGTACAGCAAGAGATAGCAGCATTCGATGAAGTCGCCGCCCTCGGCGACCTGCTCGATGGGATAGCCGCGATAGCGCAGAATGCCTTCGTCGCCGTCGATATAGGTGATTGTCGAAGCGCAACTTGCCGTCGACGTGAAGCCGGGATCGTAGGTGAACATCCCGCTCTGCGCGTACAGCTTCGAGATGTCGATGACGCCGGGGCCGGTCGACCCTTCGAGAACAGGAAATTCGAACGTTTTCCCATCCACGCTCAGCGTGGCTGTTTTCTCACTCATTTACCGTCCCCTTATCCG
This sequence comes from Pseudomonadota bacterium, assembly GCA_023388965.1. Classification (GTDB taxonomy): domain Bacteria; phylum Pseudomonadota; class Alphaproteobacteria; order Rhizobiales; family Methylopilaceae; genus Flaviflagellibacter. The sequence continues at coordinate 6,060 of JAEWFF010000050.1, read as the reverse complement.
CGACGAGGGCATTTCCGCTGCCACGGAAATGCCGCTTTTTCTTAAAGGGAAAGCGCCTTGAACCGCAAGAGAACTTGGGTCGAGGTGCTTTCAGGCGGCCTGATCTCTCAGGCGCGCCAGACTTTCGTCCCGGCCCAATATTGCCAGAACTTCAAAGATCGGAGGTGACACCATCTTACCTGTCAGCGCGGCGCGCAACGGCTGCGCCACCTGGCCGAGCTTCGCGCCTTCGGCTTCCGCCAGAGCGCGTACTTCCGCTTCCACGGATTCGAGCGTCCATGCACCCAGTCCGGCAAGCCGCTCCGCGAGACGCCCGATCAGAGCGCGGGTACCGGACGCATCGAGCGCCTGTGCGGCCTTGGCGTCGAGCTTCAGCGGCCGCGCATCGAGCAGGAAACTGGCATTGTCGAGCAGTTCGACGAAGGTTTTCGAACGCTCCTTCATCGCGGGCAGCATGACGCGGAATGCGTCCCACAATCCCGCATCGAGTTTTGCCTTCGCGTCCGCACCGCCCGGAAGATAGGGCAGGGACGTCTTGAACACCTCGATCAAGTCGTCGTCGGGCGTCGCCCGCATGTAATGACCGTTGAGGTTCGCGAGCTTGTCGTAATCGAAACGCGCGGCCGAGCGGCCGACGGAATCGAGATTGAACGCTGCGATCATCTCCTCGGTCGAGAAGATTTCCTGATCCTTGTGGCTCCAGCCGAGACGCACGAGGTAATTACGCAGAGCAGCCGGCATATAGCCCATCTCGCGATAGGCCTCGACGCCGAGCGCGCCGTGGCGCTTGGAGAGCTTGGCGCCGTCCGGCCCGTGGATCAGCGGGATATGCGCCATGCGCGGCACCTTCCAGCCCAGCGCCCTGTAGATCTGGATCTGGCGCGCGGCATTGGTCAGGTGGTCGACGCCGCGGATGATGTCGGTGACGCCCATATCGTTGTCGTCGACGACGACGGCCAGCATATAGGTCGGCGTGCCGTCCGAGCGCAGCAAAACGAGATCGTCGAGATCGGCGTTCGGGATCGTCACAATGCCCTGAACCGCGTCCTCGACCACGGTTTCGCCCGCATCCTCGGTGCGCAGGCGGATGACGGGCTTGACGCCGGCCGGCGCCTCGGACGGGTCGCGGTCGCGCCAGCCGCCGTCATAGCGGGGCGGCTTGCCGGCCGCGAGCGCGTTGGCGCGCATGGCCTCCAGCTCCTCGACGGTATCGTAGGCGCGGTAGGCCTTGCCCTTGGCCAGCAACTCCTCGACCACGTCCCGGTGCCGGTCGGCCCGCGAGAACTGGAAAACCGGATCGCCGTCCCAATCGAGGCCGAGCCAGTTCATACCGTCGAGAATGGCGTCGATGGCCTCCTGCGTGGAGCGGGCGCGGTCGGTGTCCTCGATGCGGAGCAGCATCTTGCCGCCGCGGTTCCTGGCGTAGAGCCAGTTGAACAAAGCCGTGCGCGCTCCTCCGATATGGAGGAAGCCGGTGGGCGAGGGGGCAAAACGGACGATAACGGGGTCGGACATGGACACGGATTGGAGCTGGGAGGAGGAAACACCGGGTAGGCAACGGCGCCGGTCCGTGTAGCATCCTAAGCCGGTGAGGGGAACGGGGTGTGACCGAGCCGCAGGGGAACAGCAAGGCCCGCGCGAGGGCCGCCCGGGCAAAGGCAATCGCCGCCGCGCGGCCGCGGGCGCGCGCATGGGCGGGCTTTGGCTTCGCCGAGTTCCTGGAAGCGGCCTGGGACCGGCTGGCGCGGGCGCTGGGCGAGGAGCGGGACGCGGGGCGCTTCTTCCTGTGGCTGCCGGTCGCCGCCATTGCCGGCATTCTGCTTTTCTTCGCCGCGCCGCGCGATCCTGAGCCTTACGCGGCTTTCGGCGCCTTTGCCGGCGCAGGCCTGATCGCCTATGCCGCCCGGCGCAGGCAGGCGGGTTTTCCGGTGGCCATGCTGGTTCTGGCCGGCGCGACGGGCTTTCTGTCGGCTGCGGTGCAGACCGAACTGGTCCGGGCGCCGATTCTGGACAGGGCGCTGCGGGCGCAGGTGGTCGGCACGATCGAGCGGGTCGAGCCCCGCGCGCGCGGCAGCCGCATCGTGATCCGCGTGGATGATATGGGCAAACTCGGCGCTGCCGTCCGCCCTGAACATGTCCGCGTTACGGTGCGGGACCTCAACGGGGCACACGCCGGCAGCCGGGTTTCGGTCGAGGCGCTGTGGCGGCCGCCGCCGGGGCCGGTGTGGCCAGGCGGTTACGATTTTCAGCGCGAGGCCTTCTTCATGGGGCTCGGTGCGGTCGGAACTGCGGCCGCGAAACCCGTCGTCCTGCCGTCCGCAGGCCTTTCTCTGCGGGTGCGGATCGAGGCGGGGATCGACCGGCTGCGCAATGTCATTACATCCCGGATCACCGAAGTCGTCGGGGGCGATGCGGGCGCCATCGCCGCCGCTCTCGTGACCGGCCAGCGTGGCGAGATTTCGCGCGAGGCGAACGAGGCGTTGCGCATTGCGGGCCTTTTCCATGTGATCTCGATTTCCGGCCTGCACATGGCTCTGTTCGGCGGCACTTTGTTCGGCGTGTTGAGGTTCGGGCTGGTGCTGATTCCGGGCTTCGGCCTGCGCCACCCAGTCAAGAAATATGCGGCGCTTGCGGCCCTTGCCGGAGCGGCGGGATATCTCGCTCTGTCCGGTGCCGAGATCGCGACGCAGCGCAGCTTCGTCATGATCGCGATCGTGTTCGCCGCGATCATGTTCGACCGGCTGGGCGTCACCATGCGCAATCTCGCAGTGGCGGCGCTTGCTGCCGTGATCCTGTTTCCGCAGGCGGTGCTCGGGCCGAGTTTCCAGATGTCATTCTGCGCGGTGATGGCCATCGTCGCCTGGTACGAATCCGCCGGCCGCCGCGCGCCCGACGAGACCAAGGCCGCCCGGCGCGGCGGCATCATGCGGTTTGCGATCCTCTATTTCGGAGGCATCGTCGCCACCACCATCGCGGCGACGATCGCGACCGCGCCTTACGCGACCTTTCATTTCCAACGCTTCGCGGTGCATTCGCTGCCGAGCAATCTGATCGCGCTTCCCGTCGTCAGCCTGCTCGTCATGCCGTGGGCGCTGCTCGGCCTCGTCCTGATGCCGTTCGGGTTTGACGGCTTCGCGTGGCAGATCATGGGGCTGGGCATCGAGATCATGCTGCTGATCTCGTACTGGATCGCTGCCTGGCCGCTCGCCACTTTGTCCATGCCGTCCTATTCGGCGCCGGCCGCCGTGCTGCTGGCGTTCGGCCTCGTCTGGGCATGCCTATGGACGACGCGGCTGCGCTGGTTCGGCCTCATGCCGGCTTTTCTAGGTGTCGTTCTGGCGGCCATGCCCGAGCGGCCGGATATGTATGTCGAGCCCGGCGGCCGCGCCGCGGCGGTGCGCGGGCCGGACGGCAAACTCCAGATCATCGGGGTGAGGTTTGCGCGCTTTGCTGCCGAATCCTGGCTGGCGGCCGATGGCGATGCGCGCTCCGTGCGCGATGCGTCCGTACAGGACAGAGTGATGTGCGACCGTTTCGGCTGCACCGCGCCGCTGCCCGACGGCCGCACGCTCGCTCTGAGCTGGACCTATGCTGCGCTTGCCGAGGATTGCGCCCGCGCGGCGATTGTCGTGACGCGCCTCGTCGCGCCGCCCACCTGCCGCGAGACGGCCTTCGTGCTGGACGGGGCCGACCTCGCGCGTCATGGCGCGGCTTCGCTGATGCTGAACGAGGACGGAACCGTCGCGCTGCGCACCGCGCGCGGCGGCCTGCGCCGCGTCTGGCAGGGCGATCCGGCGCCTGTGCGCGGCCCTGATTTCCGCCCGCCCGAGGTGGAGACAGGAGATGTTTCCGCAGCGGATGGGCTTGATCCGGCGGAGGCGGATGACGAAGGCGACGAAGGTACGGACATTCCTCCGCAAGTGGGGGAGGACGAGGCGGGGCTTTAGCGTCTCTCCTCATCCTGAGTCGGACTCATGCGAAGCATGAGCCGTGTCGAAGCACGGTTCCGCTGCTTCGAATCCGTTGCCATCCTTCGACACGCGCACTTCGTGCGCGGCTCAGGATGAGGCTTGGACGTATTTGCAAGATGTTCATCCAAAACTCCGTCATGGCAGGGCTTGGCCCTGCCATCCACGCGTTCAGAACACCTCATCCGCGAGATCGCGCCAGTCGGGATTGATGCCGTGGATCAGGCGCACTTTCCAAGCGCGCGGCCATGACTTGATCGATTTTTCTCTCTGAATGGCGGCGGTGACGAGGTCGTGCGCCTCGGCATACACCAGCCGCGTCAGTCCATACCGTTTGACGAATTGGCTGCCCTGCCTGGACTTATGCTGCCCAACGCGGCGAGCGAGATCGCTAGTCACGCCGACATAGAGCGTGCCGTTCGGGCGGTTCGACATGATGTACAACCAGCCCTGTCGCATGTTGAGAGGCTAGCAATTCGTGGATGGCAGGGCCAAGCCCTGCCATGACGGAGTTAAGCGCTCTTGTTGAGCCAAACATAAAGCCCGGGTTTGCGACCCGGGCTTCTGATTTATCGCATCCTTCGACCCGGCTCTCCTTGGAGACTCCGACTCAGGATGAGGGTCTCCCCTCAATACCGCCGGATAAGCCCCACCAGCTTGCCCTGAACGCGCACGCGGTCGGGGCCGAAGATGCGGGTTTCATAGGCCGGGTTGGCGGCTTCCAGCGCGATGCTCGCGCCGCGCTTGCGCAGCCGCTTCAGCGTGGCTTCCTCGTCATCGACCAGCGCCACGACGATATCGCCCGAATCCGCGCCGTCCGATTTGCGGATGACGACGACATCGCCTTCCAGAATGCCGGCCTCGATCATGGAATCGCCGCGCACTTCGAGCGCGAAATGATCGCCCCCGCCGAGCATTTCCGGCGGCACCGCGATGGTGTGGCTGCGGGTCTGGATGGCCTCGATGGGCACGCCGGCGGCGATGCGGCCCATGACCGGAACGGCGACCGACGAACTGGCGTCGACCACATCCTCGGTCTCGACCGGCTTGGGCTTCGCGCGGCCCAGCCCGCCCTCGATGATTCCGGGCTGGAAACCGCCACTGGGGCGCAGATTGGGCGCCACGCTCTCGGGCAGGCGCACGACTTCGAGAGCGCGGGCGCGGTTCGGCAGGCGGCGGATGAAGCCGCGCTCCTCGAGCGCTGTGATGAGCCGGTGAATGCCGGATTTGGAGCGCAGGTTGAGCGCGTCCTTCATCTCGTCGAAGCTCGGCGGGATGCCGGTCTCCTTCAGCCGCTCATGGATGTAGCGGAGAAGCTCGTGCTGCTTGCGCGTCAACATATTCTGCCTCGAAACCGGCCGGGGAATCGGCCGAAACAAATCAGGAACAGACACTATCCGTTCCTTATGTGTTCCGCAACGGTTAAGATCGCGTTGAAGGCGGGCCGCCGGCTGAAACAGGAATCCATAAGCAGACTCTTTTTCAGTTGATAGCTGACTCAAAAGTCGCAAAAGGTCGACTCTATGCCGCTCAACCCCGATCTGACCGCTTACGCCGGGACGCGGGCCCGCGAGGGCGGCCAGCAGCCACCGATCCTGATCGTGCCATGCTGGAGCGATTCATTGCTATGGACCGCGGATATTCGCCAAGGCGTGGAGGATGCCGCTTGAGAAAGCCGTTTCAACTACACTGGTGGCCCTGTATGGATCAGCTTCTATCGAATTGGGCCGAGAGTTTCATTGGGAATAAACGTATACGCCAACAAGACAGTGATCATTGATCATTCTCATCAGGAACTCGTGGATACCTCGATGGAAGGGAACCCGACAGAAGGGGTGATTGGCGCGTTGCGCATACAGTATGTCTTTCGTCGGAAGACGACCAAAGGTCATGATCGTGATGGCAACCCGCTAGTTTATGCACTGAAGGGGATGCACGGTTATCGGATGCAGCCGATGTATCACCTGACCTGCTCCCCTGAACTGTCCTCGCTTTGAGGTTAGCCTGTTATCCGGATGAGGAGACAGGCGATGAAGCGATCGCGATTTTCCGACGAACAGATCATCGGCATTTTGAAGGAGCACCAGGCGGG
>JAEWFF010000046.1 GCA_023388965.1 Pseudomonadota bacterium | reverse complement strand
TGATGCGGACGAGTTCCGCGATCTCACCCAGACGCGAGCGGGAGGCCCCCGGGTCTACCTGAGCCCCGTAGAGATCCGCCCCGAGCCGTTCCAGTCGCGCCTGCTGGAGCTGATCGAGCTCTCCCGTCTGCAGGGCCACCACCGCAACCTGCTGGTCTCGGCTACCGGAACCGGCAAAACGGTCATGGCTGCTCTGGACTACCAACGGCTGCGCAAGCGCCTGCCGCGCTCAAGGCTGTTGTTCGTCGCCCACCGCAAGGAGATCCTCGACCAGAGCCTGGCCACCTTCCGGCATGCGCTCCGCGATGCCGCCTTTGGCGAACTGTGGGTGGGCGGCGACCGCCCTGCCCGCTTCGAACATGTCTTTGCGTCCATCCAGAGCCTCAGCGCCCGGGGACTGGACAACCTGCCCGCCGATCACTTCGATGTCGTGATCATCGACGAGTTCCACCACGCGGCGGCGCCCACCTACAAGGCGCTCCTGGACCACCTGCTGCCGCGAGAGCTGCTCGGCCTGACCGCAACGCCGGAGCGCGGCGACGACGAACCGATCCTGCAATGGTTCGGCGGCCGGATTGCCGCGGAGCTGCGGCTCTGGGATGCGATCGACCAGCACCGGCTGGTGCCGTTTGCCTATTACGGGATCGCCGATGGCGCCGACTATCGAAAGGTCAGCTGGCGCCGAGGGCGCGGGTACGATCCTCAGGAACTCAGCCAACTCGTCACCGGCGACCACGTGCTGGCGCGGCGGATCATCGCCAACGCGCTGCAGACAGTCCCCAACCCGGAGACCATGCGCGCCCTCGGGTTCTGCGTCTCCGTGGCGCATGCAAGGTTCATGGCGGAGCAGTTCAATGCCGCCAACCTCCCCGCCGTGGCCGTTTGGGCCGACTCCCCGCGCGAAGAGCGGCGGCAGGCGCTGCAGGCACTGGCCGCCGGGGAGATCCGTATCGTCTTCTCGGTGGACCTCTTCAACGAGGGCGTCGACGTCCCGTCGGTCGACACCCTGCTACTGCTGAGGCCGACCGACAGCCCCACCGTGTTCCTGCAGCAGCTGGGGCGCGGGCTGCGGCGCGAGCCCGGCAAGAGCGTCTGCACCGTGCTGGACTTTGTCGGCCAGCACCGCAAAGAGTTCCGGATGCACCGTCGCTACGCCGCCCTGCTTGGGGGGAACCGGAAACAGATCGAGCGCACCATTGAAGAAGGCTTCCCGTACTTGCCGAGCGGCTGCGACATGCAGCTCGACGCGGTCGCCTCGCAACATGTGCTGGAGAACATCCGCCAGAGCCTCCCGAACACCTGGCCGGCCCGGGCGCAGGAGCTGCGGCGCGTTGCCGAGGCTGACCCGGCGGTCACGCTGAAGAACTTCCTCGACCAGACCGGGATCGAGCTGGAGGATGTTTACGCCAACAACAGGAGCTGGTCCGATCTTCTCGAAGCCGGTGGCGTGGCCACGCTTCCTGGCGGACCGCACGAAACACCGCTGCGTCGGGCGCTCGGGCGCCTGCTCCATATCGATGACGCCCTGCGCATCGAGCATTACCGGACTTTTTCCGAAGCACCGACCGCGCCTGACGTTGGCGTACTGGACGTTCGGACGCGTCGACTGCTCCACATGCTCGCGACCGTCCTCACCGAGACCGTGCTGAAAGGCGATGAAACGCTACAGGACGCAGCCGACCTCATCTGGGCACATCCACAAGTCCTGGCCGAGCTGCGCCAGCTGCTGGATGTGTTGTCCGACCGCGTTGAGCATGTGCAGCAGCCGCTTTCGACGCATCCTGACGTCCCGCTCTGCGTCCACGCCAGGTATACACGCCGGGAAACGCTTGCCGCATTCGCGAGTGGAGGAGAGCTGAAGGTGCCCGAGTGGCGCGAAGGTGTGCGCTGGCTTCCTGAAGCACAGGTCGACTTGTTGGCCTTTACCTTGGACAAGACTAGCGGCCACTTTTCGCCTACCACCCGCTACCGCGACTACGCGATCAGCCCGACGCTCCTGCACTGGGAAAGCCAGTCTGGAACTCGCGAAACAAGCGGGACAGGACAGCGCTACCAGACCCATGAGGCCAATGGCAGCGTGGTGCTGCCCTTCGCCCGCCTGACCACCGATGAGCGGGCCTTCTGGTTGCTGGGGACGGCCACTTACGTGAGCCACCATGGAGAGCGGCCGATGGCCGTTACCTGGCGCCTCTCGCATGAACTTCCGGGAGATCTGTTTTCAAGTTTCGGAGCAGCCGTTTCATGACGCTACACCGACAACACGACTGTCAATGACCAACCGCTCCTGCGCATGTCGGGCGGCGACAGCAAGATGTTCAGCGCGTGTGTCCACGCCCGAGTCTGCAGGGGGAGATCGTGGGCCGCCGACTAGTTTGTGCCGCTGGGCGCTCAGCAGAGGTGTGCAGCGACTGCTCATCTTGCGCATCATCGTTGTGCACTTGAACATGCATCAGGCTGTCAGGCTGAGCTAACAGCTGATCATTAACGACCGTCTTTAAACCAACGCTCTGCTGCCGGTACCAGGGGAACTATAGGCTCGATCGTCCTTGCACTGGGAACCACCGGCTCCTCGCGCCGAGGTAGCCGGACCATCTTTTGGCGCCGGACCGCAAAGGAACTGCCACCACCCACAATCCCGAACCCGGCCAGCGATCCACTTTCGCTTACGCTGAGCAGATTCAAGTCGATGCCGGTCCCGATATCGGAACAAAGGTAGGAAACCCGCCTCGAATTCGTCAAAGGAGAAAGGTCGATAGCGTTTTCCGCCGTCAACCCACATCGAGTCGCCAGGTTCCAAGAAAGCCCTGGTGCGCCGGCTGCACGTCCTGTTGGACGACCAATGATGGTCACTTCGCCCGCCACCCTCCGAATTGAACTGCACGCGGAGAGCAGAGAGGCTTTATGAACCAGAATTCTGGCTATTACCGCTCTATCCTCGAACCAAACCGACAGATAACCATTTGCATAGGCACCGAGGTCACTACTGGGATACGCGTTTAGCCTCACTTCTATGGCACGCGACCCTGACTCCGCGTAAGCGCACGCGCTCTGGACAAAGTCACCCAACACTCCCTGGCTCTCGGCATCTACAGCTGAGCGCACCCGAATTCCATAGACGTGCGACACCTCGAGGCTGCGAGAGTACTCCGTAAACAGGCTGAAATTCGTAGGATATCCGAGGCGAATTTCGGGAGCGATAGTACGCACTGTTGCTGCCTGCCGAATGACTACCGACTCGCACCTGCCGTCGGTGCACCCCAGTCGTTGGAGTAAAAAGTTGACGACCTGGTCAGTCGCTCCGATCTGAAGTCCTGCGGGTTGAGACAGCAACGCCTCTGAAACGAAGAACTCCATTATCGAGCGATGCGAGAATTTCACCGCACCATCCGAACCTCGATTCAATAGCGACCGAGAGGTCAAATGATCGGATGGAATATCACGAATACCCCAACTCTCCGCTAGCGCGCCCAACTCTCCGGGCGGACATGATTCCGCACCCAACTCGGCCCTAGAGGTAAAGATGTGAAACGCAAGAAGTTTTGAGAAAATGAGCAACTCTTCTTTATTGACCCAACTGTGCTCACGCTGTACCCAGGCATTCACCATGGCTTGGTACACCTCGATCGTCGACCCGCCGCCTACGCCTAACGCCATCACGTCCCGAATATGCGCCAGTAGCATAGGGCGCACGCTGAGATAGGGAACGCCTTGCACCAGGCCTCGGGCGGCCCGCCTCCTAAAGAAAGATGCAATACCCGGAAACTCTTGCTTCAGATACTGATTAATCTGCGTATCGTCGAATGGCGCTATATAAACTCTTTCAAACGAATATTCTTTCGACTCGCTAGGTCGCGTAGGCCCGGCACGGACGATGCCTGTTGCGACAGGAATGTGACCGTCTGTAGCAAAAAATTGGCTGCGGCAAGCGATCACGATCGCCTTGAAGTCCTCAGCCGCTCCAATTATGCGGTCCACGCGATCTGCCATTCCCTGCAGGGCCTGAGGATCTTCGTCTAGCGCATCCAGAAGCAACACCGTTTCGCGCCGCACCTCGTGAGGGATTCGATCGATCCTCAGCTCAGCATTGCGCTTAGCTAACGATATGATCGCAGCTGGACGTGATCGGCTGAAAAAGGTCGCCTTCTTCTTGTAGAAGAAGTTGATGAGGAAAGTTGTCTTTCCCATCCCACTGTCGGCAAGCACGAATAGATACTTCGACCCCGGGGTAGACAGGAAAGTGTCCACGTAGGTAAAGAGGTCGAATCGTTCGATGGCCAAGGCCTCCCTAGGCTCCGGGTAGATTGCCGGATCTACACGGCAACCCTTAGGCTTAACGTAATTTTTAAGAGAAGCAATGAATTCGTCTTCGTCTAAGGAGCTCTCAGCGAATAAGCTGCGAGCCCTCCGGGCGCGCACGTACTTGATAAGGAATAGGATAATCCGCTGCCCGACGCTCCCGAGCCAGACAATTCCAGCAACTGCCAGCGGCAGAAGCAAGCCATTGATCAAGTTTGCTTCTTCCACCTCCCCCCCCTAAACCTCTATGGATCCCCTGCCCACGCGGCAAGCGCAATCGTGTCGCTGACACGCCGCTCCAGGACCATTGAACCGCCTCACGCTGTCCAGATGTTTCCTCGAGCGCTACTGAGGCTATATCAACTTTCTGCTCAGCTCGCTGATAATTTTGTCGATCGCGACGTTTGACTGATTTGAAGCAGCGCGCGCTAAGGCAAACAGCTGGCCCACCTCCCCACCAAGTCGCACCGGCGCAGGAATAGCGCCTCGTCCACCACTTTGCAGAAATTCTGCCTCGCCAGCATTAAAAATCTCGCCTCGTCCCGGCGCAGAAACCACTATCCTGGCGCCACCCATAGCGGCGGTAGGTCCGTTCTGGATTACAGTGACATGCATGCCTGCTATCTCGCAGCCATAACCTTCGCCCATCAGAGTCGGCTTTTGCCTCCACTCAACCCCCCGCCTTAGTACTCTCGCTAAGCAATTGAATCATCTCGACAAAGTCTCCTTGGATATCGTCGAAATTCAAGCTGCACTTGTGAGTCATATCGTGGCATTGGCGGGATTGTGTGAGTTGCTGCGACAACGTGAGGTCACGAACTAATGGATGCTAAAAAGCTTATTCCCCTGGGTCACATATTCCGCCGATACTCCCCACCCACATCATAAAGCGCATGACTGATCTGCCCCAGGCTATGCGTCTTCACGGCTTCCACCAGCGCCTCGAACACATTCCTGCGCTCCCGCGCGGTCTTCTGCAGATACCCCAGCCCATGCCCGTCATGCGGCTCCGTCGCCGCCGCGGCATCGTCTTCCACCACGTGCCCATGCTCGGTTTCCCCGACCGGCGCCAGCACGTTGCGTGAAGCCTGCCACAGCCGCACGTTCTCGATCTGCTGCCCCTTCTCTTCCTCCGTCGAGCGGATCAGCTCGATCTCGGTCGCGATCTCGCCGGCGTGTTCTTTCGGCAGGAACATGTTCACGCCCACCAGCGGCAGGCTGCCGTCGTGCTTCTTGTGTTCGTAGCACAGGCTCTCTTCCTGGATCTTGCCGCGCTGGTACATGGTGTCCATGGCGCCCAGCACGCCGCCGCGCTCGCTGATGGCCTCGAACTCCTTGTACACGGCCTCTTCCACGAGGTCGGTCAGGTAGTCCACGGCGAAGCTGCCCTGCCAGGGGTTCTCGCAGAAGTTCAGCCCCAGCTCCTTGTTGATGATCATCTGGATGGCCACGGCGCGGCGCACGCTCTCTTCGGTGGGCGTGGTGATGGCCTCGTCGTAGGCGTTGGTGTGCAGGCTGTTGCAGTTGTCGAACAGGGCGTACAGGGCCTGCAGCGTGGTGCGGATGTCGTTGAACTGGATCTCCTGCGCGTGCAGTGATCGGCCGCTGGTCTGGATGTGGTACTTCATCATCTGGCTGCGTTCGTTGGCGCCGTAGCGCTCGCGCATGGCGCGCGCCCAGATGCGGCGGGCCACGCGGCCGATGACGGTGTACTCGGGGTCCATGCCGTTGGAGAAGAAGAACGACAGGTTGGGCGCGAAGTCGTCG
>JAEWFF010000008.1 GCA_023388965.1 Pseudomonadota bacterium | reverse complement strand
GTGGGCGCGCGGCACCACGGAATCGGCCTGCCGCAGCAGGCATTCCAGCACCGCGAGCGCGCGCGGATCCAGCTCCATGCGGCGCTCACCGCTGTGCAGGCTGCGGGACGCGGGCACGAGGCGGTATCGGCCGAACAGCCATTCCCCCGCCGGCGGCGTGTGGACGGGCGGGATCGGGCCCTCGGGGGCCGGAGGCGTCGGCGGCAGCGGAGCGGTGGCCACATCCCGGGCAACGCGGGATGCCCGGGGGGCAGGACAGCGTGGACGCGCGCCGTGCGACCGCGCGACGTCCCCTCAGGCGCGGGTGCCGAAGATCTTGTCGCCGGCGTCGCCCAGGCCGGGGAGGATGTAGCCGACTTCGTTGAGGCGCTCGTCGACCGAGGCGGTGTAGACATCGACGTCGGGATGGACGGCCTCGAGCGCGCGCAGGCCTTCCGGCGCGGCGACCAGGAACAGGCCCTTGATCCGCGTGCAGCCGGCCTTCTTCAGCATGTCGACGGTCGCGACCAGGGTGCCGCCGGTGGCGAGCATCGGGTCCAGGATCAGCGCGGTGCGGTCGGCCATGTCGCCGACCAGGTTTTCGTAGTAGGCCATGGCTTCGAGCGTGGCCTCGTCGCGCTTGATGCCGACCACGCCGACCTTGGCCGCTGGGATCAGCTCCAGCACGCCCGGCAGCATGCCCAGGCCGGCGCGCAGGATCGGCACCAGGGTGATCTTGCGGCCCTTGATCCGGCGCACGCGCACCGTGCCCGCCCAGCCTTCGACCTCCGAGTCCTCGCACTCCAGGTCGGCGGTGGCCTCGTAGGTGAGCAGGGCGGCGACCTCGCCGGCCAGTTCGCGGAAGGTCTTGGTGCTGTTGTCGGCGCGACGCATCAGGCCGAGCTTGTGCTGCACCAGCGGGTGACGGACTTCGACGATCTTCATGGCCGGAGTCTAGCGCGGCGCGGACACCATGACGCCGGTAACGGGACTGCAACAGGGCGGAAATAACGTGTGCGCCCATCCTTCACCTCCCCGTGAGTCCTTGCCGTGTCCAAGCGCCACCCCCTGCACCTCGCCATCGTCGCCACACTGGCGGTCGTCGCCAGCCCCGCCAACGCGCAGCAGGACGCCGCCGCCCAGCCCGAACCGGTTCCCGCCGATGCGGTCACCCTCGACACCGTCGAGGTCCGTGGCCAGTTCGAATCGCAGATGCGTGCGATCGACTTCAAGCGCGCCTCCGACGCCATCCAGGACACCGTATCGGCCGACTCCATGGGCCAGTACCCGGACCAGAACGTCGGCGAGTCGCTGTCGCGCCTGCCCGGCATCAGCGTCACCCGCGACCAGGGCGAGGGCCGCTACGTGGTGATCCGCGGCCTGGATGCCGCGCAGAACTCGGTCACCGTCGACGGCATCGGCATGGGCACGCCGGAGGACAGCAGCCGTGCCGCGCCGCTGGACGTGATCCCGTCGGAGTCCACCGAGCGCCTCACCGTGGTCAAGGCCCCGACCCCGGACATGCCGGGCGATTCGCTGGGCGGCACGATCATGGTCGAATCGGCGTCGGCCTTCGACCGCGCCGGCCGCAGCATGCGCTTCAAGGCCGAGGCCAGCCACCAGAACCTCAGCGGCGAGACCAGCCCCAAGGCCGCGTTCAACTTCAGCGAGGTCTACAACGGCACCTTCGGCGTCGCCCTTGGCCTGAGCTGGCAGGACCGCGACTACGAGTCCGACAACGTCGAGGTCGAGTACGACGACCAGTTCGAGGACGTGACCGGCGACCGCCTGACCGCGGTCGAGATGCAGCGCCGCAAGTATTCGATCAACCGCGAGCGCACCGGCGTCAACCTCAACCTCGACTGGCGCCCGGACAACGACAACCAGTACTACCTGCGCACCCTGTACACCGACTTCACCGACGCCGAGACCCGCCAGAACCAGATCATCCCGATGGGCGAGGGCGACATCGTCGACTACGACGGCAACAGCTGGCTGGTGGAAGGCATCTCGGCCGACGACTTCGGCCGCCGCCTGCGCTACCGCACCAAGGAAGAAGACACCTTCACCGTCAGCGCCGGCGGCATGAACCGCCGCGGCGCCGCGAAGTTCGACTACCAGCTCGGCTACACCAAGGTGCGCGAGCGCGTGGACGACGAGGTCGAGATGCGCTTCGAATACCTCGGCGACGAGGACATGGCGATCCGCGTCGGCCCCGGCAGCATCCCCTCGTTCGACATCATCGACCCGGCCGGCAGCGATGCCTGGCTGCGCAACGCCAACTACGGCCTCGACCGCCTGGTGGTCGCGCCGAAGCAGGTGGACGACGAGGCGCTGAGCGCGAAGTTCGACTTCACCTACGCGGGCGAGGCGGTGACCTGGAAGGCCGGCCTGCTCGGCCGCTGGCGCGACCGCGACGTCAACGTCGACGAGGCCGAATACCGCAGGGGCCCCGACGTCGACCCCGCCGACTGGACCACGGGCTCGCCGTCCTACCGCCACGGCTACTACGGCGACGGCCTGTCCTCCAGCGCCATGCGCCGCTGGCTGCGCAGCAACCAGGGCGACTTCTCGGCGCGCCCGCAGGACGTGGCCGAGAACACCATGATCTCGCTGATCGAGGACTACACCGCCAGCGAGGACGTGCTCGCCGCCTACCTGATGGGCACCATGGACTTCGGCAACCTGCGCGTCATCGCCGGTGCGCGCGTGGAGCGCACCGAGTTCGACGCCAACGGCTGGATGGTCGATATCGACGAGGACGGTGAGCTGACCGCGACGCCGTCGTCGGCCTCGAGCGCCTACACCAGCGTGCTGCCGGGCCTCCACCTGCGCTACGACACCGACGGCGACTGGGTGATGCGCGGCGCGATCACCAAGACCATCGCGCGCCCCAGCTTCGGCGACATCTCGCCGCGCGTCAGCATCAACCGCGACGATGCAGAGGTCGAACTGGGCAACCCGCAGCTCGATCCCTACGAGTCGATCAACTTCGACGTCTCGTTCGAGCGCTACATCGGCGAGTCGGGCATTTTCTCCGCCGGCGTGTTCCACAAGTCCATCGACGGCTACATCGTCGAGACCTGGACGGAGAACGATCCGGCGTACCCGGGCTATGCGGTGTCGAAGCCGATCAACGGCGAAGACGCCGAGGTGTTCGGCTTCGAGCTGAACTGGCAGCAGAAGCTCGACTTCCTGCCCGGCGCCTGGAGCGGCCTGCTGGTCGGCCTGAGCGGTACCTGGCTGGATACCGAGTTCGTGGCCGGCACCGAGGACCGCGCCGGCGAGAAGTTCGAGCTGCCGCTGTCGTCCGAGCAGCTGTACAGCGCGCATATCGGCTGGGAGAACGACCGCATCAGCACCCGCCTCGCGGCCGTGTACCGCAGCGAGTACCTGGACGAGATCGGCGACGACGCCCGCTACGACCTCTGGGTGGCGTCGAACACCCAGCTCGACTTCAGCCTCGACTACAAGGTGGCCGACCACTGGAGCCTGTACTTCGAGGCCTCGAACCTGCTCGACGAGCCGCTGGAGCTGTACCAGGGCACGCCGGCGAACACGCTGCAGAACGAGCTGTACGGCCGCAGCTACACCCTGGGCGTCAAGGTGAATTTCTGAGGATGCGCGCGATGACCCACGTTTCGAAGAACCTCCGCAGGCCGCTGGCCGTCCTGGCTACTGCGGCCCTCACCCTCGCTCTCGCGGCCTGTGGCGGCGCCCCGGCGCCCGCCACAGGCGCGGCGACCGGCGCCGTGGACGCCGAAGACCGCGCGGACCAGGTCCGCGAAGCCGCGCGCGGCGAGGGCACGGCCGATGCCGCCATCGTGCCGGAGGCCTTTGCCACCCCGATGTCGCCCGAAGACAACATCGACTCGGTGGCCAGCTGGACCGCGCCCGACGGCCAGATCCTGCTGCTGGCGACCGCCAAGTCCACGCACCGCCTGGTGGTCTATGACGGCGACACCGGCGAGTTCGTCCGCCACGTCGGCGAGCGCGGCGCCGGCGAGGGCCAGTTCGACCGCCCCAACGGCATCGCCATCGTCGACGACCTGGCCTTCGTGGTCGAGCGTGACAATCGTCGCGTGCAGGTGCTGCGCCTGCCGGGCATGGAGACGGTGGCGATGTTCGGCGCCGATGCGCTTGAACTGCCCTACGGCCTGTGGGTGAACAAGGTCGATGCGGGCTACGAGCTCTACGTCACCGACGCCTACATGGCCGGCGAGGACGCCGAGGGCGAGGACATCCTGCCGCCGCTGGAGGAGCTGACCCGCCGCGTGCACCGCTTCGCTTTCACGCCCGAGGGCGAGGGCTTCGCCGCCCGCCACCTCGGCGCCTTCGGCGACACCTCGCCCGAGGGTGCGCTGCGCGTGGTCGAGTCGATCTGGGGCGACCCGGCCAACGACCGCCTGATGATCGCCGAGGAGGACGAAACCTACGCCAACGAGCTCAAGGTCTACGACCTCGAAGGCAGGTACAGCGGCCGCACCATCGGCGCCGACTTCCTCAAGGCGCAGTCCGAGGGGATCATGCTCAAGCACTGCGCCGACGGCAGCGGTTGGTGGATCACCACCGAGCAGGGCAAGGGGCGCACGGTGTTCCACCTGTTCGACCGCGTGAGCCTGGAGCACGCCGGTGCGGTGACCGGCCCGACGGTCGCCAATACCGACGGCATCTGGCTGGACGAGGCCGCGAGCACGGCCTTCCCCGACGGCGTGCTGTATGCCGTGCACGACGACCAGGGCGCGGTGGCCTTCGACTGGCGCGCGATCGCCTCGGCGCTGGCGCTGCCGGCGTGCGCGCGCTGATGGCGGCGAAGTCCGTGATCGCCGTGCGTCCGCGCGCTGCCTCGACCCTGGTGCTGGCGCTGTTGCTGGCGCTGCCGTCCGCGGCCGCGCGCGAGCACGAGCCCAACACCCTGGTGCCCGCGGGCGACGCGCGCTACGCGCCGGCCGCGCATCCCGACCGCATCGTCGCCTCGCCGGCGGCGGATCCGGCGCGCGGCTTCCAGGTGTCGTGGCGCAGCGGGCAGGGCATCGACGCGCCGCTGCTGGAGCTGGCCGTGGCCGGCGATTCGCCCGACCTGGGCGAGCCCCGCCGCCTGCAGGCACGTACGCGCACGCTGGCCACCGAGCACGGCGAAGGCCTGCAGCACCAGGTGGCGGTGGACGGCCTCGAGCCCGACACCCTGTACGCCTTCCGCGTGCAGGGCGCGAACGGCTGGTGGAGCCCGTGGCGGCAGCTGCGTACCGCCGCCGCGCCGGGCGCGCCGCTGGAGTTCCTGTACTTCGGCGACACCCAGAACAAGAACGCCAGCCTCTCCACCCGCGTGCTGCTGGAAGCGCTGAGGCATGCGCCGGACGCTCGCCTGGCGCTGTTCGCCGGCGACCTGGTCAGCGGCGGCGACGGCGAGGACGACAACGAGTGGGGCGAGTGGTTCGATGCCACTGCGCCGCTTGCCTCGACCCTGCTGGTGGCGCCGGTGACCGGCAACCACGAGTACTTCGAGGAGTTCGAGGATACGCCGCAGGAGCGCCGCGTGCTCGGCGCGCACTGGCCGCACATGTTCGCGCTGCCGGGCAACGGTGCGCCGGGCGTGGAGGCGACGACGTACTGGTTCGACATGCACGACGCGCGCTTCGTGGTGCTCGACGGCACCTCGGCGCTTGATCTGGGCACTGCGCAGGCGCAGGCGGCATGGCTGGACGGCGTGCTGCGCGACGCCGCGTCGGGCGAGCGCCCGCGCGCGTGGACGATCGTGGCCATCCACCAGCCGATGTTCTCGCCGCGCCAGGACCGCGACAACGTGCTGCTGCGCGAGCACGTGCTGCCGGTGCTGGAGAAGCACCGCGTCGACCTGGTGCTGCAGGGCCACGACCACGTCTACGGCCGCCGCGGCGGCCTGGTCGAACGGCAGGGCACGCCGCAGTACGTGGTCAGCGTCGCCGGCGCCAAGCAGTACCGGCTCTCGCCGGAGGCGCGCGAAACGATGGCGCCGGTGGCCGAGGACACCCAGCTGTACCAGCGCGTGCGCATCGAGAACGGTGAACTGCGCTACGAAGCCCGCACCGTCACCGGCCGGCTGTACGACGCCTTCTCGATCACCGGCGACCGCGCAAGCGGCCGCAGCATCGTCGAACACGTCGAAGGCCGCATCCCGCAGCGCGACTGCGAACGCGCCGCGACCCTGAAGGGCCGCGCCGACCGCTGCTGGGAGTGAGCTGATGCGTCCGGGGCCCGTCCTGCGCGCCGGCGCCGCGTTCGCGCTGTGGATCGCCGTGGCCACCGCCGGCGCGGCCAACCCGCGGCAGGTACCCCAGCCGGCGAACGCGCCGGAGGAGGCGCTGCTGCTGGTCGAGATCCCGGCCGGTGGCTTCACCAAGTACGAGACCGGCAACGATGGCCTCGTCCACGTCGACCGCTTCCTGTCGATGCCGGTGGCCTATCCGGCGAACTACGGATCGATGCCGCGTACCCTGGCCGGCGACGGCGATCCGCTCGACGCTCTGGTCCTGACCCGGGCGCCGCTGCATCCGGGCGTGCTGATCCGGTTCCGGTCGCTGGGCGTGCTGCGGATGAGCGATGCCGGCGAAGCGGACGAGAAGATCATCGGCGTGCCGGCCGACGACGTGGACCCGACTTACGACGGTATCCGATCGATCGAGGACCTGCCGGCGATCGAGCGCGAACGCATCGAGGCGTTCTTCCGGGTCTACAAGGACCTGCCGTCGGGAACCCGCCGCGTCGAGCTGCGCGGCTGGGGTGATGCCGCCGAAGCGAAAGCGCTGATCCGCTCGGCCATCGAAGCGGCGCGCTGAACATCGGCGCCCGGAGTCGGGGCAGGCTCCGGGCGCATGAGGGGCGCCTCCCCCGTGCGGGCCGGGCCCGCCGGGAGCTGCGCGTCGACGACCCTCAGGCCGCGGCGGCCTTCGAGCGGCGCGGTCCCTCGAGCAGCGCGCGCTTCACCATCGACACCACCAGGTCCAGCTCGTCCTCGCCCATCTGGAAGCGCGGCGTGAAGCGCAGCGAGTTCTCGCCGCCGTGGATCACGCCCAGGCCCTGCTCGCGCAGC
>JAEWFF010000075.1 GCA_023388965.1 Pseudomonadota bacterium | reverse complement strand
GTGCGCAGGCGGGCGATCACGCCCAGCAGTTCGGCCAGGGCCACCGGCTGCTGGGCCAGCTCCAGTTCGCCGCGGCGCACGCCTTCGTCCAGCAGCTGGCGGGTGTCCAGGCTCGCGCCGCCAGGCGTGGAGCCGGCGTTCTCGAACAGGCCGACCATGAAGCTCTGCAGCGCGCGCGCGCGCGCGGCCTGCTGCACCGCCTGCTGCGCCTGCCAGGCCACGATGCCCAGGGCCGAGACCAGCACCAGGGCGATCGCGCCGGCCGTGCCCAGCGCCCAGCGGTGGCGCTGCATGAACTTTCGCGCGCGGTACCCCAGGCCCTGCGGGCGCGCCCGCACCGGCTTGCCCTCGAGGTGGCGGCGCAGGTCCTGGGCCATGGCCTCGACCGAGGGGTAGCGCTGTTCGGGCGCCTTGGACAGGGCCTTGAGCACGACGTTGTCGAGGTCGCCGGCGATCAGGCGGGCGTCGCGGCGCGCGTGCACGAAGGCCTCCCCGCCGGTGTCGCCGCCGGTGCGCTGCAGCGCGGCTGAGGGGCGCGCCGGGTCGACGCTGAGGATCGCCTCCTCCCATTCGGCGTCGCTCTTGCGCTTGGGCCGGTAGGGCTTGCAGCGGGTGAGCATCTCGTAGAGCACCACGCCCAGCGAATACACGTCGGTCATGGTGGTGACCGGTTCGCCGCGGACCTGCTCGGGCGCGGCGTAGTGCAGGGTGAAGGCGCGGGCGTCGGTGCGCGTGCCGTCGGCGCCGACGTCGGGGGTGTCGAGCAGCTTGGCGATGCCGAAGTCGAGCAGGCGAACCTCGTCGAGCGGCGTCACCAGGATGTTCGAGGGCTTGAGGTCGCGGTGCACGATCAGGTTGGCGTGCGCATGGCTGACCGCCTCGCAGACCTGCAGGAACAGGCGCAGGCGCTGCTCCACCGTGGGCTCGTGCATCCGGCACCAGTCGGTGATCGGTTCGCCGTCGACGTAGTCCAGCGCCAGGTAGGGCTGCTGGTCGCTGCTGATGCCGGCGTCGAGCAGGCGTGCGATGTGGGCGTGTTCCAGCCGCGCCAGGATCTGCCGCTCGCGGGTGAAGCGCAGGCGCAGGTTGGGATCGGCCAGCCCGGGGCGCAGCAGCTTCAGCGCGACCCGGCGCTCGTACAGGCCGTCGGCGCGGCTGGCCAGCCAGACCTGGCCCATGCCGCCCTCGCCCAGCAGCCGCTCCAGCCGGTAGGGGCCGATGATCGCGTCCGGGCGCGCCAGCGGCAGCTGCGAGACCACCGGCTGGGCGAGGAAGTCCTCCTCGCCCTCCTCGAGTTTCAGCAGGCCTTCGAGGTCATCGGCGAGCGCCGGGTCGTCCTCGCGCAGCGAGGCCAGGCTCTGCGCGCGCACCGCGGGCTCCAGCTCGAGCAGGGCGTCGAGCAGGGGCGACAGGCGCTGCCAGCGATCGGGATCCATGGCCCGGTGCCTGCCGCCGGCCCCTCAGTCGGCTTTCAGCGAGGCCAGCAGGTACAGCCTCGCCTTCTGCCAGTCGCGGCGGATGCTGCGCTCGGAGCGCTTGAGCAGCTCGGCGATCTCGAGCTCGGACAGGCCGCCGAAGTAGCGCAGCTCGACCACCTGGGCCAGGCGCGCGTCGACCGCGGCCAGGCGGGTCAGGGCGACGTCGAGGGCGAGCATCTCGTCGTCCAGGCGCAGGCCGCCCTCGATGTCCTCGGGCAGGTCGGTGACCCGGTGCAGGTCGCCGCCGCGCTTCTGCGCCATGCGCTGGCGGGCGTAGTCGACCACCACGCTGCGCATGGCGGAGGCGGCGTAGGCGAAGAAGTGGGCGCGGTCGTCGAACTGCGCCTCGCGGCGGCCGATCAGCTTGAGGTAGGCCTCGTGCACCAGGGCGGTGGCGTCGAGCGTCTGCCCGTACTGCCCCGCCAGCTGGCGCCGGGCCATGCCGTGCAGTTCCTGGTAGAGCGTGGCCAGCACGCGGTCCAGCGCGCCCCGATCCCCGCCACGCGCCGCATCCAGCAACAGGGTGATCTCTGCGGTATCCACCATGAGCGCTCCCCGCTCCATCGAGGGGCGATCATAGCGCCTGCGCTCAGCGCTGGCAGGTCCCGCACCAGACGGTGGCGCGCTGCGCGACCATGGCCTGGCGCAGCGGGCGGCCGCAGCGGGGGCAGGGTTCGCCGCCGCGGCCGTAGGCGGACAGCTCCTGCTCGAAGTAGCCCGGGGCGCCGTCCGGGGACAGGAAGTCTCGCAGCGTGGTGCCGCCGCGGGTGATGGCGCGGGAAAGGACCGCGCGGATCTCGGCGGCGATGCGCGCGTAGCGCTCGCGCGAGATCCGGCCGGCGGCGCGCAGCGGCGAGACCCCGGCCATGAACAGGGCTTCGGCCACGTAGATGTTGCCCACGCCCACCACCACGCGCTGGTCCATCAGGAAGGCCTTGACCGGCGCGCGGCGCCCGCGGCTGAGCCTGAACAGGTAATCCCCGTCGAAGTCGTCGCCCAGGGGTTCGGGCCCGAGGGCGGCGAGCAGGGCGTGGGTCCCGCCGGGCGGCTGCCAGAGCAGGCAGCCGAAGCGGCGCGGGTCGGTGA